>CAWHCQ010000025.1:0-13634 GCA_963827755.1 uncultured Gammaproteobacteria bacterium
CACTGCCAGGGATAAAAGGAAATTGACGCTGCGTTGCTGCATCTGGCGAAAGCTTTCGCCCTCCGGATAGACAAAATCCGGATCCTTCTTGTGCTGCGGATAATGTTCGGCGACCCACTTCTTTTTCTTTTTGTACAGTTTCCCGTAGTTGACCTCGTTCAGCGCAGGCGTATCGTGGATTATGTGGATACCGAGGTGCCTGGCGTGAAACTTTGCTGTCTGCCTGGCTCGCTCCAGATCGCTTGAGTAGACGGCATCGAATCTGATCGCGTGTTCCTTCAAGCCGTGCTTCCACAAAATCGACATCAGCCTTCCAGCCGCTGTCACGCGGTGAATCCCCCCAACCCAGAATCTCCTCAGCCGCATTGATGATGGTCTTGTAGTGTCTTGTTAGAATCGCTCGCATGCAGGCAAGATAACAAGTTATGACGACAATGTAAAAACTCTTCCAGAAAAGTCATGCAAGCTGTTTATTATTATGATCATCGCAGAATTTATGCCTCATCCACAGACGCGACCGCAGACAGGATCCATGCCGGTAATGTCACTTCACGGATAATGACTTCTTCTTTTTCTCGCTGCTATCGTCCACCTGCCAGCTGATGCGAATATTGAAGCGGTTACGATTATCTTCCTGGGTCGCGGTAACCTTGAGATCCAGCAGACCCTCGGGCCGCATGACGATCTTTTCGTCTTCATCGCTAAAGGTGACCTTCCCTTTGGCAATACCGCTGCTGATGGACTTCAGAATGCCCTGAATGGATTCTCTATCCTGCAGTGACTGATGACGAAAACTTCTTTTTCCGCTTCTCATATGTCCAGATCCGTTGTCAGCATTCCCTGTACAGTGTCTTGCATTCGGGAATGACGGTTTAGTGACTGAATAATGCCGGTTCAAATATCTTGATGTAAGGATAGTCGCTACTGATACCCATCACCAGTCCTTCGGGTCTGAAGATGGTGACCGCCGCTCCCGGTCCCTCAAGCCCTTCTTTTGCCCGTGTATTGCGATCCAGCGTGGCATCGCATTCGAAATTGACAATGCCCTTTCTCAACAAGACCCGTTGCCCGTGCAGCAGGTTTCGATGCCCGTGAACAATGGCATGCACACCATTCTTTTTGCGCAGCAGCCTGACCCCGCGACGGGTCAGGGGCATATCTACCGGACGATACTTGGTACGAATAATATTGGCCAGGGGACCATAGTAGAAATCAAACGGGTCGCCGTGCATCTGCTTGCGGAATTTGCGGTTGACATATTTTATGCCTTTTTTACTGATCAATGCGGCCATTCGGTCATCAAGGCCCGCATGTAAGAAAATAAAGGAACCTTCACGGTAGCCAAGCTGCATTCGCTTGTAAAACCACGCATATTCGCCCTTTGGATACAGAAACAGCTGCTGCCATTTCCTGGCAGCCGCGTACACCATGCGCAGGGAAAGCCCTGCCATCTCGCAACCCTCTTCGAAGCGTGCCATCTTCCTGTACAACCTGCTCACCTCACGCTCGATGCTTGCCTCAGGCATTCCCCATGCGGCAAGTTCAGGGAAATCCCGAAACCAGCTTTCGGGAGGATAGAGCAGTCGCCTGCATTCACGGGTATCCGGCACACCTTGCAGGGCATTCTTCCCCTGCAGGTAACGGTCACGAATCTCGGACAGAAAGGGGATCATCTTCGGCCCCATGCGGATAAAGAAATGATCGGTTCTGGGGTCCGGTTCCATGCCGATCGTCTTTATTCCCAGCATCATGCGGATGTCATGATTACCGGCCAGTAACACCACGTCAGCGCCCCGGTTCATCAGCATCCGGATTATATCGAGCAGTCGCAGTGTGCTTGGCCCCTTGTCAAAACAGTCTCCGCCGATGAGGAAACGCGCCTTCCGTCCGGCCCTGGTGAGCTTGAAATCCCTGTCCCGGGACCCGGTCTTTTTTACACCCCCCGAGGCAACCAGGGATGCCATGAAGGCATCGGCATCGGCATGGATATCGGAAATGAAATACACGGTGCGTTTCGGCCACTTCCATGGTTCCTTGCCAATAGCCACGTGCATATCCCGCGCATAGGCATCACTGTGGTATCTGTCTTTTTTAACGGAAAGCAGTTTACCCAGCATCCAGACCTGGCCCTGCTCCGGGAGGTTTGCCGTGATCCAGGACTTCCCCCTGTAACGCGGGAGGTGTTTGCATGTAGTCTTCAGCTGCATGATCCGTTGCCAGGCTAGTCTGTGTAAACGCCGCTGACCGAACGCACCTTCCACTCCCCGTCGATATGGCGCCATTGTCCCCCGGGAAGATACTCGAGCATGACCGGCCGGCAGTGGTACATGCTGAGCTGCCCGAGTTGTTCAATCGACAGCACGCCAAGATGGCAGGCCGCATGACGAAAGGCGGCACCATGCCCGATGAAAATCTTTAGCCTGTCATGGTCGGCGTCTTGCGTGATGGCCGCCATCGATCCGGACAGGTGAGCAGCTACCCGCGCACCGGCCTCCAGCAGGGATTCGGCGCCCTGCAACGGCAGGCGGTAATGACTGTCCGCCTTCCAGCCGGCAGGCGGCGCGGAAAAACGCGGGTCCTGCTGCAGGATGGCCTCGATCTGTGTTGTGGCGAGATTGGCCAGGCAGCCGACGCCTCTTTCAGCCAGTTCGTCGTAACTGTCGACAGGCGGCCTGGACGGGGTCAATTGTGCAAGCTCATCGGCAAAAATCACTGCCGTTTGCCAGGCGCGCAGCATGCGCGATGAGTCAATCGCAGGCACCAGGCACCAGCCGTTGCGGACGATCATTTCATGCAGGGCCTGCGCACCCGCCTGCGCCCGGGCCTCTCCTTCGCCGGTGAGCGGCCAGGGTTGGTGGGCACTGGGAGTATCCGGTGACTGGTGATAGTCGCCATGTCGAACCAGCGCTGCGATCAGTCTCCCCATGCGTCAGAGCATGGCTGCCAGTTTTTCTACCAGTGGCCCGAGTTCCGGCTGTTTCAGCCGGCTGGCCGCTTTTTTCGCGCTCAACCACTGGCGCCCGCGGTGACTTTCCTCCCATTCATCATCTGCCAGGAGACCAGTGACCCTCATGGGATAGACGGCGACGCTGCAGGTGGCCCCCCATTTCTCGCAGGTATAGCTGCCGAGGGCATCTTCCGCAACCTCGCCTTCGATGCCTGCTTCCTCCAGCGCCTCCTGCGCGGCCGATGCCTGGGGAGAAAGCCCCGGTTCCTGGATGCCTTTCGGAACGACGAGGTGATTTTTTTTGCTCGACGCAATGACCAGTATTTCCGTTTTGCCGTCGCGCACGCGGTAAGGGATCACGGATGACTGGGTGTAGTAGTAGGCGGGCCGGTCACGCAGTTCCTTGCCGTCCGGTGACGGGTAAGGAAATTTCTCCGGCAGGGTTGCGGGATGAGTCAGGGAAACAAGACGGGCGCACCCGGCAATCAATGTACGCCAGTCTGCCTGCATCTGCAGCCTGGCCAGCGTTGCTGTCGGCATCAGTTTGCCATCGTCGGACAATGGAATATCTTCGTTCGCCAGCCAGACGAGCAAGTCTTCCAGACCCGGGTTATGGCCCACGAGCATCACCCGTGACGTATCCTGCGGACAGTCCGCGAGCACCGCGAGCAGTTCATCGAGCCCTGCCGCATAGATGCGCTCGTCCTGCACGATCCCCGCATCGCTGTAACCCATGGCCTTGCAGACCTTTTGGGCAGTGACCAGCGCACGCTCCGCCGGTGATGTAATAATCAGGTCAGGTATTGTTTTCTGCTGCGCGAGCCAAACCCCGACACGCTGGGCAGCACGTTTGCCACGATCCTTCAGCGGACGATGAAAATCATCAAGGCCGGTACTCCAGTCGGACTTGCCGTGGCGCAGCAGCAAAAGTTCACGTGTCATGATCATTTAAGTTCCTGTTGTCGGGTCAGACCAAAATGGCACCTGCTTAAGAGGTGTTATCAATAAAAAAACACCCGATTGGCCACGGAAGCACACGGAATGACACGGAATAAAAATACATTAATAGAATTGTTTCCGTGTGCTTCCGTGGCAGGATATTTGAATAAGTACCATTAGGGTCAGACCAGTACCTCATGCAAACAGCGATCCGCCATGGCGGAAAAATCAACCCGCCCCCTGGCGACGTAGACGGGAATGGTCTCGAGTGCCTCCAGGTAGACCGCCTCGTCGAAGACTTCCGTATCCTGCTGGAAGGTGCCGTCCGGGTGCTGGTAGAACGGACCGGGTGATTTCATCAGGGCGTCGAGCAGGTCAGGGTTGAGCGCCGGGTCCACCCGCTCAACCTGCAGTTCCATATCACTGTCACGCTGCCAGTCCAGTATCAGGAATGCCGACAGCGGGGCCTCCGCCATGATCCGCCCGGGTCCGTAGACCCTGTCGATATGTACATCGTATTTTTCCTCGAGCGCCCACAGCTCCGCGCCCGGCAGCTGCAGCAGGGCCTTGCGCTGTTTTGCAGGAATCAGGCTGTGCAGCCTTTTATTGTGGACAATGGTGCCTGGATTGATGCGCGGCAATTTCGGTATGCCGCGCGCCTCGACCCGGCCGGAACCGGCATGCATGAACAAACGATCATTGGTCAGGTAGGACACCTCGTCATTGTCGAGCATATGCAGCATCAGGGTAGACTTCCCGCCGCCGGAAAACCCGGCAATCCCGAGTCCCTTGCCCTGGTAGACGAGCCCCGCGGCATGGCAGATCAGCCAGCCCCGGTTTTGCAGCCAGTTCATGTACTGGGAATTGATGAAGTTGATTACCTGGTTGTCATATTTCCTGCAGGGTCCGGCGGCGATGCGGCGATGCTCGCTCTGCAGGAATACCATGCCGGTGCGCACCTTGCGGACCAGGCGTCCACCCGGCAGGTCCACGTAGGAATCCTTGCGGCCGGTCTTGCCCGGTTCGCGTTTCCAGTCGATGAACTCTACATCAAGTTCCGGCGCATCGCGTTCGATGGCAATGATGTCGATGTCGGGGGTGGTGGCCTCGCTTGTGACGTGCGAGAAATAATCGGCAAGACCTGTCAGCAGTTCCGGGGAATTGGAGCGCACCCTGAGTACGCATTCGCCGGGTGCAAGATAGAGTTCGTCTGCGCACAGGGGTGCCTGCTCCTGTAATTCAGCCACGGCAGCATCCACAGTAAAGTCCATCGTCATTGTCTCCATTTCTCATGCGCTTAGTTGACGCAGCACATGTTCGACATACAAACCGGCGGCATCGATTCCGATACCTTCGAGGGCGCCGCGAAACCCCCCAAAGGCGGACACCTCGAAAACGATTGGCCCGCTTTTCGTTTCGGCGACATCGACCGTGGTGAAGTCCATGGCAAACAACTCCTGGGCACGCCGGGCCAGCTCTATCACGGTATCCGGCGGCGTATGCGCTTCATACCGGCCACCACTGTGTATGGTCGTGTTCCAGGCGGCACCTTTCGAGACCCTGGCATAACTGCCCAGATATTCACCCGCGAGGAACACCATCCCCAGGTCCCGGCCCGGCAAGTCGATTTTCTGCTGGATATACATCACCGGGTTCTCCGCCCGAAAGGCGCGAATCTCACGCTCGACCCCGGCCGGGTCGCTGGCGGAATCGATCACGCACATGCCGCGTGCCTTGGTGGAATAGAGCGGCTTGAACACGGCACTGCCAAAATCCTGCACGGCCGCCAGCGCCACGCCGGCATTCTCGGTGACACGGGTCGCCGGCATCGGGATGCCGGCGTTGCGCAGCGTCACCGTGCAACTCAGACGGTCAATCAGGCGCAGCATATTCTCCGCCCGGCTGAAGACGCGGACCCCGGCCTGCTCGGCGACGCGCAGCAGCTCCAGGCGGTCCAGCGTGGCGGGACTGTAACTGGCGCTGATCTTCTTGATGATCAGCGCATCCAGCCGGCACAAATCCATGTCCTCAAAAACCAGGCGCTGCTTTTCCAGGTCGAGACTGACGTCAGCCATATCGATCACCAGCCGCTGACCGGTCTTTTTCTCAACGGCGTCGGCCAGCGTCTCCGTGGACCACTTCCCCGGTATGCCGACAACACCGATTCTGTATTCAGCCAATGAATATCTCCCTGACCGGCACACGGAACGAGTGCGGATCCTTCAGGTCTGCCGCCAGCACCTGCTCGAGCAGGTAACGTGCACGCAGGAACATGGCGCGCGCCAGTGACTTGTCGAGTATAAACCGCGTGGATGTGGCAAACGAGCGCGCCAGTCCCAGGGCGAGGCGCAGCTCGAAAGTCCTGTCACCGGATTTCCTCGCAAAGTCCGCCGCAAACCGGTAGAAATCCCGCGTCAGCAGCATGATGCGTCGTCGCAGTGGTGCGTCGAAAATCTGCAAACGGTAATTGGAGACCATGAAAACCGATACATCCTGGACATAGTCCATGTAGCGCGAACGATGCAGATCAATGAAGTTGATCTTCTTTTCCAGCGGATCGTAGATGATATTGTCCACGTTGAAATCGCCGTGGATATAGACTGAAAACGGCGCCCTGATCCCGGACTCGAGGCGATGCACCCGCTTCAGCAGTGCACCGAAGGACGGCACGGATGTACCACAGATGCGGCAGTCATCCTGGCGAAACTCCGGGTGGATGGTATACACCTCTTCCAGTCGCTTTGACAGCTGGCGCATGTATGCAGCGGAAACCGGTGTTGCGGTACGCGTCTCGCGCCATACTTTCCCGAGGGTGCGTTGCAGCTGCTTCCGGGTCTCCCTGAGCAGGCGGGTCGGTTCGTGCAGCAGTATCTGCTCGAATGTCAGCCCGGCCAGATGCTCTATCAATAATGAGGCGGACTGTCCGCGTTTATTGTAGGAAAGAATCCTGGGCGCCAGGCCCGGGAATTTCTCCTGCCAGCTCTTCAGGCCGCGACGCTCCTCGCGCAACTTGCGCTTCTTGCCGTCCTTGTAGATGGCCACATAACCGGCATCTTCCTGCCCGCTCGCACTGATGGCGGAAATGCCGCTGCCGGAACGTGTTTCTGCTATTTGCTCGGCCACCAGGCCTGAAGCCTTGTGTGCCGTGTCCAGCTGTTCCATTGAAGCACGCAGGGAATGGTAGCGGTCAATGTTGATCGGCTGACCCAGGTTGGCGGATATGATGGTCTCGCTGATATTCAGCATGGCATCCCCCATCTGTTCGATGCCGTGCACCAGGAACAGCCCTGCCACCAGGTCTTCCGTATGTTTCCTGCGCTTGAGTCCCGTGGTGTACTTTTTCACCAGCTTTTGGCTGGACTTGTCCAGCCGTGTCTTGATTGCGCCGATCCTGAGCGCCAGCCGGGTGTCGTTTCGACGGATTGCCCGTTCAATCCGGTCGATCCCCCGAGTGATCCTGTCCAGCATGGAGATACAGGTGCCTGCGCCAGGGCAACGTCTGTTATGCAGCTGATCCAGTTGCCGAATAGATTCACGGCACAGGCCGGTGATACGTTCAAGCTCTGTCGCAATGGATTCAATCACACGGAGTGAGGCGGCATCTGTACCTGATTCAACCGCCTTGATGGCCTGGACGTGGCAGCTGTCGTGTATCCGCAGCATGAGATTATAGGCATAACCACTGCGGTCAAGGATATGCCGGGCAACACTTGCCGAGGGGGCATCAAGATAGGCCTGCAGGCTGGAGACCTGGGATCCGACCTCGGCGACCAGGAAACGCAGGTTGTTGCGTATATTCTTGGGGATTTTCATTACCAGTCGATGGTCCCGAGGTAGACGCTGCCGGCCGTCGCAGCGGGCTCCGCCAGGTACGGCGCCAGCGACCGCGGGTATAGCGGCATACCCGCAAGCTCGTCCAGCCTGGCCCAGACCACCTCGACCTGGTGCTTGTCGGGGTGGTGGCCGTTTCTGGGCGCATAGTCATCGGGAACCCTGCACGCGAACAGAAACTCGACCAGGTGACGCCTGCTGAGGGGGTCTGTGTCGCGCGGCTTGAAATAGTCAGCCACATAGACAAGATCACGGATTTCCACGCGGGTGCCGATTTCCTCCACGCATTCACGCATGAGCGCCTCTTCAAGGGTTTCGCCGATATCCTGGCCACCTCCGGGCAGTGCAAACCGCTCACCCTTTTCGTAGCCGTCCTTGCGCAGCAACAGGATGTTCTCGCCTTGCAGGATCAATGCGCGGGCAGTATTGCGTATCGGGGGTATAATCGATTCCATTGGCTTACTGTAGCGGTTACCTTATTGTAGTACCCAATCATACCAGTCAAGCGACAGGTTTATGATAGCAGTCTTTAGAAGACGGACTAACCCGGAATCCTGTTTGATACAGGTTCGCAACCGACCTTGAATGAACTTGACGGACCTGCCTGTGCCAGCACATAAACCGATCAGAATCACCCGCAGCGTGCAGCTGCCCGACCGGGTGCGGCTCAGCCGCTACCTGAAGGCGCCCGAACTGGGACCACGCATTTTGTTTTTCAGCGGCGGCACCGCCCTCACCGCTACCAGCCGTCATCTCAAACGCTACACGCACAATTCCATACACCTGGTCACGCCCTTTGATTCCGGCGGCAGCTCGGCCAAGCTGCGCCGGGCCTTCTCCATGCCGTCGATTGGCGACCTCCGCAGCCGGCTGGTAGCCCTCGCTGATGAAAACGTTACCGGGCACCCGGAAGTTTACCGCTTATTCACCTATCGCTTTCCCGAAAATCAGCCGGCCAGTGAACTCTTGGCAAGACTTGACCTGATGATCAAGGGCAAGGAGCCACTGGTGGCGGCGATCTCCAACCCCATGCGCCGGCTCATCCGCAACCAGCTGGGCTATTTCCGCGAGGCCATGCCGGATGATTTCGATCTGCGCGGCGCCAGCACCGGCAACCTGATTCTCGCCGGCGGCTATCTGAATAACCACAAGCACCTGGATCCGATCATTTTCCTGTTCTCGAAACTGGTCAACGTGCAGGGCACGGTGCTCGCCGTGGTCAATGACAACCTGCACCTGGCGGCAGAGCTGGAAGACGGCAGTTGCGTGACCGGCCAGCATCGACTGACCGGCAAGGAAGTTGCGCCGCTGCAGTCGCCTGTCAGCCGGCTGTTCCTGTCCAGTCAGGTCGACAGGCCTGTACCCGCAAAGGCAGAAATGCGCAAAAAGTACCGCCGGCTGATACAGCAGGCGGAACTCATCTGCTACCCTCCCGGCAGCTTCTATACAAGCCTGGTGGCCAGCCTGTTGCCGGGGGGCGTCGGCTCGGCCATTGCCGGGACCGATTGCCCGAAAGTCTACATACCCAACCTCGGCCATGACCCGGAACAAATCGGCATGACCCTGGACAGTTCCGTAGCAACCCTGCTCGATTACCTGCGCGCCGATAACCCGGACAAGTGCCCCGGCGAAAAACTGCTGAACTTTGTTCTCATGGACAGCAAACGGGGCAAATACCTGTCACCGATATCAGCACCTGCCTTGCAGAAGCAGGGCATCCGGGTCATCGATACCCGGCTGATCAGCCGGCAAAGCGCCCCGTATTATGATCCGGAACTGCTGGTTTCTGCGTTGCTGTCACTGACCTGAGGTCAGCTGTCGTGGCTGTCCGGGCCACGGTGAGGGAGTTGTATGCTGACCTTGTCGATGCTGCGATCCGTCGCCCTGACGATCGTGACATCCAGGTTGTCGATAGTGAATTCTTCTTTTTCGCTGGGAATATATTCCGTATAGCCGAGGATCCATAAACTTACTGTATCGGTCGGTTTGCCGGGAAGATCCACATCAAAGAAATGTTCCACCACCCGCAGTTCAGTCGAGCCTTCCACGATGATTTCAGTTCCGGAAATACTGTCGACCTCAAGTGGTCCGACATCACTTTCATCATAGATCTCACCAACCAGTTCCTCGAGCAGGTCTTCAAGTGTAATGATACCGCGCACATCACCGTATTCATCCACGACAATCGCAAACACCCGGTTACGCCGCCTGAATGTGGCAAACAGGTCATCGATCACCTGGTACTGAGATACAAACAAAGGATTGTGGGCAATATCAGCCAGTCGTTCTTCCGCCTGACCGTTCGCTGAAGCCTTCAACAGGTCCCTCAGATACAGCACCTTCGTAAGGTTATCCTTCTGTCCTTCATACAGGGGGATGCGGGAATAGTGCGCCTGCACAACTTTCGGCAACGCCTCGGCTACCGTAAGAGAGGCTTTCAGGGAAAATATCCTGCCCTTGGGTGTCATGACATCCCGGACCTTCAGGTCATTGAAGGCAAATACCCGCTCGATAATTTTCCTTTCATGATGTTCGATGGCGCCTTCATCAACACCGTATCCCAGCATACCGATCAATTCAGACTCGGTAACCGTGGGGTCGCTCTCGCCGCCCGTGAGGCGATGAATCCAGCTGGTAAAATGGCTGAAGAACCATACCAGGGGATAGATCAGGCGCATGAATGCCAGCAAGGGATAGGCGATGAACAGGGAAATGCGTTCGGAATAACGTGTCGCCAGACTCTTGGGGGTGATTTCACCGAACACCAGAATAAAAAATGTAAGCAGGCCAACGGCAATTCCCGGTCCGGCACTGCCAAACTCCCGTGTCGCAATGACAGTGGCCAGCGCAGAGGCCGCTATATTGACGAGGTTATTTCCAATCAGTATCGTCGTAAGCATGGCGGATGGATCTTTTTTCAGCTTATAAAGAGCTGATGCGCCGTGGCGACCTTCATTGACAAGTCCTTCGACCCGCGCCAGGGACAGGGTCACCAGGGCCGTCTCGGAACCGGAGAACACACCCGAGAGAATCAGCAATACCAGCAATGCTGCAAATTCGTTCATCGCTTGCCAATAAACCTACCAGTGTCACGGTGCCGCGTAAACAGGTTCCTTGATGACGCGTCGCCGCAATTCCTGCACCATGTCAGCGAGCGGCAAATCCAGGGGCAGAAAGAAAATATTTGACCTTGGCGTCATCAGTTCCGCGACCGTCTTACGGCCGAAATCGAACGGGTGCGATAACTCTCGCAAAGAACTCGATCGGACGACTCTGCAGGCTGGCAAAGGCGACATTGTTGCGGATTGCCAGCGTCTTTGGTGTAATCTCGCCGAACAGCAGCAGAATCGGTACCATGATGAACAGGTTCACGAATTTGTTCTCGGCCCCGAGCAACTGGATAACGATTGCCGCTGAAATCACGGATGCGGCCACATTGACGAATTCATTACGCGGATCCAGGCGCCTTGGCTGGCTCAGCAGGCGTTCAATCAGGTTCAGGTTCGGATCGTCATCACGGCGCATCTGCTCCAGCTGGATCTTGTTCAGCGAGAACAGGCTGGTTTCTGAACTGGAAAAAAACGCGGAGAACCCCATCAGGACGATAAACAGCGCTACTTCAATCCACAGTGTTATATCCACCCGGTGTTTTCCTCATCTTTATGATTCTTCTGATCGATGTTGCAAACCTGTTTGCAGTAGTGCCACAATGGTAAAACATTCTGCTGAAACATAACAATATTTCAGACTTGTGGCCTCATTAATATTTATGAGAATGGATTCCGGGATCTGTCGGTGTAGCCGTGTTGGTCGCTCGCAAGCGCTTGCAGAGGTATATTCCCTGCAAGGGACGCTTGCGGTAATGACTGCGTGAGTACGTCACTGGAATTTCTGCTCCCTTCCCCGCTCGGCGCCGACGAGTTGCTTGCCGGGGTAAAGCAGGCGTTCAGGCACCAGGCCGATGCCCCCCGCATGCTGCAACGCACCTGGTATGACAGCTTTGACTGGCGGCTGTACTCGGGCAATTCCATACTCGAGGATAGCCGTGACGGCGACGGGCACATGCTTGTATGGCGGACGCTGAAAGACAAGCGCGCTGATGCCCGGCTGAAAGTGCAGAAGGTGCCCAGGTTTGCCCGGGACCTGCCAAAGGGCCACTTTCGCGAGCGGCTTGAAAAGCTGCTGGAAATGCGCGAACTCGCCGTGAAAGTCAGGGTCCGTTCCAGGATCAATACCCTGCGCATTCTCAACCTGGACGACAAAACCGTCGCCTACCTGGTCGTCGAGGAGAGCACCCTGCCGCGACAGCAAGGCACTCGTTCCACCCGGCTGGGTGACCGCGCGATCGTCATCCCGGTCAGGGGCTACCAAAAACCCTGCAAGCAAGTGACCTGCCTTCTCGAGGAGCTGGGCCTGACCATGGCAGGCGATGACATCATGCTGGTAGCCCTTTCCGCTATCGGGGTAACACCGTGCAACTACTCCAGCAAACTGGACCTGACACTGGATCCCGCCATGCGCGCGGACCAGGCAAGCAAGCTCATCCTGCACCGGCTGCTCGATATCATGTTGCAAAACGAGGCCGGCACGCGCGCGGGTAGAGACACTGAATTCCTGCATGATTTCCGGGTCGCGATCCGCCGCACCCGTTCTGCCCTGACCCAGATCAAGAAGGTATTCCCGAAACGGACAGTCGCCCGCTACAAAAAAGAATTTGCCTGGTTGGGGCTGATGACCGGCCCCAGCCGTGACCTGGATGTTTATTTACTGAATTTTGACGAATACCGTGCCAGTTTGCCCGCGTCCATGCAGGCCGATATCGAAGCACTGCGCGATTTCCTCATCAGGCACCAGCAGAGTGAACTCAAGGCCCTGGTCAAGGCACTGGATTCAGCACGCTATCGGCGGCTGATCAAGAGCTGGCGCAGCTTCCTGGAGCAGCCGGTCAATGAGCGCACGACGCTGAAAAATGCAGGCCGACCCGTCATCAATGTTGCCAGCAAGCGGATCTGGAGTGTCTACCGGCTTATCCTCAGGGAAGGTGCGGCCATTAAACCGCAGACCCCGGCAGAAGCATTGCATGAACTGCGCAAGACCGGCAAGAAACTGCGTTACCTGATGGAGTTTTTCCAGAGCCTGTATCCTGCGGCCGAAATCAGTAAACTGATCAGGGCGTTGAAGTTGCTACAGGACAACCTGGGTAATTTCCAGGATTACGAGGTTCAGGTGATAACCCTGAAAAAATTCAGCCACCAGATGGTAGCCGAAGGCGGGGTTTCAGCAGATACGCTCCTGGCCATGGGCATGCTTATCGACGGCCTGGAAAGACGCCAGCATCAGGCACGGTGGGAGTTTGCCGGGCGCTTCGCGAATTTCTCCCTGCTGGAAAATCAGGAGCAGTTCCGGAAACTGTTCGCATCCAGCCATTAGCCGGGGAACCACGCGCTTGAAAGTAATCGCCACATACAACATCAAGGGGGGTGTCGGGAAAACCGCCACCGCCGTCAATCTTGCCTGGCTTGCGGCCCGCGAAGGTGCGCCCACGCTTGTCTGGGATCTCGATCCACAGGGCGCCGCAAGCTACTATTACCGTATCAAGCCGAAGATCAAGGGCGGCGGCAAACGCCTGGTCCAGGGCAAACGTGACCTCGATGATTTTATCCGCGGCACCGACTATGCACTCCTCGATCTCCTGCCGGCGGATTTTTCCTACCGGAACATGGACCTTTTCCTGGACCAGACGAAAAACCCGCTACGCCAGATACACAAACTGCTAAAGCCCTTCAGGAAAGAATACTATTACGTATTCCTGGACTGTCCACCGAGTATTTCACTGGTATCGGAAAACATCTTCGAGGCGGCCAGCGCGGTGCTGGTGCCGACCATTCCAACCACCCTGTCATTGCGTACCCATGAA
>CAWHCQ010000026.1:0-28795 GCA_963827755.1 uncultured Gammaproteobacteria bacterium
ATCAGTCTTCATCGCCACCGACTACGCAAATCTCAATCTCGGCAATGCCGTTGAGTTCATCCGGTGGTCTCGATCGTATGTCGGCAACATCCTGCGCAAGCACCAACGTGAGATTGCCTTCTTGATAGCGCCTGACCAAGGCTTGCAGATAACCGAGCGGTGAGGTGTCGATAAACTCGGCAGCCATGCAGCCGGCCCATTCGTCGATCACAATCTGTGCCTCGACAGGACTGAGTCTGGCGACTTTTTCCAGGGCCGCCTCTCTGAGCTCATCCGGAACCCAGGTGGCGAATTCTGGAGTGCCGATATCATTTTCACTACTACTACACTCTTTGGTAGTAGTCGGTGTTGTAGTAGTAGTTCTTTTTAGGTTTACATCAGTAGTAGGTAATGCTCCCGGGCTTGACCGGATACGGTTCAGCCGTGTCCGGCTCAACCGTATACGGCAATTCCGGATGCGGTGAATCAGCAATCTCCCGGACAAAATACGTGCCGCCACGGATGCGCCCGTGCCGGTCACGTTTACGCACGAATCGCACATAGCCGGCATCGCGGAGTTCCCGGAGCAGGCTGTAGATACCGTCGCGTCCCAGGTCGCCGCGCTTGCGCAGGTCGTTGATCAGCACTATCCAGTCATCCGGCCGGGACAGCAGGTAGCCGAGTAGCCCCCTGGCCGCCCAGGACAGGCGGGCATCCTCGATGGCACGCTGGTCGATGATGACAAAGCGGTCGCGGCGAGTGGCACGAATGATGGTCTTGATCATGCCTCACCGGTACCGATGATGATCCTGGCTATCTCCGAGGCCGGGTAATACACACGCCGTCCGATCTTGCGGCCGCAGGCCTTGAGTGCGCGCGTGCTCAGGTCACTCGGGTAACTGAGGCTGTAGCGCAAGCCACCGGTGGTACGACCGAGCAGTTCGGCCAGTTGCGTCTGCGACAACAGCAGACCGAAACGTTCAGTCAATTGGTTTTCCAGCGTTACCACGCTGGTGTTGATTTGCTCTTGCATAGTCCGTGTTCTCCTTGTGTTTGACATGGAGACACGAGATTGCACAACGCATCACACATTTTCCAGAACAAAATGTTTAGCAGTACGCGAAGTTAATCGGCGGCATTTTTTTACTAAATAGCCTCGTCATTACGCTGCAATCTTTTTCATTCATGTTCAATTGCTTTTTGAAGATTGCTTCGTCACTGCGCTCCTCGCAATGACTGGATACGTTATTACTTCACAGCTAAAAACAGGCAAAAAACACTACCGTTTTGCTAAACATTTATCCTTTGATTTATCGATTTGTCCGGTGTTAGTGTCAGTGACATGCACGTGATGATGCAATCTGTGTTCTCCAGTGGTTACTTGTGAACACATCAGCTTGCCATCACGCGTGTACGGAATCACGTTCGAAAGATCGACTCAAAAGGCGATCTTTCGAACGTGATTCCGAACCGACTCGTAGCTATGATCAACCGCTGGTTAACACTCGATGCAATACAACCGCTCATGAAACAACCCGGCCCTATCACTCCAAGACTGATCCGCTTCCGGGACGCGCCCTTCTATCTGGGCATGGACCGAAACCGCTTTAACGCCGAGGTACGGCCGTATCTCGTTGAAATTCGCATCGGACAACAAGGTATTGCCTTTGATCGCCTTGATCTGGATGCCTGGGTAGACCACTATAAGTCCCGCAACGGGCGTTCCGGTCAACTCAGAGGAGAATTGACATGGGACGCAAAAGAACAGCCGGACTCTGCGAGCGCAACGGAGTCTGGCACATCGACAAACAGATCAGAGGCATCCGCATTTGCGAAAGCACTGGAGAAAGCAGCCTCGCAAAGGCGGAAGAATACCTCGCCAAGAAAACGGAGGAAGTCAGGCAAGCGGTCGTCTACGGTGTAAGGCCGAAACGCGCATTTCGGCGGGCCGCAACCCGGTACCTGAATGAGAACCAGCAGAAACGCCGCATCGCCGATACTGCGTTGCATCTGAAACAACTGGACCCCTGGATCGGCCACCTGCCGATCGAATCGGTCCACATCGGGACATTGCAGCCCTTTATCGAGGCACGGCGCAAGCAGGGGATCAAGACCAAGAGCATCAACCTCGCCCTGGGCGTGGTACGGCACATTCTTAATCTCGCGGCATCGGAATGGCTGGATAAGAACAACCTCACCTGGTTGCACTCTCCACCCAAGATCAAGTTGCTGCCGGTGACAGACGCACGCAAGCCCTGGCCCTTATCCTGGGAAGAGCAGGCGCGGCTGTTTAAGGAACTGCCGCCACATCTGGCGCGGATGGCGCTGTTCAAGGTCAATACGGGTACGCGGCAAAAGGAAGTGTGTTACCTGCGTTGGGAATGGGAAGTACCCGTTCCCGAGCTGGGGACCAGCGTCTTCATCATCCCGGAGGATCGGGTTAAAAACGGTGAAGAACGATTGCTGGTACTCAACCGGGTTGCAATGTCAGTCATCGAGGACGTCCGGGGTGAACATCCTGAATTTGTGTTCACCTGGCGCGGCCATCCGATCACGGTCATGAACAACTCGGGCTGGCGAAGCGCACGCAAGCGGGCTGATCTTTCGCAGGTACGTGTCCACGACCTCAAGCACACATTCGGTCGTCGTTTACGGGCAGCCGGGGTGAGTTACGAGGACAGGCAGGACTTGCTGGGACACAAGTCGGGCAGGATCACCACACACTACTCGGCGGCCGAACTGGAGAACCTGATTGAGGCGGCCAACCGGGTGTGCGGGGAAAACTCCCGCAAAAGTCCCGCACTGGTGTTGTTGAAGCAAAAGGCGGCTACCGCTGAAACGGTATCCGCTTGATGTAGAAGTGAAAAATGGCGCGCCCGGAAAGATTCGAACTTCCGACCGCCTGGTTCGTAGCCAGGTACTCTATCCAGCTGAGCTACGGGCGCTTATTGAGTGGATTGGGGATTATACAGAAATCAGCTTGCGTGTCATTGGATATGGCGCTGGTTGCGGTCTGCTGCGAACCTGTGTCCGGTGATCTCCCTGATTCAGGGAAATTTACAGGGAGTTCACGAGAATTTCGGCACCCCGGGGGCAGACACACGTCATTGCCCGGTACCGCCACCGTGGCGACTATTTGCCTGAACCGGCAATCCAGTCAAGACCAAGCGGATTATGCGGGTCCACCCCCTCCATGTAGGGCAGGTTCCGCTGTTCGTGGGTCAACTGGTAGACCAGCCCGATCCAGTTGCCGACGATAGCTTCGGCTGTGTCGTGCCAGGTGTTGTCGAGGTGTTCGGCAACCAGCTGCTCCGGGAATTCGGGAGCCGGGTCACCCGCTGACCGCGCCGCGGCCAGGCGCGTGTGATACTCGTCGAGGATGGCCTGTTCGCGCGGCTTGAAGTGGTGTTCCGGAAACGCTGGATAATTGCTGCGTTCGCCGCCGGCAAAACGCTGCACTTCGCGCTTGTACTCCTTGAGCAGGGACACGGTGTCATACTCCGGGTGTCCCTGGAAATAGACGACGCGGAAACCATCCGGACTGACGGCGAGGTGCACGCCTGCCTCCCCACTCTCGACCAGCACGTGCAGGCCGGCCTCCCGGAACTGTCCGGCACTGATGTTGTTGAAGCGCGAATGCGGCACGTCGAACTGCGTATTGACGTCGTTGACCAGCGGGTGGTCTGTGCGAATCACCCGGTGCGGGTACACGCCCCAGCGTTTGGCTGGCAGCGCGGTGCGCTTCTGGCCGTGCTGGAACTGCATCGCCGCGTGAGTGGCGAGGCAGGAACACAGCACAGAGGTCACGTTCTGCTGTGCCCAGTCGAGCACCGCGCGCAACGGTTCCCAGAAGGTCTCCTGTGACAGGTCGGGATGGGAAACATTGGCCCCGGTAATGATCAGCGCATCCAGCCCTTCGCTGCAGATCTGCTCGAACGAGTCGTAGTAACGCTCGATGTGCGCTCTCGCCTGTTTTCCGCGCGGCAACTCGGCGAGCGTGAACGGGTGCATGTAGAACTGGGCGATGGGATTGCTCTCCCCGACGAGGCGAAAAAACTGGCGCTCGGTCGCGGCCAGTGCCGCATCCGGCATCATGTTCAGCACACCGATGTGCAACTCGCGAATGGTCTGCTGCCGGGCCCGACCCGGTTTCAGGATAGTCTGGCCTTCCAGGCGCAGGCGCTGGAAGGTCGGCAGATCGTTGTGGGCGACAATCGGCATGCCTGCTATCCCCGCGGTTCGTCCGCCTTGCGGGCGATGGCGTTTTCCAGCAGGTCGTGGAAGTCCTGCTCGTCGCGTACTGCCGCGACTTCGTGCGAGGTCACTGTATAGCCGTAAGGACCGGCAATGGCCTCGTAACGCGGCACGCGCGAATGGAACAGTCGCGGGAACACCCAGCTGCAGAAATCATCCGGGTCAACCTGTGCCGCGTATTCAAGTCCACGCAGTTCGAGGTACTGCTGCAGGTGTTCGGCGAGAAACTCGGGGCGGTAATACAGCGGCTTGGGACTGCTCTGGGCGCGGCTGATCAGGGCCTCCTCCTCGGCCTTCTCGGTGACCCGGATGTACAGGATCAGCGAGTGCTTCACCAACAGGTCGATCACGGACGGCTCGTCGAGTTCACACAGGCTGCCGCCGACATCGTTGACGAAATTGTCGTAACCGTAAATCTCGTGTGCCTTGCGAATAAACAAGGGCACATCCCGCATGGCCGCGATCTCCGCCTCGCGGTAAAGCGCCTGGCGCCGTGAAAACTCTTCCAGCGGAACACCATCGAGTTCAGGATTGCCGAGTTTGCCGACAAAACTCAGCACCGGCCCCAGGTCATGCACCTTGATGTTGTTGCGAATATTGATCCAGTCACGACGCAGCAGCTCGCGCAGGAACGGTGTCTGCATCGCCTGCTGCTTGATCAGGTCCATGATCGGCTCGTCCAGGTAGCGGGTACCGATACGGTAGTCACCCGAGTAGTGGAACCAGTTGTGCTTGCGCAGCAGCATCGACAGGTGGGTCTTGCCCACCCCCGACATCCCCAGCAGGGTAACGCTCTTGTTCTTCCAGGTATGAAACCCGTCAACGGTGAACTGCATGCATCAAACTCCGCTGTAAATAACCGCAATCAATAAAAGTGGAGTTTAACCGAAATGCCGTAGTACGTCAGAGATCGACTTGCATGCATCTCTGCAAACCGTCGTAAATCAGCAGGGAGGAAATAAAAGACCGGACTGTATGGCGGAGAGAGAGGGATTATTCGGGCCGTTGGCCCTCACCCCTTCGGGGCCGCCGGCATAGCCGGCGTTCTGCGCGACTTCCAGTCGCTTGTCGAACCGCTTAATTGGTATATCGAGGGCTCAAATCCCGGCTGGCATTGGTGAAAAAAAAGGCCCCTCAAGGGGCCTTTTTTATCTGGCGGAGAGAGAGGGATTATTCGGGCCGTTGGCCCTCACCCCTTCGGGGCCGCCGGCATAGCCGGCGTTCTGCGCGACTTCCAGTCGCTTGTCGAACCGCTTGATTGGTATATCGAGGGCTCAAATCCCGGCTGGCATTGGTGAAAAAAAAAGGCCCCTCATGGGGACCTTAATTCCCATACTCCCTTAGCAGGGGAGCGGCTTCAGCCCTCGGCAGACTGACTCCTACTTGCTTACCCGGGCAGCGCCTGCAGCCGTCGGCCACCTCTCCGGGAAACACATTTTAACTGTTTTACTGCCTGGCCTCATTAATTAGTGGTCGCAATGAGCCACATCTTTTTCCCCCTTACGTCCAGGTTGATCGCGGATGATATCCGCTCCCACAGGCGCGCGGGCCGGACTCTGTAAGGGGCAAAAACGAAACATTACACACAGGTATGCTACGCCACAAGGGGCGTAGCATACCTGTGTGATTTTACGAGGTAAAGTTTGGCGCTTTAAAAAGCATCGGGCGAGTCAATTGGTACCGTCTTTATCGTGCTGCTCATGCTTGATGCGTTCGTATATCTCTTCCCGGTGGACGGCGACATCCCGGGGAGCATTGACACCTATCCTGACCTGATTACCTTTGACACCCAGCACAGTGACAGTCACTTCATCACCGACCATGAGCGTCTCCCCCACTCTTCTTGTAAGAATCAACATCGGTCCATCTCCTTGTTATCACGTGGTTCCTACCCAATGTTTGTTGTTATATTCAGCAGATGCCGTACCTGCTACCTGAACCCGGCGCTCTTTTTCCCCTGGCACCTCTTGTACTTCAAGAATATATATAAAGTGTAATCGGGGCAAGTTTCTGCAAATAACCTGAATACCGGGACTAAATACAGGCAATTATTGATTACTCTAGACTTTTTCAGGCTGCGCCAAATTAAAGACATCATGCAGGGTACGAACACCCAGTTCCAGGTACTTTTCATCCACCACGACGGATATCTTGATCTCGGACGTTGAAATCATGCGGATGTTCACACCTTCCCTGGCAAGGGCGGCAAACATGGTCGAGGCAATACCGGCGTGCGAGCGCATGCCGACACCTACCAGTGAAATCTTGACGATCTTGTCATCGCCGATGACCTCGCGTGCATGCAGTTCATCCGCCGTGCGCGAGAGTATTTCCAGGGCGCGGCTGTAATCATTGCGGTGAACGGTAAAGGTGAAGTCAGTCGTGCCGCCGTCAGGCGCGATGTTCTGGATGATCATGTCCACTTCTATATTGGCATCGGCAATCGGCCCAAGTAACTGGTAGGCAATACCCGGTTTGTCAGGCACGCCGAGAACGGTTAATTTTGCCTCATCGCGATTGAAAGCAATGCCGGATATCAGCGCCTGTTCCATCTCTTCATCCTCATAGGTAATCAGCGTACCTTCACCCTCTTCAAACGAAGAAAGGACCCGTAGCGGTACATTGTAACGACCGGCAAAACTCACCGAGCGGATCTGCAATACTTTCGAGCCAAGACTTGCCATCTCGAGCATCTCTTCAAAGGTAATCCGCGCGAGCCGACGAGCCTCAGGCACGACGCGCGGGTCCGTGGTATAGACGCCATCGACGTCCGTATAGATCTGGCATTCGTCCGCCTTCAGTGCCGCGGCCAGCGCCACTGCCGTGGTATCCGATCCGCCCCGGCCCAGCGTGGTGATATTGCCATCTTCATCGACACCCTGGAAACCGGCCACGACCACCACCCGTCCGGCCGCAAGGTCGGTATGCAAGCGCTTGTCATCAATTTCCCGAATGCGCGCCTTGTTGTGGGCATTATCGGTAAGAATCTGCACCTGGCTGCCGGTGTAGGAACGCGCCGCACAGCCGCGTTTTTCCAACGCCATGCAGAGCAGTGCGATGGTCACCTGCTCGCCGGTGGACAACAATACATCAAGTTCACGCGGAACCGGTTTGTCTGTGACTTCATCGGCCAGTGCCAGCAGGCGGTTGGTTTCACCGCTCATTGCCGAGACCACCACGACGACGTCATTGCCTTTTGCACGCCAGTCAACGACCTTGTCGGCCACGTGACCGATGTGCTCGGCCGAACCGACCGAGGTGCCGCCGTATTTTTGTACGATAAGTGCCATGTCCCTGTTTATTTCAACCTGTTATTACAGTTGTTCCACCCAGCCGGCGACCGAAGCAAGCGCGGCATCGAGATGCTCGGGCTGGTTGCCGCCGGCCTGCGCCATATCGGGACGCCCGCCGCCCTTGCCACCGACCTGAGAGGCGACGAAGTTGACCAGTTCGCCGGCCTTCACGGTCGCGGTCTGTTCTTTGGTCACGCCGGCCACCAGCGTGACCTTGTCACCGGCAACAGCCGCCAGCACCACGGCGGCAGCACCCAGCTTGTTCTTCAGCTGGTCCAGGGTCTCGCGCAGCACCTGCGTGTCCGCCCCGTCGAGGCGGGCCGCGAGCACCTTGATGCCTTTTATTTCCACCGCCTGTGATGCCAGGTCACTGCCCTGGCTGCTGGCCATCCTGCCCTTCAACTGGCGCAGTTCCTTTTCGAGCAGGCGCTGTTTCTCAAGCAACTGTGCAACCTTCTCGTCGACATCCTCGCGGCTGCCTTTGAGAAGCCCGGCAATGCGCTGCAGGCGTTGCTCGTTCGCGGCCAGCCATTGCAGTGCCGCTTCGCCGGTGACGGCCTCGATGCGCCGCACACCCGAGGCGATACCGGTTTCCGAAATGATTTTCAACAGGCCGATATCGCCGGCATGCTCGACGTGCGTACCGCCGCAGAGCTCCACCGAGAATTCACCAATCGACAGCACGCGGACCTTTTCCCCGTATTTTTCACCGAACAGGGCCATGGCACCGGAGGCAAGTGCATCATCGACCGACATGACCCGCGTCTCTGCCGCGGCATTGGCACGAATCTGCTGGTTGACGAGATGCTCGATCTCGGCAAGCTGCTCCGGGCTGAGCGGTTCATAATGCGCAAAGTCAAAACGCAATCGTTCCGGGTCAACCAGCGAACCCTTCTGCTGAACATGATCGCCAAGTACCTTGCGCAGGGCGGCATGCAGCAAGTGGGTACCCGAATGATTCAGTATCGTTGCCTGGCGCCGGCGCCAGTCGACACGCGCCTCAACGGCATCACCGCGGCGCAAGGCGCCACTGCCGACACGGCCGATGTGAGCAATCGCGGTACCGCCCTGCTTTTGCGTGTCGCTCACCTCGAATACGGCATCGGCCGTCTTCAGCTGGCCGCGATCACCGACCTGGCCGCCGGATTCGGCATAAAACGGGGTCTGGTCGAGTATCACGATGCCGGACTCACCCGCCTGCAACACATCGACCGCCTCGCCCTCCCTGAACAGCGCCACGATGCCGGCCTGTTCCTCGAGGTGTTCATAGCCGGTAAACGTCGTATCGCCTTCAAACTGAAGGCCGTCTGCATGGCTCGAGCCAAACTGGCTGGCCGCGCGCGCACGGCTGCGCTGCCCGTCCATGGCCGTATCGAAGCCGTCGGTATCGATCGTCAGGCCGCGCTCGCGGGCAATATCGGCGGTCAGGTCCATGGGAAAACCGAAGGTGTCATACAGCTTGAACACCGTATCACCGGAAATCTGTGTGCCCTGCATGGCGGCAAGATCTTCCTCGAGAATACGCATGCCCTGTTCGAGGGTCTCGGCAAAACGCTCCTCTTCAACCTTGAGGATACGTTCGACATGCGCCTGGTTCTGTATCAGTTCGGGATAGGCGGCACCCATTTCAGCACACAGCGGCGCTACCAGCTTGTAGAAAAACAGTTCCTTGATACCCAGCTTGTAGCCGTGGCGAACGGCACGGCGAATAATGCGGCGCAGAACGTAGCCGCGCCCTTCGTTGGACGGCAGCACCCCGTCGACGATCAGGAAGGCGCAGGAACGGATATGATCGGCAATGACCCGCAGGGAATTGTTCGCCAAATCATCCGTAGCGGCGATCTTTGCGGCAGCCCCGACGAGATTGCGGAACAGGTCGATTTCGTAATTGTTGTGCACGCCCTGCATGATGGCTGCCAGGCGCTCCAGCCCCATGCCGGTGTCGACCGACGGTTTTGGCAACGGGTGCAGGTTACCGGACGGGTCGCGGTCATACTGCATGAACACCAGGTTCCAGATCTCGACATAGCGGTCACCGTCCGCGTCCGGGCTGCCTGGCGGACCGCCGGGGATATTTTCGCCATGATCGTAGAAAATCTCCGAACAGGGGCCGCAGGGCCCGGTATCCCCCATCGACCAGAAGTTATCTTTCGCGCCGATGCGGCCCAGCCGGGCCGGGTCGACCTTGATGTCCTTCAGCCAGATATCCGCCGCCTCGTCGTCCTCCTCGAACACCGTCACCCACAGTTTCTCGGGCGGCAGCTTGAGCACCTCCGTTAAAAACTCCCAGGCATAGGCAATCGCCTCGCGCTTGAAGTAGTCGCCGAAGCTGAAGTTGCCAAGCATTTCGAAGAAGGTGTGGTGGCGTGCGGTATAACCGACGTTCTCCAGGTCATTGTGCTTGCCGCCGGCACGCACACAGCGCTGGCTGCTGGCGGCCCTTTGGTAACTGCGTTTTTCCTTGCCGAGAAACACATCCTTGAACTGCACCATGCCGGCATTGACGAACAGCAGGGTTGGATCGTCTGCAGGCACCAGCGAACTGGACGCGACCACGGTATGGTCACGCTCCCTGAAAAAGTCCAGGAAGGCCTGGCGAAGTTCTGCGCTGCTGCTCATAAAGCGGGTTCTGTCACATGATTGATTTAAGGATCCTTATTATTCAGGGATTTGGGATGGATTGGAACATCTTTTAACGGTCCGCCGTGGACACCGGGGAATATGGCCGGGTACGCATGCTCTCATCGCGGATGAGATCCGTCACAGGTCTCAGAACAACAGGATATCCGGGCATAAATAAATTGCAGGAGCCAGCGCAGCTGGCGAGCTGTTCGCGAGCTGGCGCTCGCTCCTACAGGTGGCAGAACGAGCGTAGGAGCGGATCTCATCCGCGATCGGAACTGCTATGTCTCTTTAAAAGCACTCGAGATCTGTTCGGAGGTAAAACCACGCTGCTGCAGAAAGCGCATCTGCCGGGCGCGCTCCTTGTAATCGCCCGGCAGGTGTGCGCCGAATTTTTTCTCGCGCACCTCCCTGACACGTTCCCGCCATTGCTGGTCGTACCCGGCAATGCTGTCGTCGATCAGGCCATCGTCGATACCGCGTTCGCGCAGTTCCGCATGGATCTTCTGCGGTCCTGTGCCCCGCTGGAAACGGGAGTGCACAAAGGCCTCGGCAAAACGCGAATTACTCAGCAGGTTTTCCGCAACCAGGTCGGCGAGCGTGGTTTCGATCAGTTCTGCATCAAAACCACGCGTTGCCAGTTTGCGTCTCAGTTCGACTTCACTGTGTTCACGGCGCGCCAGGAAATCCATTGCGGATTTTCGAATAAAGGCGGCATCACTCGCCTGTTCAGGCTTCAGCTTCGAGCACCTCTTCAAGCGCAGCGACGGGCTTGCCGGGTAACAGCTTGGCACGGAGCTTGGCATCGATCTCGTTGGCGATATCCGGGTTCTGTTTCAGAAACTCGCGCACATTATCCTTGCCCTGCCCGATGCGGTCCTTGCCATAGCTGTACCAGGCGCCGGACTTTTCAACGAAGCCGTGCTCGACACCCAGGTCGATGAGTTCCGCCTCGCGGGAAATACCCTCGCCGTAGAGGATCTGGAATTCCGCCTTCTTGAAGGGCGGTGCCATCTTGTTCTTCACCACCTTGACGCGGGTCTCGTTACCGGTGATTTCATCGCCCTTCTTGATGGCGCCGATGCGGCGGATATCGAGACGCACCGAGGCGTAAAACTTCAGCGCATTACCGCCGGTGGTGGTTTCCGGGCTGCCGAACATGACACCGATCTTCATGCGGATCTGGTTGATGAAGATCACCATGGTATTGGAGCGCTGGATATTGGCGGTCAGCTTGCGCAGTGCCTGCGACATCAGCCGTGCCTGCAGGCCCATGTGCGAATCACCCATGTCGCCCTCGATTTCGGCCTTCGGTGTCAGTGCGGCAACCGAGTCGACCACGACGACGTCGATGGCGGAAGAACGCACCAGCATGTCGGCAATCTCAAGGGCCTGCTCACCGGTATCCGGCTGCGAGACCAGCAGGTCATCGACATTCACCCCGAGTTTCTCGGCATAGCCCGGATCGAGCGCGTGCTCGGCGTCGATAAACGCCGCCGTGCCGCCGGCCTTTTGTGCCTCGGCAATCACCTGCAGGGTGAGCGTTGTCTTGCCGGACGATTCCGGGCCGTAGATCTCGACAACCCGGCCACGCGGCAAGCCGCCGATACCGAGCGCGACATCCAGACCGAGCGAACCGGTGGACACCACCTCGATATCACGTGCGGCACCGACGTCCCCCATACGCATGACCGCACCCTTGCCAAACTGTTTCTCGATTTGCCCCAGCGCTGCACTCAAGGCCTTGCGTTTGTTGTCTTCCATCTGCTCCTCCGCTAGTGGTTCATGGCGAGGCCATCCCTGGCTCGCCGGACGCCGCAATTATCACATAGATGCTAGCCACCCCCAAGCGCCCAGCGGCACAATACGCGATATCGGGCACCCGCCGGGTCGGTGACTGACTCGACCAGACAGAATTCGCTGATTGACCATGTAATCGCGGGGAATTTATTTGAATCGGGCGCCGTATTCTGCTTGCGCGCAAGCGTGACATGCGGCACATAGGCGCGGGCATCCGGTGCGAAGCCGCACCCTGCAAGCACCGCTTGCAGGGCACCCGCCAATGTCCGTATTTCCATGGGGGTATGGTGGCACCCGGCCCAGAGCATACGCGGTTTTTGCCAATAACCCAGGCGGTCGATGCAGAGTTCAAAGCGCGGCGCCTGGATTTCGCCGGCGGCCGTCTCCAGGCAAGCGCGCTGGTCTGCGGTGCACGCACCGGCAAACGCCAGTGTTATATGCAGATTATCAGCCGCGACACGCCTGACCCGCTTGCCCAGCAGTTGCTTCGCCGACTGGTCCAGGGCACTGCGCAACTCTTCATCGGGCCACAGGGCGAAGAACAGCCGCTGGCGTTTTTCAGCCTTTTCCGGGGACATTCAGCAACCCCTGCAGGGCATGGGCTACCGACTGGCGGCGCACGGCCTCGCGGTCGCCCGTGAAATGACAGGTCTCGGCCCGCAGATCGCCAGCGGCCGCGGCCCAGGCAAAACAGACCGTGCCCACCGGCTTGCCCGGCATGGCGCCGCCCGGGCCGGCAATCCCGCTGATCGCCACGGCCACATCCGCGCGCGCTGTTGGCCAGCGCCCCGGCCGCCATTTCCCGGACGGTCTGCTCACTCACCGCCCCCGCCGCGTCCAGCGTTGCCGCGCTGACCCCGAGCATGGTCTGCTTGGCAGCGTTGCTGTAGGTGACGAAGCCGCGGTCAAACCAGCCGGAGCTGCCGGCAATATCTGTCAGGCACTTCGCCACCCAGCCGCCGGTGCAGGACTCGGCCACGGCCAGCATTTCATTTTGCAGTAACAGCCGTTCCCCAACCTGTTGCGCCAGTTCGTTCAAGTCAGACATGAGGATTAGGTTCTCACCTGCATCTGATCACTGTAGGTAGCCAGCGTCAGCTGCCGAACAGCGCGTGTACGTTCGCCTAGCTGGCGCTGGCTCCACAAGTACCAGTCTAGCCTGCGTTAACGATCAACCGCTGCACCAGCGACTCGTCCGGAACCACGGCGACCGCGGCCTTGTGTTCCTGGCCAAGCAACAGGTACACGGCCGGCACGACAAACAGGGTGAACAGCGTGCCGATACCCAGGCCGGTGGCGATCACCAGGCCGATGTCGAAGCGGCTGACGGCCCCGGGTCCGCTGGCGGTGAGCAGCGGCACCATTGCCACGATCATCGACACCGTGGTCATCAGGATGGGCCGCAGGCGAATGGCCGCCGCCTGTTCGACCGCCGCGCGCTTGCCCAGGCCCTCGGTCAGTTGCAGCTGGTTGGCGAACTCGACGATCAGGATGCCGTTTTTCGCGATCAGCCCGATCAGCGTAATCAGGCCGACCTGGGTGTAGATGTTGACCGTGGCGAAACCCAGCATCAGGAACGCCAGCGCGCCGGCAATCGACATGGGCACGGAGACGAGGATGATGATCGGATCGCGCCAGCTCTCGAACTGCGCGGCCAGCACCAGGTAGATGACCAGGATGGACATGAAGAACGTGGCGATCAGCGCACTGCCCTGCTGCGCGTACTGGCGTGACTCGCCGGCATAGTCCCAGCCGAAGCCCTGCGGGAAGATGTTGCGCGCCTGCGTCTCGAGGAAGACCAGCGCATCGCCCAGCGTGGTCCCCGGCGCGACCACGCCCTCGACGGTCACGGAATTGAGCTGCTGGAACTGCACCCGTTTGTTGGGTTCGACGCTGGTCTCGAACGATACCACGGTGGATAAGGGCACCATCTCACCGGTCCTGGTGCGCACATAATATTCATCCAGCATGTCGCGATCGAGGCGGAATTGCCGTGCCACCTGGGGAATGACCTTGTAGCTGCGTCCATCGAGGTTGAAACGGTTGACGTAGTTTCCGCCCAGCATGGTGCCCAGGTTGCCGCCGATGTCCTGCATGCTGATACCCAGGTCCGCGGCCAGGTCGCGGTCGATCACCAGGGTGTTGCGCGGCCGGTTGAACTCGATGGACTTTCTCAGGAAGGCGAACTTGCCGCTGCCCATGCCGCTGCCGATCAGCCTGTCGGCGACATCCGTCAGCTCGGAGAAATCGACCGCCGGGGCGGTGATCACGAACTGCAGCGGCAGGCCGCGCCCTGCGCCCGGCAGGCTGGCACGCGGGAACACCGCTGTCTGGACACCGGCAACCTGGTTGAGCCCCTGCTGGACATCCGGCATGACCTGCATCTGCGAGCGCGTGCGCTGCGAGGGTGGCAGCATCTTGAAACCGCCGAAAGTGGTGCGGTTATCGCCCCCGAAACCCAGCAGAAAAAAACTTTCGTGATGTTCGGGCACCTGCTTGAAGGCATCAACGATCTGTCGTATGTAGGCCTCGTTGTAGTCCAGCGTTGCGGTCTGCGGTCCGAGGGCCTGGAAAAACAGGATGCTCTGGTCCTCGGTCGGTGCAAGCTCGTTCTGGCTGGCGGCAAACATGAAGTAGATGCTGCCGAGCACCACCGCGGCAAACACCATGACCGCCGGCAACGCATCCAGGGACGCACGCAGTGCACCCAGGTACCCGTTGGAAAGCCGGGTGAAAAAATGTTCAACCAGCTGTTCGAAGCGGCCCTGTTCGCCGGCCGGTTTCAACACCTTGCCAGAGAGCATCGGTGACAGGGTCAGTGCAACTACACCGGAAATCAGCACAGCACCGGCGAGGGTAAAGGCAAACTCGGTGAACAGGGTCCCGACCAGCCCGCCCATGAATCCGATCGGCGCATATACCGCCACCAGCGTGGTGGTCATGGCAATAATGGGCACGGCCAGTTCGCGCGCACCCTTGATGGCGGCATCGAGGCGCGCCTCACCCTTTTCGATATGCCGGTGCACGTTCTCGACCACCACGATGGCATCATCGACCACCAGGCCGATTGCCAGCACCAGCGACAACAGCGTCAACAGGTTGATCGAAAAACCCATCAACAGCATCAGGAAAGTCCCGCCAACCAGTGACAGCGGCACGACGACGGCCGGGACCAGGGCCGCACGCAGCGAACCGAGTGACAGAAAAATCACCGTCAGCACGATCAGCACCGCCTCGGCCAGCGTAATAAACACCTCGTCGATGGAATCGTTGATATAGACGCTGGCATCATAGGGAATGTGCGCATTGAGACCCTGCGGCAGCTGCTCGCGAATCTCGTCCATGGTGGCATGCACGCGTGCGGCCACATTCAGCGGGTTGGCCCCCGGGGCCGGCTCCATACCGATGTAGATGGCGGTCTCGCCGTTGTACCAGCTGGTCGAGTCATAGTCCTCCGCGCCCATCTTTACCTCGGCGAAGTCCCTGATGCGCACCAGCACATCGCCCGACTCGCGTACCACCAGGCTGGCAAAGTCCTCGAGCGTGCTGATGTCGGTCGTGGTACTGAGATCGATGGTCACGTAGGCGTCCTTGGTGTTGCCGATCCCCGACAGGTAGTTGTTTGCCTGCAGCGCCTCGCGCACGTCGCCGGCCGTTACCCCCATGGCCGCCATGCGCTGCGGATCAAGCCAGATGCGCATGGCGAATGTCTTGTTGCCGATAAGTCCCGCCTTGGCCACGCCGGGGACGGCCTGCAGTTTGGGCTGAGCAACCCGGAGCAGGTAATCGGTAATCTGCGAAGGCGACATGGACTCGCTGTAGAAGGCGAGATACATCAATGCGGTGGAATCGCCCGTGGTCGAATCGATCACCGGGTCATCGGCCTCGGCCGGCAGCACGTTGCGCTGGCTGGCGACCTTGGACTGGATCTCGGCCACCGCCGCGTTCGAATCGTAATTGAGGACCATGTGCGCCTCGATCACGGAGCGGCCCTGGGTGCTGGTCGAGACGAGGAAGTCGATGCCGTCGGCCTCGGCGATCGCCTGTTGCAGCGGCGTGGTAATGAAACCCTTGACCAGCTCGCTGCTGGCGCCCGGGTAGGTCGTGGTCACCGTCACCACGGTATTCTTGGTTTCCGGAAACTGGCGCACTTCGAGTGCGGTGATCGCACGCAGGCCGACGACCAGGATCAGCAGGCTGACGACACTGGCCAGCACCGGGCGGTGAATGAAGATATCGGTGAATTTCATGGTGCGCTGACTGCTTTATCGAGCTTGACGGTCGCGTCGATGACCACCTGTGCGCCGTTTCGCAGCTTCACCTGGCCGGCACTGACCACGCGCTCGCCGGCACTCAGACCCGAACGGATCTCGACCCGGCCGTCACGCACCTCGCCGGTTTCCACCTGGCGGTGTTCGACACTGAGCGCCCCGTCCTTTTCCTGCACGACGAACACCGCATCGCCGTAGGTATTATAGGTAATGGCCGTGCGTGGCAGTGTCAGTATTCCGCTGCGCATGGGCAGCAGGGCACGCACCTCGGCGAACATGCCGGGGAGCAGGTAATGGTCGGGATTGTCGAGGGTGGCGCGGATGCGTACGCTGCGGGTATTGCGGTCAACGCGCGGATCGATGGCGCTGATGGTGCCGCTGAACAGCCGCCCGGGCCGGGCCTTGATGCGGATGCTGATGTCCTGGTTGAGCGCAAGGGATGACTGGTCGCGTTCCGGCAACGCGAAATCCACGAAGATCGGGTCGAGCTGCTGCAGCGAGGCGATCTGCGCACCCGGCTGCAGATACTGTCCCAGGTTGACTTCACGGATGCCCAGCTGGCCGCTGAACGGCGCACGAATCGCCTTTTTCTCAAGCTGGGCGCGTTTCGCCTCATGCAGGGCCTGCGCAATTCTGCAGGTTCGCTTTTGCCCGGTCGAAGGTCGACTGCGAACCCAGCTTGTCGGTCACCAGTTTCTCGGCGCGCTCGTATTCCTGCTGCGCAACCCGCCGCTCGGCGGCCAGGCCATCCAGTTCCGCCCGGTCGACACTGTCGTCGAGCTGCACCAGCAAGGTGCCCGCCTCTACCTGCTCACCCGACTCGAACTGGATGGCGCTCACCATGCCCGGCGATTTCGGTGGAGACGAACACCCCCTGCGTCGCCACCAGCGTCCCGACCGACTCCAGCCAGGGCTGCCACTCGGTCTCCTCCACGGTCGCCACGGCCACGGTGGACGGTGGCGGCATGTGGGACTGGCCCGCACTCTGTTGCACCTGGCAGTATTTCACGCCAAACAGACCGCCAATCAACAGAATGAGAAGCACGATGACAGCAAGCACACGTGTAGACATAGGACTATCCGGTGGAGACACTCGGTGAAGTCTACCAGACCGCTCTGCAAACGACAGAGTTACCCTGTGCGAGCAGCGCATATAAAGGTAGACTTGCACGCCATGACGACACCCGCCCATACACCGATGATGCAGCAGTACCTCGGCATCAAGGCTGAACACCCTGACATCCTGCTGTTCTACCGAATGGGCGACTTTTACGAGCTGTTTTTCAACGACGCCCGGCGCGCCGCCAAACTGCTGGATATCACCCTGACGGCTCGCGGCCAGTCCGCGGGCGAGGCCATACCCATGGCCGGTGTGCCGGTACATGCAATCGACCAGTACCTCGGCCGGCTGGTGCGCCAGGGTGAATCGGTCGCCATCTGCGAACAGGTCGGCGACGTGGCGACCAGCAAGGGACCGGTCGAGCGCAAGGTGGTGCGTATCGTCACCCCCGGCACCGTCACCGAAGACGCCCTGCTGGATGACCGCCAGGACAACCTGCTGGTGGCCGTCAACCGGCTCGGCGACACCTGGGGGCTGGCCGCGCTTGACCTCTCCGGCGCACGCTTCAGCGTGCAGCAATTCACGGGTAACGATGCGCTGCAGGGCGAACTGCAACGTCTCAACCCGGCGGAACTGATCGTCAATGAAGCCGTCGAACTGCCGGCTGATATTGCACGCCACAGCGGCCTGCGCCGGCAGGCCCCCTGGCTGTTCGAAACCGACAGCGCACGCCGCCAGCTGAACCAGCAATTCGGTACGCATGATCTCGGCGGCTTCGGTTGCGAGACACTCGATGTGGCCATCGGCGCCGCCGGCGGCCTGCTGCAATATGTAAAGAACACCCAGCGCACCGAGCTGCCGCATTTGCGCGGCCTGCGCCTCGAGCAGCGCAGTGACAGCCTGGTGCTGGATGTCGCTACCCGCAGCAACCTGGAACTCGAGGAATCCGGATCAAGCAACAGGAAACACACCTTGATCAGCGTGCTCGATAACACTGCCTGCAGCATGGGCGGTCGCCTGTTGCGCCGCTGGCTGGCGCGCCCGTTACGAGACCATGCCGTGCTCAGGCAACGCTACCAGTGCGTTGCTACGCTTGTTGAAGGCCAGTTGTATGCAGAGGTGCATGAGCTGCTGTGTGGTATCTCCGATATCGAACGCATACTGGCTCGCATTGCCCTGAAATCGGCGCGCCCCCGGGACCTGGCCGGGCTCCGCGACAGCCTTGGCCTGCTAACCGACCTGCAGGAGACGCTTGCCGGCTACGAGGACCCCATGCTCACGCAGCTGTCCGCACAAATCGGGCTCCACCCGGACATCCATGCCCTGCTGGTAGCAGCGATAAAAGAAGAACCGCCGGTACTGATTCGTGACGGCGGTGTACTGGCAGCGGGCTTTGATTCAGATCTCGATGAATTGCGCGACCTGAGCGAACATGGTGACCGGGTGCTGGTCGACATGGAAACCCGCGAGCGCCAGCGCAGTGGTATCGGTAACCTGAAGATTCGCTACAACCGGGTGCATGGTTTCTACATCGAGGTCAGCCGCCTGCAGGCCGACAAGGTACCGGATGACTACCAGCGCCGGCAGACGCTGAAGGCCGTTGAACGTTACAGTACGCCGGAATTAAAAGACCATGAAAGCAAGGTGCTGAGCGCACGCGAACGTGCGCTGGCACTGGAGAAGTCTCTCTACAATGACCTGCTCGAGCAGCTTGCCGAATATCTCGGGCCGCTGGGGCGATGCGCCCATGCACTTTCCGAACTGGATGTGCTGGCCAATTTTGCCGAACGCAGTGTCACGCTGAAACTGTGTTGCCCGACACTCGCAGATCGAGCTGGCATCGCCATCGAGAAAGGCCGCCACCTGGTCGTTGAAAATATTCTCGACGATCCGTTTATTCCGAATGATCTGCAACTCAATTCAAGCCGGCGCATGCTCATCATCACCGGGCCCAACATGGGTGGTAAATCCACCTACATGCGCCAGACTGCACTGATCGTACTGCTTGCCCATATCGGCTGTTATGTGCCGGCTGACAAGGCGGTCATCGGCCCCATCGACCGCATCTTCTCGCGCATCGGGGCCTCCGATGACCTGGCGGGCGGACGTTCCACCTTCATGGTCGAAATGACCGAGACGGCCAACATCCTGCATAACGCGACCGAACAGAGCCTCGTGCTGATGGATGAAATCGGACGCGGCACCAGCACCTACGACGGGCTGTCGCTGGCCTGGGCCTGCGCCGTGGATCTCGCCGTGCGGGTCAAGGCGTTCACCCTGTTTGCCACCCATTATTTCGAACTGACCTCGTTACCGGAGGAGTACGACAGTATCGACAACGCCCACCTCGACGCCGTTGAGCACGATGACCGTATCGTCTTCCTGCACGCCGTCAAAAGCGGTGCGGCCGATCAGAGCTACGGCCTGCACGTGGCGGCGCTGGCCGGGGTGCCGCTGGCCGTGATTGCAGAGGCGCGCAAGTGCCTGCATGAACTGGAACAGGAGAAACCGCCCGGCAACAGACGCGCCCTCCCCGCAGCTGGGCCTGTTCCAGGCGCCCGGCGAGCACCCGCTGCTGGAGGCCCTGGACGGGATTGATCCCGACAACATGACGCCGAAGCAGGCCCAGCAGGCCCTGTATGCCCTCAAGGATCTCGCCAAACAGGATCTGCATTCATAGCGGGGCTGTTTAGATGTATACTGCAAGCCTGCGACAGGGTCTTTGACCATATACATTATATAACAATAAGTTAGCGTTTTTTATTGAGAACATGGATGCAGCCGCGCAGGCGCTGTACCAGGCAACTACCAGTGGAGAACTTCATGACCTTTGTTGTGACTGAAAACTGCATCAAGTGCAAACTCACCGACTGTGTCGAGGTCTGCCCGGTCGACTGCTTCCATGAAGGCCCGAACTTCCTGGTGATCGACCCCGATGAATGCATTGACTGCACCCTGTGCGAACCCGAATGCCCGATCAATGCCATCTTCGACGAAGGTGACCTGCCGGAAGGACAGGAGCAGTTCCTCGCGCTGAATGCCGAGCTGGCGAAAGAGTGGCCGGTCATTACCCAGATGAAAGACCCGCCCGCGGATTCCGCTGAGTGGACAGACAAACCGGACAAGTTAAAGTACCTGGAGCGTTGATGCCGTTTCAGTGATCAGCGATCACGCCGAGATGAGCGCCGAGAAGGCAGTTATCCTCGTCCCCTGTCACGAAGATATTCTTGCGGTCACTGCACGCCGCATCATCGACAACGCGACGACGCTTGCCGGACCTGAGCAACACCGTCGTCCTGCTGCCCGACCTGCAGTTCGCAGCGCAACTGCGCAAACACCTGCTCGATGCGGCCGCCGTGCCTGGCCATCGCGCCCTGCTCGGCCCGGACATCAGCACCCTTGAACAGTGGCTGGGCAAACACACTGCAGTCGACCAGGTCATTCCCGGACGCGCCCACCGGGAGTTGATGCTCGCCGGGGTACTGAAGTCTCACCCGTCGGTTTTCTCCGGCGGCGATCCCTGGCAAGTCGCCGCCAGCCTGGTGTCCCTGTTTGACGAACTGACCCTGCACCGTGTCCCGGTTCCCGATGACATCGAGGTCTTTACGGCACAACTGGGCTCCGCCTACGGGGTGACCGACCGGCTGCCGGAACCGCTGGGTATTGAAGCCAATGTCGTCCACCGCCTGTGGCAGGCCTGGCACACGCAGCTGGCGGCTGAAAACATGCTCGATCCCGGCATGGCCTGCCTGCAACGCCTTGCCGCCGCCCTGCCCGCCAGCGAGTCCTGCCGGATTTATTTCACGGGCTTTGACGCACTGCATGCCGCAGAAGTCGAATGGATCGCGCGGCTGTTGCCGTCCGGGCAGGCCGAGTGCCTGCTCTACCCGCAGCAATCACCCGGCGCTGTCACCGCCAGCCAGCCCATGGACAGTCTCCGGCAACAGGCAGCGGCGCCGGCGGATGACGACAGCGCGCGCTTTCTCGATGCCGTGTTCTCGCCCGTGGAAACCCCGCCCGGCGAACGGGCCGCGGCCTTCAGTGCGCAGGCCTCCCCGCTGGCCGGCCGCCTGGCAGTCCTGGCGGCGCGTTCCCCGGAGCAGGAAGCCCGCGCGATTGAATTGCAGGTCCGCCGCTGGTTACTCGATGAACGCCAGCCGATCGCCATCGTCACCGAAGACCGGCGCCTGGCACGACGCGTGCGCGCCCTGCTGGAACGCGCCTCCATCAGCCTGCAGGACAGCGGCGGCTGGGCACTCTCCACGACCAGTACCGCGGCAGCACTGGAGCGCTGGCTGGAAACCGTTGAGGAAGACTTTGCCCACCAGCCGCTGCTCGATGTACTCAAATCCCCTTTCATCTTTGCGGACGACGACACTGAACGGCTCCAGCATCTTGTCTACCGGCTGGAACAGGACATCATCCGGCATGAAAACATTGCCCGCGGACTGCAACGCTACCGTTACCACATCGAATCGCGCCGGCAGCGCCTGCCCGATTTCTGGCCGAGTGACACGGCCCGTGAATTGCTCGAGCTGCTGAACCTGCTCGACCAGGCCGCCGACCCCTTGCGCCCGTTCCTGGACGGCTCGCCGGCACAACCGTTGCAGCTACTGGAGGCCCTGCAAGAGAGCCTGCAACGATTAGGCATGTGGCAGGCCTTCGGTAACGACCAGGCCGGGGAGCGCATTCTCCATGAATGGAACCTGCTGCATGATGCCGCAAGACACTGCGCTGTCGAAATGAACTGGCTCGAGTTCCGCGCCTGGTTCGGTGCCGCCCTGGAACGCCACGATTTTCGTCCCGGCTGCCGTGAACAGCCCGGTGTTGCTGATGAACCTGCAACAGGCGCAGCTGGGCAGTTTTGCGGCCATCGTCATCGGTGCCTGTGACCGCGAATACCTGCCGGCCGGCACGGCGGCCTCACCGTTTTTTAACGACCCGGTTCGCAGCGGCCTGGGCCTGCCCGTCTGGCCGGAACGCCATGCACTGCAGTTCAACCGCTTTCGTCGCCTGCTCGAAAGTGCGCCGGACGTCCTGCTGACCTGGCACAGTGAAGCCAACGGCGAAGCGCGCATGCCCAGCCCGTGGCTCGAGGCCCTGCAAACCTTTCACCGGCTTGCCTGGAATGACGACCTGGCTGACAACGACCTTGCTGCATTACTGGAAGACCCGGCCAGCCAGGTACAGGGCTCGAACCCGCTGCCTGCACCCTTACCCGCCGCGTATCCCGCCGCGCACTTGCCCGCGGAGCTGCTGCCGCGGGAACTCTCGGTCAGTGCACACCGTATGCTGATTGACTGCCCCTACCGTTTCTTTGCCGCCCGCGGCCTCGGGCTGAAGGCACAGGAAGAAGTCAGGGAGGCACTGGAGAAGGCCGAATACGGCAGCCTGGTGCACCAGGCACTGGAACGCTTTCACGTCGACTTCACTGTGCCTGTCACCGCAGCCAACAGCATGCAGGCAAAGGCCCGCCTCGAAGAGATTTCGGCAGAGGTGTTTACCCGGACACTGGAAGACAACTTCGAACACCGCGCCTGGTTGCGCCGCTGGCAGCTGCTGATCCCTGCTTACATCGACTGGCAAATCGAGCGTCAGCAGGCGTGGGCGTTCCAGACGGCCGAGCAGGATGCCGAACTCGAACTGGTTAATGGCTACAGGCTCAGGGGCCGGCTCGATCGCATCGACAGCAATGCGAGCGGCACGGCCATTGTTGATTACAAAACCGGCGGCATCGCCAAACAGGCCGAGGTCGATGCGGGCGAGGACGTGCAGTTGTCCTCCTACGCCCTGCTGACCGGGCGTCTGCCGGCACGGGTCGAATACCTGCAGGTCGACCGGGAAATCAAGCCGGCCGCCCGGCTTGCGGGCGAACCCCTCGTTGAACTGGCCGGCGCAGTTAAAGAACGCCTCAACAATGTACTGCAAGCCATTGAAAACGGTAGTAGCCTGCCTGCCTGGGGAGATGACAAAACCTGCAAGTATTGCGACATGGACGGGCTCTGCAGAAAACAGGCCTGGCTCGTTGAAAACGTCGCCGGCCCGGCCAACGGCAAGCCGGCATGAGCGCCGCTATCGATTCCCTGCAGGCCGCAGACCCCGCCGGCAATGCCAGCGTGCACGCCTCGGCGGGCACGGGCAAGACCTGGTTGCTGGTAACACGCATCATTCGCCTGTTGCTCGGGGGTGCAGCGCCGGACAGCATCCTCGCCATTACCTTCACGCGCAAGGCCGCCGCCGAAATGCAGGAACGGGTCACGGAGCGCCTGCGCGAGCTGATGGAGGCTGGTCCGCAACAACTGGATGAACGGCTGCTGCAATGCGGCATCAAGCCGGATGTCGCCACACGCACGCGCGCCCGGCAGCTTTACGAAGAATCGCTGTTCAATCCCTACACGCTGCGTACCACCACCTTTCATGCCTTCTGCCAGGAACTGCTGCAACGCTTTCCGCTGGAAGCCGGCGTGGCGCCCGGTTTCGACCTGATCGAGTCCAGCGGCCTGCTCGAGCAGGCCGCCCGGGATGCACTTGTTGCGGAGACGGCGCGCGATCCCGATGGGGAAATCGCCCGGGCTCTTGCAACACTGGTCGAAGGGTGTGAAGGTCTCGACAGCGCCCGCACGGCACTCACCTCCTTCCTCAGCCAGCGCAGCGACTGGTGGGCGTTCATCGAGGACCAGCCGGACGCGCATGCCTTTGCACAGGGCAGGCTCACGAAACTGCTCGGCATCGGCCCCGGCGAAGATCCGCTGAAAGGTTTTCCGAATAAGCAGTTGCGCTCGCAGCTGCAGGAATTCGCACAGTTGCTCGAAAAAAACACAACCAAAAACCAATCGCGCATCATGCCAGCCCTGCTTGACGCGGCACTGAAAGGCACTCGCTGCCACTGACATCTACTGGCACATGCATCACACCTGTCATCTTCACCGGAAGACGGGACACCCCGCGTGTACAAGGCCAGGCAAGGCCCAGTGCAAACGACTCGGCGAACAGGCGAGCAGCAATTCCTCGAGCTGCACGAGACACTGGTCAGCGAGCTGGGTGAAATACGAGACAGGTGTGCACGCTTCAGGACCCTGCAAACCAACCTGGCCTGGTACACGGCGGGCATGCAGTTGCTTGCATATTACCAGCGCATCAAGCGGGAACAGCGGCTGCTGGATTTTTCCGACCTTGAATGGACGGCCTGCCAGTTGCTGAATCGCAGCGATCACGCCAGCTGGGTGCAATACAAGCTGGACACGCGCATCGACCACCTGCTGGTCGATGAATTCCAGGACACCAACCCGACGCAATGGCGGCTGTTGCTGCCGCTGCTGGAAGAACTTGCCGCCGGCAATAATGAGCGCAGCCGCTCGGTCTTCCTGGTCGGTGACCGCAAGCAGTCGATCTACGGGTTTCGCCGCGCCAATCCCGCCCTGCTGGAAGAGGCCTCCAGCTGGCTGGAGGCCCGCCTGCAGGCAAAGAAATATCCGCTGGATGCGTCACGCCGCTCGGCCCGGGCCATCATCGACTGCGTCAACACGGTGTTCGGCGTGGAGCCGCTGAAACAGCGCATCCCTGCCTTCAACCCGCACAGCACACATCTCCCGGCACTGTACGGGCGCGTGGAGATCCTGCCGCTGGTGACCGCCGGCGAACCTGAATCGACAGAGCCCGCGCAAGACGGACTGCGCAACCCGCTGGAGACACCGCGCCTGGTCGACGCCGACCCGCCGCATGCCCGCGAAGGCCGGCTGATTGCCGCACAGATAGGCGCCCTGGTCGGCGCCGGCACGCGGATTGTCGAGAATGATGCGAGCCGCACACTCGACTACGGCGATATCATCCTCCTGCTGCGCCGGCGCACCCATGCCGGCAGCTACGAACGGGCACTGCGCGAGGCCGGTATCCCCTATGCCAGCGCCAGCCGCGGTGAACTGCTCGACAACCTGGAGGTGCGCGACCTCGAGGCGCTGTTGAAGCTGCTGATTTCACCCTATGCCAACCTGGCGCTGGCCCAGGTGCTGCGCTCGCCGCTGTTTGGACTCAGCAGCGAACAGTTGTGTCCGCTCGCACGTCCCGATGACGGCACCTGGTACGAACGCCTCGGCAAACTCGCCCGGGAAGGACAACCGGTCTACAGGCAGGTCCATGACGTCCTGGAAGGCTGGCGTGCGCTTACCGGCAAGATCCCGGTCCACGACCTGCTCGACCGCATCTACCATGAAGCGGACGTCATGCAGCGTTACCAGGCGGCCTTCCCCGTGGAACTGCGTGCCCGCGTCCAGGCCAGCCTGACCCGTTTTATCGAACTGGCACTTGAACTGGACAACGGCCGTTATCCCAGCCTGCCGCACTTTCTCGACCAGCTGACGCGCCTGCGCCAGTCGGCGCGCGACCAGCCGGATGAAGGCACGCCGAATGACAGCGATGGCAAGCGGGTACGCCTGCTCACCATCCATGGCGCCAAGGGCCTGGAGGCGGCAGTGATTTTTCTTGCCGACTGCGCCGCCACGCCACCCAACCGCAGCGCCAACGAGGCCCTGGTCATCTGGCCACCCGGCAAGGCCTCACCGGATCAATTCCTGCTGACTGGCAAGAAGGCCCTGCAGGACCCGGTCAGCCAGGCGTTGCTGGAAAACCGGCAACAGGATGCACTGCGCGAGGATGCCAACCTGCTCTATGTCGCGATGACACGTGCGCGCCAGTACCTGTTCATCTCCGGCAGCGCGGGCAAACAATCGAATAACGCCAGCTGGTACACCATGATTGGTGCCGCCGTATCCGGCTGGAACACGAACAGCGCCGGCCACCTGTTCCACGAAAGCGGCACGCCGCCTGCCGCGCGGCAGGCCGCAGCTGCCGGCGGGCCGCCCGTTGCACCCGATCCCCGCCTGTCGAAGAAGATCGCCCCGTTGCAACCGGAACTGGTACAGGTTTCACCGAGCGACACTCACGGAATCGGCAGCTGGCAGCCCGGGGATGCCGACGGTCGCGAGCGCGGCAAGGCGATTCACGCCATGCTCGAATGGCTGTGCGCACAAGAGGCTCGCGTCGAGGCATTGCCGGCACGACTCGCCAACACACTCGGGCGCGCTGCCGACAACCCGGCACTGCAGGAATGGTGGCAGGAGGCGCTGCGCACCGTCCAGAACCCGGACCTGGCCCGGCTGTTCGACGGCCGCCACTACCGGCAAGCCATGAACGAGGTGCCGGTCCAGTTTATGGATGGGGGCCGCTTGATATACGGTATTATTGACCGCATCGTGATACAGGAAGACACGGTGCTGGTGATCGATTACAAGACCCACCGGGCAAACGACAGTACGCAGCTGTCCGCACTGGCAGATGGCTACCGCGAACAGATGCGGCTTTACGCCAGGGCGGCTGCGCTACTCTGGCCGGAACACGCGATCAGGGCCTGCCTGTTGTTTACGCACAGCGGCACGCTGGTTCCTGTTGACGATGAAAATTATCATGCATCATCCTGGTAATGATTGCAGGAGCGCCTGCAGGCGCACCAACAGGTTATTGCGATCCGGATGAGCGGGAATCAACCGAAAATAAACAATGGCCGTAACCATGAACGATCAAAAAAACATCACGGATGTCAGCGATGAAACCTTCAATGCAGCGGTGGTCGAGCGCTCGCACACGCAACCGGTGCTGGTCGACCTTCCGGGCGCCGCCTGTTCAATGCACTGCACTGATCGCGGCGCCGGCGCTGCAGCAGGTCAGGATTTTCCGTCGAGCACCTTGGCCAGCTTCGCAGCGGGCACATAACCGGGGAACAACTCACCGTCATCGAGCACGATTGCCGGCGTGCCTTTTATACCGAGCACACTACCCAGCTCCATGTGCGCCTGTATCGGGTTGTCGCATTGCGCCCTGGGCAGCGTCTTGCCGGCCTTGGAATCGGTCAGCGCAACATTGCGGTCTTTCTCGCACCAGACCGAGACAGCCTTGTAGTAGGAAGGTGTGTTCATGCCGCTGCGCGGAAACATCAGGTAACGCACGGTAATTCCGTTGGCGTTGAACTGATCGATTTCCTTGTGTAATTTGCGGCAGTAACCACAATCGATATCGGTAAACACGGTAATCGTGTGGCGGGGCTTGCCGGCCGGGAAAATAATCATGTTGTCTTCGCCCATCTCATTGACTGCCTTCAGGCGGATGGAATTGCGGCGCGTTTCACTGATGTCTGTGCGCGTCTCGATTTCGACCAGGCTGCCCTGGAAAAGATACTTGCCGTCATTGGTCACATAAAACAGTTGCGGACCTACCAGTACTTCCGAAATGCCCGCAATCGGTGACGGTGTAACTTCGTCGATCCTGAAATCAGGCGCAATGCTCTTGAATGATTTCTCGATGACGGCACGGTTGCTATCCCCGGCCACTGCAAAGCCGGCAATGACCATGGTCATGAGTGACAGGCAAAGCTTGATGAGTCGTTTTGGCATAATAAATTCCATAGTGTTTATGTGATTGTCAGGTGTAGGACAGCCTGTCCCGGGGAGAAGTTCACGTTATCCGCGCCGGACACCTGGATGAAAAGGAGACACCTAACCGCGAGGATGGTGTTGCGCATGCAAATCCTTCAGCCGCTCACGCGCCACGTGAGTATATATCTGTGTCGTTGACAGGTCACTATGACCCAGCAACATTTGTACAACTCTCAGATCGGCACCATGATTCAGCAAGTGCGTTGCAAAGGCATGCCGCAGGGTATGCGGCGATAGCGGCTTGCTGACACCTGATGTCAGGGCATAGTGGCGCAGACGATACCAGAATGCCTGCCGCGTCATGCCCTTGCCGCGGCGCGATAAAAACAGGTGCCGGGCACTGCCTTCACCGGCAAGCACGGCACGGCTTTCATCAAGATAACGCTGCAGCCAGTCAATCGCCTCCTCGCCCAGCGGAACGAGGCGCTCCTTGTTGCCCTTGCCGATAAGGCGTACCACTCCCTGCTGCAGGTTGACCTGCTCGGTCGCCAGGCCAACCAGTTCGGAGACCCGCAGGCCACACGCGTATAACAGCTCCAGCATGGCACGGTCGCGCAGGCCGATGGCGTCGGTGTCATTCGGGGAATCGAGCAGGACTTCAACTTCATGCTCACTGAGGGTATCCGGTAATGGCCGGCCGATACGCGGTGTATCGATACGCACACTGGGATCGGTTTTCAGGCGGCCCTCGCGCACCAGGTAGCGGTAGAAGCGCCGCATCGATGACAGCAGGCGCGCCGTTGTCCTCGGTTTGGCGCCCTCGCCGACACGTTCGGAGAGATAGGCCAGCAAATCGCCGCGACCGGCATCGAGCAGCCCCGTGGGAATTCCTGTCAGCCAGGCCGCCAGGCCGGACAGGTCATTGCGGTACGCCGCCAGGGTGTTTTCACTGAGGCCGCGCTCCATCCACAAGTTGTCGACAAATCTTTCGATTTCCTGCAGCGCATCAGCCGGTACAAGCTCTGCACGTGAGCCTGGCCTGTCTGCCTTTGCATTGCCTGCCACAACAGTTATCTCAGCCAGATGATTGTC
>CAWHCQ010000027.1:0-49386 GCA_963827755.1 uncultured Gammaproteobacteria bacterium
AAATTACCTCGATCCGGGCTGGCTGAAGACCGACATGGGCGGACGGGACGCCATGTACCCGGTCGAGGACGTATTGCCGGGCGCACTTGTCCCGGCTCTGCTGGACGACGACGGGCCAAGCGGCCGGTTATTTGCGGCACAGGATTATCGCATGCTGGTTTGCTAGAAAACTGAAAGCAGTACCAGCCGGGAAAAACTCTGCTAGAGTACGTTAGCATAATCACCAGGATGCACCGGGCTGCACAAGCCGGATTTACAGAGGTGACCAGGTCTTGCTGAAAAAAATTCTTCTTCCGACCATTTTGCTGGTGCTTGCCTATGGTTTCTGGGTAAGCCCGAACTTCAAGGCCATCGCCGCGGGCGTCGCCATCTTTCTGTTCGGCATGTTGTCGCTGGAGGAGGGCTTCCGCGCCTTCACCGGCGGGGCCCTGGACCGGATGCTGCGGCGCACCACGTCCTCCACCGGGAAGAGCCTGCTGTTCGGTATCGTCAGCACCACGCTGATGCAGTCCAGTTCGCTGGTCTCGGTGATTACCATCTCCTTTCTCAGCGCGGGACTCATCACCCTGACCGCCGGCATCGGCATCATCTTCGGTGCCAACCTGGGCACCACGACCGGGGCCTGGCTGATTGCCGGTTTCGGGCTCAAGGTCAATATCGCCGCCTATGCCATGCCGCTGCTGGCGTTCGGCGTGATCCTGGTTTTCCAGTCTTCGAAGTCGCTCAAGGGTATCGGTTATATCCTCGCCGGACTGGGATTTCTGTTTCTCGGCATTCACTACATGAAAGAGGGTTTCGAGACCTTCAAGGAAACCATCAACCTGGCCGAGTACGCGGTCGCCGGGTATCCCGGGGTGCTCCTGTTCACGGCCATCGGCATTTTTGCCACCGTGGTGATGCAGTCCAGTCACGCCACCCTGGTGTTGATCATCACCGCGCTGGCGGCTGGCCAGATTACCTATGAAAACGCACTCGCGCTGGCCATCGGCGCCAATGTCGGTACCACCATCACCGCAATCCTGGGGGCGATGAGCGCCAACGAAGCCGGTAAACGCCTGGCGGCTGCGCACTTTGTCTTTAACATGGTAACAGGCGCCATCGCCATCGCGTTTATCTATCAGCTGGTCGATATCGTGAACGGGACATCGGGTCTGCTGGGGATCGCCGACGAGAACTACACCCTCAAGCTGGCCGTGTTCCACACGATATTCAACCTGATCGGCATCGTCGTGATGCTGCCACTGCTGAATCGGCTGGTCGTCTGGCTGGAAGAGTTTATCCCGGAGAAGAAACCCGAAGTGGACCAGCCAAAATACCTGTCCGAGTCCTCGGCGGAATTTCCCGGCACGGCGATGGAGGCGGTCCGACTGGAGACCATGCGCCTGTACGAGGCCGCACTGCGCATCATCATAGACGGCCTCGGCCTGAAGGTGGCTGACGTGCTCTCGAGTGTCGACCTGGAGCAGCAGGTCAAGGCACAGGCGCGGGTTCATCAGTTCGACATCGACGCGATGTACGAAAAGCACATCAAGGGTATATACAGCGCCATTGTTGCCTTTATCAGCGAGACGGCATTTTCCCGCAGGGAGGAGCAGTCGACCGACCTGCAGAGACTCAGGGAAGCCGGCACACACCTGGTGGAAGCCATCAAGGATACCCGTCAGCTGCAGGAGAACCTGGTCCACTACGTGGGTTCTGAAAATCAGAAAATGCGCGAAGTCTACAACCGGGTCAGGCTGGAGATGGGTTTGATCATTCGTGACCTGGAGGAGATGCGCGCTTCCGGCGGCGGCGTGCTGGATATCCTCTCGCTGGACGGTCTGAAGCTGCTGGTGGAAGAGGAGCAGAAGCGCGTCAACCAGGTCACGACCGAACTGATCGGCAGGCGGGATATCACCCCGGCCATGGGATCCTCGCTGATCAACGACAGCGTTTTCGCGCATGACATTTCCATGAACCTGATTCGGGCCGCACAGACCCTGTTCGTGGCGGGCGAACAGTCTCCGTCACAGGCGACCTACGATGTCGTGCTGGACAAGAACGAACTCACACGGATCGGTGCCGATGGCGACACCGGGAACCCGAACGGCTAATCCAGGCAGGGGAGAGGATTCAATGAAAAGAAAAAAACTGTTACAGAAGCTCGGTGAGTTCCTCGACAGGGACGGGCGCAAGCAGCGTAAACACCGCGATGAACTGAAGCTGCTGCTGAAAAAGCTGAGACAAAAGGAAGTCGAGTTGAAAGAAAAGATGCGGGTGGAGAAGGACGAGCGCAGACTCAAGCGCCTCGGCAAGGAGCGCGAGATCATCAAGGCCCAGCGCATCAAGGGGTTGAAGGCCCTGAAGGACCTTAAGGAATAGAGCACCTGCCTTTCCCGGGCGTCGATCCCTCCGGCTTTTTAGCCGGGCGGCAGCATGCCGTGCGGCCGCTTCAGTTTCCGTCGCCGGGTTTGGCCAGCCCCAGTTCATAATAGGACTGTGCAATCTTGTCGATCGCTATTGCAAAGGCCGCGGTGCGATAGTCGTTGATGTTCGGATTTTTGCGCAGCACCTCGAGGATGTCGTGAAATGCCGTGCGTATCGTGTCATCCAGGCCCGAGCGGATCAGGTCGAGTTCGGTGGCGCCGCGCATGATTTCCAGACGCTGTTTTTCCGGTACCTGTTTGCCGGTAAGTGTCTCCAGCGCGGCAAGGTAATTGGTGCCGCGCATTTCATCGAGCTGGCGCTGCAGGCGTCCGAAGCGCATGTGGGACAGGTTGCGCGTCCACTCAAAATAGGAAACGGTCACGCCGCCGGCATTGACGTAGATATCCGGCAGGATGCTGACGCCCCGCTCTCGCAGGATTTCATCGGCCTGGTAGGTGACCGGCCCGTTGGCGGCCTCGACGATCAGCCGTGCCTGGATGCGCATGGCATTGTCTGCGTGTATCTGCGATTCAAGTGCGGCCGGGATGAGGATGTCGCAGTCCATTTCCAGTGCCGCCGCGCCCTGCGTGCTGTAACCGCCGCCGGGAAAATCCTTCAGGCCACCGGTTTGTGCGAGGTGCTGCCTGACATCGTGTATGTTGAGGCCCTCTTCACTGGCCACGACGCCGTCGTGTTCGATGACGGCGACGATCCTGGCCCCGTCTTCCTCGGACAGGAACTTGGCGGTGTGGTAGCCGACATTGCCGAGTCCCTGGATCACGATGCGCTGGGATGACAGGCCGTCAACGAGGCCGGCTTCCGCAACCAGTTCGGGGTGGCGAAAAAATTCCCGCAGTGCAAATTGCACTCCCTTGCCCGTTGCCTCGGTGCGGCCCGGTACCCCGCCGCGCTGCGGCGGCTTGCCGGTCACACAGGCATCCCGGTTCAGGTCATCCGGGAACAATGTTTTGTAAGTATCTGCAATCCATGCCATTTCACGCGAGGAGGTGCCGAGGTCGGGGGCCGGGACATTGGTGGCGGGATTGATGAAATCCCGGCGCATGAGTTCCATGCTGAACTGGCGCACGATCTCGCGCAACTGGTCTTCCGTGTAGTTGTGTGGATCGATCAGCAGTCCGCCCTTTGCGCCGCCAAAGGGTATATCGGCAATCGCGCACTTGTAGCTCATCAGGGCGGCAAGGCCTTCGGTCTCGGCCTGGTTCACCACCGGTGCAAAACGCAGCCCGCCCTTCGCGGGCAGGCGGTGAGCGCTGTGAATCGCCCACCAGCCGGTCAAGACTTCAACCTTGCTGCCAGTGCACACGGGAAATTTCACCTGGATGACGACATTGCAGGCCTGTATCACCTTGGCCGTCTCGGGGTTGAGGCCGATGGCCAGTGAAGCGCGGTCGACCATTCGGTCGATGCCTTCGCGGAATGACATGCTTTCGTGGTTGTTCTTGTCCATGTTTTCAATCGTCCGGTTGATAGAGGGCCTTGTCGCGCATTGCAATTTGTCCCGAATGCGTGAATAAAGCGTATGATGGCCAGCCTATTGTCGGGCTGGCAGGCCGCGCCTGCAAGGACGTGGCATGTAAAACAAGGCGCGTTTGTCCATAAATTGCTGCGGGCTCAACTGACCAAACGGGCAGGAACGTTTTTCGATGACAATCTGTGTCGCCATTCATCACCAGACCGAGTACCGCTTCGACCGGCCGATCAGCCTGGGTCCGCATATCCTGCGCCTGCGACCCACGGCGCACTGCCGCACGCCGATCCGGTCCTATTCGTTGAAGATTCAGCCGAATAGCCACTTTATCAACTGGCAGCAGGACCCCTTCGGTAATTTCCAGGCGCGCGTGGTGTTCACACAGAAGACCCGCCTGCTGCGTATCGACGTTGACCTGGTAGCCGAGATGGTGGCCATCAACCCTTTTGATTTTTTTGTCGAGGACAGCGCCGTACACTGGCCCTTCGAGTACGAGACAGGGCTGCGCCGGGACCTGGCCCCTTACCTGGAGTGCGAGGAGGCCGGTCCACGGATGCGCCAGTGGCTGGCACAGGTGCCGCGTGAACGCATCGATACCATCGATTTCCTGGTGGCGGTGAATGGCCGCCTGCAACAGGATATACGTCATCTCCTGCGCCTGGAGCCCGGCGTGCAGGACTGCGAGGAGACGCTGGAAAAGGCCGCGGGCTCCTGCCGTGATTCTAGCTGGTTACTGGTGCAGCTCCTGCGCCACCTCGGTCTTGCCGCGCGTTTCGTTTCCGGTTACCTGATCCAGCTGGTGCCGGACACCCGGCCAGTCGAGGGGCCGTCCGGCCCGGAAGAGGACTTCACCGACCTGCACGCGTGGGTGGAGGTCTACCTGCCCGGGGCAGGCTGGATCGGCCTCGACGCGACCTCGGGCATGTTCGCCGGCGAGGGCCATATCCCGCTGTTCTGTACCCCGGACGCGGTGAGCGCCGCGCCGGTGAGCGGCAGCCGCGAGCCCTGCGAGACCGAGCTTTATTTTCACAATCGCATTACCCGCATCGACCCGGGTCCATGTGCAGACAACACCTGAAGCAGGGCCCGGCAGGCAGGCCCCGTCAAGGGTTGTGCGGCTGCCGCGAACACTTGTTGACGGCGGCCGGTAGCCCTTTCTACCATAGTATCCATTGGCGGCACTGGCCGCGCGAAGGTTGTTCAAGATGACATATTGTGTTGCTGTTCGAGTCGATGAGGGCCTGGTGTTTGCCTCGGATTCACGCACCAATGCGGGTGCCGACCATATCAGTACCTACAGCAAGATGTTTTCTTTCGGGCGCGAAGGTGAACGCGCCCTCGTGGTAATGACGGCCGGCAACCTTGCGACCACGCAGTCGGTTATTGCCACCATCAGGCGCGATATCCGGCAAAACACCGGGCCCAACCTGATGAATGTCGAGACCATGACCGAGGCGGCCGACTATATCGGGCAGATGAGTGCGGCCCAGCAGCAGAAGCACGGTACCGCGGTTGCCGGAAGCAGCTTCGATGCCAGCGCCAGCTTTATTCTCGGCGGCCAGATCAACGGCAGTCCGCCTCGCGTTTACATGATTTATCCGCAGGGCAATTTCATCATGGCCACCACGGAGAGTCCCTACCAGCAGATCGGTGAAATCAAGTATGGCAAGCCGATCCTCGACCGCATCATTACGCGCGAGACCCCGCTCGACGAAGCGGCCCTGGCGGCGCTTGTTTCAATGGATTCGACCATGCGCTCGAATGCCACGGTGGGACCGCCGATCGATGTGCTGGTTTACGAAAAAGACAGCTTCAGCCTGAAACGTCACTTTATCCTGCAGGCCGATGATCCCTACCTGCTCGAAATCAAGTCGGCCTGGGATGAAAAGATCAAGGAAGCCTTTTCCGAACTCAGGCAGCTTACCCGGAGCGAACCACGGCACGTCGCAATCGAGGAATGAAACCCGGCAGGTGTACGAGCCTGCAACTGTTCGCGAAGGGGCGGGCAGCGCATGGACCGCGCTGTCGTTAAACTGCTTCATCCATGTCGAGCGAGAACCAGGTGCTGGCAATCAGCTGGTGCAGGTTGCCGAATTCCACCTGCAGCTGGTCGATAAATTCGTGCAGGCCCTCTGCCTGCAGTTTTTCCACGTTTGCCTCTGCAACCAGGCGCTGCAGGCGCAGTGTCGCACGCAGGGGTTCGTCATTGTGTGGCAGTTTCTTCTCGAAACAGGACGATATCTCGCCAAGCGTATGTGCCACGGCGCGCGGAAAATCGGTGTCCTGCAGCAGAAATGAAAGCACCTGTTGTGCCTGCACCCGGCGGCGCACGTACTGGCGGTACATCTGGTGTCCGCTCAACGAGCGCAAAACATGGGTCCAGAGGCGATTTTCCAGGCGCTCAAGTTCGACGCCGGGTGCGATAAGCGTGGCCGAGCCGACATCGATCATGCGCGTGGTCATGTCCGCGCGTTCCAGGTTACGCCCGATCCGAATGAACTGGTAGGCCGCACCGTGGCTCATGGTGCCGGCCAGCAGCCCGGTGATCTGCTGGGTACGCATGACGATCTCCGAGAGAAACTCGTAGCGGTCCTTGATCGGCGTTTTCCCGGTGAGTTTTTTCCGTGCGAACAGGTACAGCTCGTTGACATGTTCCCAGCCTTCACTCGGCACCAGGTCGCGGGTTGTGCGGATGTTTTCGCGTGCCATGGCCAGGCTGGTGAGCAGGGATCCCTGGCTGTCGGTATCGCCGAGCATGAACTTGATGACATTACGCTCGCCCGAGGTGCGGTAGTTGCTGTCGTAATATTCCTGGGCGCCGTTGATGTCCACCAGCTGGTGCCAGTCCAGACCGACGCCCCTGGGAAGGTCCAGCATCATGTTGGAATATACCTTGACCAGGCGCGCGGTGTTCTCGGCACGCTCCAGGTAACGTGCCGTCCAGTAGAGTCGTTCCGCTACCCTTGACAGCATCTCATTTGCCTCCCGTGTCGACGATCCAGGTGTCCTTGCTGCCGCCACCCTGGGATGAATTGACAACCAGCGAACCCTTGCGCAACGCTACCCGTGTCAATCCGCCCGCCGTTACAAAGGTACGGTCGGACTGCAGGATGAAGGGCCGCAGGTCGAGGTGGCGCGGTTCCACGTTCTGCCCGCAGATGGTCGGTGCGGTCGACAGGCTGAGTGTCGGCTGGGCGATATAGTTGCGCGGGTTACGCTTGATCAGGTTGGCGAACTTGTTGCGCTCGGTAGCGCTCGCATGCGGACCGATCAGCATGCCGTAACCGCCGGATTCATTCGCCGGCTTGACCACCAGCTTGTCGAGATTCGCGAGCACGTATTCGCGCTGCTGCCCGTCTTCGCAACGGTAGGTGGGCACATTCGGAATGACCGGCTCCTGGTCCAGGTAGTACTTGATGATGTCGGGCACATAGGAATAGATCACCTTGTCATCCGCGACACCGGCACCGGGGGCATTGGCCAGTGCGACGTTGCCGGCGCGCCAGGCGCGCATCAGGCCGCGTACGCCCAGCACGGAGTCCTCGATGAAGACATCCGGGTCGAGGAATTCGTCGTTGACGCGCCGGTAGATGACATCCACGCGCTGCAGGCCGTCGATGGTCTTCATGTAAACGCAATCGTCATCACCGACCACCAGGTCGCCGCCCTCGACAAGTTCGGTACCCATCTGCTGCGCCAGGAACGAATGTTCGAAATAGGCCGAGTTGTAGATGCCGGGTGTCATTACCACGATCTCCGGATAATCCAGTGGCCGTGGCGACAGCGAGGCCAGCATATCGAACAGGTGTGAAGGGTAGTCATCCACCGGCTGGATGCGGTGTTTGCGGAACAGCTCGGGGAATACCCGCTTGGTGATGCTGCGGTTCTCGATCATGTAGGAAACACCGGACGGTACGCGCAGGTTGTCTTCGAGCACATACAGGGTGCCGTCACTGTCGCGCACCAGGTCGGACCCGCAGATGTGGGCCCAGGTGTTAAAGCGCGGACTGGCGCCGATGCACTGTGGCAGAAAACTCTTCGAGCCGGTAACCAGTTTTTCCGGCACGATGCCGTCCTTGATGATCTTCTGCTCGTTATAGAGGTCATGGATGAACATGTTGAGCGCCGTCATGCGCTGTTCCAGTCCTGCCTCGATGTGTGACCATTCCTTCTGTGCGATGATGCGCGGGATGATGTCGAATGGCCAGGTGCGGTCGATGTTTGTCCCCTCGCTGTAGACGGTAAAGGTCACGCCCATCTCGGCGATGGCCAGCTCGGCTGCATTCTGGCGGCGCCCCAGTTGCCTGGCACTGAGCTTTTCCAGGTAGCCTGCAATGGCGCGCGCGGCCTGGCGCGGATGACCGGGCGAGCTGATCATCTCGTCATACAACTCGTCCGGGTCATAGCTCTTCCAGTCAATTTCCATACAAGCGGTTCCTGTTTGCGGGCTGTTCAGCCCTGTCAGATACTTTCCGGGTAGAGCGGTTTCAGGCTGTCTGCAGGGGTCTTCTTTTCTGCTGCTTGCTTGAGCCAGGCATCTTTCACGGCAAGGTACAGGTCAGCGCCGTTCCATTTTTGAGTGTCGGCCGCATACAGGGCGCGGTCCAGCGTCGTGATCTGTTCACCACCCTCCTCGAGACGGGCGGCAAGTGCTCCCAGGTTGTGCGGCGGGTCATTCGGCCAGCGTGCACGACCCAGTTCCAGCATGGTCCTGGCGGCGGCTTTTGCATCATTGACCGTGCAGGCATGTTCCAGTTGCGCTACGAGATCCCTGATGACTCCCCGGCTGTATCGCCCGGCGGGAATGTCTTCTCCCGGCGCGGGTGTCCCGGGCCCGGCCTGTCGTATCCGCTTTGCTGCGAACACGAGGATCATGGCAATCAACAGCACTGAACCCGCCAGCGGCCAGTGTTTGAATGTTTTGAGTTGTTCCAGCCAGGGTCGCGGCGGCAGCTGCGCGCCGGGCGCGGCGGTATCCGCTGCACTGGCCTGGATCATATCGCCGGGTTTGGCGACCGGCGGGGCAGGTGGTGCGCCCCTGCCGGGTTCGACATTCAGTTCCCACTGCGGCAGGCGGGCGCTCGCCGCCTGGTTGGTGCGCGTGTTCCACCAGTCCAGTTCCACTGAGGGAATCAACAGCTTGCCTGTTTTTTCTGGAATGTAGGTGAAGGTTTGTTTGCTGATGCCATAGACCTTGTCACCGTCGGTGCGGCTTTCATTGAGCGGCGCTTCCGGGTAGAGACGTACCGCCCCGGGTTGCTCCAGTTGCAGGCCCGGGAGCTGCACACCGGTGAGCCCCTTTACCTGCAGGGTGATGGTGCGCATGACAGGCTCACCCGCGCGCAACTGCGGGGGTGCGTCGGCCCAGCTGTCCTGCAGTGTCACCTCTTCGGCCGGCAGCCAGGTGTTCCCGGCCGATGCAGGCCGTGGCAGGACGTCGACACGGATGGCCTTGCTGCGGATGCGCAGCGGTTGCCCGGGAGTGGCGAAGGGAGTATTGCTGAAAAAAGGATCGTTGGCAAACGGGCTGTCACGAAAGAAGCGTTCGAACAGGCGGTTTTGACCCGGGCCCGGCGCATTTTTTTGCGACGCGATCTCGCCCTTGAAGGACACGGGCGGTATTCGCAGCGGGCCGCTCTTTTCCGCCGAGATGGCGTAGCGACGCTCGATAACATTATAGGGCAGGCCGTTGCGGGTGACGCTGTAGCGCTTGTCCTCGCCCAGTTGCTCGACCACCGCCTGTTCCGGTTGCGGTGCTTCCAGTTCGCCGCTGATGACCTGGTCGTCGTAGTACAGTCTTACCGTGTAGGGAATCTGCTGCTGGACATAGACGCCATGCCCGCCGGTGTCGGCCTCGACCTCGAGAAACACGTGCCCGGATTGACTGGCTGCGACCTGCTCGGGAATGGCCGTGACCTCCAGTTCGAGCGCCCGGGTCTGCTCGCCACCCACACCGACCGGCGGTATTCGCAGCGTCCCGAGGCGTCGCGGTTCCAGCTGTACGTTCCAGCTTTTCGTGTCGGAGCGCCTGCCGTTGATGATACTGACCCGGGTGCTGGTGCTGCTGCCGAGCACCCTGAAATCCTTGTTCAGCACCGAGAGGTCGGGTTCGCCCGCCTGCCGGCCATCGCTTTCGATAATAAGGAGAACCGGGTCACCCTCATACACCTTGTTGCGGTCAAGCCTGGCATTCACACCGGCCAGTACAGGCGCAGACAGGCACGCGAATAACAAGCCCGAAAGCAGGGTAGCGAGAAAGGTATTTCTGAACGTTTTTTTGTGCATCGTCATTTCCGTGTCCATCATCATGCAGTGTTATTCATTACCAGTCTTGCCTGTTGCCGTTTTGTGTCTGGCCACCCCGCTGGCCGTACTGGTAGAGAAACTTGCGGCGCAGCAAACCACCCGGGTCATCGGTGATGCGGCGCAGCCATTGTTGTGCGGCCAGTTGCTCCTCGCTGCTCAGTGCCTCGGCCGCTGTGTGGCCGCTGTCGGCATGTGGTTCGTCATCTCTGCCCATTGCCTGTTCGTGTTTGAGAGGCTCTTTATCCGTATCTGCCGGCGTTGCGGGGCTGGATGGTTTGTCATCATCCCGCTCTGCCTTGTCTGCATCGAGCTGCCTGTTGGCGTCGGCGAACGCGTTGTCCGTGCCGTCTTCGGTTTGTTCCCCGTCATTCCCGCCAGTGGCCGGGTTCGCGGAAGATGCCTGTTCATTTGCAGTTGGCTCACCGTTTCCGCCACCCGAAGATTCATCGCTGTCTTGCTGTCCGCCTTGCTGCTGTTTCTTCGAGTCGCCCTTGCCGGGTGACGAATCGTCAGCGTTTGACTGTTGATCCTGCTCGCTTTGCTGGTCCGACTGTTCCTGCTGATTCTGTTGCTGCTGTTGTTCCTGTTCTTTCAGCAGCGCCTCGACCGCAGCCTTGTTGGCGGCGGCATCCTCCATGCCGGGTTGCGCCTGCAGTGCCTCGTCGTAGGCGGCAATGGCCTGCTCATAGCTGCCCAGCCTCGCAAGGGCATTGCCGCGGTTGTAGGCGGCATCGGCACCCGGCGACTTGCTGAAGGCCTCGAGGGCTTCCTGGTAGTCGCCCTGTTTGTATTCGGCGCTGCCGCGCAGCAAGGGATCCTCGGCCAGTCTCGCGGCCTGCTCGTACTGTTGCTGTCGCAGTGCCCGGGCGGCCTGTTGATCGGTGCGCAGCCACAGGTCGTCCCAGCTGAAGGCCATCGCCGGCCCGGGTTGTGACAGCATGGCCATGCATAACAGCACGCTCAGCAGCCAGCCGCGTCTGAATGCCAGTGCCGCCAGTGGCAGCAACAGCACGGCCAGCAGCGGTCCCTGTTCCTTCCATTGTTGGGTCTGTATATCCCGGACCTCGCGGCTGTCGGCCGCGCCTTTTGCAGGCTCGAGCAGGTAAGCGATGTCCGCTTCATTGCCCGTCAACCGGCTGTAGCGGCCGCCACCGGCCTGCGCCACGGCCTGCAGTGCCTCGCTGTCCAGTTTGACCAGCAACGGTTTCCCCGAGCCGTCTTTTGTCACGCCACCCTTGCCATCAGGCAGCGGTGCCCCGGCGGCCGTGCCGACGCCGAGTACGGAAACGCGATAACCGGCCTGGCGTAACCGGGCGGCGGCGCGCGCAGCCATGTCACCTTCAACGCCATCGGCCACCAGGATCACTTGGCCGTTTTCCATTCCCGCCTGCTGCAACAGTTCCTCCGCCTTGAGCAGGCCGAGGTCGGCGCGGCTGCCCTGCGAGGGCATGATGTCCGGGTCGAGCGCCTTCAACTGGGCGCGGATGGTGTCGGCATCACGGGTCAGCGGGGTGACGCTGAAGGCATCGCCTGCGAACACGACCAAACCGGTCTGGCCTGCGTCATCGTGTGCGAGGATGTCTTCGACCTTGAAGCGGGCGCGCACCAGGCGCGAGGGCTGCAGGTCGGCCGCCAGCATGGAACGCGACAGGTCGAGCACGACCACGCGCGCGCTGCCGGATTGCATGAGCGGTTGCGGCAGTTGCTCCCAGCTCGGGTTGGCCAGTGCCAGCACGGCCAGCAGCCAGCCAATGGCCAGCGGCCAGAGAAGCACGTGTTTCCCCCCGGGGTGTTCTTCGCCCATCAGCAAGGGCAACAGGCGGGGGTCGACGATTTTTCGCCACGGGCTGTTGCCGCCGGCGTGTGCATGGATGCGCCACAGCAGCACTGCAAGCGGTACCAGGGCCAACAGCCAGGCAGGCTGGATAAAGTGAAACTGCTCAGGCATGTTGTGCCTCGCCTTTTGCAAAACGCCGGCGCCATCCGCAGGCGGGCAACGCCAGTAACAGGCTGACCAGCAAGGCACCTGCCAGTGGCCAGGCGTAGAGTTCCTCGACGCGCCGATAGCTCTGTTCGTCGGCGGAGACCGGTTCTATTGCATCGAGCAGTGTGTAGATCTCTTGCAGACTTTCCGTGTCGCGCGCGCGGAAGTAGCGGCCGCCGGTCTTGTCGGCAATCGCTTGCAGCGTGGCTTCATCGAGATCACCCGTTGCAATGCGCTGTATACCAAAGGGCCCGCGTACCAGCATTCGGTCTGCGCCGATGCCGATGGTATAGATGCGCACTGCCTCAGCGGCGGCCAGGTCGGCCGCTTTCAAGGGTTCGATACTGCCCGCGGTATTGGTGCCGTCGGTGAGCAGGACCAGCACCCGGTTCTGTTCCGGCTGCTCACGCAGGCGCTTGATGGCCAGCCCGATGGCATCGCCGATCGCCGTGCTCTTGCCGGCCAGCCCGATGGCGGCCTCGTTCAGCAGTGTCTTTACCGTGCGCCGGTCAAAGGTCAGCGGAGCCTGCAGGTAGGCCTGTTCCCCGAACAGGATCAGCCCGAGCAGGTCACCTGTGCGCTGGTCGATAAATTCACCGGCGACTCGCTTGACGGCAGCCAGGCGCATTGCCTGCCGGCCATTGACCTGCATGTCTTCGGTTTGCATGGAACCGGAAATATCCACCGCCAGCATCAGGCTGCGGCCGCTGACCGGCAAATGCAGCGTCTCGCCAAGCCATTGCGGACGGCCTGCCGCACTGACCAGTAACAACCACGCCAGTGTGGCAAGCAGCAGGCGCAAGCGCGAGCGGCGCCGTCCGGGTGTTACCGGGCTTTGCCGGAACGCGCCGTAAAAAGGAAAGCGCAGTGCTGCGGGGGACGACACCTGTGCGCGGGGTAACAACAGCGCCGCCAGCAAGGGCAGGGGCAGGGCGGTCAATAACCAGGGCCAGGCAAATTGAAAACTCATATCAGGCCTGCGTATTCTTTTTTATCCAGTCGCGAATCAGCGGAGTCAGCATGCGGGTGTCCAGGGTGGCAGGCAGGTCGCGGACATAGGGTCCTTGCGCCAGTACCTGTCCGGGGCCGGTACAGAAGCCGCCGTTGCCGCCTGTCTCGTCCAGAAATGTCAGCCAGTCCCTGCCGGTTAACGGGGCGATTACCCGTCCGGGGAAACGCGTCAGTGCAATGCGTCGCATCAGGCGCGACAGTTGAGCAAGAAAGTCAGGCGTGCAGGTATCGACGCTCGACTGTTCCAGTTGTTCCAGCAGGCCAAGGAGATGCCTGCGCTGCCGCCGCAGTTTCAAGCGGCGCCACACGAGCACGGCAATCCAGCTCAACAGGCCAAGGGCAACAAGGGCCGCGATCCACCAGCCCGGCGCGGGCGGCCAGACATCCACGGGTCCCGGCAGGTGAATGTCGCGCAGCTGCAGCACATTCGGCATGGACGGGTTCATGCAACGATCCTCTGCCCGGGCGCCGGCATGAGGTGGCTGCCAAGCTGTGACTGCAGCGCAGTGGCCACATCGTCCGTGGTCGATAGTTGCAGCAGCGGGATGGCGCTTTTTTGCAGGGCCTGCTGCAGCACCTGGCGGTGCTGTTGAAAAAAATTGCTGTAGCCCCGCCGGCCCGCGCCGGACCGGGTGTCGAGTATTCCGGAATGCCGGCCGTCGCTGATGCCATAGCGGCCGGGGGGCGGTGGCGTCAGCTCAATCGGATCGGTGATTCGAATCGCGACCAGGTCGTTGTGCCGGCGCAGGTGCAAGAGGTGATTACCCGTGTCGTCATCCAGCCCGTAAAAATCGCTGATCAGAAACACCAGGCTGCCGGGCCGGGTGATGCGCCGCAGCCTGACCAGGGCGTCATTCAGTCCGTCGGGGTGTGCCGGACTTGCCAGGGCCCTGACAGGATCGGTATGTTGCAGCAGCGCATGGATCAGCGGTAACACGCCGCGCTGGCCGCGGCGCGGTTTCAGCTCGTGATGACCGCCGTTAAACAGCAGGGCGCCGATGCGGTCACCCTGTGCCGCTGCCGCCCAGCCGAGCAAGGTCGCGGCGCGTGCGGCGACGACGGATTTCAGGGAGCCCCGAGTGGCGAAGAACAGGCCCGGGCCCAGGTCGAGAAACAGGATCACCGGCCGCTCGCGTTCCTCCTGGAAAAGCTTGGTATGCGGGCGGCCGGCCCGGGCCGTGACCCGCCAGTCCATGTTGCGGATATCGTCACCGGGCTGGTAGGTGCGCGATTCCTGGTAGTCCATGCCGCGGCCGCGAAAACGCGACGGGTGGTTGCCGGCGAGTTGCGCGCGCGCCGGCAGGCGCTGGCGCAGGTCAAGCTTCTGCGCAAGGCGTTGCAGCCCGAGCAGCTCTTTCAGCGTGACGCGGGTCGCGGGGTTAAGCCGTGCGTCAGCGGGTTCGTCTGCAGCGGATTGGCTGCGGCGTGAGTGCCAGCGATCCAGCAGCCCGCGCATGTTCAGGCAACCGGGATCAACGCCAGCAGGTCACGAATGAAATCATCCGGGCTGATACCTTCCGCCTCGGCTTCAAAGGAAAGCAGGATGCGGTGTCTCAACACATCATAGGCGATGGCCTGCACATCTTCGGGTGAAACATAGTCACGGCCCTGCAGCCAGGCGTGGGCGCGGGCACACCGGTCCAGCGCGATGGTCGCGCGCGGGCTGGCGCCGTAGTTGACCAGGCGTGCCAGGTCACTGTTGTAGGCGGCAGGGTCGCGGCTGGCCAGCACCAGCTGCACCAGGTATTCCTCGACGGGTTCGGCCATGTGCAAGGCCAGCACTTCTTTTTGCGCCGTGAATATCTGCTCCCGGCTGATGGGTGCTGCGACTTCCCCGGTTGTTTCGTAGGTGGCTTCTGCCTGTTTGCGTGCCAGCTTGAGGATGTCGCGTTCGGCGCCGGCGGAGGGGTAGCCGATGCGCACATGCATCAGGAAGCGGTCAAGCTGGGCCTCGGGCAGGGGATAGGTGCCCTCATGTTCGATCGGGTTTTGAGTCGCCATCACCAGGAACGGGCGCGGCAGCGGGTAGGTGGTGCGCCCGACCGTGATCTGGTGTTCCCCCATGGCCTCGAGCAAGGCCGACTGTACCTTGGCCGGTGCCCGGTTGATCTCGTCGGCCAGCACCAGGTTGTGAAACAGCGGCCCGGCCTGGAACTGGAATTCACCGCTCTCGGGACGGTAGATATCGGTGCCGGTCAGGTCGCCGGGCAACAGGTCCGGCGTGAACTGCAGACGGTGAAAATCACCTTCAAGTAGTTTTGATAACTCCTTGATTGCAGTTGTCTTTGCAAGACCGGGTGCGCCCTCTACCAGGAGGTGGCCGTCGGCCAGCAGGGCGATCAACAGGCGCTCGACCAGGTTGTGCTGGCCGATGATCCTTTCGCCGAGATGCTGCTGTGCCCGGCAAAAGGCCGGTTGTGCCGTGCTGGATGTCTCCTTTCCCGCATGCGTTGCCGTTTGTGTGCTCAATGTCATGCTGCTCCTGACCTCGTTATAAACACTCGGTCATGTTATTTCCCTTTCCAGGCCGAGGGTGTTTGTGCCTGTGTGGGACCATGAATATATGTGGTTTGTTCCTGAATTTCCAAGTGGCACTGGCAGCGTGGCCCATACTGCGGTGTGCCGCCGGCGAGGATGATAGTGAGCCTGTTATTGGACATGATGTGATCGTTGCCGGGTGACTATGTAAGGTATACCAGGCTGCGATGCGGTGCATTGTACCGTCGGCAGGCCCCGTTGCCTGTCAGGCGGATGTCGTTGACCAGAAGTCAGGGCCCTTGGCGAAAAACTCATCGTAGCGCATGTAGTGCGATCCGTCGCAGGAAAAGGTCAGGCTGAGCATGCCGTTGAAGATATTTATCGAGGCCATGCGCAGGTAGATGGTGGTATCGACCATGCGCAGCGCCCCCATGGCCTCGAGGATCCGTTCCATGTCGGCCTGCGGTATCGCGGCATCATCGGGATACGGCCGTGACGGGTAGAGCAGGCAGATATCCGGATCGGTGAGTGCTTCATGATCGAGGATGCGATAGCGCAGCGGATCATCGATCATCCAGATAATGGCCTGGCTGCTCGAGAAGTGGATCTGGCACTGGAAGACGCCGCGCTCCGTGAGCAGTTCTTCCAGGATAGTCAGCCCCACATCCAGGTTGCGGTCCATCGGGCTTTCGACCCGCGTCTGCTGGAACAGGGTGCTGCGGATGGCGGGGTCGCCCTTCACCTGCCGCCAGTTTCCCGGCTCCGGGTAAAGCGCCGAGGTCACCGGCAAACCGCGCAGGTCGAAATCCGCCCCGAGATACCCCGGCGTGCCCGTGTCCGATACAACGACCTGCAGCGCGGTCAGCGAGGGCCGGCGGGCGGCCAGGCTGACATAGGCATCCGACAACAGGAACCCCCACGATGGAATAGTTTCCTTCATGTAGGGTCTGTCGGCGCGATTGCGTTGATAGTGCCCGGGCACGAGGCCGTTACGGCCGATGTTGTCGCTGATCTGCACGGCGTCGGTGCCGATGGCATACAGGTAGGAGCAATACGGGATGCCCGAGAAGCCCTCGAGCAGTACCTTGTTGAGCCGGTCCCGGTCACCCCAGGCCGGCGCGCATTCCCCGGCAAGCCGGGCAAGCGGTTCACGCAGCATCAGCGCGAGTTCTTCACGTTGCCGGTAGATGCAGTCTTTCCAGGATGGCTCTATTGTCTGTTCGGGGTTCATGGGGGTACGCCGGGTATAAATGATCACCGATACTAACGCATCGGTTGTTCCCGCAGCAATGAACGTGCGGCTTGCTGCGGGGTCAGGCCGATAAAAATCGAGGCAACGGATCTGGACATGCTGTCAAGGACCGGCACCTCGCGCAGAACTCTTTTATGGTAAGGTGAGCCGGTCGATCTTTCCATCAGCCCGGTGTCATGGCCCCTGGTCACTGGCAGTCGGGCTCAACCAGGCAGCCGTCCATGGCCGCTGGACACCACAGGATAAAATGAACGAGAAAACCGAAACCCGCAACATGGCGCTGTTCTGCGATTTCGAGAACGTCGCACTGGGCGTGCGCGATGCCAAGTACGCCGCCTTCAATATACAGAAGGTGCTGGAACGCCTGTTGCTCAAGGGCAGCATCGTCGTGAAGAAGGCCTACTGTGACTGGGACCGCTACAAGGAATTCAAGGGGGCGATGCACGAGGCGGCCTTTGAACTGATCGAGATCCCCCACGTACGCATGTCGGGGAAGAACTCCGCCGATATCCGCATGGTCGTCGACGCCCTCGACCTCTGCTATACAAAATCACATGTCGATACGTTCGTGGTCATCAGCGGCGACTCGGACTTCTCGCCACTGGTCAGCAAGCTGCGCGAGAACGACAAGGTGGTTATCGGGGTCGGTGTGAAGAGTTCGACCTCCGACCTGCTGATCGCCAACTGCGACGAGTTCATCTTCTACGACGACCTGGTGCGCGAAACCGGCAAGCCGCGCCGGGCGCGACGCAAGCCCGCCGTGAAGAAGGCCGGCAGGAAGAGCAAGGCAAAGTCCGATGAGGAAGACAAGCAGCAGGAGGCGCTGGACCTGGTGCTTGAAACGGTCGAGGCCCTGCTGAAGGAACGCGGCGAACAGGAAAAGGTCTGGGGGTCGATGGTCAAGCAGACGCTGAAGCGCCGCAAGCCGGGTTTCGACGAGACCTATCACGGCTTCCGCACCTTCGGACAGCTGCTGGAAGAGGCGCAGGCGCGCAAGCTGCTGGCATTGCAGCTGGACGAAAAATCAGGCGGCTACATCATCAAGGAGCTGGTTAGCGAGGACTAGGGCGAAGGCCGGTGCAGCATGCGGGAAGCTGTGCGGGAACGTTTTTATGTTTGGAATAGTCAAAGGTTTTTTAAAGTGAGGAAAGGAAATGGATATACCAGAACGCGACGGTGACGGTTACCTGGTCGACAGCGATACCTGGACTGAGGAAATCGCACGGGCCATGGCAGAGGCCGATGACGTTGAAATCGATGAGGTGAAGTGGGAGCAGATCCTGAAGGCGCGGGAATATTACGAGGAACATGCCGTAGTGCCGCCCATTCGAAAATTTTCCAAGTACATTGGCGCCGACCAGAAGGGCATGTTCAAACTCTGGATGACCGGCCCGATGAAGCCGATCACCAAGTACGGGGGATTGCCGAAACCCACCGGATGCGTCTGATCGACGGGGTTGGGCAATAATACTTGTAGAACCTTCCCGATACGTACCCATCCGATCATGACGAGCCAACCGTTACGTCACTCGCGGCGCCAGCTGCGCAAGTTTCTTTCAGGATTATTTGTTCTTGCACTGACAGCCTGCGAACAGGCGCCGCAGGCGCCTGCGGACAAGGGCCAGCGCCAGCACCTGGTAGAGACCGCCACGGTGAGCAGCGATAACCTGAGCGTGGTACGTACCCGCACCGGTGTCCTGCGTGCGCAGCGTGAAGTCGAGATATTCACCCAGGAAGAAGGCCGGATCACGGAGTTGCCGTTCTACGAAGGCGATGCGGTGAACCAGGGCGATGTGCTGGTCAGGCTCGACGACACCCTGCTGCGCGCCCAGCTGGCCCGCGCGACTTCCACACGCAAGCAGGCCAGGCAGAACCTCACCCGCCTCGAGGGGCTGCGCGGCAAAAAGCTGGTGTCGGAGGACGAGTACACCCGCGCCGTCACCCAGCAGGAGCTTGCCGAGGCCGACGTGCGAATACTGAACATACGTCTTGGCTATGCCACGATTCACAGCCCGATACCCGGCGTGGTCAGCGCCAGGCTCTCCGAGCCCGGAAACATCGTCGCGCTTCACGAACACGTACTGACCATCTTCGACCCTTCCTCGCTGATGACCGAACTGCCGGTCTCCGAACTGATCCTGCCGCTGCTGCAGGTCGGGGACATCGCCCAGGTGCGCATCGATGCGCTCGGCGACAGTGTCTTCCAGGGCCATATCACCCGGTTGCATCCCAGCCTTGACCCGGTGACGCGGCGCGGCACCATCGAGGTGGAACTCGACCAGATGCCGCCAGGTGCTGCACCGGGCCAGCTTTGCCGGATTGATCTGCTTACCCACGCCGCCCAACGGCGCGTGATTCCTTTCTCGGCGCTGCGCCGGGACGATGGCGGCGAGTATGTGTTTGTGCTCGACAGCGAAGGCAAGGCGCTGCGGGTCAATGTGCACAGCGGTCTGCGCCTGGCGGAGCAGATCGAAATCACGCAGGGCCTGCAGGATGACCAGCAGGTGATCACCCGCGGTTTTCTCGGCCTGGTCTCCGGCAAGCCGGTCAAGGTCGTCAGCCGCGCACCCTGACGATGTCGGCAGCGGTCACAAGAAGCGGGGGGCTGGCGGCGTGGGCAATCCGTCACCCGGTCGGCGTCAGCATGATCGCCCTGGCGGTGATCGTGCTGGGTATGTTTGCGCTGTCGCGACTGTCCATCGATCTGCACCCGCATCTCATCTACCCCGAGATCCGCATTCGTATCCTCAGCCCGGGGACGCCCGCCACCGTGATGGAGGACCAGTTCACCCGCCAGCTGGAGGAACAGCTGGCAATCACCGAGGACGCCGTCGGGGTGCAGTCACGCACCGGGGAGGGCTCGGTATCGGTCGAGCTGGCGTTCGAATACGGCAAGGACATCGATATCGCGCTGCGCGATGCCAGCACCCGGCTGGACCGGGCGAAGCGCTTTCTTCCGGATACGCCGGACCCTCCCATCATATACAAGCGCGACCCCTCGCAGATCCCGGTGCTCGAATTCGTGGTGAGTTCGCCGTTGCGCGACCCGGTTGAACTGCGCAGCTGGGTCGACGATGTATTCAGCAAATGGTTCATCAACCTGCCCGGGGTGGCTGCCGCGGAAGTCGGCGGCGGCCTGATTCGCGAGATCCAGATCCTGCCCGATCAGCAGCGCCTCGCCGGCGTCGGCCTGACCATGCAGGACGTCATCGACGCCCTGCAGCGCGGCAACCGCGAGGACCCGGCCGGGCGCCTGAAGATGTCGCGCCAGGAACTGTCCGCGCGCATCAGCGGCCGCTTCACCAGCGTCAGGCAAATCGCCGAGCTGCCGCTGCAGCGCGGCACCGGTGACGTGATCCACTTGCAGGAAGTGGCTGAGATCATCGATACCCACGAGGACGAGCGGCTGCGGGTGCGGGTCAACGGCATTCCCGGCATCAAGCTGGCGATCCAGAAACAGCCGACCGCCAATACCATCGCCGTGGTCGACGTGGTGAAGGAACGCATGGTGTGGTTGCGCGAACAGCAGCTGGTACCGGAGGATATCGAGTTGCGCAGCGTCTCCGACGAGTCCATCTATATCCGCCAGGCCCTCAACAACTCGAGCCTGGCCGCCCTCAGCGGGGCGCTGCTGGCGATGCTGGTGGTGTATATCTTCCTCGGCAACCTGCGCCGCACCCTGATCATCGGCAGCGCCATCCCGATTGCCATCATGGTGACCTTTGTGATCATGGGCATGGGCGGCCTGACCCTGAATATCATGACCCTCGGCGGACTGGCGCTGGGTGTGGGGCTGATCGTCGACAACACCATCGTCATGCTGGAGAACATCTACCGGCACCAGTGCATGGGCGAGGGCGACCTGGATGCCGGCAGCCACGCGGCCCAGGAAGTCAACAGTGCCATCGTTGCCTCCACCAGCACCAACCTGGCCGCGGTGCTGCCGTTCCTGTTTATCGGCGGCCTCACCGGCCTGCTGTTCCGCGAACTGATCTTTACCATCTCGGCCGCGATCCTGTCGTCGCTGGTCATAGCCCTGACCCTGGTCCCGGCGCTGGCCGCCAAGGTGCACGTCATCGAGAGCAGTCGCCTGCGCCGCGGCGTGGATGGCGTGATGCGCTGGTTGCAGGAGCGCTATGCAAGGGTAGTCGACGTGGTGCTGGGTTTTCCTTTCGTGGTAATCCTGGTGTTCGTGCTGATGCTGAGCGCCGCCGTGCGCGTTCTCTTCGCCGATAATGCGGAAGTATTCCTTCCGAAGATGGACGATGGCCGCGTGTCGGTGAGCATGACCACCGATCCCGGTGTGACCCTGGATGAAATGGACAGCCGGGTCGTGATCATCGAACAACTGCTGGAACAGCAGCCGGAAGTCGAACACGTGTTCTCCACGGTGGGCGGTTTCATTTTCGGGCGTACCCAGCGCGAAAGCGCCAACCGCAGCACCCTGAACGTGCAGCTGGTGCCGCTGTCGCAACGCACGCTCAGTACGGATGACTGGATCAAGCGCATGAAGTCGGCGATTGCCGAAAAGCAGCTGGCAGGCCTCAAGGTGAACCTGCGTACCCGCGGGATTCGCGGTATCCGCACCAGCCTCGGCGACGACGATATCAGCATTCGAGTGCAGGGGCCGCGGCTCGGGACACTCAACGAAATCGCCGACGGCATCCTGCTGCGGCTGAAGCAACTCGAGGGGCTCAGCAACGTGGAGCACTCGTCGGAAGAGTTGCACTACGAGATCAGTATCGACATCGACCGTGAGCGGGCCAGTATCTTCGGGCTCGATGTCGAGGCCCTCGGCAAGGCGATGCGCATTGCGCTGGAGGGCATCGTGGTGTCGGACTTCATCGAAGCCGACCGCGGCTACAACATCCGTCTGCGTCTGCCGCCGCTGGAAGTCGCCGATCCGCAGGACCTGGAATCGGTGTTGCTGTTTCCCGCCGAGCGCGAACGCAAGGCAATTTACCTGGGTGATGTCGCCAGGGTGAATCTTCTCGAGACACCGGCCGAGATCCTGCGCGACAACCAGCAGCGCATCATTGAAGTAAGCGCCTCGCTCAATGCCGGTGCAACCCTCGGTGTTGAACTGGCAGCCATTGACGCAGCGCTTAAGGATATCGAGTTGCCGCCCGGTTATACGCTCTATGACGGCGGCGCGCGGAAAACCCTGCAGGAGGGCCGGAAGCTGACTGAAACACTGCTGATGCTGGCGCTGTTCCTGGTCTTCGTGGTGATGGCGATACAATACGAATCACTGCGCAACCCGTTCATTATCATGTTGAGCGTGCCGTTCGCCCTGGTCGGTGTGGCACTCGGTATCTGGTCTGCGGATCTGCCGCTGTCCATGCCGGTGAAACTGGGGATGATCATGCTGGCCGGCATCGTGGTCAACAACGCCATCGTGCTGGTGGAATACATCGAAATCATGCGCGAGCGCGGCAGCGACATACATGCCGCGATCCTGGAGGCCGCGCGACTCAGGCTGCGACCCATCCTGATGACCACCCTGACGACGGTCACCGGCATGTTGCCGCTGGCCATCGGGCTCAGCGAGGGCTCGGAAATGCTCCGGCCGCTGGCCGTGACCATCGTCTGGGGACTGTCCTTCTCCATGCTGGTGAGCCTGCTGCTGGTGCCGGTACTCTACGAACTGACCCACAGGAAGGCCTGGAAAGAACAACTGGCATAGTGTCCGGTCAGTGCCTGCGCCGCGCACGGCAGGCAAACACAGCACTATCACGAAGTCTGGATAGCAACGTATCTAACGGCCCTGTTACAATCCAAAATAGGCTCTTCCCCTGATTGAGTGGGTAACACATCAATTTAGACGAGACGCATTCCTTCTGACGGCAAGGTTGTTGGCCGTATGAATTTGGCCCTGCCGTAGGGTCGAATTCATTCGACCAGCGGTGTGTCCCATAGCGCCCTGTAGGGTCGAATTCATTCGACCAGCGGTGTTTGATCGTCATCACACATCCAAAGGTGATGACCGCGGGTAACCGTGGTGATGCAATAGACTTGATGGTGCAGGGAATGACACCTCCTGCGCAATGCGTCGTAGGCCGGTTGGCCGAATGAATTCGGCCCTACAAATGCGACACAGGACATGGTGACCTGCTTGTCTCAAATGGAAATAATGGCTGTTGGCCGAATGAATTCGGCCCTACAACGATAATCTACCCACTCGATTTGGGGAAGAGCCCCAAAATATTTTCTTCCGGCAATGGTAGTTGTAGACAAGGAGCGCGTAATGAGCAGAGGTATTCAATCGGTGACATGGCTGGTCGCGCTGTTGTCTGCGTATCCGCTGACAGCCGGCGCCATCGATCTCGAGACGGCCGGCGTCGAGTACGTCAGCGTCCCCGATGAAATCCGGCTGGAGGGTCTTGTCGAGGCGGTCAACCAGGCGACAGTGTCGGCGCAGACTTCCGGGCGGGTTACCGAAATACGCTTTGACATCGATGACTTCGTGCCAAGGGGCGAGGTGATTGTGCGCCTCAGCGATACCGAGCAGCAGGCGCGCCTGACAAAAGCCAGGAGCGGTTTGCAGGAGGTTCAGGCCCGCTATGACAATGCCGTGATCGACCTGCGCCGCAAGCAGGCCCTGCTCGAGAAGGAGGCCGTAAGCAGGGCCGCTGTCGATACCGCCAATGCCGAGTTCAAGGCCGCAAAGGCAGCCCTGGCCGCCGCACGTGCGCAACAGGCCGAATCCGGCGAGCAGCTCGAGCAAACCGTCATCCGCTCACCTTACAGCGGCATTGTCGTCGAGCGCCACGTCGAGACCGGAGAACTGGTGCAACCCGGCAGCCCGCTGATGACCGGGCTGTCGCTGGATTCACTGCGAGTGACGACACAGGTCCCGGAAAGTCTGATCAGTACCCTGCGCCGCAATCAATCTGCCAGCGTGATCCTGCCGGGGGCTGCGGGTGCTCATGTTGCTGCCGACAAGCTCACCCTGTCACCGCGCGCCGATGCCGCGACGCACACCTTCGAGATGCGCTTGCAATTGCCGGCACTCGATGAACCGCTGTACCCGGGCATGTCGGTCAAGGTGGCGGTTGCCACCGGCGAGAGGGAACGGTTGCTGGTGCCGGTAAAGGCAATTGTGTATCGCAGCGAGGTGGCCGGTGTCTATGTCATCGATGATCGCGGTGTGCACTTTCGCCAGGTGCGTCCGGGGCGACGTTATGCCGGGGATCGCCAGGAAATACTGGCGGGTGTCTCGGCCGGGGAGCGGGTTGCCCTCGATCCGGTACGTGCGGCAATCCTGCTGAAGAGCGAACAGCCCGGTCAATCCCGTGAGTGATGGCCTGGGTTTTTCGGGCAGCCTCGCGCGTCGCTTCCTGCAGAGCGAGATTACACCGTTGCTGGCACTGGTCGGCATCCTGCTGGGTGCCTTTGCACTGGCGGTAACGCCGCGTGAGGAAGAGCCGCAAATCAACGTCACCTTCGCGAACGTGTTCATCCCGTATCCCGGTGCCAGCGCGCGTGAAGTCGAACAACTGGTGACGACATCCGCGGAGCAGGTGCTGTCGGAAATCGAGGGCGTCAAGCACATCTATTCCGAGTCGCGTCGCGGCATGGCGGCACTGACCGTGGAATTCCAGGTCGGCGAACCGCGCACTGACGCGATCGTGCGGCTCTATAATGCCGTTTACTCAAACCAGGACTGGTTGCCGCCCGATGCCGGTATCGGGCAACCGATCGTCAAGCCCAAGGGCATCGATGACGTGCCGATTGTCACCCTGACACTGTGGACCGATGATACGTCGCGCGGGGGTTACGAGCTCACGCGGGTTGCACATGCACTGGAGGCCGAGCTCAAGCGCGTTGCCGGTACCCGTGATGTCTATACCATCGGCGGCGTGCAGCGCGTGGTCCGCGTGCAGCTCGACCCGGCACGGCTGGCGGCACACGGTATTGCGCTGGATGACCTGCGCGCGGCACTTGGCAGTGCCAATACCTCGGCTGATGCCGGTGAACTGGTCAGGGACAACCGCGAGATACCGGTGCAGGCCGGTACCTTCCTCGTCGAGCCGGATGAGATCGGCGAACTCGTCGTGAGCATCCACGAGGGCCGCCCCGTTTACCTGCGTGACGTCGCCGACATCCGGTTTGGCGCGGACACGCCGGAAACATATGTCTGGCTGGGTACCGGTGCGGCGGCCACCGCGCAGGATTATGCGGCTATGGGCGAGTTTCCCGCGGTCACACTGGTCGTCGCGAAAAAACCCGGCACCAACGCCGTGGCCATTGCAGAGCAGGTAATCGAACGCTTCGAATCGCTGCGAGGCATCTTCGTGCCTGAAGGCGTGCATGCGACGGTGACGCGTAATTACGGGGCCACGGCCGACCAGAAAGCGAAGACCCTGATCAAGAAACTGGTGTTTGCGACCGCCTCGGTCGTCGCGCTGGTGCTGTTCGCGCTCGGCTGGCGCGAGGCAATCGTCGTCGGTACGGCGGTGGTGGTTACCCTGGCGTTTACGCTGTTTGCGTCCTGGGCGTGGGGTTTTACCCTTAACCGTGTTTCCCTGTTTGCGCTGATTTTTTCAATCGGCATCCTTGTTGATGATGCAATCGTGGTGGTGGAAAACATCCACCGTCACATGCAGCTGGGCGGCAGGCACTTTGTTGAATCGATCCCGCTGGCCGTTGACGAAGTGGGCGGCCCGACCATCCTCGCGACCCTGACCGTGATTGCCGCACTGCTGCCGATGGCCTTCGTCACCGGGCTGATGGGACCATACATGAGCCCCATCCCGATCAATGCCAGTCTCGGCATGCTGATTTCCCTGCTGGTTGCCCTGGTGATCACGCCGTGGCTGGCGGCGAAACTGCTGCGTCACGACGCCCACCTCGACGAGACGGCCGGCGGGCGCCTGCAGGTCGTGCTTGAAACCCTGATGCAGCCGTTCCTGCGTGCATCCGCCGGGCGGCCGGCGCGCTGGCTGCTGGCAACCGGCCTGGTCGTATTGATTATCGCCTCGATGGGACTGGCCGCAGGGAAACTGGTGGTGCTGAAGATGCTGCCGTTCGACAACAAGTCGGAGCTGCAGGTGGTGCTCGACATGCCGGAAGGCAGCAGCCTTGAACAGACCACGCGCCTGCTGGGCGAGATGGGGCGCTATCTCGCAGCTGTGCCGGAGGTCATTGATTACCAGGTCTACGCCGGCACCGCCGGACCGATCAGCTTCAACGGCCTGGTGCGCCAGTATGACCTGCGCAGCGCGCCGAACCTGGGTGATATCCAGGTGAACCTCGTCGACAAGCACGACCGGGACCGCAACAGCCATGATATCGCGCGTGCCATCCGTGCGCCGCTGCAGGCGCTGGCGCGTCCCTGGGAAGCGAGTGTCAGGATTGTCGAGGTGCCGCCGGGGCCGCCGGTGCTGGCGCCGCTGGTCGCGGAAATCTACGGTCTCGATTATGCCGGGCAACTGGAGGTCGCGCGCCAGGTGCGCTCGGTGTTCGAGGCAACAGAGGATATCGTCGACGTCGACGACAGTGTCGAGGCCAGCGCACCGCAATGGATCGTTCACGTCGACCGTGAAAGGGCCGCGTTGCACGGCATCAGCCAGCAGACGGTAAGTGCTGCGCTTGCCACCGCGATTGGCGGCAGTGACAGCAGTTACCTGCACCGTGAAGATGCCAGGTACGCGATTCCCGTGCGCCTGCAATTACCGGCAAGCGAGCGTTCCGGACTCGAATTCGCCCTGGCACTCAGGCTGCGCGCGGCCGATGGCGCGCTGGTGCCGGTGTCCGAACTGGTCAGCGTCGAGCGCTCCACGCGCGAGCAGGCCATCCACCACAAGGACCTGTTGCCGGTTGTCTACGTGACCAGCGACATGGCCGGCCCGCTCGACAGTCCCCTCTACGGCATGCGGCGCATCGCCGAAAAACTCGCCGAGGCGGGGGTACCGGCTGCGACCGATCTCGGGCAGTTCCTTGTCAGTGCGCCGGACAATCCCTACCGCTATTCCCTCAAGTGGGACGGCGAGTGGCAGACCACCTACGAGACCTTTCGCGACATGGGTATCGCCTACACGGTCGGCCTGCTGCTGATCTACCTGCTGGTCGTCGTCCAGTTCCGCTCCTACCTGGTGCCGTTGATTATCATGATCCCGATTCCGCTGACAGTGATTGGCGTCATGCCGGGGCATGCCCTGCTGGGGGCACAGTTCACCGCGACCTCGATGATCGGCATGATCGCGCTGGCCGGGATAATCGTACGCAATTCGATTCTGCTGGTGGATTTCATCAACGAGGAGCTGCGTTCCGGTACGCCGTTTGACCGGGCGGTGATCCGTGCCGGCGTGGCGCGCACCAAACCCATAGTACTGACCGCGCTGGCCGCCATCCTCGGTGGTTTCTTCATTCTCGATGATCCGATCTTCAACGGCCTGGCGATTGCGCTTATCTTCGGCCTGCTGGTGTCGACCTTGCTGACACTGGTGGTCATCCCTGTGATGTACTACGCTTTTATGTACCAGCGTATCGAGCAGCGACCCGCTGCAGCGAGGCAGGCATGAGGTTTCACATACGCATGGCCTGTATATTGATGTGTGTCAACGACAGGCTCCGTGCAATCAGTTACAAATAAAGCCGGTTTACAGGTAAGTATTCACATGACAGAGCGCGATCGATATACCGTTGATACAAAATACTGGCACAAGCTCGATGACGGGCGGGTGCAGTGTGACCTGTGTCCGCGTTTCTGCAAGCTGCACGCCGGCCAGCGCGGCCTGTGTTTTGTGCGCGAGAACCTCGACGACCGGATTGTTCTGACCACCTACGGGCGTTCCAGCGGATACTGCATCGACCCGATCGAAAAGAAGCCGCTGAACCACTTTTTGCCCGGCACACCGGTGCTGTCTTTCGGCACGGCGGGCTGCAACCTGGCCTGCAAATTCTGCCAGAACTGGGATATCAGCAAGTCGCGGGAAATCCATACCCTGACCGACGAGGCCTCCCCGGAACTGATTGCCACTGCCGCGCAGAAACTCGACTGCAAGAGCGTCGCCTATACCTATAACGACCCGGTGATTTTTCACGAATATGCGATCGATGTGGCAAAAGCCTGCCATGAGAAAGGCATCAAGTCGGTCGCCGTCACGGCGGGTTATGTCTGCCCGGAGCCGCGCCGGGAGTTCTACCGGTACATGGATGCCGCCAATGTCGACCTCAAGGCATTTACGGAGGATTTCTATCACAAGATCACCGGTTCACACCTGGCGCCGGTGCTGGAAACCCTGGAATACATCAGGCACGAAACCGATACCTGGCTCGAGCTGACCACGCTGCTGATACCCGGCAAGAACGATTCGGCCAGTGAAATCGAGGCCATGAGCCAGTGGGTGGTGGAAAAGCTGGGGCCGGATGTGCCCATGCATTTTTCCGCCTTTCATCCCGACTGGAAGATGCTGGATGTGCCGTCGACGCCGAAGGATACCCTGGTACGCGCCCGCGAGATCGCCATGAAAAACGGAGTGCGTTACGCCTACACCGGCAACGTCCACAACGCGGCGGGCGACAGCACCTACTGTCACCAGTGCGGCGAGACGCTGATCGGCCGTGACTGGTACGTACTGACGGACTGGAAACTGACCGCCGATGGGAAATGCGCATCCTGCGGGACGGCCTGTGCCGGTGTATTCGAGGCGAGCCCCGGCAACTGGGGAGCAAAACGCCAGCCGGTCAGGTTGCGTGACTTTGCGGCCTGAACGAACGCCTGCCGGCGGCGTGCGGTAAGAAGGCGCCCGGAACGGCGGATGGAAAACCCCGGCGACTTCGATATCAGGGATCCTGCGCTGGCGGAGGAGGGCCGCAAGCGCGTCGAGTGGGCGTGGCAGGAGATGCCCGTGTTACGCGAGCTCGAGGCACGCTTTCGCGAGACGCAACCCCTGCGCGGCATTCATCTCGGCGGCTGCCTGCACATCACCACGGAAACCGCCAACCTGGCCCGTACCCTCAAGGCGGCCGGTGCGAAGGTCGTGCTCTGCGCCAGCAACCCCCTCAGCACCCAGGATGACGTCGCTGCCGCACTGGTGGAGCACTATGGTGTTCCCGTGTTCGCGGTGCGCGGCGAATCGACCGAGCGTTACTACCGGCATATCGATGCAGTGCTGGATCACCAGCCTGTAATCACCATGGACGACGGTGCAGATCTTGTCAGCCGCATACACCAGTCGCGCCCCGGCCTGATCGGCAACATGCTGGGCGGCACCGAGGAAACCACCACGGGCGTCATCCGGCTGCGCGCCATGGCCGCCGAGGGTGCACTGCGCTTCCCGGTGATCGCGGTCAACGACGCCATGACCAAGCATCTTTTCGACAACCGCTACGGTACCGGCCAGAGCGCGCTGGACGGCGTGATCCGCGCCACCAATATCCTGATCGCCGGCAAGACCTTTACCGTGGTCGGCTATGGCTGGTGTGGCCGCGGCATTGCGATGCGCGCCAAGGGGCACGGCGCCAGTGTCGTCGTCACCGAGGTCGATCCCCTGCACGCGCTCGAGGCCGCCATGGACGGATTTCGTGTCATGCCGCTGCTGGAGGCGGCGGCACTGTCCGATTTCATTGTCACGGCGACCGGCGACAAGCACGTCGTCGACAAGCCCCATCTCGAGGTCATGAAAGACGGCTGCGTGCTCGCGAATTCCGGTCACTTCAATGTCGAGATCAATATTCCCGCGCTGGAGGCGATGGCGAGCGCCAAACAGCGGCCGCGCCCGTCCGTCGATGAATACCGGCTTGCCGACGGGCGGCGGATTTGCCTGCTGGCGGAAGGCCGGCTGGTCAATCTTGCCGCTGCCGAAGGGCACCCCTCCGCCGTCATGGACATGAGTTTCGCCAACCAGGTTCTGTGTGCAGTGCACCTGGCGACTCAGGCACAGCAGCTGGATAACAGCGTCCATGGTGTTCCGGCAGACATCGACCGGGAGGTGGCGCGTCTTAAACTGGCGGCGATGAATGTCTGCATAGATAGCCTGACCGAAGAGCAGCTGCGCTATCTCTCCTCCTGGCAGGAAGGCACCTGAGGTGAACAAGAACCTGCAGGACATGCTCGATGACATCGACGCCGAGGTGCGCTATACGCGCAACATGATCGGCAAGGACGCACTCGATGCGCGGGTCATGCAGGCCATGCGCAACGTACCGCGTGAGGAATTTGTACCGCCGGACATGAAGTTTGACGCCTTTGAAAACGGCCCACTGCCCATCGGCCACGGCCAGACCATCTCCCAGCCCTACATTGTTGCCCTGATGACGGATATGGTGGCGCCCGAGCCGGAGCACAGCATCCTCGAGATCGGCACCGGTTCCGGCTACCAGACGGCCATACTCTCGCAGTTGTGCAGCAGGGTGTACTCGGTTGAAGTTGTTGCAGAACTGGGTGCCGCTGCCGCAGCCATCTTCAACAGACTGGGCTACGACAACATCGAAACCCGTATCGGCGACGGCTACCGTGGCTGGCCCGAACACGCGCCGTATGACGGCATCATCGTGACGGCCGCTGCCACGCATATCCCCGAGGCACTTATCGAGCAGCTCAAGCCGGGTGGCAGGATGGCCATTCCCGTGGGACAGCCCTACAGTTACCAGGAACTGATGCTGGTCAGAAAAGACGGGCAGGGCAAAACGCACACCCAAAGCGTGCTCGGTGTTGCCTTTGTTCCGCTGGTGGGCGGGGAGGGTGCCAGCACGATTTAGGATAGAAAGGGTTTATTACATGGAACCGGCTGAACGCGGGAAGACCCGGCGCTTATCGGGTAGTATTTACGCATTCACCACCCGCAGCATGCCGGGTGAGCACTGATGCAGTATTCTACGGCAAGAGGATCAGGAGCCTTCCTGCAAAACATCTTATGACAAGCCCCGTTGCAACCGCCAGGCCTTTATTGACCGTCCACCAGGGCAGTGAGCCGGTACTGGTTACGGCCATTCATGCCGGTCACGAAATGCGGCTTGAACTGCAGCAGATCCTGCAGCTGGATGAAGTCTCACGTTTACGCGAAGAAGACCCCTTTACCGACGCATGGATATGTATTACGGATAACTACATCGTGCCGCAAAGATCCCGCTTCGAGGTCGATCTAAACCGGCCGCGTGATGAAGCTGTTTATCAGTCAGCCGGAGATGCCTGGGGGCTGGATATCTGGAAGACGCCGCTGACCGAAGCCATGGTCAAGCACTCGCTTGCCGAATATGACATGTTCTATCAACAGTTGCGCAGCTTGCTGGATGATATGCAGGATCGATATGGCCGCCTTGTTATCTATGACCTGCATACCTATAACTATCGTCGCGAGGGCGCCGATGCACCACCGGCCGATGCTGCGGAGAACCCGGACGTGAATGTAGGTACAGGTACCATGGACCGGACATACTGGGCGCCGGTAGTGGAAAGCTTTATCGAGCAGCTGGAATCATTCAACTATCCTGGCGGGAATCTCGATGTCAGGGAAAACGTCAAGTTCAAGGGCCGCGCCTTTGCGCAATGGGTGCACGATAATTATCCGCAGTCAGCCTGTGTCCTGTCGATCGAAATCAAGAAGTTTTTTATGGACGAGTGGAGTGGCATGGGTGACCCGGTAAAGATACAGGCCCTCCGCCAGGCGCTTGCAAGTACCCTGCCCGGTGTCAAGCAGGCATTGAGCAGCTTGTGAGCAGAGATGAGACAGGCAGCGGCATCCCCCGGGAGTTGCTGGCGAAGATAGAAAAGAAGCTGGCGGACAATCAGCTGGTGCGATACAGGCTCCCTCCGAATGGCCGCCTGCATATCGACCGGCAGCTGCCGTTTCTGGTCGTACACCGTTGCACAGACGAAACAGCGGATGCGGGTACCCGGCAATTACTGCTCGGTGAGGCGGCTTTTCTGCAAACGACAGCCGAACCTGCATTGCAAGCGGAAATCAAACAGCTGATTCACCTGATTGCCCGGGAACAGGGACAGCGCTTCGGGGCCTTTCTCCTGATTGAACTCTGGTCCCGGGATATCGAGACCGCTGCTGACCTGGAAACACCGCCGACACCGGGATTCTGCATCATGGCGCCGGAACAGGCCGTTCCCGACAAAACATTGCAGGCACTCGAACATGCCCTGGAATTGATACATTTGCGCGGCAGGTATGCCAACGTCACGATAGAGTACCAAAAGCAACCGGCCCCTGGCGGACTTCCACCCCTGTTTGATGACGCACATGCCATGCAGCATCCTGTTGTTGTGTTCGGCCTGCAGGTGGATGCCGTGTTTCGCGAGACACAAAGCGGTGCTATTTATCCTTTTGCACTGGAGACCATTCACCGGGGGTTGTCCGTTGCGCTGAAAAAAACCTTCTACGCCTTTACCCGCGAAAAAACCCGTTACCGTCCGGAGCACTATCATGTGCTGGGTCGTCAGGCGATGACCCGGGTTGTATGGGATGTCGATAAACAACTGGCGGACATCAGTGATAAGTTTGATCTGTTGCTGCATGTGACACCGGTTAATGCCGGCGCCGCCTGGGAATCGTTTCAGCGCAGTCGCTTTAACACTGCACCGGAGTTTCATTACCGGCCGCGAAGTGCCGACCCGGCCTTGCTCAAGCGCAGTCTCTACAAGGCGCACCTTGAACGCATCGAGGACCCGGGCCTGGCCGGTTTCTTTTCCAGCAAGCGTGACGAACTGGACCGCCAGATAAACCTGTTTGCTGACCGGGGGAAGCCGCGGTTTCTGTATGGAAGCCTGCAGCTGTTCGGAGAGATCGATGATGAGTTAATGCAGACGGCAGAGCATATCCTGTCACAGCCTGTTGCAGCACGGCCCGACAACGAGCGCACCCTGCTGACAGCCGGGCCCATGGCAGAGCATGCCCGTGCCGAGCTGGACTATTATCGCGAGAGGGATCCCGGCCTTGCCGCCGGCGTCGAGGTGCGCGATGACATAAGCGGTGTCCTGGTGTCACAGGGTAATCTGCTTATCGGCACCGATGCCCGTATAGAAAAGCGCTGGCTCAAGGGTATGCTCAGCCATGAAATCGGTACCCACGTGGTGACGCACCATAACGGACGACAGCAGCCCTTTCAGCAACTCGCAGCGGGCATGGCGGGATATGAAGCTCTCCAGGAAGGGCTTGCCGTGCTCTCGGAATACCTGGTCGGAAAGCTCGATATGACCCGCCTGAGATTGATTGCGGGCCGTGTCATCGGCGTGAGCAGTGTTGTAGCCGGCGCCGATTTTGTCGAGACCTTCAGGTTGCTGGAGAAGGACTACGGATTTACGCCACGCCTTGCGTTCACCATGAGCATGCGTGTTCATCGCGGCGGCGGTTACACCAAGGACATGGTCTATCTGCGAGGTTTTAACCAGCTTATTGACTATCTGAAGACCGGTAAGGACATCGAATTGCTGTATGCCGGGAAAATTGCGCTCGAGTTTATTCCCCTGCTCGAGGAATTGCGCTGGCGCGAAGTGATCAAGCCGCCTGCCTTGATACCCCGGTACCTGGAACAGGAGCAGAGCAGGGAGCGGCTGGTGCATTTAAGAAGTCATCCTTCCCTGGATACCATATTAAGGAACACGCCACCATGAAGATCGGGTTCTGTGTGAACAATATACAAACGGAAGTTGTGCGTTATACAACCACCGATCTTGCGCTGGCGGCAACCCGCCTGGGTCATGAGTCCTGGTATATCAGTGTGGGTGATCTTGCCTATGATCAGGACGAGGCGATCCACGCCCGTGCCTGCCGGGTGGCGAAGCCCAATCACCGGACCGGTGCGGCCTATCTGAAAGATCTCCAGGGTCAAGGAGGCGATACGCGACTATATCAATGTGAGCGAACTCGATGTCCTGCTGCTGCGCAATGATCCTGCAGAGGATATCCAAACCCGTCCGTGGGCCCGCATGGCCGGTATCAACTTCGGGCGCTTCGCCGCGAGAAGCGGCGTTCTGGTCCTGAATGATCCGGAGGGGCTTGGCAATGCCCTGAATAAACTGTATCTGCAGCAGTTTCCCCGGGTCGTACGACCGAGATGCCTGATCACCCGCGATGCGGAGCGGATCAAGGCTTTTGCCAAAGCGGAGGGAGGCAAGGTCGTCCTGAAACCGTTGTTTGGTTCAGGCGGCCGCAATGTCTTTCTGTTGCGGCCGGAGGATGCGCCGAACATGAACCAGATCATCGAGACCGTCGCACGAGACGGTTATATTATCGCGCAGGAATATCTTCCCGAAGCAGTCAGGGGCGATACCCGTTTGTTTCTGTTGAACGGTGAACCCTTGCAGCATAAAGGCAGGATAGCGGCGATACGCCGGGTGCGTGCCGACGGTGATATGCGCAGTAACATAACCGCCGGCGCAACATCGGAACCCGCGAGAATCAGCGACAGGATGCTCGCAATCGTGGAATCTATCGGTCCCCGGTTGAAACATGACGGCATGTTTTTTGTGGGACTGGATATCGTCGGTGACAAACTGATGGAGATAAATGTGTTCAGTCCGGGTGGGCTGGATAGCGCAGAGGTGTTCGAGCAGGTGAATTTCTGTCAGATTCTCATTGAGGACATCGAGCGCAAGGTGGCGTTAAAGAAAAGTAGCAATAACAGCTTCACCAACCGGGAACTGGCTGTCTTGTAACCGGTATTGGCCGAGATTGGCGAATGCCCGGATTACGCGGCAATCTGCACGCTACATGTTGGATCGAAACAACTCACTGAAATTATTCGACAGATAGCGTCGCGGCTCGCGCGATGCATCGGACAGCCCCGTGGAGGCTGCAAAATCACACATAATGGACCGGGTACTGATGGACTGTTGCATAATAGCTACTCTCCTGTGCATAAACGTGGCATCCAGCAGCCGCCTCCGGTCAAGTATCCGGATGTACCCCTGATGTCGGGCAAAGGTTGGAATCCCGGCACCTATGACTGATGCCGGCACCGCCAGGGAGCAGGGCTCTTTACGCAACCAACCTGACTTGACGAAGATCAAAGCCGCACCCCTGTGCCCACGCTAGACTGCCCCTGCATTACCGCATGGCTGGCATTCTGGCTGACTCCACTTTATTGCAGGGACTGTTATGCAAAACAACGAAAAACATACCACCTTTACCATATCCGTGCGCGGCAAGAATGCCCGGCAGCCGATTCTGCGCTTTCTGGCGCTGAATTTCGCCAGCGTCCCGATCAGCCAGGTGGACAGTGTGTTCGGCTTTGTCGAGCGCTGTTCGTTGTACGGCGGTCGTGTATTTGTGGAACCCCAGCTAACGGATAACGATGTCAGCGTCATGCAGGAGGTCGGCATCGGGCTGCGCCTGCCGATGAGCAACCACTCTGTCGACCTGGATGAGTACCGTTCCTATAAACCGCTGTTCAGGAAATATCACCGCGCGGGCAATTCGGTGATTGTCACCAACGATGATCTCGCCCGATGGCTGCGCCAGGATTTTCCCGATTACCAGCTCGAAGCCAGCGTGATCAAGAATCTCAAAACCAAAGACAAGATCGTCGAAGCCATGGAGTTGTATGACACGGTGGTGCTGCCCATGGAGTGCAATGAGAATCCGGCGTTCCTGCGCGGCCTCGACGACAAGGCACGCATCCGTCTGTTCGCGAATGCCGGCTGCGCGCTCACCTGCCCGTCCAAAATCTGTTACCCGTCAGTCTCCAGGGCCAACAAGTTCACCGGCGCAGAACCGCGCTGTTCTTATGAGATAAAGCCGCGCGAGATGCTGGGCATGCACGATTTCGACCTGGAACAGTTGCAGACTCTGGGCTTTCACCGCTTCAAGATGCTGCGGTCGCGCCGTCACGGCATGACAGGTTACTAGCGGCCGTCAGTACCAGCCAGCGCACGGATCCGCCGGCCCAGGCCGGATCGAGAGCAGACACACCACTGTCACGGCAATCCTTGAGAACCTGGTCCGACATGGTTTTCGTGGTTGCCCCAAATAATGTTAGTATTCCGGGTACAGCACTATTATCCACTGCATTTGGCCTGTGTACCCGGCTGAAAACAACGAACCCCTGTCAGGACACCCTGCCTCAAGAGACTGATCCATGAGACTGAAACGCGAGTTCTACAAGCTGCCATTGCGCTTTGATGTGGCGCGCATGGCCGAAGAGGTCCACGGTCTTTGCCGAGGACGAATGGCGTGAGCACCCGCAGAAATACGCCGGCAATTCCGCCATGGTGTTGATTTCACCGCACGGCGAGATCACTGATGATATGTACGGACCGATGGCGGTCACCGAAAAGTTGCGCCGCTGCCCGTATCTCCAGCAGGTACTGGCTTCGTTCGACACAGTGTTCGGCCGCTCACGCCTGATGCGCCTCGCACCCGGCGCCGAGGTCAACATGCACAACGACGTGCATTACAACTGGCGCAACCGGGTGCGCATCCATGTCCCTATCATCACCGAGCCCGCGGTGCAGTTTTTCTGCGGCAAGGAGTCGGTACACATGGCGGCGGGCGAGGCATGGATTTTCGACAACTGGAAGCCGCACCGCGTCATCAACCCGGGCGCCACACACCGCATCCACCTGGTCGCCGACACGGTGGGTACGGCGGCATTCTGGGGCCTGGTGCGGCAACTGCACCTCATGGGTAACAAGGAAATGGAACCCCGTAATATTTCCTATCAACCGGGACTGACGCCCGAATTGCGCCTGGAGAACTACAACCAGCCCAGCGTGATGCCCCCGGCCGAACTCAACGGCGCGCTGCGGGAAATGATTGTCGACCTGCGACTCAATCGCCAGGTCGATCCCCACCAGTGCGGCGCGTTTGTGCAGGTACTGGAAGAGCTGCGTTACGACTGGCAGGCCAACTGGGTTCAGCATGGCCCCAACGAGTCCGGCTGGCCTGTCTATCGCGCCCTGCTGGCGCGCGCCCGCACGCGCATGGCGGAATTCCCCCGCACGCTGATCCTTGAGCAGCACGAACTACCCGGTGCAGGATGCCGTCGAGGCCATTCTGGTGGCCTGCCTTGGTCCTGCGGCGAGAGGCAGGGTGTCGTCTGCCCGCCCCGTGAAACGTTCCGCCGAACAGCTCTTCGATCGACCGGTGTTCATCGTCGCCGCACCGCGCTCCGGCAGCACCTTGCTGTTCGACTCGCTGGCAGCCAACCGCGCACTGTGGACGCTGGGCGATGAAAGCCACCGCCAGATCGAAGGCATCCCTGAGCTGCATCCCGCCGCTCACGACTTCGCTTCGAACGCGCTGTCCGCGGCGGACGCCACAGCGGAGGTTGCACGAGCGCTGCGCGAGGCGTTTGCCAAAGACCTGCGCAATGCCGATGGCACCCGCCTGCTGGAGCTGGGGCAGGAACAACTGCGGCAACTGCGGTTCCTGGAAAAAACACCCAAGAACGCGTTGCGGATTCCGTTCCTGCGCGCCGTCTTTCCGGACGCGCTGTTTATCTATTTGCACCGCAACCCGCGCGACAACATCAGCAGCATCATGGACGCCTGGCGTTCCGGCCGCTTTGTCACCTACCCGCAGTTGCCGGATTGGGACGGCCCGCCCTGGTCACTGCTGCTGATACCGGGTTGGCAGGAACTGCGGGGGGCCCCGGTGGCGGAGATCGCAGCACGACAATGGCGCGATACGAACCTTGAGATCCTCAGCCAGTTGAGCGCATTGCCGGCGTCACAATGGTGTAGCGTGCGCCATGAGAGCGTGCTGGCGGACCCGGCGCGCGAATTACGGCGGCTGTGCAGATTTGCGAATCTCCCGTTTGGCGATCGCATGATGACGCTGACGGCAGGTGAGCTCAAGCCCTCACGCTATACCCTCAGCCGCCCCGACCCGGAAAAATGGCGCAAAAACGCCGACGAGCTGGAGCCGGTATTGCCGTCCGTCGACGACGTCGCTGCACGCCTGACATCACTGTCGGAGGAGCCGGCAGCAGACCGCGTGACCGGCGGCGCACCCGCCGCGCTTCAATCGACGCTGTAGCCGAGTCGCTCGATCACGGGCGCCAGGATCGGGATGATCGGCTGAAGTTGCTGTCGATAGTTGCGGTAGCGGTATACGGAACCGCTATAGAGTTTTTCCGTGACCTGCGCGTAACTGGCGGTGCGCGCGTGGCGCACGTTCTTGTGGAACTCGACGCAGCGCGGATCCCATGGCTCGCCGATAAACTCCAGCATGCGCTGCGCGCCCGCCTCAATGTCGGCAACCAGGTCCTCATACCGGATCGCAAGATAGTTCAAATCCAGTTCCCGCGTGTAGTGTTCGACCAGGTCCATCACCGTAACGTAATAATGCGCGGCCTTGACCAGGTCGTAGGCGAAGTTGTCGCCATGCTGCAGCTCGTTGGAGTAGCACGACAGCATCACGTCCAGCGGATGGCGCAGCAGGTGAATGACCGGCGCCTTCGGAAACACCAGCTTGATCAGGCCCAGGTGCAGTTCGTTCAGCGGCATCTTGTCGGTAAAGCGCCGCGCACCCGGCTCCACGATGCCCATGGTGCGGATTTCGGCCATGTAAAAGTCACGAAACTTCATCAGGTCCTGGCGCTTTTCCGGATTCGCAAGCTCCAGCAGGCAGTCCGGGTAGAGGGTCTGGGTGTTCAGCCAGCGCGGCGCATGCGCCGTCATGCGATCGATGAGAATCAGTTCATCGCCGGCCGATATCGCGGGATGTGCCGTGAGAATCTGTTCAACCATGCTGGTACCCGAGCGCGGAAAGCCGACGATGAAAACCGGCCTTGCCTCCTCGGGCCGCCGCGGCACCGCGCGCGGCAACAGCTGCATGCGTTCGCGAGTGAAGAATTCCCGGTACTTGCCCAGCGCGGCGCGATTGCCTTCCAGGTCATGGTCACGGTCTCCGGGTTCGCGCGCGCTGCGATTGGCCGCATCGAAAGCGCTGAACGCCTCGCCATAGCGTCGCAGCGCATCCAGGGTCTGCCCGAGGGTGAAGTAGTAGAGCACCTTGCCGTGATGATTGAGCAGCGCGGGGTCCATGCGCTGCAACGCCGCCAGCGCCTCGTCATTATCCCTGGCGCGGCGATGCAGCTGGGCCGCGTGCAGCGTGTTGTACAGGGTTGCCCGGATAGAGGCGCTCCGCCTCGCGCAACAGCTGCCAGCCATACTCGAGGTTTTTGACCGCTTCCTCCAGTTTCACCCACCCCAGCAAGGCCTCGTGATTGCCGGGCTGCAGGGACAAGGTGACCCGGTAAAAGCGACGCGCCTCCTCCATGCGCCCCAGGCTGCGCAGTACCGATGCGAGTTTGACGTTGGCCAGCGGATTTGACGGCTGCAAATATTGCGCCTGGCGCAGATGATATTCCGCGCGCTGCAGGGTGCTGGTCTTGATGCACGCCAGGCCCATCAGCATATGGGCCTGCGCGTTGCGCGGGTTGCGATCAACAGCACGGGCGGAGTACTGCGCGCTGTCGTGAATGCGCTGCCGGTCGTACAGAAATCCGGCGTAGTCCGTCAGCAGAACGTCGTTATCCGGCTGCAGGCTCAGCAGCCGCTGGTGGGTGGCTTCCTCGGCGGCGGGGTCACCGATCGCCTTCTGCGCCCGGCCCAGCAGGCGCAAGGCGTCCACGTGTTCGGGGGCGAGTTTCAGCAGCTTCGACAGGTGCACTTTCGCGGTCGCAGCCTTTTCCGCGCGCATGGCATCGGTGGCCGCCTGGTAGAGCGCAGCGACTTGCGGATCGTCGGGTTCCACTGCCGGTCGCGATACCGGCGGGGTGGCCCCGCAACATTGCAGGAACGGCCGTCCGCTGCCGCACAGACACAGGCCCGGCTGCAAGCCGCCGCCCCGCTGTGGAGAAAGAATGGTACCGGCCATCGATGTCGCTTCGCTTAAGGGAAATGAAGGATTGAGCGCCACTTTAGCACGGCGGTCTGCGGCTGCGCACCGTGCCCGTCCTCCGGCACCGCTCCCGGGAGCAGGGAGCACTCCTTTTCCGGCAACGGTTACAACGGTTGCCGTGTTGAGCTGGTGACGCCCGCGTGTGTTACGACCGTTTCCCTGCGCGGCGGCATGGGCGGCGCGTTGTTGCATCCGCAGTTCGTAGAACGCCGGGTCGGACGCCTGCAAGGCCGCCTCGCGGGCCGCGCGTGCCTCCTTGCGCGCCTTGCGCTTCTCCTTGCGGGCGGCCTTCTTCTGTGCCTTTTGTTGCGCTTTCTGTTCTTTCTCTGCACGGCGTTCCGCAACGTGCTGCTCCAGCCTGGCACGCCGCTCGGGTGACAAACGCTCCAGCCGTGCCTGCCAGCGTTGCTGGCGCGCCGGATCGGGATTGGCCAGCTTGTTGGGATTGCGTGGACCCTTGCCGCGCAGTCCCGCGAAGTTGACGGCCTCGTTCTCAAGTTTGGCCACGCGGCAGCGCGCGGCTGTTGTCATATTGCCCTTCGGGCAGCACGTAATAGCCGATCAGCATCGGTGCAGACCCCGGCTTGTCCGGGCGTTCATCATAAATGGCGATGGTGCTCATGCCACGCGTGATGCGCTTGAGGCCCTCTTCCAGCGGCAGCGATTCGATGCGGGCGCTGACCGTGCGTTCCGCCGCCGGGTCCATGCGCATTTCCACGCCGGTGTTACGGCCGATGACGCCAAGCAGGCCCTTGAGCGAGACCTCCGTCACGTCGATACTCAGACGGTCGCTGTCGCTGTCATATTTGAACGGCGCTGGTGTTTGCACCTCCGCCAGCGCGGGCAGTGCCACTATCAGCAGCAGCGCAAATAATGCCCTGCCACTGCAGAATTCCCGTAGTCTTTTCGTCATTTTCCAGTCCCCAGAGATGACTATGGCGGGGAAACCCCGCCATAGTCAGTTACTGCAGTTACGACACTTACGCCATAAGGCGGACTGTTAGCAGTCCCCCTGCGTACAGAACCCGCCGACCCGCGCAGATCCGTCGCTACCATCGTTTGCCGGGACATCGCCGGTACCACCGTTGACCGTGATGGTGCCCGTATTGCTGGTCGAATCCACGACCGGTTAGTTCCACGTCCGCACCATCGCCACCGGTACCCCCTGCTGCCGTGGCGTTGCCGCCGGTCCCGGTAATGTCGCCGCTGTTGGTGGTATTGATGGCGGACACCAGGATTTCGCATCGGCATCGCCTCCGTTGTCAACGCCGTCACCGCCACTTGCCGCGATTGCCATGGTGTTGCTGACATCGCCCAGTTCGGAGTACATCTGTATGTAGCCACCGTCGCCACCGACGCTGGCGGCGCCGGTACCGGCGCCGCCGTTGCTGGTGAGTGTGGCGGTGTTGGTAATGCCGTTATTGCCAAACATTTCGATGTCGTCACCGCTGCCGCCGATACCCGCCTACACGTCGAACCACCGCTGGCATCTATGGGACCACTGTTGATCACCTGCGCCAGCAGCTCACCTGTGCTCGGATCGACCGCGAGATCCGCGTAGTAGAAGGTGGTATACAGCGCAACACCGCCGCCACCACCACCGCTACCAGCTGGTCGTGGCATTGCCGCCGCGGGTGGTGATCGAGGCCTCATTGACGGTGTTGCCGCTGGGCACACCGAAACCGTGCTTCATGGTAACCATACTTGTTGTACAAGATCGACGTTACCGCCGCTGCCGCCGCCCGTGTGCGCCATGCGCCGCCGCTGGTATCCAGGCTGGCGTAGCCGAGCAGCATCGAACGCTGATTGGTCGGGTAGTCGGTCTCCATTGAAATATCGACAGCACCGCCGCTGCCGCCAGCGCCGGTGGCCGCCAGCGCCGCCGGAGGTGTCCAGATTGCCCGAGACCAGGGTGTCGCCGGCGATGGAATCGCCGGCGTTAAGACTGTCTACGTCGTTAACATACAAGCCAATAGCACCGCCACTTCCGCCATCGGTGGAGCCCGCACCACCCGTGGTGGTGATGTCGCCGCTCGAGAACAGGTCAGCGCCATCCGAGTAAAGATAGACGTCGCCGCCATCGCCGCCGTCACCCGCCGAGGCCATGCCACCTGAAGTGGTGATATCGCCGCTGTTGAGCACACTGCCCGGATCGGCATCCATGTCGACTTCGCCGCCGTCGCCGCCGGCCGTCGTGCCATCACCGCCCGTGGTGGTCATGTCGCCGGAATTGTACAGGTTGCCCTCTTCGCCATCGCCGGAATACAAATCGATAGAACCGCCGTCGCCACCGGCGCCCGCCGTGTTGTCGGCGCCGTCCGTGTTGATCGGGCCGGTGTTCTCGAGCCGGAAATCCGCGTACAAGTCGACATCGCCACCGGCGCCGCCGGAGTCTGAGAAGCCCGTGGTCTTGATGCCGCCGTGGTTGATGATATTGCCGTTGGCGTCGATGTCGAGATCGCCGCCGCTATTAAAGGCGGCATTGCCGCTGAGATCAATCTCGCTGCTGGCGATGTAGGAATCGACATCGATATTCAGATCGATACGGGCACCGCCAAACCCGGCGGCCGTGGTGACCGTACCCAGGTTATCGAGGTCGTTGGCAAGCGTGACACAGGCGGGATCGCCGGCGGCGATATCCACTGATTCAAGCGTCAGTGTCATGCCGTTATTGACCTTGATACCCGTTACCGCAGGTTCGTCCCCTGTAGCCGCATCGCCATCTGAAATATAGACAGTGCCACGAGGGCCAGTGCAGGTTGACGGCGTCGATAATCTGGTAGGGTTCGCCGCACCGGAGCAGTATTTGCGCCCGCGGTTTCCCGGGAAATGGTGGTATCGGCTGCGCACTGTTAAGGGTTCGTCGCCGAGGTAGCCGGTCGCGCTGGTCATGGTGAAGCTGGCGTCGGCCGCATTGGCGTTGAAAATACCCAGCACGCCAAGGGCGCCCTCTTTGTTCTGTTCAAAGTCGCCGCCGGAACCGCCCGACCCTGCCGTGCTAGCACCACCCTTCATGTTGATGGTATAGGCGCCGGCCGGCCCCGCGATCACGCCCTCGGTGGATTGGGTGAAGGGGGATCCTGCCCGCGGTGGAGCTGTTAATGATAATAGTGTCGCCGTCATCATCATGGAAGCAGCCACCCAGCGTCAGGCTAGTACTGATCGCAACGACCAGGGGCGCAAGTTTGAAATTATGTTGATTCGTATGTTGGATTGATGGAGTGGCGTGACGAGGTGTTTTTCTGCTTCTACTCATATTGGTACTTCTCCCTTGCTATTCAGAACAATCCAACCATGCTGATCGTTTGGTTGCTCGATAAAATTACGTAGGTTTCGTGACGGGAGTGTATCAATTCACACTCTTAATTCAAGGCTAATTTCAGATGCGCAACATCCAGGTAATTTTTACCCCGTCAAGCAATCCGAGACGTCTGATCACATCCGAAAATTTCTGCGCGTTGCCTCAAACTGGTTAATGCGTGTGTGACTCGGCCGGACGGACATGATCCCCCGAAAAGGACCCGCCAGGGCAGGTATACGGCCGACATTCACGGTATTGTTTGTGTGGCGTCATTTATTTGGCGAGGTCCGACCTCTCGATCCTGGCCCCTCCGGTTCGCGGTGAACCCCGGTTCTGTGAGATACTTTGCCGATTTAGTCCGGGTGTAGCGCCATTGTGGCGGTGTCGATCCGGTTTTTTGTGCCAGGTGCTACCACAGGCAGGTTCGAAACAATCATTTTCAGGACAATATCTTGATTTCTACAGCAAATATAACCATGCAGTTCGGGGCGAAACCCCTGTTTGAAAATATCTCGGTCAAGTTCAGCGGCGGCAATCGCTACGGTCTGATCGGCGCCAACGGCTGCGGCAAGTCGACCCTGATGAAAATTCTCGGCGGTGACCTGGAGCCGACCTCGGGCACGGTCATGGTCGACAGCGGCGAGCGTGTCGGCAAGCTGCGCCAGGACCAGTTTGCCTTCGAGGAATACACGGTACTGGATACCGTGATCATGGGTCATGTGCGGCTGTCGGAAGTGAAGCATGAACGCGATCGCATTTACTCCCTTGCCGAGATGAGCGAGGCCGACGGCATGAAGGTGGCGGAACTGGAAGTCGAGTTCGCCGAACTGGATGGCTACACCGCCGAGGCGCGTGCCGGCGAGCTGCTGCTCGGTCTGGATATTCCCCTCGAGCAGCACAACGGCCCGATGAGCGCCGTCGCGCCGGGCTGGAAGCTGCGCGTATTGCTGGCCCAGGCACTGTTCGCCGACCCGGACATCATGCTGCTCGACGAGCCGACCAACAACCTCGATATCAACACGATTCGCTGGCTGGAAGACGTGCTCAATGAACGCAACAGCACGATGGTTATCATTTCCCATGACCGCCACTTTTTGAACAGTGTCTGCACGCACATGGCCGACCTGGATTATGGTGAACTGCGCGTCTACCCGGGCAACTACGATGAATACATGACCGCCGCCACCGCGGTGCGCGAACGCATGTACGCCGACAATGCCAAAAAGAAAACCCAGATCGCCGAGTTGCAGAGTTTCGTCAGCCGATTTTCCGCCAATGCCTCCAAGGCAAAGCAGGCCACCTCGCGCGCCAGGCAAATCGAGAAGATCAAGCTCGAGGACATCAAGCCCTCGAGCCGGCAGAACCCGTTCCTGCGTTTCGAGCAGGACAAGAAGCTGTACCGGCTTGCGCTGGAAGTGGAGGGTTTGAGCAAGGGTTATGACGGAACGCCCTTGTTCGAGGATCTCGACATGCAGCTTGAAGTCGGTCAACGCATCGCGATTATCGGCCCCAACGGCATCGGCAAGACAACCCTGCTGCGTTGCCTGGTCGAAGACCTGAAGCCTGACAGCGGCACGGTGAAATGGTCCGAAAACGCCAACGTCGGTTACTACGCCCAGGACCATGCCGCCGATTTTGCATCCAACACCACCCTGTACGACTGGATGGAGCACTGGAAGAAGGAAACCGATGATGAGCAGATGGTGCGCGGTACGCTCGGTCGGCTGCTGTTCTCGCAGGACGAAATCAAGAAGCCGGTCAAGGTGATATCCGGCGGCGAGCAGGGGCGCATGCTGTTTGGCAAGCTGATGCTGCAACGGCCGAACATCATGGTCATGGATGAACCGACCAATCACCTCGATATGGAGTCCATCGAATCACTGAACACGGCGCTTGAAAACTATCCCGGCACCCTGATCTTCGTCAGCCACGACCGTGAATTCGTCTCCTCCCTGGCGACCCGGATCATGGAACTGACACCCACGGGCGTGATCAACTTCAGCGGCAGTTACGAGGAGTATCTCGACAGCCAGGAGATGGACGGGAAGAGGGCGGTTGCCGGGGCCTGAGCATTGGCCACGGACGAGGCTGTTGTTGAACAAACCCGTGCATGGGTGCGCACGGTAGTCGTCGGGGCCGGATTTTGTCCGTTTGCAGCCAATGAACTGGCACGTGACAGTATCCGCTACAGTGTCAGCTGCGAAACCCGCCTTGAAGACTGCCTGGAAGTATTTGTCGACGGCTGTTTGCGGCTTGATAATGACAGTCAAATAGAAACAAGCCTGCTTGTATACCCCGATGCCTTTGCTGAATTCGACGCCTACCTGGGATTTGTGGAACTGGCAGAGGACCTGCTGATCGAGCAGGGCTATGAAGGCATTTACCAGCTGGCGAGCTTTCACCCGCACTACTGTTTCGCGGCTGCCGAAGCAGATGATCCCGCCAACTATACCAACCGGTCACCCTACCCGATGTTGCACCTGCTCAGGGAAGCAAGCCTCGACCGGGCCCTGGAAGCCTTTACTCATCCCGAGGATATTCCGCAGCGTAATATCGAAACCGCCAGGACCATGGGGCTGGAAAAAATGCAGCAGATGCTGGGTGATTGTTTGAAGCCCCTGGTGTGATGCGTGGATAGAGTCGCGATATTTGCAGATGTCCAGAATATCTATTACACGGTCAGGCAAAGTCATGGTTGTCATTTTGATTACAGGAAATTCCGCTTTCGTGCCGGCTCTGAACGGCAAGTCGTGAAGGCAATTGCCTATGCGATCGATCGTGGCGATGAGCAACAACGAAAATTCCAGAAGACTCTGGAAAACATCGGTTTTGAAATAAAGCTCAAGCCATTTATTCAGCGAAGCGACGGTTCTGCCAAGGGTGACTGGGATGTGGGCATTGCACTCGATGTGATCGAGTATGCAGCACTCGTCGATGTGATCGTGCTGGCATCGGGAGATGGTGACTTCGATCTGCTGGTTGATAAAGCGATCAACAACTACGGCGTCCAGGTTGAAGTCTATGGTGTGCCTGCGCTCACGGCACAGTCCCTGGTTAACGCGGCCAGCCGCTTTATACCCGTAGAGGGTGACCTGTTACTGGCGAAATGATGTGCCTGCCAGTGTATGTCTTTGCAGTTTGCAGGCTGAACAATTCGCGCCTGGAAAAAGGGCTCTTCCCCTACCCCCATTGGGACTGCATCTGGATGACAGATGACGATGAAACACCGCTGGTCGAATGAATTCGACCCTACAGTAGGGCCGAATTCATTCGGCCAACAACCTTGCTATTAGAAGGAATGCGTTTCGTCTAAATTGATTAATGCACCCACTCAATCAGGGGAAGGGCCGAAAAAAGTATGCAGGCCGTTTCGCTTGTATTAATGGTGCGCATGCAACAGTATCGCTGAACGGGCCATCAGGCCTGCTGCTTGCCGCTATCCAGCCTTGCCCACTCATGCTGCCTGATCAGGCGCTGGATGAGTTCGATATACTTTTGACCTTTGGCCGAATATTTTTCCAGGCCCGATGCCAGTTCATGGCCGTCGATCACCTGCCGGGATTCTCTTAACTGGCCGCGTATCTCCCGCAGCGGTTTATAGGCCGGGTGACTGTTCAGCGTGTGCATGTAATAGCGTACCGAGTCACCGACATCAGCGAAGATGCGCACCAGGTGTGTTTTCCCCGGTTCCCGCTTTTTGGGTGTAAGGCCTTTGCTTTCATCATAGGTCCAGATGCCGAAGAGGTTGTTCGCCTCCGTCGCAAACCTTGATTTGCCCCAGGCGCTCTCGTTGGCAGCCTGTGCCAGCGCCAGCGATGAAGGAATGATATCGATCTTGCGCAGCAATTCAGCGCGCGCGGACTGGCTGGTCGACGGATCACCATCGACGCGGTATTTCCCGGCAAGTTTTTGCAGGCGCAGTTTTTCAGCCGCGCTGCTTTTTCCATTGTCGACCCGGGTAAACAGCGCGATCACATCGAGGCGTAATTTCGACAGGCGCCGGTTTTCCTTTTCAATGTGCGGCAGCAGTGTCGCGATAAAGTCCTGCTTGTTATCACTCAAGACAACCCCGTCGCCGCTGTTGTCGTTATCGACACGGCGCGGCTTCTGTTTGACGTTACCGGCAGTGTTTTTCACGCTTGCCTTTGCGCTGGTGTTTGCAGCGGGCGCGACAGGCGGTCTTGCCGGTACATACCCCGGCTGGCGATATCCGCCCGGGCGCAGCGGCTGAACCGGGTAACCATTGGCGGGATAGTAGGGCTGCGGCGCCCGGGCATACGGGTTGTAGGCATTGCCTGCGGCGGGGTAGGGATACGGCGCACGGGCATACGGGTTGTAGCCATGCTGCGGCACGGCATAGGGATACGCACCAGGGTAGGCGTACTGACGGGCAATTGCCTGCCCGCTGAGGGACAGCAACAGCAGGCTTGCGATTGATAACAGCCGTAAAACAGACATATGCGCCACCATGCCAACAGTTCAAAGGCATAGTAGCTTATAAGAATAAGCTTATATATACAATACTCTGAGCCAGGTTGCTGTATTTACAGTGTTTTCAGTACTCTCCGTACCAGCTGCCATCGGCTTTGCGGACAAACCAGTTGTGGCTGTACCAGTGAAAACGGCCTGGTTGGCTGGAGGGCAGGGTGCAGTTGGTGCGGCTGCGCCCGGGGCGGAGATCGAAGTTCGGCTTCACCGAAAACTGCGCAGGGTGGTCATAACCGGCGTACTGGCGCGCGCTGGCTGCTCCGCTGACAACCAGCAACAGCAGGCTTGTTATTGATAACAAACGTAAAACAGGCATGGGTTTGACTACCCTGAAAGTTCAAAGGAGCAGCAGTATATAAGAATAAGCTAATATTTACAATACGCCCTGTTCAGAACGCTTTTTTTACAATGATTTCAGTATTCCCCATACCAGCTGCCATCGGCCTGCCTGACAAACCAGTTGTGACTGTACCAGTGAAAACGGCCTTTTTGCCCTGAGGGCAGGGTGCAGTTGGTGCGGCTGCGCCCGGCTCGAAGATCGAATTTCGGCTTCACCGTGAACCGGTCAGGGTTATCCGTTGCCCAGGTCAGCTCAACGTTAGTGCTGCCGCCGACAAAACATTGCAGCGTGTCCCTGGAATAGCTGCCCGGTTCCAGCGTGATGGTCAGTTCAGGACGCCATTGCCCCAATGGTACGAGCGGGTCTTCGGGTTCTGCCGCTACAACCGCAAGGGGTAGTGAGTTGACCTTGGTCCTGAAACCCGGCATGCCGGCATAGTGCACATTCATGGGGAAGCGCGGCAATGCACCGAAATCTGCACCCGGCCAGAGCGGGCCCGATTGCTGGCCGAAGCCGATCAGTCCAAATGACTTGATGATCTGGATGACCGCTCGCCGCAACCACCGGCAATGCTAAGGATTTTACCTTGGTCCTGAAGCCCGGCATGGCGGCATAGCAGGTGTTCATGGGAAAGCGCGGCAGTGCACCGAAGTCCGCGCCCGGCCAGAGCGGGCCGGATTGCTGGCCGAAGCCGGTCAGTCCGATGGCCTTGATGAGCTGCAGGGTTTGAGGATTGTATTCGCCAAAGGGATGCGCAAACAGCCGGGGCGCAGTGCCGATTTCCCGGGTGATTCTTTGCTGTGCGGTCTGTATGTCGTTGCTGATCCTGTCGCGCCATGCCGCAGTAGTTTCACCCGGCTGCCTGCGTATCAGGTGAGCATGTGTATGGCCATGGTTTTCAAACGCCACGCCATGTTGTGACATCTCGCGCATCTGTTGCCAGGTCATGTACGAGGCGATGCCCCTGTCGACGCCATCGCTGTTGACGAAGACCGTCATTGGCCAGTTGAGCGCCTTGAGGCGGGGCCAGGCATTTTGATAAACAGAGGCGTAGGCATCATCCACGGTCAGGCTGACGCATTTCTCCGGCAGTTCGGTATTGTTTTGCAGTGCAGCCACGACTTCGCGCAACGGCATTACCTTGAAATTATTCGTCTTCAGGTAATCCAGGTGCTCATTAAACTGTTCCGGCGTAACGCTGGTGATTGCGGGAGTATCGTTACTGACATGATGGTACTGCAGCACGACACAGCTGCGCGCGGCCTGCACGGGAGCAAAATAAACGAACAGAAAAAACAGCAGTAAAAGTCTCGCCATCATGTTGCCATTTCCCTGGTCAGGCTTGAACGGAAGGGATGAGTATCCTGCCGGATGCATTCGCGCCTGCTCACTGGAATAGTGTTTTTAGTTCTTTGGGTGGTTCATACAACTCGCCAAGTTCCTCGTGAATCACGGGCAATAGGGTCTGTCACCACATCCTTCAGGCGCAGTCCCGTGATGGTTGCCAGCGGCCGCTTGCGGCCATGCAA
>CAWHCQ010000028.1:0-69446 GCA_963827755.1 uncultured Gammaproteobacteria bacterium
TACTTACGCACAGTTCTTGTCGGCAATCCTGGCACCGCGTTCTTTCATACGTGAGTCAAAACGCTCCTGCGCTTCCTTGTGACGCAGATCAGAGGCCTTGCGGAACTCTTCCATGCGGGCATCCATTTCCTGCCTGCGGGCAGCACGCTCTTCATCCATCTTGCGCATGAAGTCATCGCCGTACATTGCAGGCTGTACGCCAAAAGCAGGTGCCGGCTGGTTTGCATAGAACTCGGCATGACGCTGTTCAGCAGCCTTGCGGGACTCTTCCATGCGGGCTTCCATTTCCTTGACACGAGCAGCATGCTCTTCGTCCATCTTTTGCATGAAGTCGTCGCCATAGACTGCAGGCTGAACGTCAAAAGCAGGAGCCGGCCGGTTTGCATAGAACCCGGCATGGCGCTGTTCAGCAGCCTTGCGGGACTCTTCCATGCGGGCTTCCATTTCCTTCATACGTGCAGCACGCTCTTCATCCATCTTGCGCATGAAGTCATCGCCATACATTGCAGGCTGTGCGCTGTAAAGCAGGAGCCGGCTGGTTTGCATAGAACTCGGCAGCCTGCTTCTGGGCAGCCTGCATCTGTTCAACATACTTCGCCTGCTGGTCAGCAATCGCTGCCTGCTGGTCGGCAATCGCCTTCTGCTGCTCTTCCGTCAGCACTGCAGGGGCAACCGGTGCAGCGTAAGGGGCATAGCCGTAAGGCGCGTAGCCATAACCATTGTAGCCGTTGTAACCGTTATAACCGCGACCATAGCCACGACCGTGACCGCGACCACTGAAGCCCATGTTGAAACCGAAATCACCGTCGAAGGCGCCGTCGCCGAAACCGTCACCATAGCCGTTGTTACCCCAGCCGTTGTCACCCCAGCCCCACGCAGAAACGGACGCGGAAGCGACAGCCATCGATACAGCGGAAATTACCGTAGCAATCTTTTTCATGATTATATCTCCATTAAGTAAGGTAAAAAAACAGGTCGAAAATTCTTTCCGGAAAGACCACACCCGGATGGATAATAAGTATATTAATATTTTCTTATAATACAATAATCATTTTACTTATAGGCACATAAGTAATTTATTGTTAGAGGGGAATAGCCAGCGAGTTCGGCGGGGGTCAGCTTGTGCCACAGGATAAAGCCCGAAAAATATTAAAATCGTTCTAATACAATATTTAACACGCAGCCCTGGACTAATTTTCAGACCGTCGAACGGCAGCCGGCTCGGCACAGGTTTGAATTACCAGAGCGGCTATCGCTCCGGCTACAGCAGGCGTCAGCGTCTCAGCGTGCTGAAACCCACAGTGTAGACGGCAAAGACCATCTGCCGGGCCGGTTGCCTGTTGCCCTGTGCAAGGGTTCATCCAGAGAGGTTCGCCTGAAGACATGCTGTGCCCTGAAGCCATGTGAGGCAGCAACACTGCCACGCATCCCGGACCCGGATTGTTTGCCCGCAACGAACTGGATGCCGGCCCCATCAAGATTCAGGTCAGCTGTCTGGATAGTTAGCGTGATGCCAGTCGGGCATGGTCAAGAAACTGCTTTACATGGTCGAACGCCGCCAGCAGGTTTTTGTTCGCTGCCGCTGACAGCGGCAGCCCGAGGCCGAATTCGTAACCGCGGATGGACAGCAGCCAGGCCGGTGGCGGCATGCTGCCATTGACCTGCTGGTATACGGACAACAGTGCCTGCGGGCTCATCGCATGCGTGGTATAGCTGGTGTCCTGTTCCGGCTGCAAGCAAACAAGCTCGAATGGTGCGTTTGCCGATATACTCGCGTCCACGAACAGCACGCGCTTGCGAGCTTCGAGGTCGATGCAGTGTTCAATCTGCAGCTGGAAGTCGGTGAGCAGATCGACAGCGTTGAAATCTTCCTGCAGCAATAGTTCATACATCGCCGGACCGAGTGCATCATCGCCGCGCGAGGGGTTGCCCCAGGTGAAAACAAGGTCCGGCTTGATACAATGCTGTTGCATGGGTTGATGGCCGAATGAATTCGGCCCTACAATGCTGATCCAGCCGGACGATCTGGCTCGTTCATTTGCATGGTTCGTTCCCGATCAGGAAACTGTACGCCGTATCTCTCCCGTGGAGCGCTTTTCGAGCCTGTCGATGACTTCGTCCTGTTCGTTTACGAGGATGACTTCCAGTGGCATTTTGCCCATTGCGTGCGTGGCGCATGACAGACAGGGATCATAGGCACGAATCGCGACTTCAATCTGATTCAGCATCGGTTCAGTCAACTGCTTGCCATCGAGGTACATGCCCGATACCTGGCGAATGGACTCGTTCATTGCCTGGTTATTATTGGTGGTGGAGACGATCAGGTTGGCCTTGTTGACGATGCCGTCATCATCCATCTCGTAGTGGTGAAACAGGGTGCCGCGAGGTGCCTCGATCACGCCGATGCCGCAGCTCTGCAGCTCACCCTTGTTGAGCAGGTCTGTGCCGCTGATATCGGGATCGAGCAGCAGTTCCCGGATGGCCTCGGTGCAGTGCAGCAGTTCGATCAGGCGCGCCCAGTGGAACGCGAGCGTGGCCTGTACGGGGCTGCCGCCAGCGGCTTCCTTGAAGAGTTTGCGCTGCTCTTCGGCCAGCGGCGTACTGAAATAATCGCAGTTGTTCACGCGTGCCAGCGGCCCGACCCGGTACCAGCCGTTTTCTGCGCCGAGGGCCTCGATGAACGGAAACTTCATGTAGCTCCAGTTCTTCACCCCTTCGCGGATGTAGTCGGCGTAACGGGTGTAATCGACGTGGTCGAAAATCGTGCCGCCGTCCGCGTCCCGCGCACGCAGCCCGCCGTGGTAGATATCGAATTCACCATTCGCGCCGACCATGCTCAGCATATTGGTATCGATCGTGGCGAAGGCCATGTGGTAATCGAGGTGTTCGAAGAAAATGCGTTTTATCAGCTCGACCGCGTCCTGGCCCCATTGCACCATCTGCTCGATGTCTTTTTGCAGGTAGGCGACTTCTTCGCGGTTCAGTGATTTGTTGACACCACCCGGGATCGCACCGGTGCCGTGGATACGCTTGCCGGAGGTAAGTCGAATGACTTCCTGGCCGTATTTGCGCAACAGTACGCCCTGTTTGGCGATGTCCGGATTGTCTTCGATGACACCGACAATATTACGGTGGCGGACATCGTCATCGAAACCGAACAGCAGGTCAGGTGAGCACAGATGGAAAAAATGCAGCGCGTGCGACTGCAGGGTTTGGCCAAAGTGCATCATGCGACGGATCTTCTCGGCTGTCGGTGTCAGCTCTGTGGTGCCGACCAGCATATCGGTGGCCTTGGCCGCGGCAAGGTGGTGGCTGACCGGGCAGATGCCGCAGAGGCGCTGTACCAGCACCGGCAGTTCCCAGTAGGGCCTGCCCTGGATAAACTTCTCGAAGCCACGGAACTCGACGATATGCAGCCGCGCCTGCTTGATTTGCAGGTTCTCATCCTGCAGCAGAGTCACCTTGCCGTGACCCTCGACACGGGTCAGCGGCTCGATCACGATGCGTTCAAGTTTTTCCGGGTTGGCGGCGGTTTCGAGGTTTGATGTCATCACTGGGTTCCTTGGACAATATGTCAGTACATATTCATTAACAGGTTACACCTGCTGGTCGAATGAATTCGACCCTACCAGACAGCTTGCACCTGTATGGCCGAATTTATTCGGCCAATGCAGGTGGTCGAGCGAATCCGAACCTTCCATGGAGTAAGGTCCGCTAATCATAATGGATCTGTTCATAAGGAAAGCTGACCGGCTTGCCTTCTATCAGCTCGGTCAGGAATGTCCAGATGGCATCGGCCGATGGCGGGCAGCCGGGCAGGAAATGGTCAACCTTGACCACCTCGTGAATCGGGTGCACCTTGTTCAGCAGCATCGGGATTTCCACGTCATTCGGTATCTGCGGGTTGACCACGCCGATGCCGTCGATATAGGCCTCCTCGAGGCATTCCTTCAGCTCGAATGAATTGCGCATGGCCGGTATGCCGCCGTTTACCGCGCAGGCACCCACCGCCACCAGCACCTTGCAATGCTTGCGGAATTCGCGCAGCACTTCGACGTTTTCTGCGTTGGCGACGCCGCCCTCGATGAGGCCGATATCGCAATCACCGACCGTCTTGATATCGGTGATCGGTGAACGGTCGAATTCCACCAGCTTCACCAGCTCAAGAATGCGTTCATCGATATCCAGCAGCGACATGTGACAGCCGAAACAGCCGCACAACGACGCAGTTGCAACCCTGATTTTATCCGCCATGTCCATCTCCCTGGTCGTCGGGTTCGTGTGCGGCGACATCGCCGACGATGCTGATTGGCTGCCTGTCATAGAGGCGCTCACCGATGGGCTGGTCGTAACCGCGGTGTTTGGGCAGGATCGCACCGACCGGGCAGACATGGGCGGCCTTGTCGCTGGCGCTGAAAGTACTGTCGCCGAGTTTGCCAGTGGGCGAGTTAATCGTCAGCTGGCTGCCAATGCCGCGGCCAGTGATGGAGAACACGTTCTTGTGGTCAATATCGCGGCTGGCGCGTACGCACAGTTCACAGAGGATACAACGGTTGAAATCAATCGCGGTATCCGGATGCGAGGCATCCACGGAGCGCTGCGGGAAAAAATGGGTGTAGTGAGGCGACAGCATGCCGGTGTAGTAGGCAACGGCCTGCAGCTGACAGGCTCCGCTTTTTTCACAGCCGGGACACATATGGTTGCCCTCGACGAACAACATTTGCAGCAGGTTGCGGCGCTCCTCGACGATGGCATCGGAACCGTTGTCCACCTCCAGCCCCGCGGCTGCCGGATGGGTACAGGCGGACACCTGGCGGCCATTGACCTCGACGATGCACACACGGCAGCTGCCGTGCGGTGTGAATTCGGGATTATGGCAGAGGTGCGGTATGTAGGCGCCAGCCCGCATCGCGGCATCCATGATGGTGTCGCCGTCGCTGAATTCTATGGCAATGCCGTCGAGTGTAAAAGTATTAGTGTCGCTCACGAATTGCCTCCGATGTGTGCGCCGGCATCATCACGTCCGGTAATATCTCGCGCTTCCTGCAGGGCAGCATCGAGATCGAACGCCGGCTCGTAGCCGCTATGGGCAAGCCGGTCTTCGAGCAGGTGTGGAAACCGGTTCAGCAAGTCAAGCACCGGGTTTGGCGCAGTGGTGCCAAGGCCGCATTGACTGGTGTTTTTCATCAGGGCGCCGAGCTGTCTCATTTCTTCAACATCGTACTGCGTGGCATGCCCGTTGACGAGCTTGTCGACCAGGTCCTTTAACAGCGAACCACCGACGCGGCAGGGTGTACAGAAACCGCAGCTTTCGTGCACGAAGAAATGCGCAAAGTTCTGCACCATGTCGAGAAGCTTGCGCTCGTTGCTGAACACCATGAACGAGCCGCCGGTCGCGACGTCTTCGAAGGAGATGCAGCGTCCGCTATCGGCCATTGGCAGGGTGGTGCCTGCCGCGCCGGCAATCTGCACTGCCTGGGTATCTTTTGCGCCGCAGTCTTCGAGAACCTGTTTAATGGTGACGCCGAACGGATATTCGTAGATGCCGGGGCGTTCGCAGTCGCCGCTGATGCTGAGCAGCCTGGTGCCGGTGGACTCTGCTGTACCGGCACTGCAGAACCAGTCGGCGCCCAGGGCGGCAATTTTGGCAGCTGCCATGAAGGTCTCGACGTTGTTGACTACAGTTGGTTGATTCATGTAGCCGTGCGTCACCGGAAAGGGTGGACGGTTACGCGGGATGCCGCGCTTGCCTTCCAGTGATTCGATCAGCGACGACTCCTCGCCGCAGATATAGGCACCGGCACCAAGGTGGATTTCAATGTCGAAGTCGAAGCCGTGCTTGCCGAGTATGGCTTGCCCAAGCAGGCCGTTTTCACGGCGCTGTTGCAGTACATGTTCCAGCGGCTCGAGCAGGTAGCGGTACTCTCCGCGCAGGTAGAGATAGCCATGACGTGCGCCGATCACGCCGGCGCACAGGGTCATGCCCTCGAAAACACTGTCGGCGTAGCTGTTCAGCAAGACCCGGTCCTTGAAGGTGCCGGGTTCACCTTCGTCGGCATTACAGACGACGTAATGGTTATCGCCTTTGGCCTGTTTACAGAAACGCCATTTCATGGCGGTGCGAAAGCCTGCGCCACCGCGGCCGCGCAGTCCGGATTTTTCGATAACATCGAGTATGGCATCGCCACTGCTTTCAAGCAGCACACGCAGGGCGCTGCCAGCGGGGCTGGCGAGCCTGGTTTCATCCGCGAGCAACAAATCACGCCGCCGAATATTGTCTTCAAGCTGGAAAAATTCGGCCGGCCATTGTGAGACTTCGGTACCTGACTCGATCAAGGTGCAGACTTGCTCGATACGGCTGCTGTCAAGCCGGCTGACTACCTCGCCATTGACCAGCATGGCGGGTCCCTGGTCGCAGATGCCGGTGCAGGAAGTGGTGTCAACCGTGACCCGGCCATCGGCGCGCGGTACACCGGTTTTCACGCCAAGCGTGGTGCAGAGTTGTTGCAGCAACTCGCGCGAGCCAAGCATGTGATCGGTAATGCTGTCGCTGAGCATGATGTCATAGTCGCCGCGCGCCTGTTCATGCAGGAAGGAATAGAATCCGATGACACCGCGAATTTCAGACTCGGGCAGTTGCAGCAGGGCAGCGAGTTGAGTGATCGCACTAGCGGGAATGTGCGACATGCGGTGCTGGATCTGGACCAGGTACTGCAACAGGCGCGATCGCTCGGATTCGCGACCTGCGTCGGCAGATGCAACTATCGAATTGATAATTTCATCGTTTGTCATATTTCGAATCCATGTTTGTACCTGATATATACTTTGCCATTGTCCATGTCGGCTTGCCGTGCCTGCCCGCCTCTCCGAACCGCGGCTGGATCCAGGACACAAAATGCCGCTTTTTACCCGCTTGTCCAGCCCACATCCCCCGGCCAGTGGGCGTCAGCTTACCGTGCGCAGGACCGGCGACGCAAATGGAGCGGGTGATGGGAATCGAACCCACGTTTGAAGCTTGGGAAGCTCCAGTTCTACCATTGAACTACACCCGCAGACTGGCAGACGCCCATGAGTTTACAGCCGACAGCGGTCAGGAGTCACCACCTGATGGTGGAGGAATGATGCCGTTTCATGTGGCGTTTCCCTGGTAGCCGCCGAACCAGCAACAGTTTAATTGGTCTATGATGGGTGTCAAACAGGAAATCGATGATCCAGGAGGATCGATATGCACCCGAAAATCCATTCCCGGCGCGCGCGCCGCATGACATTGATCCTGATCGGCCTGCTGGCCGGCATTTTTGCAAGTCAGCCGGCAACGGCACACCACACCGAAAGCCACTTCGAGGATTCCAGCGCCCACACAATTGTCTACCAGCTCAACAAGGCGGATCCGGATTACCTGCAACACGTGCTTTTTTCGGCCGGTGAATTACTGCGCAAATACGGCGATGATGTTGAAATAGTCATTGCCGCATTCGGGCCGGGTCTGCACCTTATCGGCAAGAATCCCGGTCGCCCGATCGCTGCCGGGTTGCAACAGCGCGCAAGTTCACTGGCAGCATACGGTGTGGCATTTCACGCCTGCGGCAATACCATGAAATCACTGGGATGGACTGAAAAAGACCTGCTGCCTTTTGCAAAAATCGTCCCCATCGGGGTCGATGACGTCATGCAACTGCAGGAGAAAGGCTTTAGCTATATCAGCTGGTAGCCGGCGAAATACCGAATGGCGCGACCCGCAAGCAGTTCAATCCGGGGCACTTGAATACAATGCTTCGATTTCGGCGGAGAATTTTTTCAGTACACGGGCGCGTTTCACCTTGAGTGTCGGGGTGAGCAAGCCGTCGTCGATACTCCAGGGTTCGAGGCTCAGGATCACCCGGCGAATCTTTGCGTAACCGGGAAAATCCTTTAGATAGCCCCTGATTTCCCTGACCAGTCCGGCCATCAGCTTTTCATTTGCGAGGCTGCTTTCATCATCGGCATCGAGCCCGTATTTTTTTGCAAGCGCGGGCCACTCGTCAGGGTTCAGCACCAGGATCGCCGCCAGGAAGGATCGGCCCTCGCCGATTACCAGCGCCTGGTCAATGCGGGGTGAGAGGCAAATCGCCAGTTCCATGTCCATGGGCGGCACCTTCTCGCCGTTGGACAGGACCAGGATATCCTTGATGCGTCCCGTAATATAGATATGCCCGTCTTCAATGCGCGCCTGGTCACCGGTGTGCAGCCAGCCATCGGTATCGATTATTTCTGCCGTCGCCGCATGGTTGTTCCAGTAGCCCTTCATCATGCCGGGGGTCTTGACCAGCAATTCATCATTCTCGCCGATACGGACCTCCACGCCATTCAGCGGGATGCCGACACTGCCGGGTTCATTGTCATCCGGTACATTGACGCTGATCACCGGGCTGGTCTCGGTCAGGCCATAGCCCTGCAGGATCGGGACACCCAGCCCGATAAAGGTCTTCGCAACCGGCAGCGACAGGGCCGCCCCGCCACTGACCGCCATGCGCAGGCGTCCACCCAGTTTTGCGGTCACCTTTCCCGCGACCAGCTGTTTCATCAGCGGCCAGGCCAGCAACCGCGGATGCCAGGAAGCGCGTTTCTGCTGACGTTGAAAACGGTGCCAGCCGATGCTGGTCGTCATCCCGAACAGCGCGCGCTTCAACCCGGACTGCCTGCTCATCTGGCCCTGGATACGCGCGAACACTTTTTCAAAAATACGCGGCACGGCAATCAACACGGTCGGCTGGATGTTTTGCAGGTCCTCGCCAAGCTGCGCGATGGAGCGGGCATAGGCCACGGCAGAGCCGGACATGACCGGCAGGTAATAGCCGGCGGTACGCTCCAGGGTATGTGACAGCGGCAGGAAGGAGAGGAATAAATCCTCCTGGTAGGCATCAATCATGGTCAACGCCGAATGGGCGATTGACAACATGTTGTAATGCGACAGCATCACACCTTTCGGACGTCCGGTGGTCCCCGAGGTGTAGACAATGGATGCAAGCGCATGCGGATCACCCGCACGTTTCTGCATGGGCCCGGCTTGCGCCGGCAGCCAGTCCGGAACTATACGCACCCGTTTATCCCGGAGGACCTCCGCAGACGCAGACATTTTCGACGGGTTCAATAACAACACCCGCTGCAGGTCTTCCTGCCCGGCCAGTGCCGGCGCGAGCCGTTTCCAGACAGAGGCATCGTTTACCAGCAACAGCTTTACCGCCGAATCATCCAGGATATAGGCAATATTATCCGGCCGGTCATCGGTATACAGGGGCACGATCACCAGGCCGCACGCCAGCGCCGCCTGGTCAAAGCACACCCACTCCATGCTGTTGCGCAGGTGAACGGCTACCCGGTCACCCGGCAATAATCCCTCGTCCTGCAGCGCCGCGTGCCAGCGTGAGATCTCCCGGCCCGTCTCCCCCCAGCTGGTATCACGCCAGGTCTTCGTGGCTGCATCGAAGCTGCGATAGGCCAGTGCCTCCGGGGTGCGCCGCACACGCTCGACCATCAGGCCGTCCAGCGTCCCCGCGACCTCCGCCGAGATAATATCCTCTGTCATCAAGGTCATAAGCAATTCCCCGGCTACTTATGCAACATTGGGCCAAGCCGATATGATTACGGTAGAATACGTGGCCATGAATATTATTCTCAACGGCGCCCCCAGGGACGTGCCCGACAATCTGAGTGCCAGCGAATTACTGCTGTCACTGGATCTTGCCGACAAGCGCCTGGCCCTTGAGATTAACCGGGAAATTATCCCGCGCAGCAGCTTCGCCCATCACACCATCAATCCCGGCGACCAGGTGGAAATCGTGCACGCCATCGGCGGGGGTTAAACAGCCCCGCACCTACCACCGTCATTCGCCCAGTATCAAAGAGTTAGCGAGCTATGTCCACTGTCATGCACTCAAAACCCCACGGCCTCGACGACCCGCTGGTCATCGCCGGCGTTGAATACGCCTCCCGCCTGCTGGTGGGTACCGGCAAGTACCGGGATATGGATGAAACCCGCGAGGCGACCCTGGCCAGTGGCGCCGAAATCGTCACCGTCGCCATCCGCCGCACCAATATCGGCCAGAATCCGGGTGAGCCCAACCTGCTGGACGTGATCTCCCCTGACCGCTACACCCTGCTGCCGAACACCGCCGGTTGTTATACCGCCGAGGACGCAATACGCACCTGCCGCCTGGCACGCGAACTGCTGGACGGCCACGACCTGGTGAAGCTGGAGGTGCTCGGTGACGAGAAGACCCTGTTTCCGGATATCACCCAGACCCTGCAAGCCACCGAAACACTGGTCAGGGAGGGCTTCAAGATCATGGTCTACACCAATGACGACCCGATCATCGCCCGGCGCTTCGAGGAAATGGGTTGCGTGGCCGTCATGCCGCTGGCCGCGCCGATTGGATCCGGCCTCGGCATCCGCAATCCCTACAACATCCTCACCATCGTCGAGAACGCCACGGTACCGATCCTGGTCGATGCCGGCGTGGGTACCGCCTCGGATGCCGCCATAGCCATGGAACTGGGCTGTGACGGGATCCTGATGAACACCGCCATCGCCGGCGCACAAGAACCCGGTGCTGATGGCCTCGGCCATGAAAAAGGCCGTGGAGGCCGGGCGCGAGGCATTCAGGGCCGGGCGCATTCCGCGCAAGCGCTTTGCAAGTGCGTCATCGCCGATCGATGGTACGTTTTTTTAGAAAAGCATCTCGCCTTGTTACAAATCAGCCGGCAGCGCATCCATATTCCGCAGATGTACATCGCGCTGCGGAAACGGAATGGTAATACCCGCTTCCTTGAAGCCGCGCCAGATGGCCAGGTTGATAAGCGAGCGAACGCTGCCGATACCTTCCTCCGGATCGGTCAGCCAGACGCGCAATTCCAGGGCGATGCCACTGTCGGCGAATTCCATCAGGTTTACGGTCGGCTCCGGCATTTTTAATACCCGGGGACTCACTGGTCGCCGACTTTAGCATGATGGCCATCGCCTCTTCCGGATCGTCCTTGTAACTGATCTGTACCGGGACGCGCACCCGTACCCGCCTGTCACTGTAACTCCAGTTGATCACTTCGGTTGTCACCAGGTTTTCATTCGGGATCAGCGTTTCCACGCCATCGCGGTTGCGCACAACGATGTAGCGGGCCTTCAACTGCTTCACCCAGCCATAGGTTGTCCCCACGCTGATCACGTCCCCGGGCCGAATGGAACGGTCACCGAGCAGGATAAAACCGCTGATAAAGTTGCTGACGATTTTCTGCAGGCCAAAACCGAGGCCGACACCCAGTGCTCCGCCAAATACCGCCAGGGAGGACAGATTCAGACCGGCCTCGGTCAGCGCCAGCATCACCGCGACAAACAGCAGGACCACCCTGGAAATCTTGGCAAGGCCGACCTGCATACTGATATTGATATGCTGTGATTTTTTCAGGCGCTGCTCGAGGAACCCGGAGAGCCACAGGGCCAGCAACAGATAAATGGCACACAAGACGACAAATTTGACCAGCATTAACAGCGAGAACCGGGTGTCGCCTGCCGTGAATGCCAATTGCTCCATGAAGGCCTCGATCGCGGGCTTCCAGCCCACCAGGTGCACGGCAACGACCGCCCAGATGCTGGTACTGATGACCTTCTCCCAGGCCTTGAGGGCCGGGCCCGGGGCAATACCCACGCGCAGCGAGTAGACAATCATGCGAATTGCGGCAAGGGCAAGCAGGAGTTGTATGAAGATATCCAGCAAGGGTGTCTCGAAACCGGCAGCCTGGAATCCAAGCCGGCCCAGCAGCACGGCAAACAGACCGCTCAGTGGAAGGGCAAGCCGCTGACCGGCATTCAGTATCAGCTTGCGAAAAACCGAAAGATTCTCACGAAGCAGACGCTTGCTCAGCGCCTTCTGGGAATAGCGGTGTATAAAAAAAGCGACAATGGCGGCAACCCCCAGCAACAACACCTTGAGCACAATGACTGTTGTACCCTGGGCAATGAATGCGTCCCACATATCCATCGAAAATGCGCCGAATGACTCCATAAGCCTGCTCCGCATGCAGCTACTGTTTAACTGATACCGTAATACTACCCGTTGAGGTCCCGATCCACTGAATTTTTCTTGTCATTGCGCGCGCAGCGCGGCAATCTCGTAATGTTGAATATAAAATACGGAGGTTAGAGCGTCACATCGCATCCCGCTTTGACGAATGAAGCGGTGACCCCACCGAATCGAACAACGACCGGCATACGCTTCCCGACACTTGAAGATGACCACAAACAACATGTCACATCCACCCAGGGAAATCCGCTCATTTGTTCGCCGGGAAGGCCGCATTACCCCCGGACAGAAACGCGCACTGCAACAACTCTGGCCGCGCTACGGACTGGAACCCGGCCAGCGGATCGACCCGGTCGGGATTTTCAGGCGCCGGGCACCACTCACCCTTGAAATCGGCTTTGGTAACGGCGAATCCCTGGCAGACATGGCCGCCCGGGAACCGGGAACGGATTTTATCGGAATCGAGGTACACCGCCCGGGAGTCGGGCACCTGCTACAGGCACTCGACGGGCAGGCACTGAACAACGTCCGCGTGTTTAATGAGGATGCAATAAAAGTGCTCAGAGACTCCCTGCCCGATGGCTGCCTTGACCGGCTGCTGTTGTTTTTTCCCGACCCCTGGCACAAGAAGCGCCATCACAAGCGGCGCATCGTGCAGCCGGCCTTTGTCGAGCTGGTTGCCGGCAAGCTGAAACCCGGCGGCATTTTGCACATGGCAACCGACTGGGAAGACTATGCCGGGCACATGCTGGAAGTGATGAACCGCTCAGCGGAATTCCGCAATTGCGCAACAGACGGGCAGTATTCAGAAAAACCCGACTACCGCCCGGTTACAAAATTCGAACGCCGCGGAAAGAAGCTCGGGCACGGGGTTTGGGACCTGCTGTTTGAGAGGAAGTGAGAAGAGGTAAGAAGTGAAGAGTGAGAAGTGAGAAGTGAGAAGTCAGAATCGTGGAAGCATCGTGCAGCAATAACCTTCGCCAGCTTTCCTGTGCTCTCTTCTCAGCTTTTACTTTTTACCGTTCACTTTTCACTTCTTACCGCGTAACCGCCTCGGCGTCGGCTTCGATCGGCTGCGGTACGCGCAACGGGCAGGTCTCGGCATGGTTGTCGCCAAGCCGGTTCCAGGCATAGTTGAATGCCTGGGTGCGTATCGCGAACATATGGTCGCGGCCCAGCTTGTCCATTAAATGGGTACGTTCAAAGGTATCCCACAACTGCTTCTTGGCGCGCGCAAATATCATTTCAACCCCGGCCTCCTTGAGGCGGTCAATCAGGTTACTGAGCATTTCCTCGCCGGTTGCATCAATCGAGTTGATGCCTTCTGCATCGATGATGACGAATTTCAGGTCCGGTTTGGATGCCACACGCTCGAGTATCTTGTCCTCGAAATAACCGGTATTTGCAAAATAGAGTGAACCATCAAAACGGATCAATGAAATATTCCTGCAGGTCTGCAGGTTGCGCACCTCGGCATCGCGCAGACTGCCGTCGGGATCACGTGAGAGCACGGCAACACGCGGCGCCATGGAGCGATACAGGAACAACATCAGCGACAGGATCACGCCGACTGCAATCCCCTTGTCCAGGTGCGGCGCCCAGATAATCGTCAGGGCAAACGTGATAATGGCGACCGCGGCATCCTGGCGCTCCACCACCCAGGCATGCTTGATCGGCTCGATCTTTACCAGGTTGAACCACGGCCATGATGATGACCGATGCCAGTGTTGCCTGCGGCAGGTGATACAGCAAGGGTGTCAACGCCAACAGGGTAATACCGACGACTGCGCCGGTGACAACCGCGGAGAAACCGGTCTTGGCACCGGCGCTGAAATTTACCGCCGAGCGTGAAAATGACCCGGATACCGCGTAACCCTGGGACAGGCTGGAAAATATATTGCCCAGACCCTGCCCGACCAGTTCCTGGTTGGCGTCGAGGCGTTGCCGGGTGCTGGTAGCCATGGCCTTGGCAATCGAAATGGCCTCCATAAAGCCGATAATCGAAATCGCGACCGTGGTACCCAGCAACTGGGTGATGATAGTGAAGTCGAGTTCCGGCATTGAGATGCTGGGCAGGCCTGCCGGAATGATGCCCACGACCCCGCCGCCCATTTGCTCGAAACCAATCCACCACGAGATCAACGTGGTCACGACAACCGCGGTCAACACTGCGGGCACCTTCGGCAGGAAGCGCTTGAGGACAATCATGATGCCCAGTGCCAGCACCGCCATCAGCATGGTTTCCATGTGGGTATTGTGAAATGCCTCGATGACCGTGTTGTAGACCGTGATGTAAGTGTGATCAGCCCGCTCGACACTGACACCGAACAACTTGCCCAGCTGGGATGTACCGATGATGATGGCTGCTGCGTTGGTAAAACCAACCACTACCGGATGCGAGAGGAAGTTCACCATCACACCGAGGCGCAATACTCCAAGGCCCACCTGGAAAACGCCGACCATCGCGGCGAGCATGACTGCATAGGCAATGTAAAGCTCCGGGTTGGCACCGGCGATCGGCTCCAGTGCGGAAGCCGTCATCAGCGAAACTACTGCAACCGGGCCGGTTGCCAGTTGCCGCGATGATCCGAACAGGGCGGCGATCATGCCGGGGAGAAACGCAGCATACAGGCCGTAGTAAGGCGGCAGACCGGCCAGCTGGGCATAGGCCATGGACTGCGGGACCAGTACGAGTGCAACCGTGATCCCGGCAATCAGGTCGGCACGCAAGACCTCGGGTTTCCTGAGTTCTCCAATCCAGGAACGGAATGGAATCAGTCGATTCTTCAAATAATCAAGGCCAATCTTGGATTTCATGTATGCGTCCGACGAAGCTGGTCATTACCGCTGCCAGGCCAGCGGAGAGCCCATTGAAGTATATTCTAATTTTGACGGCAGGCAAAAATACCGGCCGCCTGATACATCAGGATTATGCATGCAAAAAATTAACTAATCTCTATGCAAGCATGACCCGTGATAAGATTCGCGGTTGACCCAAAGGATCAACAACCCAATCAGCTTGATATCTTTTTAACCCAGGGCGAGGAGCGTTCCATGTCCAAGAAACACCCGATTATTGCGGTTACCGGTTCATCCGGTGCCGGCACCACTACCGTCAAGGTGGCCTTTGAACATATCTTCCTGCGTGAAGGCGTGAACCCTGTTGTGATCGAAGGCGACAGCTACCACCGCTATGACCGTGCCGCCATGAAAGTCGCCATGCAGGAGGCTGAAGCATCCGGCAACACCCACTTCAGCCATTTCGGTGCCGAGGCGAACGTCTTCGACAAGCTGGAGGAGACCTTCAGGTCTTACAACAAAACCGGTGTCTGCGAGAGGCGTTACTACCTGCACAGTGATGAAGAGGCCAAACCATTCGGCCAGAAGGCCGGTGAGTTCACGCCCTGGGAGAATGTGGGCAAGGGCACGGACCTGCTGTTCTACGAAGGCCTGCATGGCGGTATCGTGACTGACGATGCCGATGTCGCCGGCCAGGTCGATCTGCTGATAGGTGTTGTACCCATCGTCAACCTTGAATGGATCCAGAAAACTCACCGCGACTGCGAACAACGCGGTTATTCGGCCGAAGTGGTCACGGACACCATCCTGCGACGCATGCATGACTACGTGCACTACATCACCCCGCAGTTTTCACGCACCGACATCAATTTCCAGCGCGTCCCTACGGTTGATACATCCAATCCGTTCATTGCCAGGGATATCCCTACCCCGGATGAAAGTTTTGTGGTGATTCGTTTCAAGGACCCTAATAAATTCAATGTCGATTTTGCCTACCTGCTGAACATGCTGAAGGACTCTTTCATGTCGCGGCGCAATTCCATCGTCGTACCGGGCGGCAAGATGGGCTTCGCCATGGAAATCATCCTCGCACCGATCATCGAGCAAGTGCTGAAAAAACGTAAGGTCTGATCGACACCAGTACCTGCCGGGGCGGGCGGCAAACCCGCCCCGGCAATCCCCTTGCACCAGCCGTACTTGAGCGCCGCAGTCCCCTTGCACCTGCTGCGGCAGGACCCGCCACTGGCTTGCACCCCGGAAATTTTCTACTACACTTTCGAGGGTGTCGGAAAGAATTGTTTCAACACATCGCCCGATGTGGTGCATGTATGTCAAAAATCGAAACCTACCTGAAATCCTGTCCCGAACTTGCCCGGTTCTGTTCCAGCAGTGGCTGGATTGATAACGAAAGCCTGCGCTATACCGTCATCATGGAAAACAGCCGCGAAATCGTGATCAACATTGAATTTGAAGAACTGCTGATGGAAGGCTCAGGCAGGCTTACCGGGCGAATACCCTGCTCTGGCCAGCTGCATCTTTTCCTGGATCAGCTTGGCCGTGTAGTCCGCACCGAGGTTCTCTAGTATCCACCATGCTGATGACGCGGCGGGCCATTTTTTTATTTAATAGCCACAGAGTCACACGGAAATACACGGAAAAAAGATCAATTACAGAAAAACCCTGATTTATTCCTTCTTCCTTTGAAGTCGCCGGCTAAATTTGGGAGCTATGATAAGTAGAACATCTTAATAGCCACGGAATCCACGGAAGAACACGGAAAAATAAATACCTTGTTAGAAAGTTTTTTATTTTTTACTATTGAATTTTGTTGTTAATTTTTCCGTGTGCTTCCGTGGCTAAAGGTTTTTTAAATCTACCTTTGCGTATATTTCCATGACAATAAGACTCACCAGGTTGAAACGCGACAAGACTAGAAATAAATATAGCCTTCACCAACCAACCGGTCTATCTCGGCAGGACCCAGCGGGACCTGCTCGATAAATGCCGGAATATCATCACGCGGAATGCCCCTGGTCTGCATCATCGCCCGGCAAATCTTCACATCCACCACATCAAAGGCGTCCAGGCGCGCGGCCTGGTCGACAATGTCCTTGTACTTGTCATAATTGCTGATCGCAAAAAATTCAACTTCCGGTCCGTGAAGCACGAGAACCACGCTTGCTGCCATACCCGGCGGTTGCGGTGCCATGGCCAGTCCTTCCGCGCGGTCGAGCAGTACCTTGAGCTCATCGATCGTGTGTACGCTGATATCGAGTACTGCCTTTTTCGGCAGCGCTGCTTCCGGAAATACTTCCATCGTGGCCGGATCCGGTCCCTTTTCAACTGAAGCCCGGGCGCTCTCGGCGGTCTCGCCCGCCGGTTCCCGCCCTTGCTGGCCTGCATAAAACAGCAGCACCAGCAAGGATACTGCGATGATTAACAGAACGAATATTTTCTGCATGTATTGCCTGCCCGCATCCCGGTTCGATTTCAGGAATCAGACTCATTTTAGCCTGCAGACTGAATCAGTGTAAGCACTGTCCGTGGTATTTTTTCATGTACAATTAGTACCCCGCAAATAAATCGAACCTTAAGAGTTCCTGTTTACCCTGACCGATAACATGAACACCCTGAAGACAGACGCAACACATTTAACCCGCAACCGTTACATCGCCGGCTGGCTGTTGCTGTGCTGTTTAATGGTATTTGCCATGGTGGTACTGGGCGGAGTAACCCGCCTGACCGGGTCCGGGCTGTCGATGGTTGAATGGAACCCGATTTTTGGCCTGCTCCCACCGCTTGATCAGCAGGCGTGGCTTGAGGCATTTAATCTCTACAAGCAGTCGCCGGAATACCTGAAAATAAATATCGGCATGGACCTGGCCGGTTTCAAGAATATCTACTGGTTTGAATACGCGCACCGCGTGCTGGGTCGGGCCATCGGTACTGTCTTCCTGCTGCCCTTTCTGTATTTCCTCGCGCGGGGATGGATAAGCCGCTTCCTTGCTCCGAAACTGGTACTCATGTTTATTCTCGGGGGGCTGCAGGGGTTGCTTGGCTGGTACATGGTAAAAAGCGGCCTGGTTGATAATCCCCATGTCAGCCAATACCGCTTGACTGCCCACCTGGGCCTGGCGGTTATTATTTATGCCTACATGTTCCGGGTCGCACTCGGCCTGTGGTATGAACCCCGCCATGCGCAAAGCGCGCCGGCTGTCCTGAGACGCTCAACTGCGCTGCTTGGCAGCCTTGTGTTCCTGACCATTCTTTCCGGTGGTCTTGTTGCGGGACTGAAAGCCGGCCTGGCCTATAATACTTTCCCGCTCATGGACGGCCACTGGATACCGCAGACCATCCTCGCAATTGAACCGCTATGGCGAAATTTCTTTGAGAATATTGCAACCGTGCAGTTTGATCACCGCGTGCTGGCAACCCTGGCATTTTTCGGATCCATCAGCATCTGGCTGATTTCATTCAAACTTTCACTCATCAAACCGGCACGCATCGGGATGCACCTGTTGATGGCAACCGCCGCGTTGCAGGTCGCGCTTGGTATATCGACCCTGCTCTTGCACGTCCCCGTGGCGCTGGCGGCCACGCACCAGGCAGGGGCACTGCTGCTATTTACCGCCATACTGTTTCTGCATTATCACCTGGCCCGGCACGACGAAAAAACGGCCGCAGTCGACGGATAATACCTGCAAAAAAAAGGGCTGCACCGGGGCAGCCCTTTTTTATTGCAGATACTGAAGACTACTTGCTTTGGCTAACCATATACTCGACGGCTGCCTTCAGGTCATCATTCGAACAACTCGCGCAGGCGCCCTTCGGTGGCATGATGCCCTTGCCATTGACCGCACTGGCCAGCATTGCATCCATCCCCGTGGCAATGCGCGGGGCCCACGCGGCCTTGTCACCCAGCTTGGGTGAGCCGGCTACACCGGACGCATGACAGGACTGGCAACTATTCTTATACACCTGCTGTCCGGATGCGCCGCCGTCTGCCAGTACGGCACCACTCAGGCCCAGCAAAATACTTGCGCCGATTGCGCTGCTTAGTTTATTCATAATCAAGACTCCTCCTTAGACGGGAAAAAACCACTCGCTGCCTGATGGCCTCTACCAGGCAACGCTGAGACACAGTATATTAAGAATAGTTAATATACTTCAACAAAAAAATCACTCGCCTATATAAATCAACAAGTTGCATAAGCAGTATTCAGGAGCCAAGCAGTCGCTGCCACCAGCGGCGACGGTTGCCCGGCAATGGTGCGGCCCTGTTGAGATCGACCGGTGGCAGCTTCGAGAGTATCCAGCCGGGCAATGGCGGATTGTCACTGAAACCGCACGAGACTCCCAGGTTGTCGGGGTCAAATATTTTTACAAATTGTGGCGTCTCCGTGGAATCCGCGTAAACAATGCCGCAAAAATCCTCGTCATGCTCCCTGCGCAGCAACTGGTCTATTTCCGATAAAAACGTTCTCAGCAACTCGCCACTGACCGGCCGGGATGGCGGTGTCTCGCCGACAGCATAGATATACCAGCCACCTTCGGCATCCTGGCCCAGCACATCCCACAGCCTGTCCAGCTGCTCCCAGCGAAGTATGCTGTCAAAACGACCCTTGAAGGCCACCCTGAACGGATCTTTCTGTTCCTCATCCATATCAGTCCTGCTGATTAAAAGGCTGCAGTCAAAGTATAATACCGATAACCATCCGGATGAGATGTGTTTTAGCCTGCTGACATTAATTGACTGATATGGATACAGATTTCTGGCTTGAACGGTGGGCGGAACAGCAGATCGGCTTCCACCAGGAAAGGATTAATCCCCACCTTGAACGCTTCTGGCCGATGCTTGAACCGGGAAGCGGCGGCCGGGTCTTCGTACCCCTGTGCGGTAAAAGCCATGACATGCGCTGGTTACTGGAACAGGGTTATCGCGTCGTTGGCTGCGAATTGAGTTCGCTGGCAGTGGAGGCCTTCTTCGCGGAAAACGGCCTGACTCCTGATATACAGCAGACACCACACTATGCGCGCTGGAAAGACGGCGACATTGAAATTTTATGCGGGGACTTTTTCAGCCTTGATCCGGCTGATGTCGGCGCAATCGACACATTCTATGACCGCGCCTCATTGATCGCACTTACCCCGACACAACGACCGCTCTATGCAAGACAGCTCGCACACCTGGTCGGCAAAGACACGGCGGGGCTGCTGATAACACTTGACTACAATCAACTCGAACTCAGCGGCCCCCCGTTTGCCGTTTCAGCAGCAGAAGTCGACAGGCTTTTCGGTGACGATTTTGAGATCAGGCAGGTTTTCTCATTCGATGCCCTGGAGGAAAACCCGAAGTTCAGGGAAAAGGGCCTGACAGAACTCTCCGAACATGCCTACGTCCTGAAACGTCGCTGACTCTCCCGTTTCTATCCCTGAAAATCCAGACTGGAAGTCATGGTGCACTGCCCGGCAGCGCACAAAAACAGGCGCGTGCAGTACATACGTCCATTTGAAGGCTAAATTTACAGAAACGCAGGCCGTTACAGTGCCAGTGATGACGGCAAAATACGGGACCACCTGGCAATTGACGACTGCAAGGGTTTGCAATCCGAATGATAGTGCCGTACTGCCTGGACAGGCAGCACTGTTCTGACAAGCCAGAGGAACAAGCAGCGATGACACCGTATACCAAGACCCTGATCGGCCAGATAACCTCGGTGCAAACAGGTACCTTTACCGCCGCACTGCTCGAGGATAACGAAGGACGACTGCCCCGTATATCGACTGCAAAAGACAAAAATATTGCCGGTCAGCCCGGGTCACATGTAGCCATTATACAAAATGGCATCAAGATACTGGCCCAGATCACCTCAATTACCGAGACAGGTAAAGAACCATCAAACCCGCTCTCGAAACAGGCATCCGGAAAAAAGAAGTCTATTACCCTGGTGCCACTCGGCGAGATAAATGAAGACGGAGCCTTCGAGCATGGCGTTAAAAATTACCCTGTCACAGGCGCCGAAGTACATACTGTCAATGATAAAGATGTAGATGCGATATTTGTAAAATTTCGCAACCAGGGTTACAGCGTTGGCACACTTTCATCGAATTCATCTCTCGATGTCTGTTTTGACCCGGATGCACTGTTCGGCAGGCACTTTGCCATACTCGGGCAGTCCGGTTCAGGTAAATCATGGTGCGTTTCAAATCTGCTCCAGCGGGCCGTCAAGGTAATGCCGAATGCACACATCATTATGCTTGACCTGCATGGCGAATATAGCTGGCAGAACAAGGACGGGAAACAGGAATACGCCTTTGAAAAAGGCCTGGCACGCAGCATTGATGCCCGCGACCTGGAGATCCCCTATTGGCTGATGACATTTACAGAGCTGGTTGACCTGCTGATCGACCGATCTGATGATTCAGCATCATCGCAGATTGCATTTTTGCGCAACTCTGTTCATGAACTGCGAACCAGTGCCAACAAGGACCTGGGTATAAGTCATATCTCAATTGATTCGCCCGTGTATTTTTCACTGGAGGAAATGCATTCGCATTTCGTACAGGCCAACAAGGCCACCAGCAGCTTTGGCAAGGAAAGAGGCCCTCTGGCCGGCATGTTTGATCAATTTCTGATGCGCCTTGAAAGCCGAATGAACGATGTACGCTACAACTTCCTGTTGAAACCAAAACAACGCACATCATCGGATACATTACCCGCTCTGCTGAGAGATTTTGTTGGCCTCGGTGAACCGAAATGCCAGGTAACCATCATAGACATCAGTACGGTGCCCTTTGATGTGCGCCCGATAGTGACCGCACAAATTGGTCGTCTTGCATTTGAATTCAATTACTGGAATCCGGCTTACAAGGAATTCCCGCTGCTACTGGTATGCGAAGAAGCGCATGCCTATATCCCGCGCGCGAGTAAAACGCAATTCGAGGGAGCGCGCAAATCGATGGAACGAATTTCCCGCGAAGGTCGCAAGTACGGTGTCGGACTGGGTGTTGTCAGCCAACGCCCGCATGAACTCTCCGAAACGGTGCTTGCCCAGTGCAGCACCTTTATTTGCCTGCGCCTGACCAATCCGGATGACCAGGCCTACGTTCGCGACCTGGTGCCCGAGGCAGAACAGGATTTTGTCAATGTCCTGTCATCCCTTGGACAGGGGGAAGCCATGGCGATGGGACTGGCCGTACCGCTACCCACGCGCCTGCAATTCTTTATGCCTGACCCGCCACCAAACAGCTCCAGCGTGAATTACTTCAAACAGTGGATCGGTGGTCCGGACGATCTGGACGTGGATGATATTGTCAACCGCTGGCGCCGCCAGGACAGGCTGCGCGAATAGCGCTCTATACTACTTCAGCTTGCTCTTCCTGCTCTGCTTCAATAAGTTCGTCATGCCCAAGCAGGAGTAATATCTGTTCCCTGGCAGCCATGCCGTCTTCATAACCGAGCTCCATCAATTCCTTGCAGTAAGGGGCGTCAAACATAAGGTAACTCATCAATGGCCGGCCTTCGCGCGTCAGTGCGCCAATCCCCTTCAGCAGGATATGTACCGAACGCGGAAAATTATCGACATATCGTTCGACGATCTCGCGGATATCACGGGTCGGCGATATAACAAGATACTCGATCTGGCGCAGTGCCGTGCCCTTGTACTCCACAGAATTGCCCCTGGTTGCAGTAATGGTGTGATTGATCCGCCGCATGCGTTCGATATCTGCATCCAGGCTGTCCATAAACAGGGTGTCGAAAATATAGCCGGTAATCTGTCCGAATGTAGGATAGGGAATCCTGGCGCCATCAACTGGCGGTGCATCCTGCTCCGGATTCCTGACACCGATGATCAGCAGCCGGTTCGCCCCGAGGTGCAGTGCCGGGCTCAGCGGTGCCGTCTGCCGCATCGAGCCATCACCGAAGTATTCATTTCGCAATTTGACTGCGGGAAAGAGAACCGGGATGGCGGATGAAGCCATCAGGTGATCCAGCGTCAGTTCTGTCGGCCGCCCGACCCGGCGTGGGCGTTTCCAGGGCAGCAAGTCGTCAGTGCCCTGGTAAAACGTCACCGAGATACCGGTGGTATAGCCGGAGGCAGTAACGGAAACGGCACGCAGGTCATCGCTGTCGATGGCCTGCTGGATGCGTGCAAAGCGTATGTGCCTTTCAAGCAAGTGCCGCAAGGGGGAATTATCCAGCAGTGAACGTGGCTGTGACTTCCTCAGCCAGCCCAGCATGAAGGACAGGGACCAGCGAAAACCACTTCTCAGTGCCGTCCAGCCATCCGTCTTGAATACCTTGCCAACATGAAAGTTGGCATAAATACCGTAGAGGCGGTCGACACCCTCCCTGAAACGATTCGCACTGCTGGCCAGCAATACTGCATTCAGGGCGCCTGATGAGGAACCGCATATAACCGGGAAGGGGTTCTTTGCATCTTCCGGCAACATATCGCCAATGGCCTTGAGCACACCGGCCTGGTAGGCATTGCGCGCGCCACCACCGGGCAACACCAGGCCGACAACCGGTTGATCCTTTTTCTTTTTGAATGAAAGCCAGTACATATCTCGGGATATAGAATCAGTTCTCCACACTATATCGGCTGGCACGGACTAATGTATAGCAGACTGGATAAATTATAAATAATACAGAGCAATAGTAGTATTTTCGACGAAGGCACGGGACTGTCGTGATCCGACGACCCGGCCGTGAAAACGCTTCAACCGGCGGACTTGAGGGTCATGCAATAAAGGGGGCGGATCCGGCAGGCTGCGTCAACCCCGGAGCGGGTCAGCGACTTTGCCATAACAGGGGGCAATGCATCATGCCTGCACGGGTAACGCAATTGATGAGATGCCGGGCCGCAAGCTTGCGCCATGCCCGAAGAAGTGCGCATTGGCGGTCGCAATACACGCTGGTGCGCCGAAACCCTGGTGCGGGTGGCTGCTGCGGCAAGCACGCTGCAGCCTGCCTTTGACAAGGCACCGGGACCCGGGGTCCCGGTGCCTGCCTGTCACATTGAAGGACCGTGCCCTTTCGGCCGGCTGGTTATTTTGCCATGGCTCCCTGATCCGCATCCATGTACGGCGGAACGGGTGGCTGGCGCCGCATCATCCCTGGCGGGCGCGGCGGAACCGGGGGCCGTCGATCTGATTCGGACCGGCCGAATATATCGCTGGCATGCTCTTCCATGTAGGCACGGCGTTCCTGCGGCGTCATGTCGAGCATGGCATCACGATGCGCTGCCATACGCCTGTGCCGTTCCTCGGCCTGCTTGCGTAATTCCTCGTGGCGGTTGGCAATATCGAGTTGCTCGTCAAGCATCTTGTTTAGCCTGTCCTCGCTGTTTCTGGTCAGGAAGTTATACCGATCCTGTGCGCTATTGCGCATCGCTTCATGTCTCCTGGCGATCGCCTCCTGCCGCTTTTCAAGACTCGTCAGGCGTGCATCCATCTGCTTGTTGAAATATTTTTGCATGGCCTCGCGACGTTTGCGGGACTCTTCATCCCGCTGTACCCGCTGCAGACGTCGCTGCATTTCACGTTGATCAAAGCGCTCGCGGTATGTACGTATTCTTTCTTCAATGGGGCTGCGCGCCTGTTCCGCAGGACCGGGCGATGCATCCTGCCCGGCACCGGCCTCGACAGTTTCCGCATGCACTGGTGACAGCATCATCAATGAAGCGACGAACGCAAAAACATAAAGCCCAGGTAACATGATTGACCTCCTTTTTTTAGAATGTTTCCCAAATCCCCTGCAACAGGCTTGAGTATAGCTCACTTTAACTCACTGGCAGTGGCACTGTTGAGCAGCACGCCGGCAAATAGCCGGCGATATCCGACTGAATGGTTACGTTCGGACAAGGCAGATATTACATAAGATTGTTACCGGCTGAAAAGCAGGGGCCGGTGCCCCTGTATGTATCAGGTTGCCATAATTACCATGGTGTAAAATTATTCATGAAATTCAGCGGACGCATACTGTTGCTCATATTACCCATGTCATAACGCATCTGGTCACCGGTGACTGTCATTCTTTGCATGTTCTGGTTCATTCCGGACATGGACATATTCATGCCGCGCATACTCACCAGCATGGGATCCAGCGCTTCAAGAAAATCCATTTTTTCGGAAACATCTACAAGCGTATCGGACATTTTATAGATCCGGCGTGTCATGGTCCTGACATTCTCGGAGAGAATAATCACGCTATCCGACAAGTTGGACATATTTTTCCCCATGTTTGGATCCATTCCAAGAGCCAGCGTATGGATATCCTTGCTCAGGGTGTAGATGAGGAAAAAGCCATACGCGGCGAGAACCACAAATGCCAGCATGGCGGGATAAATGATCAACTCCCAGCGGCGCGCACTGGCTTCGAAAGCGCGCGCAAAGCGATCCATTGCATCGCCTTTTATAACGATGTCTTCGTGTTTCGCGGCCGGTTCCTGCTGGTCGATCTTGATTGTTTTCTCGCTCATGCTCCTGGACCTTTCCTGCAACCAGGCGATTAACCGGCGTCCGGTCTCATGCCTGTTTTGTATTTTCTGTCAAAACATTAGGCCTTACCAGTCGTGCAGCCGTCAAATACTGGCACGGTTACGGCAGTATTTCCCACACAGAACCTGTGAAAACCACGCCCGATTTTCCTGCCGATACTCATGCAACGGCCTGATCTATATAAAACTTTAATGTCTGCTGGACTTTACTTCCAGAGGAGGGGTGCGGCAGAGCCGCGGACTTGCCGGCTCAGTACCCGAGAAGCCGTGCGGTTTGGAAAAAACTGAAACTTACGGCCCAGGCAAGGCCCAGTGACCAGCCGAGGCTGACAGCCGTGAACCTCCAGCTGCGGGATTCATTGAACTGGGTCGCCAGTGTTGACAGGCAGGGAACATAGAGCAAGACAAACAACATAAAACTGAAGGCCTGGATGGTATCCATTTGGGTCGCCAGGTAGCCGTTCAAAGCACCCCCTTCAAGACCGGTCATGGCAACCAGCGCCCCGATGACAATCTCCTTGGCCACAAAACCGAACAACAGGATCACGGACATATCCGGGCTGATCCCGATCGGCTCCAGTACCGGCGTCATCCATTGCCCGAGGATGCTGGCATAGGTACCGCTGCCACCGGGAGTGCTGCCGGCCGGAAAATGGGTCAGCAGCCAGACCAGCACCACGCCGGTAATGATGAAGGTACTGGCACGGCGCAGGAACTGGTAGATTTCATGCCAGCCGCGTAACAGTACCTGTTTCAGTGCCGGCTGCCGGTAGGGCGGCAGCTCCAGCACAAAAGGTTCGTCACTCTTCAGTCGCCGGCTGAAAACAGCCGCCGTCAGGAAGGCGGCGAGGAAACTGGCGAGATAAAGAAAGAACAACACCAGCGGTGCCTGCCGTGGCGAGAACAGGGCCGTGGTAATAAAAATAAACACCTGCAGGCGGGCCGAGCACAGTGAAAACGGAATCACCAGCATGCTCAACAGGCGCAACGGCCGGCTGCGCATGACACGCGTTCCCATCAATGCCGGTACATTACAGCCGAAGCCCATCAGCAGCATTACAAAACCGCGGCCATCCAGCCCCATCCTTGCCATCAGTGAATCGGTGAGAAACGCTGCGCGTGCCAGGTAACCACTGTCCTCGACGATTGCCATGAAGAAGAAGAACAGGATGATAACCGGTACGAAAGAGGCCACCGTTCCTATCCCGTCGTACAGCCCTTCAATCAAAAACCCGTACAGGGCTGCCGGCAACACCACGGCAAGCGGCTCCAGTGCCCAGCCCCGAAAACTGTCAAGGATAAAGGCAACGCCATCCTGGAGCGGTGCACCAAATGTATAGACCGCCTGGAAGACAAGGAACATGGCCAGAAAAAACAGCGGCAGCCCGAAGACCGGATGCAAGAGGACGTGGTCGATACGCTCGGTCATCTTGCGTACCAGCTTGCCCGGTGCCCTGACGTGCCTGGTCACCAGTGTCTCGGCATGTGCAACCAGCTCATCGTCCATACGCAGGCTGGAGCGCAACCGGTCAAGCTCCGCAGGTTCGGAATTTTGCAGGGCCGTCGTCAGCACATCACGCGCCTCATTGAAACCGGTGCCGATGCGCGAGCTCAGCAGCATTACCGGGCACTTGAGGTCCCGCGACAATGCCTGCGCGTCAATGCGCACACCCAACTGGTCTGCTTCGTCAATCATGTTGACCAGGATGACCGTATTCAATCCCAACCGGCAAAACTGCAGTGCCATGGGTAACTGGTGATCCAGTTGTGTTGCATTCAGGATGATGCCAAACAGGTCAACGGGGTTGTTCTCGAGAAAACTGCGGACAACCTGTTCATCGTCCGAAAAACCGTGCAGGTCATAGATGCCGGGCAGGTCAACAACCTCGACTGCATCGCCACCGAGGACAATACGTGCGCTGAGGAGATCGACGGTAACGCCGGGCCAGTTGCCGACGCGTGAGGAGGAACCGGTCAGCCGGTTAAAAAATGTCGATTTGCCCGTGTTGGGCATACCGACAATGGCAAGACGCTTCACCGTTATACGGAGATGGAGACACGTGCCGCATCACTACGGCGCATAATGAGATTGATGCTGCCGATGCGGATCTGCATCGGACCGAGCCGTGGACAACGAATCACCTCGGCCTCGCGTCCGGTACGCAGCCCCATGGCCTGCAAACGGTGCCGGACACCGTCGGTTCCGTGCACACCGAGAATAATGGCCCTCTCACCCCGGCCAAGACTGGATAGATTTATTATATTAGTCAAAGGTTTGTGGTCACTCATCGAAGCACAGATCCAACTGTTAATGATAATTGTTCTCATTATTACTTAAACTACGTGCAAGGTCAATACACAGCATGGAATACCGGCCCTGATCGACGAACCGGCGGAACCGGTGATGCCTGCCTGTTCGCGCCGTCGATTGTGCGGGCAGGCGGCAACCCGGTCGAGTGCCTCAGGGCTGCGGCCTTGTAAAGGTCCACTGCTTGTCATTCGAGAGTTCCCTGGAGTAGCGGTAACCGCCCGCTTTGAATTTCTTCATGGCGGCAGGGCTCTCCAGCCGGTTGCGGATAATATAATCCGCCATCATGCCCCGCGCGCGCTTGGCGAAAATGGCAACAACACGCGTCTTTCCCTGCCTGGTTTCCTTGAAGTTGATATTCAACAGGCGGCCTTCAAGCAATTTCGGCTTGACCGACCTGAAGTACTCATTGGAGGCGAGGTTGACCAGCACAGGCTGCTGTTGCTTTTTCAGCGCCTTGTTCAGGCTGCGGGTAATACTGTCGCCCCAGAATTGATAGAGGTTCTCACCACGTGGATTCTCGAGCCGGGTTTTCATTTCAAGACGGTACGCCTGAATCAGGTCCAGCGGACGCAGACAGCCATAAAGGCCCGACAGGATTCGCAGGTGATCCTGCGCATAGTCAAAATCATCGGCTGTAAAAGTATCGATATCAATACCGCTGTATACGTCCCCCTTGAATGCAAAAATGGCCTGCCTGGCATTTTCAGGGGTAAACGGTGTCTTGAATGCCTTGTAGCGCTCAACATTTAACTTCGCGATATCGTTACTGATATCCATCAATCGCTGGAGATCGGCTGTGCTGATTTTTTTAAGCGCTTTAATCAACAGTGCGGAGTCTTCCAGACAGGCCGGTTTACTGTACTTTTTTACCGGACCGGGCGTTTCAAAATCCTGACCCTTGGACGGGGAGAGTGTGATAATCATCGTTACTGTTGCAGTATAGTAAAAAGGAAGATTATAGCCGGGGAACCGGAGATAAGCAGTATTAAATCCTGCTGTAACCACGGGTCCGGTAGTCATGGTGAGATGTTACTTCTCCAGGACCCGCCATGATTACATGCTGACAGAGCAACAAAATCTGAATCAATCTGATTTTTATATGAAAATTAAACCCGGCTTCAGAGGCGCAGTAATAATTTCCCTGGCATTCATCCTGCTTTTGTGGGCGATTGAACTATTGGACCGGACACTGAACCTTAACCTGTATCACCTCGGGGTATATCCGCGTGAGCCTGGCGGGCTGTTCGGCATTCTGTTTGCGCCACTGATACACAGTTCCTGGCACCACCTGCTGTCCAACAGTTTCGCCTTGCTGATTCTGGGTACGACGCTGGTCTACGGCTACCCGCGATCTACCATGCCGGTTTTTCTGATCATCTATCTCTGCTCCGGGATATGTGTCTGGTTATTCGCACGTCAGAACTATCACATCGGTGCCAGCGGCCTGGCACATGGAATGATGTTTTTTATATTTACTATTGGCATACTGCGCAGAGACCGCCTGGCCATAGCCCTGGCAATGATCGTCTTCTTTGTCTATGGCGGGATGATATGGTCGATCTTTCCACAGGATCCCGGCATTTCCTATGAAGGCCATTTCTTCGGTGCCGTTATCGGCATACTTGCCGCCTTCCTGTTCAAAGACCATGACCCGGTTCCGCCGGGGAAAGAGTATCAATGGGAAAACAGGAATGCGCCGGCAGATGAGCATTCAGGGGATGGTGAATAATCCTGACAAATAATCGAACAGGGAACACCCTGGAAATTCCAAACCGTTATTTATATAACGTTCCATACGTTATAAACTCGCTGCCCGGTTGCAAACATCAGCGCTTGCGCTCTGCATTTTAATTCCCTGGAAGGAAATCAAGTTGTATACATCTGCACAGAAACGACTCTCCGCTCTTGTTAACTCCGGCCAGCAATCCCTTTTGCATGGCGGCTTGACAGGCCTTGAAAAAGAAAGCCTGCGAGTTGGCCCCGATGGCAGTATTGCCCAGACACCACATCCCGCGGTGCTGGGCTCCGCCCTTACCCATCCCTGGATCACAACGGATTATTCAGAGGCCCTGCTGGAATTTATCACGCCACCGCTGGGCAGCCCTGAACAGGCCGTGGCATTCCTGCACGATGTTCAGCACTTTGTCTACAAGAAACTCTGGAATGAACTGCTCTGGTCTTCCAGCATGCCCTGTGTGGTTGCAGGCGAGGAGAGTATTCCGATTGCTCAATACGGCACGTCAAATGCCGGGGTGATGAAAACCGTCTACCGGCGCGGCCTCGGTTATCGTTACGGCCGGGTCATGCAGGTGATTGCCGGGGCACATTACAATTACTCCTTTGCGGATAATTTCTGGCCGCTATACCGGCAACTTGAGCAAGACAACCGCCCGCTCGAGGATTTCATTTCCGATCGATATTTCCACCTGATCCGCAACATCCAGCGTATCGGCTGGCTGGTACCTTTTTTGTTCGGTTCCTCACCGGCGGTATGCAAGTCATTCATGTGCGGCAAGCCAACCATCCTGGAAGATTTTAACGAGAACAGTTATTACGGAAAATACGCCACCTCACTGCGCATGTGCGATATCGGTTATCAGAACAACGTTGAAAACGAGGTTGGGTTCAAGGCCAGCTATGACAGCCTCGGCGCCTATGTCGAAAGCCTGACCAGGGCCATTGAAACACCCTGCCCCCGTTACGAAAAAATAGGCGTCAAGGTGGACGGCGAGTATCGCCAGTTAAACGCCAACATGTTGCAGATCGAAAATGAATATTACAGCTCGGTCAGGCCAAAGCAGGTCCCCGTGGCAAACGAGAAACCGTCACTGTCACTGCTGCGCCGCGGGGTACGCTACGTCGAACTGCGCTCGCTGGATATCAATATCCTGGAACCGCAGGGAATCAGCGAGACCCAGTGTCGTTTCCTCGAAACAATGATGGCCTTTTGCCTGATGCAGGACAGCCCGGTCATCAGCGAGCAGGAGGGCAAGGAGATTGACCATAACCTGGATGCCGTCTGCTACCGGGGACGGGAGCCCGGCCTCGCACTGCAGCGCAACGGTGAAATAATCACCCTGAGCAACTGGGCCGGTGAACTTTGCGAGGCAATGGCCGGCTTCGCCGATGCCCTGGATGAAGACCTGGCAGGCAAGCCCTACCGCCTGGCGCTGCAGGAGCAGGTCGCTGCCGTCAGGGACCCGGACAAAACACCCTCAGCGCGAATCCTTGAAGAGATGCGTACACATGGCGAAGGTTATTACCACTTTGCACAACGCCTGTCCCGGCAGCATCAGAAGCATTACCTCGAATTGCCGGATAACAGCGAAACATTCAGCCTTTTTGATGAAACCGTGAAAAAATCACTGGCCGACCAGCGCAGGATGGAAGAGGCCGATGAAATCTCTTTCGACCGGTTTCTGAAAGATTATTTCGCGCAGCAGCCATAATCATTGCAGATACCCTTCCTGTTCAGCAAGTCGCCCGGACTTTCCTAGCCGGCCAGCACGAAACCGATACCGACGAGATACAATCCTGCCGGGTATTGCCAGCGGCGCGGTCTGTCATTCAGGTATTCAATAAGCAGCGACAGGACAATACCCATAATCATATACAGGGGAACGACCTGTACCGAGGTGTAATGGCGCAGATCACCGGGAAGATAATAAAAATAGAAGGTACCGTAAAAGAGAAGGAAAAAACCGTTGGCGAGTATTTCCAGCAGCGGGCCATCCATTCCTGCAGCGATTCCCCGCAGCCAGTGTGGCCGAAAAACGATCTTCTTTTCTTGCAATATATGATGCAGAAAATACAGGTAATACCCGTATACCGGCCAGATGATGAAATTCAGAGCAGAGGTAAAACCATCGTGAATCGGCCATACCCGATACTGCCAAAGCGGCCTTCCCGTGAACATGTAATACAGCTTTCCCAGGTAAACCTCACAGACGATGGCAACCAGGAAGGCGGCAGACATAAACAGCAGCAGGCGGTAGCCGTCGACAATGATCCAGCGACGCATCAACAAGGACCCCGCCACGTAGAAAAGCAACGCACCCACCAGCGCGCCGGACAGGCCCTGCAGAATCAGGTAACCCATTTGCAGAAAAATGTATTCAGATATGTGATACCAGCTTTGCCTCCGGCACCCGCTCCTGGATAGCGCCGGCTATTTCCAGTCGAATGCCATTGACAGGCTTGAGGGAAACCCAAAGCAGGTTCAGCTTGAGATTGAACTCGGCAAACACGACAACATGATTGAAACGGGTCAGGGCAAGATGCACATCCTGGATGGTGCTTTCGATGAGATGTTTGGGTTTTTCCCGCAGACCGGGAATCAGCATCATGAAATCGCTCAGCGCCCTGCCATTCTCGTCACGCGACGGCGCCCGCTTCCTGAGCGGCTCGGAAGATGCCTCGAACTGGACGGATAATTTCGGAAGCGTCATTGCAATCAGGCTGCCAGCGCGTCCCGTACCCGCTCCAGCCTGCTGCGTACGTCAGCCGCCAGCTCGGCCACCCCTTCCCTGTCCACCAGTCCGAGTACCGCCGCAGGGTCCATAAAGCCGACAGTAATCGAGCCGTTGTCCTCTTCCCGCACAACCACGTTACAGGGCAGCAGCAAACCGATATCCGGGTCTGCATCAAGCGCCTGGCTGGCCAGTGCCGGATTGCATGCACCCAGAATAAGGTAGGGATTTCGATCGATATCAAGCTTCTTTTTCAGCGTGGCCGCGACATCTATCTCGGTAAGAATACCAAAACCCTCTTTTTGCAGCGCTTCAGTGACCCTGTTTTTTACATCACTCATGCTGCCGGTTACGGAAACATTAAAACCATACATTGCACGTACCTCTGGTTTTCAGTCAGTCAGGCGCGCTTGCGCCTCACGGTATTTTGCCGCCGTTTTTTCGATAATTTCGTCAGGCAGCTTCGGTCCGGGTGGCGTCTTGTCCCAGTCAAGCGTTTCCAGGTAATCACGCACGAACTGCTTGTCGAAACTTTCCGGGCTCTCTCCGGGCTTATAGGTGTCCAGCGGCCAGAAGCGTGACGAATCCGGCGTCAGCATTTCGTCGATCAACAGCAATTCATCATTTTCATCCAGGCCGAACTCAAACTTGGTATCGGCAATAATAATACCGCGCTCCCTGGCATAGGCGGCGCAATTCGTGTAAATCTCCAGGCTGACATCCCGCACCTTCCCGGCAAGCTCGTCACCCAGCAGTTTTCTGGTTGCCTCGAAGTCGATATTTTCGTCATGATCGCCCACGGCGGCCTTGGTCGATGGCGTATAGATGGCTTCCGGCAACCGCTCAGCCAGTTGCAGCCCTTCTGGCAGGGCAATACCGCAAACCCCGCCGCTGCGCTGATAGTCCTTCCAGCCCGAGCCAATCAGGTAACCGCGCACGATCGCCTCGACCGGCAGCGCCTTCAGCTTTTTCACTATGATGGCGCGCCCTTCGACTTCGGCGCGTTGCGCTGCATCCGGCAACACCTCCGCGAGCGGAATGTCTGACAGATGGTTCCTGATGATCCTGCCGGTTTGCCTGAACCAGAAATTCGACACCTCTGTAAGCACCGCGCCCTTGCCCGGAATGGGGTCTGGCAGAACAACATCGAACGCCGACAGCCGGTCCGTGGTCACGATCAGCAGGTGATCGTCACCGACCGCGTAGATATCACGGACCTTGCCACGATGTATCAAGGGCAAATCCAGGCTGGATTCAAACAGTACTTCTTTCATAGGGTGCGGCCCCCGCCGGTTCTGAACAAGGCAAACATTGTACCCGCGATCAGGCTGAAACCTGAAATCAGCGACCGGCCACGTCAATAGCCCTGAAATTCATGCCATTTTTAGTCCCGCGAGGTGCCACGGCAGGCCTTGCCGGTGGTAGAATCCTCCTTCCTTTTCAGAAGCAGATCACGGAACACGATTATGAGTACACCACAAGTCGCCATCATCATGGGTAGCAGCAGTGACTGGGACATCATGAAGCCGGCTGTCGACATGCTGAAAAAGTTTGGCGTCGCCCATGAGGCAAAAGTCATCTCGGCGCATCGCGCCACCGATATGTTACTGGACTATGCAGGCAAGCTGCGCGAGCGTGGCTTTGTTGCCGTCATCGCGGGTGCCGGTGGTGCAGCGCACCTGGCCGGTGTCACGGCCGCGAAAACGACACTGCCGGTACTCGGCGTGCCGATTCCCTCCAAATACCTGAAGGGCATGGACTCGTTGCTGTCCACGGTACAGATGCCCAAGGGCATCCCGGTGGCAACCTTTGCGATTGGCGAGCCTGGTGCAGCCAATGCTGCGCTGTATGCCGTGCATATAATTGCCGTCACCGACAGGGACATGGCAGACAAACTGGATACCTTCCGCAAGGAACAGGAAGAAATGGTTCGCAACTCGACGCTGCCAACAACATGATCCTGCCGGACTCCACGCTGGGCATGATCGGCGGCGGGCAACTGGCTCGCATGTTCACTATCGCTGCACGCAGCATGGGTTACTGCGTCATTATCCTCGACCCCGACCCGCACAGCCCGGCCGGCAGTATCGCAGACCAGCACATCAAGGCTGATTTCAATGACAATGCGGCACTGGATATGCTTGGTGACTACTGCGCTGTTATTACTGCCGAGACTGAAAACATCCCCCCGGAAAGCCTGAACCGCCTGCAACAGCACTGCAAGGTCAGGCCGGCACCGGGAACCATCGAAATCATTCAGGACCGGCTGCGCGAAAAAACCTGGCTGGACGAACATGATTTTTCGACTGTCGCGTTTTACACAATCCATGGTGTTGCCGAGCTGGAGGCCGCCATGGATGATCTTGACCAGGCAGGTATTCTCAAGGTTGCACTGCCACGCTACCCGGGCCAGGGCCAGCACATGGTTGAGTCACTCGAGGAAGCCATCGATGCCTTTGATGAAATGGGTAAACAGACCTGCATACTCGAGGAACGGATATTTGTTGAGAAACGCCTTTGCGTCATCCTCGCGCGCGGCATCAAGGGTGACACGGAAACCTACCCGGTGATTGAAAATATTTACCGCAAGGGACTCCTCGAAACCTCCATTGCCCCTGCAGCCATTGACGGCGATGTCGAGGAAAATGCCCTGGAAATCGCCTGCGAACTCGCCGATGAACTGGAGTACTGCGGGGTCCTCGCCGTTGAGTTGTTCCTCACCACGGAAGGCGAACTGCTGATCAACACCATTGCACCGCGACCGCACAACAGCGGCCACCTGACCGTAGACGCCTGCGTGACCTCGCAGTTCGAACAGCAGGTCCGCACCCTCTGCGGCCTGCCTCCGGGAGATGCCCAGCTACTCTCGCCGGTCGTCATGATCAACCTGAGGGGCGACCTCTGGGACAACGGAGAGCCCCGCTGGGAAACGGTCTTTAATGAACCGCAGGCCCTGTTGCACCTTTACGGCAAGCGCAAGGCCACCCCCGGCCGCAAGATGGGGCATATCAACGTGCTTGCAGAAGACGCCGACAAGGCGCTGGAAATTGCAGAGTCCATCCGCGCTGCACTGCCGGGCTGACCCTACCCGGTCTTTCCGGCACCGCCCGGCATGGTTGCCGGGACAAGGCATGCCGGCCGGGCACCCAGGGGTTACTATCAGCGGCAATCCCGCCGACCCGTGCTGACAGGCGGGCTGTTACCCGCCGCATCGCTGGGCGGGCCCCGGGAGGAACACCGACATTCATCTCCAGGCCGACCTTATCCTTGTCCTGCACGCCGCGTTTATCGTATTTGTCGTGGCGGGCGGCCTGCTGGTACTGCGCTTTAACAGGCTGGCGTGGCTGCATCTGCCCTGCGCTGCGTGGGGCATCCTGGTTGAACTGTTTGGCTGGATCTGTCCACTGACGCCGCTTGAAAACCGGCTTCGCCACCGGGATACCGGCCTCGATCGGGAAACAGGGTTTATCGAGCACTACCTTGCACCCCTGATCTACCCCGCCGGCCTGACAGAAGATATCCAGTACGCGCTCGCCCTGTTTGTTCTGCTGATCAATACCGCTATCTATACTATCGTCTGGAAACGACGCCGCTCCGCGGCTGCTTGAACAGCGCGGCTGAATGAATATCATGCTGCTCTGCATTAACATCTGGCATTCCCGCCAGGAATACCTGGGCTATAAACAACGCGTCCGCAGGTGGCTGTAAATGGGCATATTCACAAGGCTCTTCGAGAAAAAACCCCGTCCCCCCTCAGCCGCGGAGGAACTCGGCAAGATTCTTGACCGCTTCACTACGGCCACCATCATGGGCATTGACCGCGAAGACCTTGGACGCTACCCGGCCAAGCAGTACAAGGTAATGGCCTTCCATTTCGGCGCCATTGAATACCTGGCCGACCAGTACGGACTGGATGAGAGCCAGACACTCGGTGTATTCGTTGCCTTTATCGACAAGTACTTCAACATGCCCATTACAGAAACCGGCAGCATCAGTGAACGTCTGCAGGGTTTCAGTGAAAACGCCGAGGAACGCGCCTACCTCGATGCCGGCATGCAGATCTTCCGGCGCTGGCATGAACAGAATGAACGGCGTGCACCACTGGAACTCGGCGAAATGCTGAACTCACAGTGAGCCACAGCGGGCGCCGGTCGCTCAGCCATACCGTGCAGCACTGGAGAGACTATCTGCCTGACTATTTCCCACTGCCGCATCCATCGCCACGCAATATTCGCTGGTTCAGGCTTAACCCCTGGTTTGAGGCCGAGGTTATCCCGCAGCTGAGATCACAAATTAACGATATATATCAATAACTAATATAAACACTTCTGAATTGACAGAGCTCAACACGGGCGCGCCGTCCTCTGGTAGAATTTGCGTCTGGAAACCTCCATGCCCGATACCAAATATCCATTACTCAGCACCATCGAGTCGCCGGCCGGCCTGCGCACGCTTGGGCCTGTCAGGCTGAGACAACTTGCTGATGAACTGCGTGAATTCCTGATTGAATCCGTTTCCGCAACGGGTGGTCACCTTGCGGCCGGGCTCGGAACTGTTGAACTGACCGTCGCCCTGCACCATGTCTTTAATACACCCCATGACCGACTCGTCTGGGATATCGGCCATCAGGCCTATCCCCACAAGATCCTTACCGGCCGGCGCGATGCCATGAGCAGCCTGCGTCGCCGTGGCGGACTCAGTGGTTTTCTCAGCCGCGAGGAAAGTGAATACGATACCTTCGGGGCCGGGCACTCCAGCACATCGATCAGCGCTGCACTGGGCATGGCCACTGCAGCCGCCATCGACAACAGGGATCAACACACGGTTGCAGTCATCGGTGACGGTGCCATGACCGCGGGGATGGCCTACGAGGGACTCAATAATGCCGGTGACCAGGAGTGCAACCTGCTGGTGATATTGAATGATAATGAAATGTCGATCTCGCCCAACCGCGGTGCCATGCACAACTACCTGGCACGCATCCTGTCCGGGCGTCTCTATAGCGGTGTACGCGAAAGCGGGAAGAATATCCTGCGGAATCTGCCGGGTGCGAAGAATTTCGTGCGCCGATCGGAAGAGCATGTAAAAGGCATGTTCATGCCCGGCACCCTGTTCGAGGAACTCGGTTTTAATTACATCGGGCCGATTGACGGACATGATCTGTCCATCCTGGCTACCACCCTGCGCAACCTGCACGGTCTGCAGGGACGCCAGTTCCTGCACATTGTCACGCAAAAGGGCAAGGGCTATCACCCGGCCGAGCAGGACCCGTGCAATTATCACGGGGTCACGCCGTTTAACCGCGAAACCGGCGAACAAAACAAAAGCGTGACATCAAAAACCTATACACAGGTGTTCAGCGACTGGCTGTGTGACATGGCAGCGGCAGATGAAAGACTCACGGGCATCACCCCGGCAATGCGTGAAGGCTCCGGCCTGGTGAAATTCTCTGAAAGATTTCCCGAGCGCTATTTCGATGTCGGCATCGCCGAGCAGCATGCACTGACGTTTGCCGCCGGACTGGCCTGTGAAGGACTGAAGCCGGTCGTTGCCATCTACTCCACCTTCCTGCAGCGTGCCTATGACCAGCTGATTCACGACATCGCACTGCAGGACCTCGATGTCACCTTTGCCATCGACCGTGCCGGACTGGTAGGTGCCGACGGTGCAACCCATGCCGGTGTATTTGACCTCAGCTTTCTGCGCTGTGTGCCCAACATGGTAATCATGGCACCGGCCGATGAAAGAGAATGTCGCCGAATGCTGACCACCGCCTGGCAATACAAGGGGCCCGCTGCGGTACGCTACCCGCGCGGTACAGGCTCTGGAATCGAGCCGGGGTCTGAGCTGGACACCCTGCCCATGGGCAAAGCAGAGATTTGCAGGCAGGGAGAACATGTTGCCATACTCGCATTTGGCAGCCGTGTTGCAGCCGCACTTGAGGCAGGCGATGAAATTAACGCCACAGTTGTAAACATGCGTTTTGTAAAGCCGCTGGACAAGATCCTCATAGCTGAAATGGCAGAACGGCATAGCCTGATACTCACCGTCGAGGAAAATGCCGTACAGGGTGGTGCCGGTTCCGCCGTCAATGAAGTACTGCATGCACAGCGAACCGGAGTGCAAGTACTAAACCTTGGTATACCCGATCAGTTTATTGGACACGGCACCCACCAGGAGCAACTGGCCGAGTGCGGCCTCGACTCAGCAGGCATTCTCGCCGCCATTGCCGGGGTATCAGGTGAACCGGGGCTGGCACAGGGCACGCCTCTTAAAGACAAGATACAACACCTGACTGGTTGAGCTAAAATGCTGTAACGGCAGCAACTTAAGATTATGTGTCTTGATATGCCCGGTATCAGGCAGGTTTCGCGGTATTCTTTCACAACCTCATTTCAGGTTTTAGCCTTCGTTTTTCTCTCCTGATTGGCTGCTTGCACTCATCAGCAGAGGGGAAACGGTGCTTGTCCTGCAGGCCCTGTCCCTGAATCGAACCTGAGATGTTACAGCATCAAACTATAAATAAAATTAAATAATGATGATGTTAATCATAAGTATTAACTTATGTTAAAAGCTGTTGTTCTACTTTGATTTCTCCTCATCTTCCCCGTCCAGGGGCATATCGTAGGCCGCCATGCTCGGACGCGCCATGTCGTCGTGCCCGGTTTGCTTGCGGTCACCCCGGCGGGCCAGGTGCTCCTCCAGGGCATTCTCCCTGAGAGGGATGGTTTCCTCGGCGTACATGACCTGGCGGATCATGCGGTCGCCGAAACGCAGCAGTGCCATCTCGTCGGTCAACAATTCATCGCGGGTCGCCTGGTCGATATCGTAGGTGGTCTTGAAGCCTTCGCTCCTGACGAATTCGCGAAAGCGGTCCAGGTCATAACAGGCCATAAAGAAAAACTTCAGGCTGGTCTTCGACATATTGCCAATCGCCGGTCCGGCCGACTTGACCTTCAGGATCAACTGGCGCCAGGCGCGGCCATGCTCGTCATATTCCTCCAGTCCCTGCTCCGTGCGGTACTCGTCAATGGTGAGCTTGCGGTCCTCGAAATGCCCGTGGCAATGATCTTCCTTGACCAGCGCGTAGGAAGCACGGTCGAAGTTCTCGTCCTGACGACGCGTGGACAACAATCCGACCGGGTAATAGCGGCATGCCGTCGGCCGGTCTTCATAGACGCTGCAGCCTTCTTCGGTTACGAACCGGCATTCGTTGGTGCCTTCCTTCGGCTTGTACTTGACGCCACCCACGCTCCCCTTGCCGAACTCGAAGGGTTCCGTGTATTGCCTGAGAAACCCGGTTGACGTAATACCCAGGCGATTTTTCAGTCGCAGGATGTCATACGGCGTCAGCATGATGTCGATGTTCTTGCAGCAGGCATTGAAACAGTCGATATCCTTGTGACAACGGAACTGGATGACGGCACTTCCCTCCAACTGGTTGGGAATGACCGGGGTATCCGGAAGAGGCGACTCATCGATTAACATTTTTTCATCCGACATTGTATCTACCTCAAACCAACTCAATACACCTGCAGGAGCGCTTCTCAAGCGCGATTGCCTTGCCAAATACTGTATCGCGCTTGAGAAGCGCTCCTGCAAATTCTTCAAAACTTGTTCCGGAAAATAAAAAGTCCGGGCACCGCAAGGCACCCGGACTTTGAATATTTGCGGGGACAGGCTCAAAACCTGTCCCCGGCAGTCCTTACTTGAACAGCTTGGACTTGTCGACCAGGTCAACGTGTGCACGCTTGAAGCAGGTCCACTTCCGGGTTTCCTTGTCGTAAACAGAGTTTACGAAACACTTCCAGTTTTCTTCATCGACAAAGTTCTTGTCCATGCGGTAGTAGAAACCCGGGTAACGCGATTCCTGACGGAACTCGATATGCTTCATGTGAGCTTCGGCAGTAATGATGCGGTGATAGTTCTCCCAGGCACGCAGCAGTTCATGCAGGTCCTTGGCACGCATCTTCCGGGCATCTTCCTTCAGCATGTCCATCTTCTCACCAGCCACTTCCAGCATGTGGGCATTGGTGGTGTAGTAGGTTGCAACACCGGCTACATATTCGTCCATGATCTTCTGCAAACGAAACTGCAGCATCTTCGGCGTAATGTAGTTCGGGTTGATGTCGATGGCTGTCGTGTAGTCCTTGTGCTCAAGGTAGTTCCTGACCGGCTGGTAGATATCAGCAACCAGTTGCTCAACAGGGGTGTCCAGCTCAGGCTTGTAGTCCTTGTTGTCCAGGCAGAACTTGACCATGGCCTTGGCAGCAATACGGCCTTCTGCATGCGAACCGGAAGAGAACTTGTGACCGGATGCGCCCACGCCATCACCAGCGGTCCACAGACCGGTAACGGTCGTCATGGCACGGTAACCCCAGTTCCAGCCCTTCGGCAGGTGCTCGGGGATACCTTCACTGTAGGCTTCGTCTGTCGGTGCACCAACATCAGTCGGACCGGACACCCAGATGCCGCAGCAACCGGAGTGTGAACCCAGCAGGTAGGGTTCGGTCGGCATCAGCTCGGAGTTCTTCTTCTCAGGATCGATGTTTTCACCCACCCAGATACCACACTGACCGATACACATATCAAGGAAGTCTTCCCAGGCTTCCGCCTCGAGGTGCTTCACTTCGCGCGGTGTCAGTGTTTCACGCAGGTTCGCAAGTGCAGTAACCGTGTCCATCCAGATCGGGCCACGGCCTTCCTTCATCTCTTTCAGCATGAGGTGGTTACGCAGACAGGAAGCCGGAACGGAAGCTGCACCATAAGGCGGGTAGTCGTCGAGCATTTCCTTGTTGCGGTCCAGGTAGATTTCACCAACAGCATTGGTCGCCTTTGACTTGAACAGCAGGAACCAGGCGCCAACCGGACCATAACCGTCCTTGAAGCGGGTCGGTACGAAACGGTTTTCCATCAGTGTCATCTCTGCGCCGGCTTCAGCAGCCATTGCATAGGTAGAACCGGCATTCCAGACCGGGTACCAGGCACGACCCATGCCTTCACCGACTGAGCGCGGACGGAAGATGTTCACACAACCACCGGCTGCCAGCAGAATGGCCTTGGCCTTGTAGATAAATACCTTGTCTTCACGAACCGAGAAACCGACAGCACCGGCTATGCGGTTAGAATCGTTCTTGTCGTTGACCAGCTTGACGATAAAGATATGCTCCTGGATGTTGTCAGTACCGAGCGCCTTCTTGGCGGCCTCGGCAACAATCCACTTGTAGGATTCACCGTTGATCATGATCTGCCACCTGCCTGAACGAACCGGCTTGCCGCCGTCTTTCAGGGGTGTCATGCCTTTGGAACCGTCAAAACGCTCACCGTTCTCGTCGGTCTTCCAGATCGGCAGACCCCATTCCTCGAACAGATGCACAGACTCGTCCACGTGACGACCAACGTCATAGGCCAGATCGTCACGGGTAATACCCATCAGGTCGTTGGAGACCATGCGGGTGTAATCGGCCGGGTCCTGCTCGGTGCCGATGTAGGTATTGATCGCGGACAGACCCATGGCCACGGCACCTGAACGGTCCATGGCGGCCTTGTCGACCAGTCTGATTTTAAGATCAGTCCCTTCAGCCCAGCGCATTACTTCATAGGCAGCACCACAACATGCCATACCACCGCCGATAAGAAGAATATCAACTTCTTCTTCGACGACTTCAGGATTTCCAAATTCACCTGCCATTTTAAATTCCTCTTTCTGCGATTGTTTGTAGCGTGCGCGATCAGATCTTGATCAGTTCGCTGCGGTCGCCTGCACGATAGCCGTTGCACTGAACGAAAAAGCCAGGCTCTTCGATCTTCGACATATCTGCCTGCGGCTTGCCACCGTAAGGATCAATAGAACCTTCCGGGGTGGTACGAATCGGGAACTTGAAGCGCTTCAGATTGCCGTTGCGGAACTTGATGGTCCACATGATGGAGTCAGAACCACGCAGCGGCTGCACAGAACCACCCAGCGGTACGATATCGGCATAGTGACGGCATTCGATGGCCTGCTGCGGGCAAATCTTCACGCAGGCATAGCATTCCCAGCACTGCTCAGGCTCCTGGTTATAGGCCTTCATGGCATGACCGGTTTCTGAGCCGTCCTTGTCGAGCTTCATCAAGATCATGCGGGCAGATGTACATGCAAGCAGTCTTGTCCTGACCCTTACAGCCGTCGCACTTATCAGTACGTACAAATGTTGGCATGTTAGTTCTCCATCAATTTTTAAGTGCTTACTGCAGATTTAACACTCTCGCAGCTCCAACCCGGCAGCCGCGGTCTCTGGAGTCGTCGCTACTTGGCGGAATGGCCGCTCATCTTGATCTCGACCTTTTCATCATCCTTCAGGCTGCCGTAATACTTGCGCAGGATAGTGAGCACTTCCGGACGGGAGAACTTGTCGGATACATCTTCACCCTCGGACAGCGCCTTGCGCAGCTTGGTGCCTGACAGCAGGATGCGGTCGCCGCCCTCATGCGGACAGGTCTTCATCGACGCCATGCCGTCGCACTTGTTGCACCAGAACGTCCAGTCGATTTTCAGCGGCTGCGTTTCCAGCGAACCGGCCGGAATCTCGTCAAAAATGTGATGCGCATCGAACGGGCCGTAGTAGTCACCGACACCGGCATGGTCGCGGCCGACGATCTGGTGCGAGCAACCGTAGTTCTGGCGGAACACGGCGTGCAGCAGGGCCTCGCGCGGACCTGCATAGCGCATGTCCAGCGGGTAGCCGGCCTGGATCACGGTGTTATCGGCAAAGTACTTGTCGATCAGCGTGCCAATGGCGTTGCTGCGCACGTCGGCCGGAATATCGCCGGGCTTCAGCTTGCCAAGCAGGGAATGAATCAGCACACCGTCGAGCGTCTCGATGGCTATCTTGGCGAGGTATTCGTGGGAACGGTGCATCGGGTTGCGTGTCTGGAAACAGGCGATCTCGTTCCAGTTACGTTTTTCGAATTCTGCGCGGGTCTGCGCGGGGGTCATGAACTGGTCGCCGTAGGTTTCGGGAAAACCGCCCTGGGAGAGGACCTTGATCGGGCCGGCGAGGTTGACGTCGCCCTGCGCCATGACCATCTTCACGCCCGGGTGTTCTTCATCCCTGGTCTTGTAGACCATCATGCACTCGTGCGCCTTGTCGATGCTGTACTTCTCGGTGACCGTCATGGTGGCGAGGATTTCGCCGGACTCGGAATCGGCCAGCGCGATGTCATCGCCTTCGCTGATGCCCTTGGCCGTCGCGGCATCGGTGGACAGGGTGATCGGGATCGGCCAGAACAGGCCACTGGCCATCTTCATGCCGTCACAGACGCCTTCCCAGTCCGCGTGGGTCATGAAACCGTCCAGCGGGGTAAAACCGCCGATGCCCATCATAATGATGTCACCGGACTCGCGGGAGGAAACGCTGATCCTGGTCAGACCGGCAGCACGTTTTTGCTCGGCTGCCAGGGCCGCGCCTTCGAGCAGCAACGGCTTCAGTGCACCGCCGCCATGGGGATTAACTAGTTTGGACATGAGATTCCTTCCCGTTGTTAGCTGTGAATTCTGTTGTCATTCAGCCGTGTATTGCTGCCAGGTTCTTGAACAGACAAGCACACGCACCTGTGACAGGGCCGCTTACGATACCCCTTTGGCACTGAATTTCAAACCAGTAATATCTTGCCGTGAATAAACCCAGCTTATCCAGAGACGATGCCGACCTGCATGATTCAACACACTGTTTATAAATTAAATTTATGTTTTCTCAATATCGGTACCCGGTAATGAAACCATGCTCCTACCCCAGTCCTGCAAGGGGTATTTGCAGGTGAAACCGTTCACACCCCGAGAATCATTTTCAGGCCGATCAGCGCCAGGATGACGGCAAACAGCCGCTGCAGGGTTTTGCGTGGCAGGTAATGCGCCAGCCGGGCCCCGACCGGGGCGAGCGGGACGCTCGCCAGCGCAATCAAAAAAACCGCCGGCCAGTAGATATACCCGGTCGCCGGTCCGCCCCGCTCGCCGGCATGCCAGCCGCTGAGCGCAAATCCGGCGGCACCGGCGAGGGCGATCGGTAATCCGCAGGTCGCCGCCGTGCCGACCGCGGTGCGAATATCAACCCGGTGCCAGAGCAGAAACGGGACGCTGAGGGTGCCACCGCCAATCCCGAGAATGGCGGAGACCGCCCCGATGACTGCCCCGGCCACCCCCAGGCCTGCGGAGCCCGGCAAGACACGATGCGCCGCGGCCTGAATGCCAAGCAATAAATGCACCGCCACCAGAATTTCAAATATCCCGAACAGCAGGGCCAGGCCGGGGCTGCTGATCCGGCCTGCCAGCCAGGCACCTGCCAGGGCGCCCGCGAGGATGCCCGGCGTCAGCCCGCGCACCGCCTGCCAGTGGACGCTGTTACGGCGGTGATGCGCCAGCAATGAGGACATCGAAGTCGGAATGATGGTAGCCAGCGAGCTGCCGAGCGCAAAATGCATCACGCTGTCAGCGGCAAAACCCTGGCTGGCAAACAACAGCGCCAGCGCCGGCACAATGACCAGTCCGCCGCCGATACCCAGCAACCCGGCCATGAGCCCGGCGATCGCACCGGTGAACAGGTAGGTCAGCAGGTCCATTTGGAAGAGTCATCTCGCGCGAAGACGCGAAGGAACAAAGAAAAAACGGGAAACTTCTGCCACACGACGCGGGGTGCGGGAGATCGGGTAACTGCAATCCTGCTCAGCCCCGCACCTGCATCCAGGCGGGGACAGCGGGGGAACAGGGAAATATCAGGGCAGCTGCGCGACGACCACTGCAGGCGACATGGACTGCATGGCCAGAAGGTCAGCGGAGAATTCCTCGATCTCGGCACTGACGCGTGCCAGTTCGTTCTTCGCCTGGTCGTAGCGAATTTTTTTGTAACCGGCGTAGAGCAGGCCGCCCGGCATGATGGCCGTGATGACGGCGTCGCCGCCATCGAGTTTCTGCTCCGCAACGGACAGCACGAGTGCCTGCTTGCGCGCTATCATCTGGCTGCGCAATTTCTTGATTGTCTTGACCAGTGCGACGCGATCAACAGCCGGTAACTGGGTGCCGGGCTGGTTCGTGACCGGCAGCGGTGCTTGCCCGGCATGTGCCGGCTGCAACATGAATGAAGCGGTAAAAACAACAAGCGCAATAAACAGTCTGTTCCGGGTCTTGTTCATGGTGTTCCTCTGCGAGTCTGTTCGGGTTTCGGCTATTGGCCAGAAGTTAATAAACATAGTAACATGATTTCATAAATTCCGTTTATAGGACTTATAAATACAGTCATTAAATGACCTGTATTCATGCGAATGAAAACACTAATCAAATGGAAAAGTGTTTTCTTTCAAACCTGCCAATAGTTGTCGTTCAGAAGTAATTCAACAACCTGAAATCGACCTGTTAACGGCACGGGCAGGCCTGCAGTGCTGGCGTGTTTTTTACGCACGCAACAGGGCCTGTTTTCCTGTTAAGAAGTTGCCGGTTCAGGCCAGCGTCGGGTAGTCGGTATAGCCCTTTTCATCGCCGCCATAGAACGTGGCGGGGTCCGGCGAATTCAATTCAGCGTCCGTCCTGAAGCGTTCCACCAGGTCCGGGTTGGCGAGGTACAACTGGCCGAATGACACCATGTCTGCCGCGCCCGAGGCAATGGCGGATTGGGCGCGCACCATGTCACCTTCCACCACGTGCAGGTACCCCAGGCCGATGGGCGAAAACAAATCAACCTTCGTCATTTCTTCTGTACCGGTATTCATGCTGAATCCTCCTCAAACGCAGGGAACATGCTAGCGGGTTGTCGCGGATGAGATCCGCTCCTGCAGGGGTTTTTCCCGGGAAACAGGAACCGGCGTCAGCTCTTTCCCCGGGTACTCTCGGTAACTGCTCCTGCGTTACACTACCTCCTGCATCCCTGCAGTCGTGTGATCTTCATGGCAAAAGCTTTTCTTTGCGCCTTTGCGTCTTTGCGCGAACCGTTTTTTTTATTTGATCCAGATGGTCTTCGCATTCATAAACTCCTGCATTCCCAGGCGCGACAGCTCCCGACCGTAGCCCGAATTCTTCACCCCGCCGAATGGCAGCCGCGGGTCGCTCTTGACCAGGCCATTGACGAAGGCACAACCACATTCAAGTTGCCGCGCCAGCCGTTCGCCGCGCGCACTGTCCTGCGTCCAGATGCTGCCGCCGAGGCCAAACTCCGTGTCGTTGGCAATGCGTATCGCATCCGCCTCATCCTCTGCCCGGATAACACTGGCCACCGGCCCGAATAACTCTTCGTGGTATGCACACACGTCAGGGGTGACATGATCCAGTATCGATGCCTGGTAATACGCGCCGCTGCCGGTTTCAAAGTTACACCCGGTAACCGCGACCGCGCCCTGGCCAATACTCTCCACGACCTGGTGGTGTAACTCGTCGCGCAGGTCAAAGCGCGCCAACGGGCCTATTTGTGTGGACTCATCCAGCGGGTCACCGACCTGCAGTGCATCAACAGCGGCCTTGAATCGCCCGACAAAGTCATCGGCAATGGCATTGACCACAATGAAGCGCTTGGCGGCAATACAGCTTTGTCCACTGTTCAGATAGCGCGAGGTCACGGCCGCTTCCACCGCAAGATCCATGTCGGCATCCTCGAGCACAATGAACGGATCCGAGCCACCCAGCTCCAGCACCGACTTCTTGACCTGAGCGCCCGCGGTGGCTGCCACCTGCCGGCCGGCCGGCTCACTGCCGGTCAGGGTCACGGCATGCACGCGCTTGTCCTCGATGACCCCGGCGACCCGCGAGGACTGGATCATCAGGGAATGAAAGACACCGGTCGGAAAGCCCGCTTCCCGGAATACCGATTCAATGGCCAGTGCACACAAGGGCACATTGGAGGCATGCTTCAGCAAACCGGTATTCCCGGCTACCAGGGCCGGCGCGGCAAAACGGAACACCTGCCAGAAGGGAAAGTTCCACGGCATGACAGCAAGTACCGTTCCCAGCGGCTGCCAGGCCACCAGGCTGCGGCCGGCATCGGATGCAATCACCTCATCGGCCAGAAACAGCGGCCCCTGGTCCGCGTAGTATTCGCATCCCAGGGCGCTCTTCTCGACTTCTGCAAGCGACTCCTTGAGGGGTTTACCCATTTCCAGCGTTATCATGCGGGCAAATTCGTCCGCATGACTGCGCAGCACCCCCGCGGCCGTTCGCATCAACGCACAACGCTCTGCCAGGGGTGTGGCACGCCATTTTGGCGCGGCGCTTGCCGCTTCCCGCAGTGCGGTTTCCAGTTCGGCAGCCGTAAATACAGCCACCTCCTTCAGGGTACTGCCATCTGCCGGATTCACTGACTTGAATGTCATGCCAAAACCTCCTTTGTTACTGCGCGCGGTTTCTGTAACTATAGCGGAGTATGAAGTACGTTCTCAAAATCCTTGCAACGCTGCTCATCATGGCGGCCGGCCCGGCCTGTCTGCAGGCAGATGATGACCTGAAACCGCAGCGGGAACAATTTCTGCAGGCACGCAAGGCACTGCAGGCAAAGCGCATGGATGAATTCGAAAGGCTTTTCGCGTCTTTGAAGGATTACCCGCTATACGCCTATCTCGAATTCGACAGGTTACGCGAGTCCCTGGAACAGGCAAGCAACCGCGAGATAGCCGCCTTTATCAAGCGCTACCGGGGACAGCCCGTCAGCTGGCGCATGCGCCAGTCCTGGCTGTACGAGCTGGCCCGGCGCAAGGACTGGAAGCGGTTCCTCAAGGAATATCAAGGCGGGCAACCGGTCAGGCTGCAGTGCTACAAGCTGCAGGCTGAACTGGAAACACGCCGCTCAAAGAGCTTCGTCAAGGATGCGCTGAAACTGTGGCTGGTCGGAAAATCACAGGACGATGCCTGCGACCCGGCCTTCAAGTACCTCTCCGACAACGGCCATATAACGTCTGCGCTGATATGGCAACGTATACGGCTGGCAATGAAAAACAACCAGATCAGCCTGGCCGATTACCTGGCACGCAGCCTGTCGAGCAAGGACAGGCGCTGGGTCAACCTCTGGAAAGAGGCACACCGCGAACCTGCCAGGACCCTGCAGTCCTCAAGCCTGTCATCCGACTCGGTAATTACACGCGACATTATCCTCCACGCGCTGCGGCGCATTGCCGCGAATGATGCCATGGCAGCTCACATCAAGTGGGAGGAAATAAAACCGCGCTACCGGTTCTCCACCGCAGCTGTCGGAGAAACTGAAAAATATATTGCAATGCAGGCCAACTGGCAAAAACTGCCGCAGGCCTATGAGTGGCTGGTCAATGTACCGGCCGCGTATGCCAGCAGCAGCGTACGCGAGTGGCGTATTCGTGCTGCAATCCGTAATCGCGACTGGAAAGCCATACTTGCACAGATCGAGGCACTGCCTGCTGCGGAAGCCGAGGACGAGGAATGGCGTTACTGGAAAGCGAAAGCCCTCGAACAGGCAGGCGAACATAAAGAGGCCATCGATGCATATTACACACTCGCTGAAAAACGGGATTACCACGGCTTTCTTGCAGCAGATCGCCTGAAAGAACCCTATAAGACGCTTCACCAGCCGCTTGATTATGACCCGGCTGTCGTGCGTAAACTGGAAAAAAGGGACGGCTTTATTCGTGCCCGCGAGTTGTTCAGGGCAAAACTCCATATCGATGCACGTCGTGAGTGGAACGCTGCAACCAGCAAGCTGTCATCCGACGAACTCAAGGCAGCCTCGGCCCTTGCGCAACAATGGGGCTGGCATGACCGCGCCATTCTGACCGTAGCCAGAACACGTGATTACAGTGACCTGCAGTTGCGTTTCCCGATTGATCATGCGGACACCATCAGCCAGATCGCCAGCAGTCGCCAGCTTGACCCGGGGCACATATTCGCTGTCATCCGCCAGGAGAGCGCATTTGGCGAAAGCGCTCGCTCGCCGGCCGGTGCCCGCGGGCTGATGCAATTAATGCCCAGGACCGGCATGGATACAGCACGCAAATATCATATCCCCCTGTCCGGAACCGGCCAGTTGTATGAACCGGAAACAAATATTCTGATCGGGACTGCCTACCTCGGAGATGTCATGAAACAATATAATGGCAATATCGTGCTGGCATCCGCCGCCTACAATGCAGGGCCGCATAATGTACAGCGCTGGTTACCGCAAGAAGACAAACAGTCATCGGACAACTGGATCGCGACGATTACATACAAGGAAACCCGCACCTATATCCAGCGCATACTTGCCTACATGGCCATCTATGACTGGCGCATGGAGCGCCTGATAACCCCGTTGAGCAAGCGCATGCCTGATATACACCCGGAATCCCACTATGGCGAAATCTTGCGCTGAGACTTGACTTGTACGCAATCACCCTCACAGGCAGAAATTACATATGAGCTATGAAACAATTTGCATCCTGGGTGGCACCGGCTTCGTCGGCCAGCACCTGGTCAATCGGCTGACACATCACGGTTACAAGGTACGCGTTCTCACCCGGCGCCGCGAACGTCACCGTTCTCTCATTGTCAATCCTGACGTTACACTCATAGAGGCCGACATTTTCGACGACAGCACACTTGCCGAGAACTTCTCCGCAAGCGATGCCGTCATCAACCTGGTTGGCATACTCAACGAAAGCGGCAAAAAAGGTGAAGGCTTTCAGCGTGCACATGTCGATCTGCCACGAAAAATTGTGGCCGCAGCGCTCGCCACCGGTGTGCGCAGACTGCTGCACATGAGTGCGCTCAATGCGGACGCTAACGAAACCGCAAGCCTCTACCTGAAAACCAAGGGAGAAGGCGAGGACTTGCTGCATGACGCTGCCGGGAAAGGGCTGGTAGTCACCAGCTTCCGGCCCTCGGTGATCTTCGGACAGGGTGACAGTTTCTTCAACCGCTTCGCCACCTTGCTGAAATTCTCCCCGCTGCTGTTCCCGCTGGCCTGCCCGAACAGCCGTTTTTCACCGGTCTGCGTAGACGATGTCAGCGAGGCCGTCTGCCGGTCGCTGGATGACGCAACCGGCGGTGAACGGCTGGAGCTGTGCGGACCCGATGTACTGACACTGAAAGAACTGGTTGAATATACACGCCGGCAGATCTGGTAAAAACTGTTACATCCTCGGCCTGGGTGATGGCATGTCACGCCTGCAAGCCAGGATGCTGGAGCTTGTGCCGGGCAAACCGTTTAGCATGGATAACTACCATTCCCTGCAGAAAGACAGTGTCTGCACAAATAATGCGCTGCCTTCACTGGGTATCAAGCCCACTGCCATAGCATCTGTCGTGCCGCGCTATCTGGCCGGACAAAACGCCCGCGGCCACTACCAGGATTTTCGGCGGCAGTCACGCCGCAACTAGACATGGAAATATACCTGGTTGGCGGCGCAGTACGCGACAGGCTACTTGGCCTGCCGGTCAGCGAACAGGACTGGGTGGTGGTCGGCGCGTCCCCCGAAGAAATGCTCTCGCTGGGTTACATACCGGTCGGTAAGGACTTCCCGGTATTCCTCCACCCGCAGACAAAAGAGGAATATGCGCTTGCGCGTACCGAACGCAAAACCGCGCCGGGGTATACCGGCTTTGAAACATGCGCCGACTCGAGTGTCACACTTGAGCAGGACCTGATGCGCCGCGATCTGACCATTAATGCAATGGCGGAAACCACAGACGGGAAATTGATCGACCCGTATAACGGCAGTGATGACCTGGCAAGCGGCGTACTGCGGCATGTTTCTTCGGCGTTTGCAGAGGATCCGGTGCGGGTATTGCGCATCGCCCGCTTCGCGGCACGCTTTGCTCACATGGGGTTCCATGTTGCACACTCTACCAACGCACTGATGCGCAACATGGTTGCAAATGGTGAAATTGACCACCTCGTGCCGGAACGGGTCTGGGCGGAACTGGAGAAAGCCCTGCGCACAAAAACGCCCGAACAGTTCATCAAGGTGCTGCTTGGCTGCAACGCCCTGTCGAGGCTTTTTCCTGAAATGGAAATTGCGACCGGCAAAAACAGTCACGGAGACATTGACCTGCCTGTCCTGAAGCATGCGGTTGAATCGAGTGGCAAGGCCGAAATTCGCTTCGCCGCACTGATATGTGACATCGATAACGGCAAGCAGGCAGGGCTTGACGACCACAGTTTCGGCACACTCTGCGAGCGCTATCGCATACCAGGCGCCTATCGCGAGCTGGCCGGTATGGCACTGCGGCAGCGCACAACGGCACACAGGCTGGCAACGCTCTCTGCAGAAGAATTACTCGACCTGCTCAGTGCCCTCGATGCATTCCGGCGTGAACAACGATTTATTGACTTCCTTGGCGTCTGCGAGGCCGAAGCACGCAGCACAAACCCTGCATTACGGACTTACCAACCGGCGACGTTGTTGCAACAGGCAAGACAGGTCGCACTGGATGTCAGGGTTGATAGCGGCGGCCTGACCGGCAAGGCAATCGGTGAAAAGATACGCGCAGCACGCATCGAGGCGCTTGAAAAAACATTGTTGCGGTCATGAAAGGCCCCCACGGGCAGGCTCAATAAAACAGCAGCAGCAGAAAGATGCCCAGCCCCAGGCGATAGACTACAAACGGCAACATGCCGACCCGTTCTATCAGCAACATGAAAAAGCGAATACAAAGATAGGCGCTGGTGAAGGCCACCCCCGTGCCAATCAACAAACTTTCCCATGGCACCGGCGCAGACTGCTGGACAAGTCTTAGCGATTCATAACTGCCCGCCATAAGGATTGCCGGAATTGATAACAGAAAGGAAAAACGTGCAGCGGCAGAACGTGTCAAACCCAGTGCCAGTGCAGCCGTCATGGTAATGCCGGAACGCGATGTACCGGGAACAAGCGCCAGCACCTGGGCAAGCCCGATCCAGAGAACATCAATATACTCGAGCGATGCTTCGCTGCGCAGCTTGCTCCCGCGCAGGTCGGCAACACCCAGCAACACACCAAAACCAATCGTGGTCGCGGCAATGATCAGCGGTGCGCGCAGATACATTTCGATGTAATCATGAAACATCAGGCCTGTAACCGCCAGCGGCACGCTGCCGAGCAATATAAACCAGACCAGCCGGGCATCTGCGGACATCTGTCGATGCTTGCAGGACTGCAGCCATGCGCCCGACAGACGTACTATGTCATGCCTGAAATAGGCCATCACCGCGAACAGGGTGCCGATATGGACCGCTACATCAAAGGCCAGGCCCTGGTCCGCCCAGCCGAATATCCGCGGCAACAGCACCAGGTGCGCCGAACTCGAGATCGGCAGGAACTCCGTGAACCCCTGCATGAGGGCGAGATATACAGCGTGCAGACTATCCATTGGTTTGCGTTATTTGTATCACTTGTTATTTATCCAGGCGCATGATCCGGCATGCATTTTCAAATCACAACCGCGAGCGCATATCCTGCGAACGGAAACCGGGAATGGCCTGTTCAAGGCCACGGGTAAGCCCGATACACTTGAAGCGTTCTCCCATTTCACCGGGCAGCAGCAAGGTCTTTGCATGCTGCGCATGGCGCATATATTCAGCCGTGGCAGACGGCCCGGCCTGCTGCAGCAGGCCGTCCAGTCCGCAGTCAAGCAAGAACCAGGCCTGGGTTGTATAACCCGACACGTCAAGACCGGCCGCCACGGCGGCCTCGGCGACCGCGGTGAAATCCACGTGTGCGGTGATATCCTGCAAACCCGGCCAGAGCAGGGGGTTATCATGTGCACGATGCCGGTAATGGCACATCAGGGTACCGGCACTGCGCTGTGGATGATAATACTCGTGCCGGGGATACCCGTAATCAATCAACAGCAGCAGCCCGCTTTCAAGCACATCCGCAACAGCCTGCATCCAGGGCCGCAAACCGGTATTGACCTCGGAAACAAAGCCGGCAGTCATTTCACACGCTGCAGCCAGCGCCTCTATCTGTGCGAGCTCATGGCCCGCGGGTGCAGCCCGGGTACACCACTCGAACGCATCACCCGCCGCCCTTACCTCGAAGCATTCAGCAGCACTTCCGTTCCAGCGAAAGCGTTCAACGGCCATGGCATCCAGCACCTCGTTGGCCAGCATCACGCCACGAAACCCGGCATCCGGCAGCCTGTCGATCCAGACAACCCTGTCCAGCAGTTGCGGCAGATGCGCCTGCAGCAGTGCCTGCTGGCGCTGTTTCAGCGAGGCACTGCGTTCGAGAATGTAATAATGACCCGGAAGACAATCCAGGGCGTCCAGCTCCCCCAGCAAGTCAACGGCCAGCCTGCCACTGCCGGCACCAAACTCAAGCACATCACCGCCACCCGGCATCTGCAGCACAGCTGCACAGGAGCGTGCCAGGCAACGGCCGAACAGGGGTGATAACTCCGGTGCCGTAACAAAATCACCGCCCGCCCCGAATTTTTGTCGCCCTGCACTGTAGTAACCAAGCCCGGGGGCATACAGACACAATTCCATGTAACGGGAAAACGGGACAGACCCGCCCGCCTGGCTGATTTCCTGCCGAATCAGGCCGGCAAGTTCCGCGCTTGTTTCAAGCTCTTGCGAAGAAGGTGGGGGAAGTTCACTCATCCTGCCGGGAAGACGCCTGGTCCGCCGCAACAGCGGGTGCGGGCGGCCAGTCAATACGCGTCAGGGCCTGCCCCGGCTGATCGAATGCGGCCCACATGTCTGCATAACGCTCGCCGCTGACCGGGTGCTTCTGCATGCCTGCGATCTCGGCCAGCGGACATAATACAAAGGCGTAGCGGGTGATGTCCGCACGCGGAATCGACAGGCCCTTTTCACGAATAACGCGGTCTGCGTACAACAACAGGTCCAGGTCCATGGTCCGCGCTGACAGCCTGCCCGATCGCAGCCGTCCGCAGCTGTCTTCAATCGCGTGCAGTCGCGCCTGTATGTCCCGCGGTGATTCAGCTGTCTGGAATCCAACCACCAGGTTATAAAACGGGGCGCTGTTGAAACCGACCGCATCACTTTCATAGACGGACGATTGCTCTATCGGGCCGAACTCATCCGCGAGCTTCTCAAGCACCAGCGCAATATTCTTTCTGCGCTCAACATTACTGCCGATACTGACATAGACACGCACCTTCACAGCTAGCGGCTGCCGCGTTCGATAATCACGCCAACATCGCGCGAACCGCGCACCGCGCCCGGCTTGTGAACCGTCAGCTTTAACCAGGGAACATCGAATTCATGCAAAACAATTTCGGCAATTTTCTCGGCCAGGGTTTCCACCAGTTGATATTCGCTCTCACCTGTAAATGAAATCAGCCGTTTCGCAACGGCCTTGTAATTAAGGGTGTCCTCGATAGCATCGGTTTTAGCGGCCTTGCGGATATCGGCACCCATCTCGAGATCGAGACTGATGGTCTGCTTGACCTTGCGCTCCCAGTCATAGATACCAATGATGGTCTCGATGCGCAAATCGTTGATAAAGACAATATCCACGGACAGTTCCCCTTGTTTCGCTGCCGCTCAATATAGAGCCTTGTGCGCATCTTGGCCAGCACAGGGATGCCATCATTCCACGCAACGGCTTGACCTGCGCCGCGCGAAAGATTCCAATGGCCCACATGGAAACCGATTACCTGATCATCCTTGGCGGTTATTTGTTCGGCTCGATCTCCACCGCCATCATTGTTTGCAGGCTGATGGGCCTTCCGGATCCGCGCACCGCGGGCTCGCGCAACCCGGGGGCGACCAATGTTGCACGGCTTGGCGGCAAGAAGGCCGCCGCACTGACGCTGCTCGGTGACATGCTCAAGGGGCTCCTGCCGGTACTGTTCGCACAATTCCTGCAAACGAGCCCGGTGATCCTCGCGGCGACCGCGCTGGCCGCCTTCCTCGGTCACCTCTACCCCTTATTCTTCGGTTTCCAGGGCGGCAAGGGCGTGGCAACGGCATTCGGAGTCATCTACGGCCTGTCCTGGCCGGCAGGCCTTTTGACCACGGCCACCTGGCTGGCCATGGCCGTGATGTTTCGTTATTCATCGCTCGCGGCACTGGTTGCCATGCTGCTGATGCCGTTCTGGTTCCTGTGGCTGATGCCGGAACCGGCAGTTATCGCCGCCATGACGGTCCTGACGGTGCTGCTCTACTGGCGACACCGCAGCAATATCAGCAACCTGCTCAATGGCAAGGAAGGCAAGATCGGTTTCGGAAGGAATAAAGAAGGGTAGGAGCCAGCGCCAGCTGGCGATTGTTTGCTGATATCGCGGATGTTCGCGAGGTGTTCGCGAGCTGACGCTGCTCCTACAATTTTCGGGTAAGTGGCCCTAATCGGCCGCTACCAGGTCTTCCAGCGACCAGCGCGGTATTGCCCTGATCGACAGGCTTTCTGCCTGGCCGGCCTGCAGTCTTCGATAACCGGCATAGGCAATCATGGCGCCATTGTCGGTACAAAATTCAGGGCGCGGGTAACTGGTGCGCCCACCCTCTTTTGCCATGAGTTCATCGAGCCGTGCCCGCAGGCGCAGGTTCGCACCGACACCGCCGGCAACCACCAGCGTCTTCAACCCGGTTTGCGCCACGGCACGGCGGCACTTGATCGCAAGGGTATCGACCACCGCATCCTCGAAGGCGCGCGCAATATCGGCGCGGTCCTGTTGCGTCTGCGCCGATTCACGCCAGCTGTACAGGGCAAAAGTCTTCAGGCCGCTGAAACTGAAATCCAGGCCCGGCCGGTCAGTCATCGGCCGTGGGAACCTGAAACGCTGCGGATCGCCCTGCAAGGCCAGTTGCGCCAGCGCCGGCCCGCCGGGATAGGACAAACCCAGCAGGGTGGCGGTCTTGTCGAAGGCCTCGCCGACCGCATCATCGATTGAATCGCCCAGCAGACGATAGCGCCCGATCGCGTCGACCTCGACCAGCAGGGTATGCCCGCCGGAGACCAGCAGGGCCAGAAACGGGAATTCGGGAGGATCCGGCTCGAGCATCGGCGCCAGCAGGTGCCCCTCCATGTGATGGATGGCGATCGCCGGGATCTTCCGCGCCCAGGCCAGGCTGCGCCCGGCGGCGGCACCGACCAGCAAGGCGCCGACCAGCCCCGGCCCGGCCGTGTAGGCCACGCCATCGATGTCTGACATATTAATGCCTGATTTAACAATGACCTGGCTTATCAGCGGCAAGAGCTTGCGGACATGGTCACGGGAGGCCAGCTCGGGGACCACACCGCCATAGGCGGCATGCAAATCGACCTGGCTGTAAAGGGCGTGGCCGAGCAGGCCGCGCTCGCCGTCGTAAACGGCCACGCCGGTCTCATCACAGGAGGTCTCGATCCCAAGCACACGCATGCCGCCTATGGTAAACGCCACGGCTTGTTACACAAGGTAATTTTGCCTTTTCGGCGGGACGTGTATAAAATGCGCAGCCCTGTCAAACGAGCTGTATTAGCCGGAACAAGTATGCCAAATGTACGCGTAAAAGATAACGAACCCTTCGAAATTGCCCTGCGCCGTTTCAAGCGCTCCTGTGAAAAAGCCGGGGTTCTTTCTGAAGTCCGGCGCCGCGAGTTTTATGAAAAACCCACGCAGGAACGCAAACGCAAGATGGCCGCTGCCGTCAAGCGCACCCAGAAGAAGGTTTCCCGCGAACTCTCCCGTCGCATTCGCCTCTACTAAAGAATCCGTCCTTACGCATGTCCCTGAAGGACCGCATCTCGCAGGACATAAAAGATGCCATGCGTGCCAGGGACAAGCCGCGCCTGGCAACCCTGCGTCTCATCCATGCCGCGATCAAGCAACGCGAGGTCGATGAACGCATCGAACTGGACGATACCCAGGTCACCGATGTGCTCGGCAAGATGGTCAAGCAACGCCGTGAATCTATCAGCCAGTTTGAAAAGGCCGGACGCGACGACCTGATCGCGATAGAAAACAGCGAGCTGGACATCATCACGCCCTACCTGCCCGAGCAACTCGGCGAAGCCGAAATAAATGCCCTCATCGATGCCGCACTCGAAGCAACCGGCGCCTCCTCCATAAAAGACATGGGCAAGGTCATGGGCCAGCTGAAACCCGCGTTGCAGGGCAAGGCGGACATGGCCGCCGTCGGCGCCCTGATCAGGGCCAGGCTGGGCTGAAAAAACCTCTCGCACAAAAAGCACCAGGAAAAAACCTGGAACTCATGGCCGGCCGTATTCCCCAATCCTTTATTGATGAACTGCTCACCCGCACGGATATCGTCGATGTCATCGACAGCCGGGTGCAGCTGAAAAAGGCCGGGCGTGAATACAAGGCCTGTTGCCCGTTTCACAATGAAAAAACACCCTCCTTCACCGTCAGCCAGGTGAAGCAGTTCTACCACTGCTTCGGTTGCGGCATGCATGGTTCGGCCATCACCTTCCTGATGGACTACGAACACATGGACTTCGTCGAGGCCGTGGAAGAACTCGCGCACAGGGCCGGGCTGGAAGTCCCGCGTGACGCAACACCCGAATCACACCGCCCGGCAATCACCCGGCCCCATTACGACCTGCTCGAAAAGGTTTCCGCGTATTACCAGCAACAGTTGCGCAGCCACCCGCAAGCCAGCCGTCCTGTCGAGTACCTGAAAAAAAGGGGGCTCAGCGGTGAAGTTGTCGCGCGCTTCAAGATCGGCTTTGCGCCGCCCGGGTGGGACAACCTCGAAAAAGCCATCGGTACAGATCCGCAGACACAAAAAACATTGCTTGAGCTGGGCCTGTTGATCGAACGCGATAATGACAAGGGCAGCTATGACCGTTTCCGTGACCGGGTGCAGTTCCCGATTCACGACCGGCGCGGGCGCACCGTCGGATTCGGCGGCCGGGTGCTTGACGACGGCACACCCAAATATCTCAACAGCCCGGAATCACCGGTATTTCACAAGGGACAGGAACTCTACGGCCTCTATGAAGCGCGCAAAGCCGTGCGTCATATCAAGCATCTGCTGGTCGTCGAAGGCTACATGGATGTTGTCGCGCTGGCACAGTTCGATATCAACTACGCCGTGGCAACACTGGGCACCGCCACAACAGCTGACCACCTGGAGCGGCTGTTCCGTACTGCGCCTGAAATCGTGTTTTGTTTTGATGGTGACCGTGCCGGCCGGGAAGCCGCCTGGCGTGCACTGGAAAACACCCTGCCGGTGCTGCGCGACGGCCGTGAAGCACGCTTTCTGTTTCTGCCGGAGGGAGAGGACCCGGATTCCCTGGTGCGCAAGATCGGCAAGGATGAGTTTGAAAAACGCATTCAGTCCGCCACCCACTTATCCGATTTTTTCTTCGAACGACTCTCCAGCCAACTCGACACCAGCAGCATCGACGGCCGGGCACGACTGGTGGACCTGGCAAAACCCCTGCTGTCCCGGCTGCCGGACAGCATGTTCAGCCAACTGATGACCGAACGCCTGGCCGCGCTTGTCGAGACCAGTGCGGAACGCCTTGCCAGTCGCCTGGGCACAGCCCCGCAGCCTGCGCCACCCGCAAGTACAAAAGCGGCCAGGCGCCCCGCCGCGGGCAGGAAAAGCCCGGTCAGGGAGGCCATCGCCATGCTCCTCTACCAGCCTTCCCTGGCCGAGCAGATCGATGCCGTATCCCTGCAGGAATACACCGATATTCCCGGGGTATCACTCCTTGGCGGGATACTGACACTGCTGCAGCAGCAGCCGGGGTTGAATACCGGTGCAATCCTCGAGCACTGGCGGGACCGTGAAGAGGCCCCGCACCTCCACAGGCTCGCCGAGTGGTCACCCTCGCACGAGGGCCTCGACCTGCTCCCCGAACTGCACGGCTGCCTTAAACAAATACGCCGGCAACATATTGATAATAAAATAAATTATTTAAACGACCTGAGCCGTCAACGAACGCTGGACGGCGCGGAGCTCGAGGAATACAAGCATTTACAGCGGCGGCTGAAAGAGGTCTGAGGGAATTAAAAAACCGCCGCCCGGTCCAAATTCCTGATTGCAATAGCCTTGGCCGGGCCCCATATATTGGACTATACTGGCGGACTGATTTGCTTCCATCTCTTTCGATTTAGCTTGGGCATTGCGCATGCCTGTGGATGACTGATGAAAAAAGACCAACAATCAAGACTGAAACTGCTCATTGAAAAAGGCAAGGAGCAGGGCTTCCTGACCTATGCCGAGGTCAACGATCACCTGCCGGAAGACATCGTCGACCCGCAACAGATCGAAGACATCATAAGCATGATCAACGACATGGGAATCCTGGTGCACGAAGTTGCACCGGATACCGATTCACTGTTGCTTGCCAGCACCAAGAACACAGCTGATGAAGATGCCGCTGAAGAAGCCGCTGCCAACCTGGTAACGGTGGACAGTGAGTTTGGCCGGACAACAGACCCGGTACGCATGTACATGCGTGAGATGGGAACGGTTGAACTGCTTACGCGCGAAGGCGAAATTGTCATCGCAAAACGCATCGAGGACGGACTCAACCAGGTACTGCAGGCCCTCGCCCGCTACCCGGAAACCGCCGCCACCCTGATCCGCGGTTACGAACGTGTCGATGCCGGTGAAATGCGCCTGACTGACCTGATCACGGGCTTCATCGACCCCAACGCTGTCGAGGCTGAAATCCCGCAGCCGGCGCAGGTAAAGGCTGATGACAAGAAGGCGGACAATGACGATGATGAAGACGAGACACCGGTAGACACCGGCCCGGACCCTGAAGAAGCCGCGCAGCGATTCACTGACATCAGCAAGACATACAAGCAACTCGTCGCGGCTGTTGAAAAGGGTGGCAAAAACGCCAGCCGCGTACAAAAGCTGCGCACCTCGCTTGCAGACCAGATGCTGGAACTCAAACTGGTGCCGCGTATCGTCGATATCCTGACCACCAACCTGCGCCATTCGATTGCACGCATTCGCACGCATGAACGCGCCATCATGGATATCTGCGTGAGCCAGACAGCGATGCCGCGCAAGGATTTCATTACTTCCTTTCCCAGTAATGAAACCGACCTCGGCTGGATTGATGAGCAGGTAAAAGGCGGACACAAATATTCAGACCAGCTCGACCAGCACAGGGACGAAATCCTGCGCACCCAGAACAAGCTGATTACGCTGCAGAAAAATGCGCATCTGAATATTTCCGATATCAAGGATATCAACCGGCGCATGTCGATTGGCGAAGCCAAGGCACGTCGCGCCAAGAAGGAAATGGTTGAAGCCAACCTGCGCCTGGTTATTTCGATCGCAAAGAAATACACCAACCGCGGCCTGCAGTTCCTGGACCTGATACAGGAAGGCAATATCGGCCTGATGAAAGCCGTGGATAAATTTGAATACCGTCGCGGTTACAAATTCTCGACCTACGCGACCTGGTGGATTCGCCAGGCCATTACCCGGTCTATCGCCGACCAGGCACGCACCATCCGTATACCGGTACACATGATCGAAACGATCAACAAGCTCAATCGTATTTCCCGCCAGATGCTGCAGGAAATCGGACGCGAGCCAACCCCGGAAGAACTGGCCGAACGCATGGACATGCCGGAAGACAAGATACGCAAGGTACTCAAGATCGCCAAGGAACCGATCTCCATGGAAACGCCGATTGGTGATGATGAAGATTCACACCTGGGCGATTTTATCGAGGACCAGAACATTGATTCCCCGATTGACTCCGCTTCAATGGAAGGTCTGAGGGAAGCAACGCAGGGAGTACTTTCCGGCCTGACGCCAAGGGAAGCAAAGGTATTGCGCATGCGTTTCGGCATCGACATGAACACCGACCACACACTTGAAGAAGTCGGCAAGCAGTTCGATGTCACCCGTGAACGAATCCGTCAAATAGAAGCCAAGGCCTTACGCAAACTGCGCCACCCGACCCGTTCGGAACCGTTGCGCAGTTTTCTTGAAGTCGATTAACTGCACAGAGTATTGTTGACTGGCTTTGTTTAACCGCTTTGAAAAGCGGCCTGTAGCACAGTTGGTTAGAGCTTGCAGTCCGGGTTATGCAATTCTGCATGACAGTTAGAGCACAGCAGACGGCATTTATCAGCCTCTTCAAGCACGCTGTCCCATTTCCTGTTTGACAGAGATCTCAGGTCAAGCTGGAATAATTTTGTTTTCGGATCAGCATGGTGAAATTCCAGAGCGGCAAAATTCTGTTTATAGCCACAGGTCTCGCATTTTGATCCTTTGAGCCTAATCAGTTCTATTTTACGGCTCCGCCCCCTTAGCTGCTGAGCCTGGTAACTTTGATAGGACTGATTGTTATAGCTGTTTTTGCACAGTCGCGAACAATATTTACGTTGCCTGCCAACGAGAATCTTCCCGCATCCAATGCATTTGTACATGCCGGATATTATATAGACTATGAAATTAAACATAATCCATTAATTTATGTTTATCCATGCTGAAAACTTGCTAGAATGCTCGCCTTCGGGCCTGTAGCTCAGTTGGTTAGAGCAGGGGACTCATCAAAATGGTGCGTTCGTGCCGAAAGGCATGAAATGAACGGGATGAATTCAGGGAAACCTTAGCAGTCAGGCTGATGGTAACCCTGAGCCAAGCCGGAGGTACACCTCCGGAAGGTGCAGAGACTACCTGGGGACTTCAGTGTCCTTAATAACAGGCAAGAGCGTCCCGCGCCCTAACAGTCTTGCTGAGGGTGATGAGATAGTCCGCTCCTGGTAGAAATATCAGGCTACAGTGAATCCCTTGGTCGAAGGTTCGAGTCCTTCCGGGCCCACCATTTCAATAGAAATCTTATAGTTTATGTCGTTGGGGCCGGGGATGGATCGCTGATGGAATCCCTCGGTGCATTCCGTGACAGGCGTTCAGGGGCCAACAGGATTCTGAGCTGGCACGGGCCGGGTGGTTATGACGCGGCCAGATATTCCGCACGTACACTTTGGATGGTTTTCCAACATGATCGCAAGCCCAGGTAACGGTCACATTTCCGACGGAACCACGCTTCAAGAGCTGACCTGATGCTTGCACGAAGAATAGGGGACACCCATCTAGCCAACGCGTGCCTGGCGAATTGCTAATTATCACCTGAATACCGAGACTTAACCAGTCTTGCTACTTAACGCAATCATCCCTACCCTGCTCCGCCATGAAGGATCTGCTAATACTCCTCGCACATCTAGTAACTACAATCGCCAGACTCCTGGGGTCCGGTGGCGCAAAGGCCGTTGTCGCTGACAGCCTGCTAATGAAGCAGCAACTCCTTATCATCAATCGGTCCCGGCAACGCGCACCCAATCTCTCGGCACTCGACCGATTCCTGTTAGGTTTCTGGTCACTGTTCCTTAACCCACGACGCATTCTGCGGGCTGCCGTCATTATCCGGCCATCGACACTATTGAAATTCCATAACCTGCTCAAGCAGCGTAAGTATCGACTACTGTATTCATCAACTGGTAGCAAACGAAAACCCGGCCCCAAAGGACCATCGCCCGAACTCATCCAGGCAATCATTGAAATGAAACAACGCAATCCACGGTTTGGCTGCCCACGGATCGCGCAGCAGATAAATAAAGTGTTTGGAACCAATATCGATAAAGATGTGGTGCGGCGCATCCTTGCCGCGCATTACCGGCCAGGTCCTGGTAATGCTGGACCGTCGTGGCTGTCATTCCTCGGGCACACCAAAGATAGCCTGTGGAGTATTGATCTGTTTCGGTGTGAATCCATTCTTTTGAATAGTCACTGGGTACTCGTGGTTATGGACCAGTCCACTCGGCGCATCATCGGATTTGGTATCCATGCTGGCGATGTCGACGGCATCGCCCTTTGTCGTATGTTCAACACCGCCATCTCATACAGAGGTCCCCCAAAATACCTCAGCTCTGATAACGATCCACTCTTCCTGTATCACCAATGGCAGGCAAACCTGAGAATTCTGGGTACTGACGAGATAAAAACTGTCCCGTATACACCGCTATCGCATCCCTTCGTCGAACGACTGATCGGGACTATCCGTCGAGAATTCCTGGACCACACTTTATTCTGGAACGCTACCGACCTGGAAAGGAAGCTGGAAACATTCCGGCAGTATTACAACACTCATCGTGTGCACTCTGCACTTGATGGCGATACACCCTCAGAAATCACCAGCGAAACCGTCATCCGCCGTGCTGATCTCAACAATTTTCAGTGGCAATCTCATTGCCGCGAACTATTTCATCTGCCTGCTGCCGCCTAAATAACAATTCCCCATGCCTACGCATCAGGATGACACACCTTTCATCATGGCCAACAGCATCTCGAAATTCTGCTCGAAAGGTATTGCTGACGGTCTACGGCTCATATCTTCTGCAAGTCGTGACTGTGACTCAACCTCCGTTTCAGCCTGTAGTATCTCAACAATCAGCATTTTAGTTGTTGAAGATACCGAGCTGGAAATATCACGCCCCAGTAATTCTGCGCCAGCTAGTACGTAGTCAAAATCGTCGGTTAAAAGGTCTGGGTGGTCGCTGTATATCCGCTCACGGTTGCCCGCATCCAGATAGGCTCGTAATACAATGGCAAGATCTATGGCGTCTTTGTTGCCGGCAGCGTTCCTGTCAGACCAGGCGATGAGCTTCATAATCGCCAATCCAAGTGGGCTCGCAAAATTGATATCAAGCGGTGGTTCTTCACGAAGTCGAACTGGTTGTGCAAGTTTGAAGGCATCTTCAAAACCTGCAATATTCATGACTTCATCCTGGTTAGGAGGCCAACGGATATTGCCATCTGAACTTGATATGGCACCGAATGGAACGATATCAACCGGTATGGAATTATTGTATATGAGGCGCTGTCTTGCGCGATGCTCAGAAAATAAACCGGTATTTGTAAGGGCTTCTTTCAACTGGTTGAACTCATTCCAGCTCGATACATTAATGCCAAGATCAATGTCGGCTGTAGCGCGGCTGATTTCAATTCCGTAGCCCATACCAAGGATCATATCCCTGGCAGTAGCACCGACAATGAAATACGGAATCCCGATCTCGTTTGCCGCAGCATCCAGAGATTCGAAGATCGTGAGAAACAGGCTATCTATCTTCGGCGATAAATTGAGCAAGGTACTGGTCATGGATAATTGTCGCCGTGTCAATGTTCCGCTGGTCACCTGTCGTTAACAGGTCGACGTAGGTTAGTAGTGTCGGTGTAACATCCTTATCATCAAAATCGCATTGCCTGTCCCAAAATACTTTCAACAGCTCGATCTCACCATCAGGGTCTTTTTTCATCCCGAACTCGAGCTGCAACCTGGCCGCTTGCTCACGCACATAGATAGTGATTTGTTCCGGCTTCAGGTAATTCGTAAGTTTAGCGGCTGCAACCTCGCCACCCCAGTATGCGTGAAAATTATGAAGTGCAGCTTGTTTCCACCATGTTTTATCCCGGACGGTATACCGGCCAATGACTAACTTCGGGCGTAATTGTTCCGGGTAAGTAGTTGCCCATCGATCAAGTAGCTTTTCACGCCCCCTGAAGACTCTACGGCCTTTCCCAAGTTCGGCGATATAACCAAGCTCTTTTAGGTCATTGATGACCCAGCCTACTGTTCCGAGCGCGACATTGGCTGCATGTGCGATATCACGATAAGGTGCATTTACAAGCTCTGGATTGCATAGGAAGGCAAATAGAACTTTCAATCCGGTTGGTTGAAATGCCCTCGTTTTATTTGCAGTGCCCGCTTGCTTTTCTGGCTTGTTCCCGCGGATATACACTAGAACAGGTGGCAAGTTGAGATAAGCGTTGCCGACAGTATCGATGAAGAATATACCGAGTTCCTTTAAACGCTCTGCCATTATTGGGTTGACGTAGTCCGTAACCAGCAACCCGTGCTCGTGGTCTTGCTTTAACTGCTGTAACTGGTGGGCGACTGCTCCCAGCATTGCGTTAGTCAGTCTCGCTTTCATTTCGATCACGACTGTTTCATCGGTACCATCTATGTTGAGGTGACCGACGGCATCGACTATACGGGCGTAATCGCGCTGATGACGAGTGACCTCAAGCTGATCTACCAGGATGCGAAGCCCTGTAGCTGTATGGAAAGCAGCGAGAGCCCGATCCAGGAGATCTGTCTCTCGCTCGTTAACCGGGTTGGTGGGTTCGTACGCCATAATATGTCTATATATCGGCAATGTTCATCGATAATGAACAAACATAATAAATGAACATAACTCTGCTAACTTGCTATTATAAAAAGGAATTCTAATTTACATCAGTGAAATCAGTAGATCTGTCTGTACATTATTATAGTATGTTCATATATTTTGTACAGAAGATAATAATGTACGAAGTTGTGGGACTGCCTAGATCCATAACTACAACTCTATGTTTTAACTGGATAGTTTCATTGTTGGTTGATACCAGACAGGATATTCTTAAGAACAATTTGTTGGGAAATTGACTCTGAACCGCGGTACACTCACGGTACACTGCCCAGTTTTCACTCCCTGCGCCAACCAACATTAACCTATTGAATCAACACAATAATCACTAACTGTACCGAAGATCCCCTGTTCCAGCATAATCAGTAAGTTATTGATTTTACTGGCCCTCATAATCCCTTGGTCGAAGGTTCGAGTCCTTCCGGGCCCACCATTTCTCATAAAATTCATAGCCTTATGGCATCGGGATCAAGGGATCATAGTCCCTTGGTGCATTTCATGGCGGGATGGATAGACAGCCGTGTTTCGACTGTCTGACCGACTTCGGGCGTGAAGGATCAGGAACCCGATCGGGCCGATTCAACCGACGTCACCGGACTAGAGTCCCGGCGTGAACGCCATCATCACAATTCAATACCCATGTTCTGTTGCATTTACCTTTTTCGTCTACCGTCTACCCGACCAAATAGGCGGCTGCAACTCCCGATAACGCCAATGCACCGGTAATCGGAATCATTGTCCGGCGCATAGACGGGGCACCGAGCCAGATGACCATGCCGCACTTCACCATGGTGTTGGAGATTACGGCGATGACGATCGTTCGGGCAGCAGCGCCGGAACTGGCCGGGTCCTGCTGGGCAAGATTGGCCATGGAAAGTGCGATGGCGTCCACATCGGTCAGACCGGCCAGCGCACCTGCCAGATACAGGCCGGTATTTCCGAAATAGACCTGGGCCGCATTGGCGACAAAGATGACCACTGCGAAAAGCCCGCCAAACATGATGGCATCTCCAAGCTCGAATGGATTATGTCCGGATTCCACTTCCGCCTTCTCCGTGCTGCGTCCACGCCGCCAGAGCAGGAAGCAGATCCCAAGGCTGACGGCACCCATCAGCACCATCCCTATCACCAGGTCTTTAGCCAAGGGGAAATTCACGACACCCACTTCCACTACTACGCGGAAAAACATCACCGTCCAGGCCAACAAAATGGCCAGAGCCAGCACAGGTGCCAAATGTGATTCGGTACGACTGCGCTGGGAAAAGCTCAAGGTTACAGCAGTACTGGACACAAGGCCTCCCAGAAGTCCCGTGATCCCCAGCCCATGCTCACGACCCACCACCTTCACCAGAACGTAGCCGAAGAAATTCAGCCCCGCGATCAACACCACCATAAGCCACGTCTTGTAAGGATTGATGACCTCAAGTCCCTCCGGGCCGTAGTTAGTATTCGGCACCAGAGGCAGGACGATAAGGGTGATGATGGCAAACTTGAGTGTTGCCTCCACATCCGAGGGTTCGATCTGTTTTGCCAGGTCGTGCAGCCAACCCTTCAGCGCCAGCAACAGCATCGTGACCACTGCGACAGCACCCGCAACACTTACCTGATCCCAGGCACACATGCCGCCGATAAAGAAAGTGAGCAAAAGGGAGACTTCGGTCGTCGCCCCGATACTGCCATTCTTCGCAGTCACGTAGTATGCCGTCACGACCAGCGCCACAACCGCTAAAAACACGAGCCCAACGATCCAGGGGTTCCCTGACTGTTCCCCTGCATACACAGAGATCACGCCGAGAAGAGCCACTAACGAGAACGTTCTTACACCGGCAAAAGTCCGTTCCTCTCCCCGGGTACGCTCACGCTCCAGCCCGATAAGCATGCCCAACCCTAGAGCAACACCGAATTGCCATGCCGTATTGATATCCATCATCTACCGGGCCTCAAAATGTAGCGTCTCCAGGCGTAGGCACTCCGAACGGAGGAATACACTCCAACCTCAATTTCTTCTATATCTATTTCTTCACCCGTCCTGGTTAGCAGGCAGGATCGTACTGCTTCCTTTGTATTATCAATATTCAAGGACTCTACCTTTTCATATTCTTGAGTTGAACAAGAACACCGTCTGTTGCTTTGCACGTTCGGCGGACCCACATGAACGGGGATTTGAATTACACCACCAGATCATTGCAGCCATTCTATGTTCTGTCCAGACTGATGCGCCTCAAAATAAAGCGCAAATGTTGGGTCATATTTGTATGAAAATCGACAAGATACAGCATTGCGCCCGTGCGCCGGACCGTCCAACCCAGGCCGGTACAACTCAGTATCCCGATCGGGCCGCCTCATCCAACGTCACCGTGTGACGATCACGGCGGGGACACCATCTCCATAAAATTCGTATAGTTACAGCGCCGGGGCCGAGGGATCGGAATCCCTCGGTGCATCCCATGGCGGGATGTATAGACAGCCGGGATTCGACTGTCTGACCTATACTTCCATACAACTCAGATCAACCTGGAATAAATTTCAGGCATTATAAACAGGACAGGTGGCTAATAGATGGGTGCTGGTGTAATACCCTTTGCTGTTATTTCCGGCGAAGTAAACTTCTTGTTCCAAAAGACCTTTACAGGCAGAAAGGTCGGCTATTTCATTGACTTTGGTGGTGGCTTGGGAGAGGGAGAAAATTATCGGGAGGCCGCCATACGGGAGTTTGTCGAAGAAACCGAGACGATGTATTTCTCCAATGACGTACAGCAGGCAAGACGAACTGTTGAAAGCGTCAAGAATCAGATCCCCATCGTTGAAGCACTTTTTGATGAAACACTGGCAGCTCACCCGGATTGGTGTTGTAGACGGGCACCCGGAAACCCTCTCCACCCCAAGCAGTGGCAAACGTTCTTTATAGAATTTCCGTACCGCGAGATCGATGCATTGAATCGGGAGTGGGAAACCGACACGGTCAGTCGGTTCAAAAAACGACGTGAACTAGTCTGGCTCTCCGGGAGTGAGTTACTCGAAATCTATGACCATACTCCCGACAAATTGTGGAAACGTGTTCGACAACTGGAAAACGCCAAAGAAACTATTAACTCTATCGTGCAGAGCAAAGGATTATGATAATTTGCACTCAACATTGATCCATTCAGGGTAGTAAGACTCAGAGACCTGAGCAGGCCCACATATCCGACGTCACCAGGTTCGAGTTCTTCCGGGCCCACCATTTCCATAAACTTCTGATAGTTATGATGCCGGGGCCGGGGGATCGGAATATCTTGGTGCATCTCATAGGGTGAATCCGGGGGACGTAAGACACCGGGCGGCGAGACGTGTGAAATCCTGAAAGACTGAAATGCCGGCACTGACCCGGAGCGACTAACACCTCAGGAACGTCCGACTTCGGGCAGAAACCCGACGCTCGGAGAGACCGTTGATCTGGTCATCCAGGTTTCTTCTTGAGGTGACTCCTGTCTTTTAAAAAAAAAGGATTTATGAAGAGAGAATCAGTGAATGTTCATTTAAAATGGCGGAATTTTAGATAGCACCCTATCCCGTTTTCACCTATCGTAGACAGTCTCAGGCTTTCACCTCGGTCGCCTCGGGTGCATGTATATGATGCACTGATAGAGTGCGCATTTATCGAGACCATTTCATATATTTAGGGTCATTACTTGATGTAAATCAACTCCCACCCGACTGCTATATAGCAGAATCTGGCTAACAGGCCACCTCAAGCAATCAATCAGGGAGGAAGACCAATGTCAGTTATGCTTGCGAACTTATTTCACCGCGCCAATAAATGCCGTTTCGCGTGTTTTTTAAAGCTAATGTCCGCTGTCGGTTTTTATTATGCGATACATTTGGCCATCTATCATCAGGCCGACGTGTCACCCTATCCATTTATTTTGCTGGTGGCTTTGATCGGGATAATTGCGGTTCTGGCGCTGGCATCTCACTTGAACTGCCAGTTCAGCAATATTGAGAACACAGAAGGAATTGACTAACTAAAAAGGATTGATCATGAATTACATGGCCGGCTTCGATCGCTGGAAACGCGTGCTATTGCCGGTACATTGTGCTCTGACACCCTGTATTTAGCGTCTTGTTTCGAATGTATTCCGGACATCAAGTCTATGAGGTTGTACTTCTGAGTCGGGTGGACTCCTGTCTTTTGGAAAATCATCAGATAGTTATTTACTAAACGACCGGGTACGGTTGGTAACCTGCCGTTCCTGG
>CAWHCQ010000029.1:0-16233 GCA_963827755.1 uncultured Gammaproteobacteria bacterium
CTGCAACAACTCTGCAGCACGCTCGGTGTGAAAACCGGTGTACCGCGTGCCGATGGCCGGGTCACGGTTGACACCACTTCCTGCACCGGCATCTGCGACCAGGGACCCGCCATGCTGGTCAATGGCGAGGTAGTCAGCCGGCTTGACAGCAGCCGTATCGAGCAAGTCTGCACGTTGATCGAGTCAGGTACCGAAGTCTCACAATGGCCGGCCGAATTTTTCCAGGTTGAAGACAATATCCGGCGGCGTGATCTGTTGCTCGCGGATGAAACCGGGGTCGCCAGCCCCGATGGCAGCGCCCTGCGTGCGCTGCTTGAAAGCAGTGACGATGCCATGCTCGATGTCATCGAAAAATCCGGACTGCGCGGCCGCGGTGGCGCGGGCTTCCGCACCGGCATGAAATGGCGTTTCTGCAAACAGGCCAAAGGCGATAACCATTACGTCGTGTGTAATGCCGACGAAGGTGAACCCGGCACCTTCAAGGACCGGGTCCTGCTGAACAGCTACGCCGACAGTGTTTTCGAGGGCATGACCCTGTGCGCCGGCGTGATCGGCGCACGTCATGGCTATCTCTACCTGCGCGGCGAGTACCGCTACCTGCTCGCGCCGCTGGAACGTGTGCTGCAACAACGCCGTGAAAACGGCCTGCTTGGGCAAGGCATACTCGGCAAGCACGGCTTCGACTTCGACATCGAAATCCACCTCGGTGCCGGCGCCTATATCTGCGGCGAGGAATCGTCGCTGATCGAATCACTGGAAGGCAAGCGCGGCATCCCGCGTAACCGTCCGCCCTTTCCGGTGACGCACGGCTACCTGAATCAACCAACCGTGGTCAACAACGTCGAGACCTTCATGGCCGCCGCCAAAATTGCCGCACTGGGCGCCGACTGGTTCTGCAGTGCCGGTACAGCAGAGTCCACCGGCACCAGGCTGCTCAGCATCAGCGGCGACTGCGAACGCCCCGGCATCTACGAATATCCGTTCGGCGTCACCATCAAACAGGTTCTCGAAGACTGCGGCGCAAAAGATACCCAGGCAGTGCAGATTGCCGGCGCGGCAGGCACCACCCTGCCGATGGCGGATAGCGGACGCTGCATCGCCTTCGAGGACGTCTCGACCGGCGGCTCGTTCATGGTATTCAACAACGAGCGCAAGCTGCTCGACATGGTGCAGAACTTTGCGCATTTCTTCGTGCACGAAAGCTGCGGTTTCTGTACACCCTGCCGCGTCGGTGGTTCGCTGTTAAAGGACCTGGTCGACAAGCTCGTCAACGGACATGCCACGCAGTACGATGTTGAAGAAATGAAACAGCTCGGCGCCCTGATGAAAAACACCAGCCACTGCGGCCTTGGCACCACTGCGCCAAACCCGGTGCTCGACTTGCTGAACCGGTTTCCACACCTGGTCGAAGACCGGCTTGCCCACAGCGGCTACGAGCCGGCGTTCGATCTCGATGCTGCCCTGCAGGAAGCGCGAGACATTACCGGACGTGATGATGCCGGCGCACACATCGGAGGCAATTCGTGAGCGACACTAATACTTTTACACTCGACGGCATTGCCATAGAATTCAGCGACGGCGACACCATCATGGATGCCGCGCTGCGGGCCGGCGCCTACATACCGCACCTCTGCCATAACCCCGAATTCACACCGCACGGCAGCTGCCGTGTGTGCATCGTCGAGGTCAATGGCCGCCAGGTGTCCGCCTGTACCCACCCGGCAGCCGCGGGACTGGAGGTGGACAACGGTTCCGATGCCATCGTCGAGGAGCGCCGCAACCTGCTGCAGATGTTGTTCGTCGAGGGCAACCATGTGTGTCCCGGCTGTGAAAAAAGCGGAGCCTGCCAGCTGCAGGCCGTGGCCTATTACACCGGCATGCTGTCGCCTCACTACACCCATTTTTTCCCGCAGCGCTCCGTGGATGCCTCGCATCCGGATACCGCGATTGATTTCAACCGCTGCATCCTGTGCGAACTGTGCGTACGCGCCAGCCGCGATGTTGACCACAAGAACGTGTTCTCCATCAGTGGCCGCGGCATTGGCAGCCAGCTGACGATTAACTCGCCCAGCGGCAAACTCGGCGACAGTACTTTCAGCGCCAGCGACAAGGCCGCCCATGTCTGCCCGGTCGGTGCGATCCTGCCCAAACACCGCGGTTACGACCAGCCCATCGGTGAGCGCCTCTATGACAGGCAGCCGATCAGCATCGTCGGCGATGTCGCCGCACACGAACCCGACGACCAGGGAGATGGACATGGCGGATAAAATCAGGGTCGCAACTGCGTCATTGTGCGGCTGTTTCGGCTGTCACATGTCGCTGCTGGATATCGATGAACGCATTATTGAGCTGGTGCAGCTGGTGGAATTCGACCGTTCACCGATCACCGATATCAAGACGGTCGGTGATTGCGATATCGGCCTCATCGAGGGCGGCGTCGCCAACGCAGAAAACGTCGAAGTGCTGCGCGAATTCCGCAAGCATTGCAAGGTGCTGGTGGCGGTGGGTGCCTGCGCGGTAAACGGCGGCATACCGGCGATGCGCAATTCATTCGAGCTGAAGGAATGCCTCGAGGAGGCCTATATCGACGGCATCGGCGTGGTCAACCCGCAGATACCGAATGACGTGGAAATCCCGATGCTGCTGAACAAGGTGCACCCGATTCACGAGGTGGTCAAGGTTGACCATTTCCTGCCCGGCTGCCCGCCATCGGCTGATACGATCTGGACATTCCTGACCGAACTGATCGAAGGCAAGCCGGTCAGCTTTCCTTATGAACAGATCCATTATGATTAGCGGACCTGACTCCATGGCAGGTTCGGATTCGCTCGACCACCCGCATTGGCTGAATAAATTCGGCCTTACAGGTGCAAGCTGTCAGGTAGGGTCGAATTCATTCGACCAGCAGGTGTAACCTGTTAATGAACATATACTGATTTATTTTCCAAGGAACCCAGTGATGACATCAAACCTCGAAACCGCCGCCAACCCGGAAAAACTCGAACGCATCGTGATCGAGCCGCTGACCCGTGTCGAGGGTCACGGCAAGGTGACACTGCTGCAGGATGAGAACCTGCAAATCAAGCAGGCGCGGCTGCATATCGTCGAGTTCCGTGGCTTCGAGAAGTTCATCCAGGGCAGGCCCTACTGGGAACTGCCGGTGCTGGTACAGCGCCTCTGCGGCATCTGCCCGGTCAGCCACCACCTTGCCGCGGCCAAGGCCACCGACATGCTGGTCGGCACCACACAGCTGACACCGACAGCCGAGAAGATCCGTCGCCTGATGCACTATGGCCAGACCCTGCAGTCGCACGCGCTGCATTTTTTCCATCTGTGCTCACCTGACCTGCTGTTCGGTTTCGATGACGATATCCGCCACCGTAATATTGTCGGTGTCATCGAAGACAATCCGGACATCGCCAAACAGGGCGTACTGTTGCGCAAGTACGGCCAGGAAGTCATTCGACTTACCTCCGGCAAGCGTATTCACGGCACCGGTGCGATCCCGGGTGGTGTCAACAAATCACTGAACCGCGAAGAAGTCGACTACCTGCAAAAAGACATCGAGCAGATGGTGCAGTGGGGCCAGGACGCGGTCGAACTGATTAAACGCATTTTCTTCGAACACCTCGATTACCACATGGCCTTCGCCACGATCGATACCAATATGCTGAGCATGATCGGCGCGAATGGTGAATTCGACATCTACCACGGCGGGCTGCGTGCGCGGGACGCGGACGGCGGCACGATTTTCGACCACGTCGATTACAGCCGTTACGCCGACTACATCCGCGAAGGGGTGAAGAACTGGAGCTACATGAAGTTTCCGTTCATCGAGGCCCTCGGCGCAGAAAACGGCTGGTACCGGGTCGGGCCGCTGGCACGCGTGAACAACTGCGATTATTTCAGTACGCCGCTGGCCGAAGAGCAGCGCAAACTCTTCAAGGAAGCCGCTGGCGGCCAGCCCGTACAGGCCACGCTCGCGTTCCACTGGGCGCGCCTGATCGAACTGCTGTACTGCACCGAGGCCATCCGGGAACTGCTGCTGGACCCCGACATCAGCGGCACAGACCTGCTCAACAAGGGTGAACTGCAGAGCTGCGGCATCGGCGTGATCGAGGCACCTCGCGGCACCCTGTTTCACCACTACGAGATGGATGATGACGGCATCGTCAACAAGGCCAACCTGATCGTCTCCACCACCAATAATAACCAGGCAATGAACGAGTCCATTCGCCAGGTCTCGGGCATGTACCTCGATGGCAAGCAGTTGACTGAACCGATGCTGAATCAGATTGAAGTCGCGATTCGTGCCTATGATCCCTGTCTGTCATGCGCCACGCACGCAATGGGCAAAATGCCACTGGAAGTCATCCTCGTAAACGAACAGGACGAAGTCATCGACAGGCTCGAAAAGCGCTCCACGGGAGAGATACGGCGTACAGTTTCCTGACCGGGAACGAACCATGCAAATGAACGAGCCAGATCGTCCGGCTGGATCAGCATTGTAGGGCCGAATTCATTCGGCCATCAACCCATGCAACAGCATTGTATCAAGCCGGACCTTGTTTTCACCTGGGGCAACCCTTCGCGCGGCGATGATGCACTCGGTCCGGCGATGTATGAACTATTGCTGCAGGAAGATTTCAACGCTGTCGATCTGCTCACCGACTTCCAGCTGCAGATTGAACACTGCATCGACCTCGAAGCTCGCAAGCGCGTGCTGTTCGTGGATGCGAGCATATCGGCAAACGCACCATTCGAGCTTGTTTGCTTGCAGCCGGAACAGGACACCAGCTATACCACGCATGCGATGAGCCCGCAGGCACTGTTGTCCGTATACCGGCAGGTCAATGGCAGCATGCCGCCACCGGCCTGGCTGCTGTCCATCCGCGGTTACGAATTCGGCCTCGGGCTGCCGCTGTCAGCGGCAGCGAACAAAAACCTGCTGGCGGCGTTCGACCATGTAAAGCAGTTTCTTGACCCTGCCCGACTGGCATCACGCTAACTATCCAGACAGCTGACCTGAATCTTGATGGGGCCGGCATCCAGTTCGTTGCGGGCAAACAATCCGGGTCCGGGATGCGTGGCAGTGTTGCTGCCTCACATGGCTTCAGGGCACAGCATGTCTTCAGGCGAACCTCTCTGGATGAACCCTTGCACAGGGCAACAGGCAACCGGCCCGGCAGATGGTCTTTGCCGTCTACACTGTGGGTTTCAGCACGCTGAGACGCTGACGCCTGCTGTAGCCGGAGCGATAGCCGCTCTGGTAATTCAAACCTGTGCCGAGCCGGCTGCCGTTCGACGGTCTGAAAATTAGTCCAGGGCTGCGTGTTAAATATTGTATTAGAACGATTTTAATATTTTTCGGGCTTTATCCTGTGGCACAAGCTGACCCCCGCCGAACTCGCTGGCTATTCCCCTCTAACAATAAATTACTTATGTGCCTATAAGTAAAATGATTATTGTATTATAAGAAAATATTAATATACTTATTATCCATCCGGGTGTGGTGTTTCCGGAAAGAATTTTCGACCTGTTTTTTTACCTTACTTAATGGAGATAAAATCATGAAAAAGCTTGCTACGGTAATTTCCGCTGTATCGATAGCCGTCGCCTCCGCGTCCGTTTCTGCGTGGGGCTGGGGTGACAACGGCTGGGGTAACAACGGCTATGGAGACGGTTTCGGCGACGGCGTCTTCGACGGTGATTTCGGTTTCAACATGGGCTTCAGCGGTCGCGGTCACGGTCGTGGCTATGGTCGCGGTTATAACGGTTACAACGGCTACAATGGTTATGGCCCTTACGGCTATGCTCCTTACGCCGCACCGGTTGCCCCTGCAGCGATGACGGAAGAGCAGCAGCAGGCGATGGCCGACCAGCAGGCAGCGATTGCTGACCAGCAGGCGAAGTATGTTGAACAGATGCAGGCTGCCCAGAAGCAGGCTGCCGAGTTCTATGCCAGCCAGCCGGCTCCTGTCTACAGCGCACAGCCTGCAATGTATGGCGATGACTTCATACGCAAGATGGATGAAGAGCGTGCTGCACGTATGAAAGAAATGGACGCCCGCATGGAAGAGTCCCGCAAGGCTGCTGAACAGCGCCATTCCGGGTTCTATGCAAACCGTCCGGCTCCTGCTTTTGACGTTCAGCCTGCTGTCTATGGCGACGACTTCATGCAAAAGATGGACGAAGAGCATGCTGCTCGTGTCAAGGAAATGGACGCCCGCATGGAAGAGTCCCGCAAGGCTGCTGATCAGCGTGATGCCGGGTTCTATGCAAACCAGCCGGCACCGGCATTTGGCGTACAGCCTGCCATGTATGGCGATGACTTCATGCGCAAGATGGATGAAGAACGTGCTGCCCGCAGGCAGGAAATGGATGCCCGCATGGAAGAGTTCCGCAAGGCCTCTGATCTGCGTCACAAGGAAGCGCAGGAGCGTTTCGATTCACGTATGAAAGAACGCGGCGCCAGGATTGCCGACAAGAACTGTGCGTAAGTACTAGCCCGGTTCGCAACCGGTACCTCATGTACCGGCTGGTATCAGGAAAGGGGTGTGCGGGTTGACCGCACGCCCCTTTTTTTATTGGTCAGGGGCTCATGGAGCAAGCACGTTGCTCTCTTGCACAGCCGGGTCTCACGCTTAATCGCCTGTTGTTGCTTGATATTTTCAGGACTTGTGTTGGAAGCAGGGGGTGTGGTGTTGCGGGGGCTGTTATTGAACGGTTTTCTGGCGAATAGGCATGCCGTGATTGAACTATTATACTGTGATGCGTCTTTCGAGCACCTCGAACCTGTCTTGAATTATCAAGGGAATTAACATGAAAGGGAAACCGTTTAAATTTCTTCTCTGGTCTTTGCTGCTACTGGTTGGCCTGGTTGTCGTGGCCATCGTGGTATTGCCGCTGATCATCGATCCGAATGACTACAAGCCCGAGATTGCAGCGGCTGTGAAGGAGCAGACCGGCAGGAACCTGGAGATCGAGGGGGATATTTCCCTGTCGGTATTTCCCTGGCTGGGGCTGGATATCGGGCCGACGCGGTTAAGCAATGCCGAAGGGTTTGCAGACCCCTACATGGCCCGTATGGATGCGGTGCAGGTGCGGATCAAGCTGGTTCCCCTGCTGAGCAAGCAGCTCGAAGTGGACAAGGTCAGGCTTTCAGGGTTGCAGCTCAACCTGGCGAAAGACAAGGCGGGCCGCAGCAACTGGGCGGACCTGCAGGACCGGCAGGCCGCGACACAGAAAGATGCTCCAGCCGCTGCGGCAGGGAGTGAACCGGGCGGCGCCGCGACCCTGGAAAGCCTGTCCATCGGCGGCATCAGGATTGTCGATGCCAAACTGGTCTGGGACGACCGTGCTGCTGATTCCAGGTACGAGATCGATGAGCTGTCCTTTACCACGGGGGCCATTGAACCCGGCGAGCGTTTTGATATCGACCTGCAGTTCAAACTTGCAGCCAAACAGCCGGCCGCGACCGGGGCGTTTTCCCTCAAGGGTGATGTGCTGATTGCGCCTTCGCTGAAGGCGATCGATATATCCGGCGCAAAACTCGTGGTCGATGCAGCAGGCGACGGTGTCCCTGCCGGCAGGACAAGCGTGTCGCTGGCCACGGATATTGCCCTCGATCTCGAAGCACAGACATTGAGCATGCCGGCTGTGGTACTGAAGGCGCTGGGCATGAATATCACGGGTAATATAGCCGGCACGAAAATCAGCGGCGACGATGCGCAATTCAAGGGAGTATTCAGTGTCGCAGACTTTGCGCCGCGTGACCTGATCAAGGCACTGGGGCAGGCCAGCCCGGTGACGGCCGACAGCAAGGTGCTTGGCAGTGCCAACGCAAGGCTGGAGTGGACGGCCTCGATGAAAGACTTTTCCGCCAATGTCGTGCAGGTGCGCCTCGATGACACCGCTGTCAAAGGCAATGCAAGCGTTGCCCGGTTCGATGCGCCGGCAATTTCATTTGCCCTTGCTGTCGACCAGTTCGACCTCGACCGTTACCTGCCACCCGCCGGCGAAGATGACAAGGCTGCAACGGGCAAGGGGGAGACCACTTCTGCAGGCAAGAGTGATGCCGGTGAATTGCCACTGGAGACACTGCGCGGTTTGAATCTGAACGGCAAGCTGGAAATAGGAACATTGAAGGCATTCAACCTGCGCAGCACCAATGTCGAGATGCAGGTCAAGGCCAAAAACGGGGTGATCCGTGTTACCCCGGCAAGCGCGCTTTTATATAACGGCAATGTACAGAATGACATTACCCTGGATGTTCGCAATAAAACGCCGCGCCTGACACTCGTCAATGATGTCAACAAGGTGCAGGCCGGGCCGTTGCTGCATGACCTGACAGGCAAGGAGAAACTGCTGGGTACCGCCGACTTGCATTCAAATATCAATGCAGTCGGCACAACGGCTGATGCCATCAAGCAATCGTTAAGCGGCAACGCCTCTTTTTCTTTTACGGACGGTGCCGTCAAGGGTGTGAATATCGCAGCACTGATACGCAATGCCAGGGCAAAACTCAAAGGCGAACCGGCCCCTGCAACCAGCGGGCCCAACCAGACTGATTTTACCGAAATGAAGGGTAGCGTAGTTCTCAGCAACGGTCTGGTCCGCAATGATGACCTGATGATGTCCTCGCCGCTGCTGCGCCTGACCGGCAAGGGTGAAGTCAGCCTTCCAAAAGAGACCATTGATTACACCCTGACAGCCAAGCTTGTCGGCAGCCTGGAGGGCCAGGGTGGTGCAGCCCTGGGTGACCTGAAAGGGGTTTCGATACCCGTGCATGTCGGTGGCACCTTCAGCAAGCCAAGCTATGCCCCCGATCTTGGTGCGGCATTGAGTGATGCGGCCAAGGCAAAAGTGGAAGAGAAGGTTGAAGAGCAAAAACAGAAGATACAGGAAAAAATCGGCGATAAACTGCAGGACAAGTTGCTGAAAGGTCTGTTCAAGTAGGCCGGTGAGCAAGGTGCGCGCTGTTCTTTCAGTACTCCTGCTGATCCCGCTGCTGGCGGCTGCCGGTGAGGTGGTTGAGTCTTCGGTGGTGCTCGATGCAGACGTTTACAGCATCGATGTGCTGGTGCGCATCGAGGCGCCGCTGGAAGTCGTTCACCGGGCGATCACGGACTATGATCATCTGACCGAAATAAATCCTTCGATTGTTGAAAGTCATATTCTCGAGGAGCAAGGTGCAGGACGCTATCGGGTTTATACACGGATCAAGTTGTGTGTGCTGTTCTTCTGCAAACAATTCATACAGGTCCAGGATATTGTCGAGCAGGGTAATGCAGTGGTGAAGGCCACCATCCTGCCGGAGAGAAGTGACTTCGAGTCCGGCAGTGCAAGCTGGGATCTTGTCGTGGCAGACGGTGTCACCTACATGGAGTTCAGCGCTAAAGTCGACCCCGAATTCTGGGTGCCACCGCTGATCGGAACATGGCTGGTCGAGCGCGAAATGATCCGGCAGGTCCTGGCAACTGCCAGCTATATTGAAAAGCAGGTTGCTGCGTCGGGTTCCTGATACTTGTTCTACATGAAACTGATTAATAATTTAGCCACGGAACCCACGGAAGAACACGGAAAAATTAACAACAAAATTCAATTGCTAAAAACAAAAAACTATTCTGGTAAGGCATTTATTATTTGATGGGTTCTGTGACTAAAGAGATTTTGTATTTTTCCGTGTTCTTCCGTGGATTCCGTGGCTAATGATTTTTCGATTTACCTTTCCGTGTGTTTCCGTGGCTAATAAAAAAGAATCCGCTACCCGGTCAGAATTTACCTCGGCACCCGTTATTGAAGTCCAGCAAGCGTACCGTCATGGAATTCAGTAACAATATCCTCGCCTGGTATGAACAGCACGGGCGCAAGGACCTGCCCTGGCAACAGCCGCGTTCGGCCTACTGTGTCTGGATATCGGAAATCATGTTGCAGCAGACCCGGGTGGCCACGGTCATTCCCTATTACGAGCGCTTCATGGCGCGCTTTCCCGATATAGCTGACCTGGCGGGTGCCGGGCAGGACCAGGTGCTGCATTACTGGTCAGGCCTGGGCTATTACGCCCGCGCCCGAAACCTGCACGCCGCGGCACGGCGGATTCTGGAGGACCATGGCGGTCAATTCCCCGAATCATTTGAAGCGGTGCTGGCACTGCCGGGTGTCGGCCGTTCCACTGCCGGTGCGATTCTTGCGCTTGCCTTCGGGCAGCAGCATACGATCCTTGATGGCAATGTGAAGCGCGTGCTGTCGCGCTATTACTGCGTCGAGGGTTGGCCCGGGCAGTCCGCGGTGCAGAAAAAATTATGGCAGCTCGCAGAACTCCATACGCCTGATCAGCGCGTGATGGAGTACACGCAAGCCATCATGGATCTGGGGGCGACGGTCTGTACCCGCACCAACCCGGCGTGCAATGATTGCCCGCTGTATGCCGGTTGCATGGCGCGGACCAACGCTTGCCAGGCGGCCTTTCCGTCGCCGCGGCCACGCCGGAAATTACCCGTTCGCGCAACCCGAATGCTGTTGTTGACCAATGAACACCGCGAGGTAGTGATCGAGAAACGCCCGGCCGCCGGGATATGGGGCGGCCTGTGGAGCTTCCCGGAGATTTCAGCGGATACTGCCATTGATGAGTGGTGCAGGGACGTTACCGGGTATGCTGTAACAAGAACCGAGCAGTGGCCGGTTGTCAGGCATACCTTCAGTCACTTTCATCTCGATATTACCCCGGTCATTGCCGTTGCGGGTATTCCGCTGGACCGGGTGATGGAAGACGGCGACCGGCTTTGGTATAACACAGGCAGTAAAGACGAGCTGGGCTTTGCAGCCCCGGTGGAAAAGCTGCTGGGCCGTCTGGCGCAGTGGCAGGCATGATGAGGGGATATAAATCGGGCAGTTTTCCTGTTTTATCCCCTCTCCCCAGCCCTCTCCCTGTGGAAGAGGGAGTTGACGGAGCAGTGGTGATCATATGACGCGAATGGTGCAATGTGTAAAGCTTGAAAAGGAAGCGGAAGGCCTGGATGCGCCGCCGTATCCCGGTGAACTGGGCCAGCGTATTTTCGAGGGTGTTTCAAAAGAGGCCTGGCAGCTGTGGTTGAAACACCAGACGATACTGATCAACGAGCATCGTATCTCGCCGATCGATCCCAAGGCGCGCAAGTTTCTCGAAGAGGAGATGGAGAAATTTTTCTTTGGCGGGGGCACGGAAATGCCCGCCGGTTTTGTGCCACCCGTCAAGCCCGGGTAGTTCAGCTTGAAATACACAATCAAAAGCACGGGACTCGCCTGCCTGTCTCAGGGTGACTTTATATGAAAGGTATTATTCTTGCCGGTGGCAGCGGTACCCGGCTGCACCCGTTGACGCTCACGGTCAGCAAGCAGCTGATGCCGGTCTATGACAAGCCGCTGATCTACTACCCCCTGTCCACCCTGATGCTGGCGGGCATCCGCGAGATACTGTTGATTTCAACACCGCAGGATTTGCCGAATTTCAGGCAATTGCTCGGCGACGGCAGCCAGATCGGCCTCGATATCCGGTACGCCGAGCAGCCAAACCCGGGCGGGCTGGCCGAGGCCTTCCTGATCGGGCGCGAGTTTATCAATGGCGGGTCGGTCTGCCTGATACTCGGGGACAATATTTTCTACGGACACGGCCTGGCGACAACGCTGCAGCGCGCGGCCGCCCTGGAAAGCGGTGCGACCGTATTTGCCTACCGGGTGCGCGACCCGCAGCGTTATGGTGTGGTGGAATTCAGTGCCGCGGGCCAGGCGTTGAGTATTGAAGAAAAGCCGGCACAGCCGAAGTCGCATTATGCGGTCACCGGGCTTTACTTTTACGACAGGCAGGTGGTGGATATCGCGGCCGGTCTGTCACCGTCGCCGCGCGGGGAACTTGAAATTACCGATGTAAACCGTACCTATCTTCAACAGCAGACACTGAATGTGGAGGTGTTTGGCAGGGGGACGGCGTGGCTGGATACCGGGACGCATGAATCCTTGCTGCAGGCGGCTATCTATATAGAGGCCATTGAGCAGCGCCAGGGTTTGAAGGTCGCGTGTATCGAGGAGGTCGCCTATCGCATGGGCTATATTTCGGCGACGCAAATGGAGCAGCTGGCTGTGCCGCTGAAAAAGAACAGTTATGGACAGTACCTGCTCGATATGTTGAAAGAAGCCCCGGGCCGGTCATGAAGGTAATTCCCACCGCGCACCCGGAGGTCCTGCTGGTCGAGCCGGATATTTTCAGGGATGAGCGCGGCTTCTTCATGGAGTCTTTTCATGCCGGGAAATACCCGCAGCACGGGCTCCCCGGTACATTCATGCAGGATAACCACTCGCGTTCCTCCCGCGGTGTGCTGAGGGGGCTGCACTATCAGCTCGAGCACCCGCAGGGCAAGCTGGTACGCGTGGTAACCGGGGAAGTACTTGATGTGGCGGTGGATATTCGCAAGGGTTCGCCGCGCTTCGGGGAGGCGGTCTGCGTGGTGTTGTCCGCGGATGACCCGCGGCAGTTATACATACCCCCGGGGTTCGCGCACGGCTTCTGCACCCTGAGTGAGCAGGCTGATTTTCTTTATAAATGCACGGAGCTCTACGCGCCGGGCGACGAGTACGGCATTGCCTGGGATGACCCGGATCTTGCCATTGACTGGCCGCAGCTGGAATTCTCTTTATCGGAAAAGGACAAGATTAATCCGAGGCTGCGCGACAGTGACAACTTGCCCCTGTACGAGGCTGACTAGTGCGCGTGCTGGTGAGCGGAGCGACGGGCCAGCTGGGCCATGAAGTCGCGAGGGATTTTCGCTTGCAGGGCCATGAAGTGTATGCGCCCTCCCGCCGGCGAATGAACCTCGAGAATCCGGAAGAGGCGGCGGCTGCGGTGCGTTCGTATGCGCCGGACTGGGTCATCAATTGTGCGGCCTATACGCAGGTCGACAAGGCGGAAAGCGAGCCTGACAGGGCATTCACTATAAACCGCGACAGCCCCGCGGCCCTGGCGGCAGCCGTGGCAGACCAGGGCGGGCGGCTGCTGCAGGTCTCAACCGATTTTATTTTTGACGGGACAAAGACAACCCCCTACACCGAACAGGACAGGGCAAACCCGCTGGGGGTCTACGGTCAAAGCAAGCTGGCAGGTGAACTGGCCGTGCTCGATGCCTTGCCCGGGGCAACCGTGCTGCGCACCGCCTGGGTCTACGGTGCTTACGGCAACAACTTTGTGAAAACCATGTTGCGCCTGGCGGCAACAGGCAAGCCGCTGCGCGTCGTCAATGACCAGACAGGCTCGCCCACGTGGACGACGGATATCTCGGCTGCCATCCTGGCGCTGGTTGGCAAGGACAAAAGCGGTGTGTTCAACTACACCAATGCCGGCGAGACAAGCTGGCACGGTTTTGCCACTGCCATCCTGGACGAGGCATCCGTGCTCGGTTTCGATATCAAGACAGACGTTGTCGAGCCGATCCCGACATCCGGATATCCAACCCCGGCCAGAAGGCCGGCGTATTCCGTGCTCGATACGGCTAAAATAAAGAAATCCCTGGACTTGTATATTCCCCCGTGGCGGGACAGTCTGGTCAACATGCTGAAGGAGCTTCGAACATGCGCAGACTGCTAGTCACCGGGGGCGCCGGCTTTATCGGTTCCAACTTCGTGCGCTACTGGCTCAGGCAGCACCCGCAGGACCGGGTCATCAACCTTGACCTGCTGACCTACGCCGGAAACCTCGAGAACCTCACCGATATCGAGGCGCTGCCCGCCTACCGGTTTGTGCGCGGTGATATCAATGACCGGGCCCTGGTCGAGCAGCTGCTTGTCGAGGAGGACATCGACACCATCGTCAATTTTGCGGCCGAGTCCCACGTGGACCGCTCGATTCTTGGCCCCGAGGCCTTTATAACGACCAATATCCACGGCACATTTTCCTTGCTGGAAGCGGCCAAATCGGTGTGGAAGGAATCTTCCCCGGCCCAGCGTTTTCTGCATGTGTCCACCGATGAGGTCTATGGCAGTCTCGGCAGGGATGAGCCGGCGTTCGACGAGGCGCATGCCTATGCACCGAACAGCCCGTACTCCGCCTCCAAGGCGGCGTCGGACCACCTGGTGCGCGCCTATCACAAGACCTACGGCATGCCGGTCGTCACCACGAACTGTTCGAACAACTATGGCCCGTACCAGTTTCCGGAAAAACTGATTCCGCTGACGATCCTGAATGCGCTTGAAGGCAAGCCGATCCCGATATACGGCGATGGCAGGAATATCCGCGACTGGTTGTTTGTCGATGACCACTGCAGCGGTATCGAGGCGGTGCTGGAACGCGGAAAAACCGGCAGTGTTTACAATATCGGCGGTCTCAATGAATGGTATAACATCGATATCGTCAAGCTGATCTGTGACCGGCTCGACGAGCTCAAGCCGGGTGCGCATTCCTACAGCGACCAGGTTAGCTATGTAAAGGACCGCCCCGGGCACGACAGGCGTTACGCCATCGATGCCGGCAGAATGAGCACTGAACTGGGATGGTCGCCGCAGCATGATTTCAGTGCCGGTATCGAGGCGACGATCCAGTGGTATCTTGCAAATCTGCCGTGGTGTGACCGGGTGCGCAGTGGCACCTACCAGGACTACTATGAGCAGCAATACGGCTAACAGGCCGATACAACCCCGGAGATCGACACATGTCCAGCAAAGCTGATTTAACCATCGATGGCAAACACTATGAGCTCCCCGTCATCGAGGGCACCGAGGGCGAACGCGCCATCGATATCACCCGACTGCGCGAGCTCACCGGCGTGACCGCGCTCGACCCGGCCTATGGCAACACCGCGAGTTGTAGCAGCAACATCACCTACATCGACGGCGACCGGGGCATCCTGCGCTACCGTGGTATACCGCTGGACTGCTTTGCCGATCAATCAAATTTTGTAGAAGTTGCCTGGCTGCTGATTTTCGGCCACCTGCCCAACCATGCCGAGTACGAGAGTTTCAGTGCGGAACTTACCAGCAATGCGAACCTCGACGAGGATATGAAGCATCACTTCACGGGTTTCCCGCGCTCGGCGCCACCGATGGCCGTGCTCTCGGCCATGATCTCGACCCTGTCATGTTTCCATCCGCAGCTGCTCGATCTCGATAATCCCGACCAGTTCGAGCAGGCAGCGGCGCGCCTGATCAGCAAGATTCGCACGCTCGCGGCCTATGCGTACCGGGGCCTGCATGGTCTGCCCTACATCTACCCGGATCCAAAACTCCCGTACGTGACCAACTTCCTGCACATGATGTTTTCCGAACCCTACCAGCCGTACCTGTGCGAGCCGGAAGTCAGGAGCGCCCTCAACCTGGTGCTGATTCTGCATGCAGACCATGAGCAGAACTGCAGTACCTCGACGGTACGCATGGTGGGCTCGAGCCGCGCCAACCTGTTCGCCTCCTGTGCCGCGGGTGTGTCCGCACTGTGGGGACCGCTGCACGGCGGTGCGAATATCAAGGTCATCGAGATGCTCGAGGCCATCCACAAGGGCAAGCAGACACCGCAGGAATTCGTCGACCAGGCCAAGGACAAGTCCAGCAAGGTGCGCCTGATGGGCTTCGGCCATCGTATCTACAAGAATTTCGATCCGCGCGCCACCATGCTGCGAACTGTCAGCGAACAACTGTTCAATAAACTCGGGGTGAACGACCCGCTGCTCGACATCGCCCGCAACCTGGAGGATATCGCACTTCACGACGACTATTTTCTGGAACGCAAACTCTACCCGAATGTGGATTTCTACAGCGGCATCATCCTGCGCGCCATCGGCATCCCGACCAACATGTTCACCGTACTGTTTGCCATCGGCCGGCTGCCCGGCTGGATCGCCCACTGGTATGAACAGAACAGTGATCCGAAAATGCGCATCAGCCGGCCGCGCCAGATCTATACCGGCAATACCGGGACCCGGTATGTACCCATGGAGGAACGTGACTAAAACGGTGTTTGATTGTACGGATGCAGAAATGGGTGATTTTCATACCAGTAGCGTACTTTTGTGAGGCCTGTGCCTTGACTCCCGCTGGGCCAGACTATTTAATACGTCGCTCGCACCAAATCGGCCAGGTAGCTCAGTCGGTAGAGCAGGGGACTGAAAATCCCCGTGTCGGCAGTTCGATTCTGTCCCTGGCCACCATAAATAGTTTCTTTAAAACAATAGGTTATATGTTTTCTTGTGCACGGGCCGGGCAGGGGATTAAAATCCT
>CAWHCQ010000030.1:0-56357 GCA_963827755.1 uncultured Gammaproteobacteria bacterium
TCATAGCTCTACTCCGGTGTTTTTGCTTCGAGGATGTTGCCAGATACCCTACTTTATTACAGGGTACTTGTGTGTGTTCGGCCAAGTATACTCGAAATACGTAAAGATAAATCGGTATGAAACAGCTTTCCGCTTTATTTCCAGGGTAACTCATATCAGTCTTTTTACCGCCCCAATTGTAGAATAATCAGCTAAATTCAGGCGACAACTATCCTGACAGAGAGGGAGACTGTGTAAAAACCAGAAATCCTGATCAGCGTTGCAAAGTAGAAGCCTCCACAGACTTCCTCCAGGCTGTTTGATCGATTGTTTTCAGTACATGACTTACGGGGCCATTGAATTTTGTTTTTCAGTTGCGGTTATAAAAACTTCAGTGAGGTACTGAGCAAGCCTGTTTTACGCGTTAAATAAAGACCTCTATGCCTGCATCGTCTGGATTAGCGGCTTGATGCCCAGGATGCTCATGACACGCTTCAGATTGTAGGCAAGCACATGCAAACTCATCTCGGCACTCACTTGCTTTAGCATTCTGGTCAGGAATTGAGTTGAGCCCATCCACGCTTTCAGCGTTCCATACGGATGCTCCACGGTTTGTCGACGGATCCGCATGATCTCCGGATTGCAATCCAGCCTATCCTGCATGGCCTCAAGTATCGCTTCATGCTCCCAACGCGTAACGCGCCTGAGCCATATCAGCTCCACGTTACGCTGGGCCTGTCTCTCAAGGCGGCGGCTGGACTGAATCCGGTTGAGGTAGCCGTAGATGTAGAGCTTCAGCAGCATCGATGGATGGCAGGCAGGCCAGCCGGTTACCTTTGGCTCGACACGCCCGAAGCCCAGCTGACCGGGTTCGAGCTCATCAACGAATATGTCGATGACCCTGACAGGGTTGTCTTCAGCTATATAACCATCAAGCAGTTCCGGAAATAATGTGCTCTGGTTGCGGTCTTCACCTTCAATGAAACGCTTCATGACTACCTCATGCCGTTGCCATGGCGTGTTTATATTGAAGATTGCGTTTTCACACAGTCTGGTCCAGAACTCGCCGGTCGGGTCGGCTGACTGATGAGCTGGTTTGAATAGGAAAAAGAGCATTGGACCCGCTTTTCGCGGGCCGTGCGGGCACCCGATATCGACGAGCTACTCGTTTTCAACCGACACCATCTCGATACGCTTGATCTTTCGCCGGTTTAGAACGATGCGCAGGCGTTTGTAGAGAACGCGATTATCGCATCCATAACGCAGAATCATGTTGATGTGATAGACGCGTTCGGCCTTCACTCTGTGGTAGTCATCCTCATCCGGAACGAATAATTCCTTTCTCGGGTTTCCCATGTGACGTGTAAAATCGGAGATGTTGAAACGCATGATGTCGTTGATGCCATCAGTATCGATATCGCGATAGGCCGCAGAGATTGCCCGGGAGGACAGCTTGATCCGTTTGCGGTAGCGAAGAACACTCTCACTCACCCAGTCGCTTTCGATTTCCGTAATATGGTCCCTGGCCCTGATCTTCATGACGCGATCCGGAACCCTGGCCTCGTCGATGAAATCGAAACTCTCCCGGCAATGCCCGATCGGGTGACAGGGATCGCTGTAGATGCGCGTCTTGTGATCGAACAATACGCTTGACACTATTCGCGAAAAGTACACTCGCAGTATCTCTTTGATCCGGTCCTTGAACATATAGCCAATTACCAGCGCTGGGAAGACCGGCAACGTCAGAGGGCCGTAAAGCGACTGCGAGAGGAAGAGGACAGCGGTCGCGAACAGCATTGAGATACCGGCGGCAATGCCAAACAGTCCGTGCTCGATAACCTTGCCCTCCTGCCGGGTCCTGGTATCGAGGAACAGGACGTTATGCATGTATTTCTTGAACACGTTACGCCGAAAGATCAGTTGCTCGTTGTCGTTCTTGTCAGTGGGAATCGAGGGATATCGCCGACTTTCACGGTAGCTTACCTCGCGCGCAATGAGGTCCATAATCTTCCGCTGACTCGTGTGCAAATCCGCGGCATTGGCTTCCCGGAGGTGTCCCAGAAGATCGTAGAAATTCCGCTCAGCCAGCAAGCTGACGTACTCATCACCGAAGGTGTATATGGCGCAGGCCCGGTGCGGAACGGCGGGCAGAAACCGGGTGCTCGCCAAACTCATGGTGCTCTTCAGTCATACGTTAATGTTCTATGGTCGTTTGCAAAGGTATCTTCCGGCTGCGAGGTGTGCCGCCAGGGTCCCATGTCGAATGGAGGAAATGGCGACACTTCAGTGCACCAGGTGCCGCTCTCGACAGGTCGGTTCGATGGAAACATGCCTGTCAGAGCGGACCATTCACACTGACCTGCAGGATCGTGAGTTCATCCAACACCTGGAGCCAAAGTCCGCTCGATTGCAAGTCAAATGGAGATCACGTCCCATCATTGTTGGAATGTGATATAGCTGCTATGTCAAGTAAGCCTGGATCCGGTTTTACCAGCTTCTCGCCCAGCGTCATTGGCGATCAATACTCCTCTTCTTGCAGCACAGATGGGATCTCATTCCTGGCCAGGTACATGCTACCCGATTGCAACAGTTGGACGACCGGTTCCCGATCCAAAACCCGTCCTGCACGGCTGAATCGGGCCGGTTCGAGAAATTGATATGCCTTAGGACTGCGCTGCCACCAAAACGACTATGGCTACTTCGCCACAAGAATCGATTGGCTTCAGAACCAGGGCAGTGGAATATCATGGTATCTGATGGAGATTATTTCCCCCAGAAAATGGAGATGGGACTACCCTTATATGCGCGGGGCTGGAATCCCCCAACTCCCTTCCTGTCAATGACCGTGGGCGAAGTAATACTGCCTGTCAAGCGCCTGAGAGGCTGCACCCAGGCATCATGCGCTTATAAAGATACGAGGTAGGATTACATCTTGACAGGAAAGCCAACTCTCTTGGCTAAAAACCCATGGAAATTACCGACTGAGTAGCCCATAGGTAGCCCCGCAGTTCAGCGAGATAAGTCTGACAACAAGATCCAGTTAATTATTATTTAACATCAGTAGGATATGGTGGCTATGGGTGGACTTGAACCACCGACCCCAGCATTATGAGTGGCATTGTTGGCTCGTATCTAATTGTTTTACTTGTGAATTAACAGGGGCGCCCGTTGCTCCAATTGCAGGACGATGCATAACCGTGCATAACTGAATCCCGAAAAAGTCCCGTAGTGTTCCTGGCCACCACGTTACGTCAATTCACTAAATACCTGGAGGGCCGTTGCTTAAAATGCAGCACTGTTATGAACGGTACTGCACTCAGTCCCGTAAAACTCCCGCAGGTCGATACATATCAATTCGTCACACACAGGTTATTTTCCCGTGAGACTAAACCAGATCATCCAGGTCTACGCCCAATACCCTGGCCAGGCCCTTTAATACATCAACCGTTCCCTGTCGCTTGCCGCCCTCAATCAGGGCTACTTGTCCTTGTGAAATCCCCGCTTGCTCAGCAAGCCCCGCCTGGGTCATACCTCGAAATTCCCGCCACACTTTGAGTGGATGCTCATCGCCCGCTACCAGGCGAGCAACAATCTCAGCAGGGATCGCTTCATCCTCACCGGACTCGAGTTCTGCTATTGACTTGTCGTAGGCCACTACATCACCAAGATCCTCTGCCATCGCAAGCAGACGGTTGTATTCCTCAATGGGGATCACGGCAAATTCTGCCTTGCCATCTTTCTGAATAATTTGTGCGCTCATCGGTAAAAACCTCCGCGTGGGCCTGTGTCCAAAACAAGAATAACCAGCCTGTCGTCATCAATTTTGTAGATCGCCCGCCATTCCCTGACGCGCATCCTGAAACCATCCCGGCCTTGCAGAGCCTTTATATCCAAGCCCTCCTCGTTGTCTTCGGCCAGCTGCTCGAAATTCTTGACGAATCTGCCTGACACATCAATTGGCATTTTTCTGAGCCCTTTCAATGCCTTCCTTGTATATTGAATCTCGCGCACAATGCAATTATTACATAATGTATTATTATATCAAGTATAATTATCACATTTGTGTATAGAGCAATAAAAAAGAACCGGGGAAATGTAACCGTTCATTGCTCCAATTGCAGGACGATGCATAACCGTGCATAACTGAATCCCGAAAAAGTCCCGTAGCGTTCCTGAGCATCACGTTACATCAATTATCTTGATAAATCTGTGCTCGAACATATGTCAGTCGGTGCAGCAGAGGCAGCCGAATCTAATTTTATATATCTGAGATTTTGTTGCACAACTTGAGACGTAGATCCACAACCGGAAACGGTATCTTAAGAAAGACCCCAAAGTTCCTCTGCCAAATAGCAAACACTGTGTGCCTCAATCGTGTCCGGGTTCGGGTAACGGTCGTCACCGATGCCACTACCCACAGAGCCGCCACCCTCTCTTCTTTAAACAGTATCAGGAAAACAGGCCCGCTATTGTCTTCATCGGAAGGAACATGCGCAGTTCCTGGTCTGGAAAGGCTATGAAATCATAGTGCTCGTAAAAAGAGCGTGATTCATCATCTTTTGGGTCCACAATAACGGCGAAAGAGGCAATATCCCCGGTTGCTTGAAACGCTCGTCTGAGGGCGTCCATTAGCAGCAATTCCCCATACCCTCTCCCCTTATACCGCGTGTCAATGGCCAACCGACCGAGGAGCGTTGCAGGGACTACCGGATATTTAGGAAGCTTTTTTACTATCTCCTGCGGGAGATCGTCCAGAACGATCCCAAACCCGGATAGGGTGTAATAACCAATAACAGTGTTATTACCATCTTCATGGAGAACAAAGGGTGCCGCAATCTGTTTCCTGGCCTCCTGGGAAGCCCTCTCTTTAAGGTATGCATTCAATTCCTTAAAACGACAAGAAAAAGCCGCTCGATCATGTTTCTTCGCGAGCGGCTCTATTTTCAGGTGGGAATGCGCTGATGATTTCTTCGCAGTCACTTAGCCTTCCATCAAAGATTTGTACCTTGCTGCAGCCTGCTTCAAACGCTTGCCTGGAGCCGGAGGCTTCATAAGAGCATCAACAAATGCTTTTGTGTCGAGAGCCGTCAGGGACATCAGCTCATGTTCCCTGATAGCTTCCTGAGCCGCCTCCTGCGTACTGCGCACGACAAACTCAGTCAGCGAACGCCCCTGCAAATCTGCGGCTCGCTCAAAGAGCTGCTTTTGTTCAGGACTAACTCGTGCTTCCAGCCGCGCCACCTTCGCCCGGCGGACGGCGGCCTTGACGACCTTCTTTCTAGTAGCTGGCATGGTTCCTCTCCAATAAATTAACACCTGTTTATAATGTACGGCAATATGCCGTACATTTCAAGGAGTATAGGAGGTACTGTCAAGTTAAGTCCAGATCCGGCAGACTCATTCCATGAATAATACGAAATCTCTGTACCATGGACATCGATTCCCGCAGGAAATCATCAGTCACGCCGTTTGGTTGTACCACCGCTTCTCTCTCAGTTACCGTGATGTCGAAGATCTTCTGGCGGAACGGGGTATCGAGGTTTCCTATGAATCGATTCGGCAATGGTGCAACCGCTTTGGTCCGAAATACGCCAGAAACCTGACGAAGCGGCGAGGCCGTTTGGGCGATACCTGGTACCTTGATGAAGTATTCGTGACAATCCGTGGTGAGCGCCACTATCTGTGGCGAGCTGTTGACCAGGACGGCGATACAATTGACATTCTGGTCCAGAAACGGCGAAACAAGCGCGCTGCCAAATGCTTTTTCCGGAAGTTGCTGAAAGGCCAGTGTGCATCACCAAGGCAAATAGTAACAGACAAACTCAAGAGCTACTCGGCGGCGCACCGAGAGGTTATGCCAACGGTCCCGCACTGCACCGATCAATACGCGAACAACCGGGCGGAATTATCGCATGAACCAACGCGTCAGCGGGAACGTCAGATGCGTCGGTTCAAATCTGCGGGCCAGGCCCAGCGGTTTCTCTCGGTGCATAGTGCTGTCGGAAATTTGTTTCGGTTGGGGCGGCATCTGATGAAAGCGAGTCATTATCGTGGGTACCGCTCGAGAGCGTTTTCTGAATGGCAGCAGGTTACGTGTGCCTGATGGCATCGAATGAGAGTTTACTTGTGTTCAATTTTACCTGCATTCGTTAACTTGACAGTACCATATTTTGAGTCTGTAACTATCAACCTTATAATAGGTGTAGCTTATGAAAATAATAATGCCATTCCTTTTAGTATGCATTCTTATTAGTGCATGTAGCGCACCTAATCTTCAAGAGTATAAAACAGATAGTATGTTTCAACCTTTTCAACCTCCTGTTGCATACAATGATGCCAAAGAACAAGCATTAAATATTCTAAGTCAGATGACCATTGATGAGAAGATTTCTTTGATAGGTGGTCATAACACCTTTTTCACAAAAGGGTTTGAAAGGTTTAATGTGCCAGCCATGTATCTTTCAGATGCCACTCAGGGAGTAAATATACGCTCTCATCTCGATGATCAGCTTGAAAAATCGGTTGCTTTCCCAAGTCCAATAGCCTTAGCAAGTACCTGGAATAGGGAGTTGGCAGGCAATTATGCAAAATCTATTGGTGAGGAATGTAGAGCTGGTGAAATTGCGGTGCTGTTGGGACCAGGAATGAACCTTTACCGTATATCTCAAAATGGCAGAAACTTTGAGTACTTTGGAGAAGATCCATACCTGGCTGCTCGAATGATAGAAAATTATGTAGTAGGAATGCAAAGAACAGGCACGATGGCTACTTTAAAACACTTTGTGGCCAATAATACGGACTACAAGAGAAGAACATCGAATTCAGTAGTAGATAAAAGGACATTACACGAAATTTATTTACCAGCGTTCGAAGCTGGTGTCGATGCAGGCGTTATGGCTGTTATGACGTCTTATAATTTAGTAAATGGAGAGTACGCCGGACAAAGTAAAGAGGTAATTACAGAACTTTTACGTGAGAATTTAGGTTTTAAATGGTTGGTAATGAGTGATTGGTGGTCGGTATATGATGCCGAAAAAGTAATAAAATCGGGACTTGATCTTGATATGCCTGGGGAGCCAAGAGCGGGATATCCTGATTATATGAAGAAAGATGAATTCTTTTTACGTTATTCTGCAAAATCGCTTCTCGACGAAGGGAAAGTAAAAGAAGAAGATATTGACAGGATGGTTACCAATATTCTCACTACTGAAATTGCAATGGGGCTGCTTGAGCGCCCGATAAAAGATGCTTCTTATTTTGAGAACTTCGACCAACACGTAGAAGTAGCCTTGCAGACCGGAAGAGAAAGTATTGTCCTTCTTAAAAATGACAATATTTTACCCATTGATAAGGCAGGTGAAATCTCTATTTTACTCACTGGCGAATACGCAGACAAAATACCCCATGGAGGTGGTGCTGCTCAGGTTGTTGGATACGACCATGTAACAATGCTAACGGCGCTCAAAGAGATTTATGCTGACAAAGTGTCTTATATTGAAAAACCAACTGACGAAGACTTAAGAGCTGCCAGTCATGTTATTTATAGCACTGGAACATTTGATTCTGAAGGGTGGGATAAATCATTTGATTTATCAGAAAATATTGATAAAGAAATTAAACATATAGCTTCATTAAATAAAAAAACTATCGTATCGGTCAGTTCAGGTAGTGGCGTGAACATGACAGCATGGAATGATGATATTGCTGGATTAATTTATAGCTGGTATCCAGGTCAAATTGGATTTAAAGGATTTGCTGAAATAGTAGCTGGTATTACTAACCCATCGGCCAAGTTACCAATTACCATCGAGAAAAGATTTGAAGATTCACCAGGATATGGTTACATACCAGAAGGTCAGGAATTATATTCCGGTTGGGATGAAGACCACAGAATTATAGATCCAATAACCGATGTGAAGTATGACGAAGGTGTATTTGTTGGTTACCGTTGGTATGAAAATAAGGGTATTGAGCCGCTTTATGCTTTTGGTTATGGCTTGTCGTATACGAAATATGAATACAGTAACTTGCTATTAGAAAAAGAATCGATAAGAGCGGGAGAAAAACTCAACTTGAAAATCGATATAGAAAACACTGGGGCAGTTAGCGGTAAAGAAGTTGTTCAGGTGTATGTGCGCGATATTGAATCATCGGTTGAGCGCCCTTTAAAAGAGCTAAAAGATTTTAAAAAGGTGAGTATAGCTGCTGGAGATAAACAGTCAGTTTATTTTACGTTAACCGACAGGGACTTTGCATTTTGGGATATAGAAACTGAAGGTTGGAAAGTAGAACCAGGTCAGTTTGAAATACTAGTAGGTGCCGCTTCAAATAATATTTTGGCAAGTGCTAGACTTGACATGACTAATGAATAACATAAAAAAACGAATACATAACGGTGTATAAAAACTATACTCCAGAATAATCCGCATAAAATTGCCTCGTTACAGAAACATAATTTTGTCCAGGGAAATATGTGTCAAAATATTTATCTGATACACAAACACCATGGTCTTCTGGCATTATTAACAAGACACGCTTGCTAGGTATTTCACTGTCAATTAGCACTCCGTCACAATCAAAAATCACTAAATCCAGTGTAGTTTAAGGAAATGAAGTGTTAAGTAGAGCCATTTACTGGTCACCGATTGTCATGTCAGTTACAAATACTGCCTTAGCGTACCAGGAGTACCGACATCCCAAAGCATTTTCAGCCAAGTTGAAAAATGTTGATAAAAGATATCTTGCTTGCTAAGAGTCCCAAAAATATCATTCATTTGCAAAAAGGCAGACGGATCTTCCTTGGCTAGCAGAGACTGTTTTATCAATCTCTGTGCCTGTTGGTCTTGTATTACAATGCCACTATCCGGGTCTGCCCCTTCTGCGCAATAGCGACACCAAAGGGCAATCACTAACGCTAATCCTTTGCAATCTCTTCCTTGTTGCAGATTAGCCTGAATAATCGGCAGAATAAATTTTGGTAACCGATTGGAAGCATCTTGGCATAGTCTTGGCACTGTATCTCGCACTTCAGGGTTCGCAAAGCGCGATTCAATCAATGCGGCATATTCGTTAAAATCGACTCCAGGCACGTCATCAAGTGTGGGAATAATTTCTTCTTCAACCAGTTTTTTAAGATATTGGCTGATCGACTTATTTGCCATGACGTCATGCACGAAATTGATACCTAATAGCGCAGCTGGATAGGCAATTGAGGCATGTCCACCATTTAAAATCCGTAGTTTCATCAATTCAAAAGGCGCCACATCATCTACAAACTCTACCCCAACCTTTTCTAGCGGTGGACGACCATTTACAAAGTTGTCTTCCATGACCCATTGTCGGAAGGGTTCGCAAAAAACAGGGGCACTGTCTTCTATTCCAAACAAGTTCTTCAGTTTATCCCTTTCCAGATCAGACGTGGCAGGCGTTATACAATCGACCATTGAATTTGGGAAGGTTACATTGTTAGTGATCCAGTTAGCTAAGTTCTGATCAATTTTAGTTGCCATCTCTGTCAATGCTCGTTTTGTCACGTCGCCATTGTGTGGAATGTTGTCACACGACATCACGGTGAATGGCAGTACATTATTGTCGCGGCGGTTTTGTAACGATTTAATCAGTACTCCGAAGACAGTATTAGGGCTGGCAAAATCGTTAATGTCGCGTTGAATTTCAGGATGAGCAAGATTAAAACCACCGGTCTTATCATCCATATAATAACCGCCTTCGGTGATGGTTAAAGACACGATACGTATTTCACTGTGACTTAGACCATTAATTAAACTGGCCGCGTCATTTTCGAGAAAATCAATCATTGACGCGCACACCTGTGCCGTCAGTCCATTCGCATCCAGTTCAACTACAGTTGTTAACCAATCCTGCGATTTCAGTTTGTCTCGCATTGCCACATCGTAAGATTTAGTACCTGCTCCACGGATTGCCCAATCACGAGCCTCTCCAGAGTTGAATAAATTGTGCAAATACATTGCCTGATGTGCACGATGAAAATTTCCTACGCCAATATGCACGATTCCTGCAGACAAGACATTCCTTGAGTAACCCGGTTTTTTCACGTTAGATGGCAGTGCGTCTAGAGCTTGATAGCTTAGTCTTATTGACATAAATTTTTGCCCATATGAGTGGTGATGTCTTCCTTATTGGTTACACCGCTAATCATTAAGCTTACTGAGATATTGAAGCTTCGCCCCAAGACAGTGATGTCAAAGTGGTCCCTGTGTTATCAAAGTGCATAATTTTGTACTTCGGAGCCGTCAAGTTGACAATGTCACCATATTTCAACGGACAATCTCCATCATCTTTAATGGTTAGTGTGCCTACACCGTCTACATGAACATGTAAAAAGGTTTCAGACCCCAGATGCTCAATAACACCAACTTTTCCGGTCCACAAACCTTTCTCTTCTATTACTTTTATGTGCTCCGGGCGAACACCCAGACAATGTGTAGGATCGTCGCCAACAGGATCAATCTCGATAAAGTTCATTTTTGGTGACCCGATGAAGCCGGCAACAAAGCGATTAACTGGATTTTGATAAAGCTCCAGAGGCGTGCCAACTTGTTCAATCACACCAGCATTAATCACCGCGATGCGATCAGCCATTGTCATCGCTTCAACTTGGTCATGAGTGACGTAAATCATTGTTGTCGCGAGACTCTTATGCAGTTCAGAAATCTCAAGACGCATATTTACTCGAAGAGAAGCATCTAGGTTCGAAAGTGGCTCGTCGAATAAAAAGGCTGATGGCTGGCGCACAATTGCGCGACCAATTGCCACACGTTGGCGTTGACCACCAGACAATTGACCCGGTTTGCGGTCTAGATAATCACCCAGGTTGAGTATTTTTGCCGCTGATGCAATTTTTTCATCAATTTCTGCTGGGGCAACTTTTGCGCGTTTAAGTGGAAATGCAATGTTATTACGAACCGACATATGCGGATATAGCGCGTAAGACTGGAACACCATCGCCAAGCCTCTTTTCGCGGGGGGGGTATCCGTTGCATCGTTTCCGTCTATTTCAATATTACCGCTGGTGGTATCTTCCAAACCTGCAATCATTCGCAAAAGTGTTGATTTGCCGCAACCCGATGGACCAACGAATACGATGAACTCGCCATCACGAATTTGCAAATCTAAAGGTTTAATAACATTTACATCGCCGAAGCTTTTTGTCACTTGTTTTAAAGTAATGCTGCCCATTATTGTATCTCCTACTTAACTGCGCCGAAGCTTAATCCACGCACTAATTGTTTCTGACTAAACCAGCCAAGTATTAGGATCGGCACAATTGCTGTTACCGATGCGGCTGACAATTTGGCATAAAACAAGCCTTCTGGACTTGAATAACTGGCTATATATGCGGTCAATGGTGCAGCATTGGCTGCGGTCAATATGAGCGTCCAAAATGCTTCGTTCCAGGCGAGTATGACATTTAGAAGGAGCGTTGAAGCAATACCAGGCAATGCAATCGGTAGTAACACATGAAAAATCTCTTCACCAATGCTCGCGCCGTCCATACGCGAAGCTTCAAGGATCTCATTCGGTATCTCCTTAAAATACGTATACAACATCCACACCATAATCGGTAAATTAATAAGTGTCATGATGATCACCAGGCCAAGTTTTGTATCTAGCAACCCGAAATCACGAAACATCAAATAAATTGGAATGAGTACACCTACTGGTGGCAACATCTTGGTAGAGAGCATCCACATTAGAATATTTTTAGTGCGCTTGGTTTGTGCGAAAGCCATTGACCATGCCGCAGGGATTGCAACGAGCAACCCAAGCAAACTCGAACCAATAGAGATAACCACAGAATTCCAGAAATGGTCAAAGTAGGGTGAGCGAGCCAAAACATCTGAATAGTTTTCAAGTGTCCATTCAAACATAAACAGGCTCGGTGTCGCCGAAATCGCCTCTGCTTCTGTCTTAAAGCTGGTGATTAAGGTCCATAGAATGGGAAAAAATATCATTCCACTAATGAACCAGGCTAAGATCGTATAAATTAATTTTGATTTGTTACTTTTACTTATTGCCATCACTTAACCCTCCAGGTTCTTGCCAATTAGGCGCATAAGGAATATTGCAACTATGTTTGCAATGATTACCGCCACAATTCCGCCTGCAGAGCCTCCGCCAACATCAAATTGAAGCAAAGATTGGGTATATATTAGATAAGTAATATTGGTCGACGCGTAGCCGGGGCCACCGCTTGTCGTGACTAATATTTCTGCGAATATCGACAATAAAAATATAGTTTCGATCAAAATTACCGCTGTTATTGCTCTGGATAAATGCGGCATAACGATGTAAATAAATTTGCTGAATGGCCCTGCACCGTCCAAATCCGCGGCTTCAAGTTGTTCACGATCCAGTGATTGGATAGCGGTTAACAATATTAATGCGGCGAAAGGTAGCCATTGCCAGGACACTATGAAGACGATGGACAGTAGTGGAATTTGCGCAAAGAAATCAATTGGAGCAACACCTATAAAACCTGCAAAGTGAGCGAATAAACCATTCACTGGGTTCATGAACATGTTTTTCCATACCAAAGCAGAAACGGTTGGCATCACAAAGAATGGGGCGAGCACCATAATACGCACATAGTTGCGGCCCCAAATTGCTTGATCAAGCAAAATCGCCAAACCTATACCGCCGCAGATGGTGATCAACAGCACCCCACCTACCAGCAATATAGTATTGAAAAAAGATTCAATAAAAGCAGGATCGGTTAGAAAGTATTCATAGTTAAGGAAGCCAATAAATTCATTGTTTCCTGGGCTAAGCAGGTTGTAATCCAAAAACGAAAAGTACAATGTCATGCACAGCGGTACGATCATCCATGCCAACAACAGCATGACTGATGGAAAGAGCATTACTTTAGCTAAAGTACGAGATTGTATGGTTGCCATAACCCAGGCCCCTCTACAAGTAAAAATACGAGTAAGTGCAATGCACTTACTCGCCTAACAAATTGTAACTACTTTGGATAACGTGCTTTGCGCATTGCTCGTTCAACCAGGCGTTGTGAATTGTCTAACGCTTGTTTAACTGTCATTTGGCCTGTTAGTGCAGCAGTAAATTGTTGACCAACAGCCGTTCCAATCCCCTGAAATTCAGGAATAGCAACAAATTGCACGCCTACATAAGGGACAGGCTTAACCGTAGGATTAACAGGGTCTGCTGACTGAATAGAATCCAGAGTGATTTGAGCAAAGGGTGCAGCTTTAATGTATTCAGGGTTGTTATACAAAGATGCGCGAGTACCAGGAGGAACTTTAGCCCAGCCTTTTTTATCAGCTACTAGCGCCGAGTATTCTTTTGACGTAGCCCAACCAATAAATTTCATTGCTGCATCAGGATTTTTACTGCTTGACGGAATAGCCAAAGTCCAGGCCCATAGCCAATTTCCGCGTTTGCCAAGACCCATGTCTGGTGCAAGAGAAAATCCAACTTTATCTGCAACTTCTGAATCTTTTTCGTTGGTGACGAATGCACCCGCTACCGTCGCATCTATCCAGATACCGCATTTACCAGTTTGAAATAAGGCCAAATTCTCATTGAAACCGTTTGCTGATGCTCCTGGAGGGCCAGACTCTTCCATAACATCAACGTAATATTGCAGGGTGTCCTGCCAAGCTTGTGTAGTAAATTGTGGCTTCCAATTTTCATCAAACCAGCGTGCACCAAATGAGTTTGACATGGCAGTGATTAATGCGATGTTTTCGCCCCAGCCCGCTTTACCGCGCAAACAGATACCATATATGCCAGCTTGTTTATCCGTCATTGCCTTGGCGGCTTTACGAATAAATTTCCATGTTGGCTCTTTCGGCATTTCAAGACCGGCTTTTTGCATCAGATCAGTACGGTACATAACCATAGAGCTTTCACCGTAAAACGGTGCGGCAAATAGTTTATTGTCTATCGATACGCCACTTCTTATAGCTGGTAACAAATCTTCTACGTCATAGGTCTCACCAAGGCTATCTAATTCGGTAAGCCAGCCTTGTTTTCCCCAAATCGGCACTTCATAGGTTCCAATAGTCATTACGTCGTATTGTCCGCCACTAGTTGCGACATCAGTAGTGACGCGCTGACGAAGTATATTTTCCTCCAGCGTGACCCATTTCAATTCAATATCTGGATTTTTCTTCTCAAAATCACTACTCAGTTCTTTCATCGTAATCATGTCACCGTTATTGACTGTGGCGATAGTGATGGTTTGCGCGGTAACTGCAGTGCTTATTGTCATCGCGCCCAGAAAAAACATAGCTATTTTGTGTAACATTGGGTATTCCTCATCGGGTCAAAAAACCAAGTGTATAGGGTGCATAACCCACGCATTTCGAGTGAATCCACCCGAAAAATGGCTGTCGCGAGTGTACTTCCATGGTGTAGTACGTAACCTTGCTAGCTAACTAATCCCAGTGCAATTAATTGCAGTCGTGGGGGGGAGAAGATTGGTCATTCCGGATATGTTCTAGAATAGCCCTAATCTCCTTGGACTGGTCACGCATAATTTCACCCTGACTTTGTTTGGCGCGATCCTCTGCCCGCTCCATGTACTCCCCCAAAGTGCGGGCGGCACGAAGCTGTGCCTCAGATAACTCAGTATCAACTAAATCCATGTTCAACCTCCTGCAACATCCGTGTAACTGATTAAGACTTGATGCAACTAAGCTATAGTGTAGAACCTTCTATTACCAATGTGAAAGGCCATCAGGGTACGTCGTAGGGGGTGGACACGCACCGATTCAAAGATTGCTGTGATGTTGCATTGCCAATGCAAAAGAAAGGGTCTTGAAGGATTCCCCCTAATGAATACCGATGTGGATTACGACTGTAATTTGGTAAATGAATACAAAGCCGGTGCACCTTGTCTTCGATATAGCGGAGTATATACGGAGTATGGGGTGGAATGCTGAGATGCCCTTAGCTCAGGGCATCTCATATATTTCTGTTTCTATTAGATAAATTGGTGGCTATGGGTGGACTTGAACCACCGACCCCAGCATTATGAGTGCTGTGCTCTAACCAGCTGAGCTACATAGCCAAAGGGGGTGTGTAATTTACTCGATTCCGGGCGCCTGGTACAAGCGTATCGCTACACATTGAAGAGAAAATGCACGACATCGCCGTCCTGGACGATGTAATCCTTGCCCTCGCTACGCAGTTTCCCTTCCTTTCTTGCCCCGTGCTCACCGTTGCAGGCGATAAAATCGTCATAGGCCACCACCTCGGCGCGGATAAAACCCTTCTCGAAATCGGTGTGTATTTCACCGGCCGCCTGCGGGGCGGTTGCGCCGATATGCGTGGTCCAGGCACGGACTTCTTTTTCGCCGGCCGTGAAGTAGGTCTGCAGGCCGAGCAGCCGGTAACCCGCACGGATGACGCGGTTCAGGCCCGGCTCGTCAAACCCGAGCTCATCGAGGTATTCCTTGCGCTCAGCCACATCCAGCTCGACGATCTCGGCCTCGATGGCGGCACAGACGGCCACCGTTTGCGCGCCCTCCTCGGCCGAGCGTTTCTCTACGGCATCCAGGTAGGGATTGTTCTCGAAACCGTCTTCCTTGACGTTGGCAACATACATGACCGGCTTGGCCGTCAGTAAATGCAGTTCATACAGGGCCGCGCGCTGGTCCTCATCCAGCCCCATGCCGATGACCAGTTTCCCGGCATCCAGCTGCTCGCGCACACGCTCGAACACGGCCAGTTTTGCCTTCGCCTCCTTGTCGCCGCCCTTGGCAATCTTGCTGACCCGGTGGATGCCTTTTTCGACGGTCTCCAGGTCCGCCAGGCCAAGCTCGGTATTGATCACCTCGATGTCACGAACGGGATCAACACTGCCACTCACATGGACGACATTGTCATCTTCAAAACAACGCACCACCATGCAGATGGCATCGGTTTCGCGGATATTGGCGAGGAACTTGTTGCCGAGCCCCTCGCCTTTTGATGCCCCCGCAACCAGACCGGCGATATCGACGAATTCCATGGTCGTATTCAACACCTTCTGCGGCTTGACGATCGCGGCAAGTTTATCGAGGCGCGGATCAGGGATCGAAACAATACCGACGTTCGGATCGATGGTGCAAAACGGATAATTTTCCGCCTGTATACCTGCCTCGGTCAGGGCATTGAAGAGGGTTGACTTGCCGACGTTGGGCAGGCCGACGATTCCGCATTTGACACTCATAAATTTGCTCCGCCACAGGGGGCACAAAGCACACAGTGGCATATCCTGTATGTATTGGCAGCTTAATCAACCTGGCTTGTATGAAGTTGCTTCATGGCCGCCTCGATATCGCCGGCAATGAGCTTCGGCATGACATCGACTGCAGCCGCAATCGCCTGGTCGATCGCCGCCCGGTCCTCGCGGGAGGCCTTCTTCAGCACGTAATCAACCACGTCATCACGATGCCCCGGGTGACCGATGCCGATGCGCAGGCGCAGGAAATCATTGCCGCCGAGGTGGGGAATCAGGTCACGCAAACCGTTATGCCCGCCGTGGCCGCCACTCTTTTTGAGCTTGACGGTGCCGACCGGCAGGTCCAGGTCATCATGGACGACGAGAATGGCCTTGCGCGGTATACGGTAAAAACCGGCCAGTGCGGCCACCGGCTGACCACTGCGATTCATGAACTCCATCGGCTTTTGCAAGCGGCACTCGCTGCCATCAATCGTGCAGCGCGCGACATCACTCCTGTACTTGCTCTCGGGCCTGAACTGCGTGCTGCAGCGGCGCGCAAGTTCGTCTACAAACCAGAACCCGGCGTTATGCCGGGTCTGTTCGTACTTTGCTCCGGGGTTACCCAGCCCGGCGACGAGCTGTATGGCGGTCATGCCGGTTAATCAGACTTCTCGCCTTCATCGTCATCAGCGGCCTTCTCTTCGCCTCCTCACCTTCAGCGGCGACTTCACCTTCCGGCACTTCCTCAACCTCTTCAACGATACGCTTGACGTGGACGGACACAACACTCTGGTCATGCCCTTCACCACGTTCCAGCTCAAGCAGCGTCACGCCTTCAGGCACAGTCAGGCCGGACAGGTGGATGGAATCACCGATTTCCAGTGCGGAAACATCAAGTGCAATATACTCCGGCAGGTCTTTCGGAAAACACTCGACCTCGACTTCCGTCAGGTCATGCGATACCAGGCCACCGGCCTTGACTCCCGGCGCGTCATCTTCACCCAGAAAGTGCAGCGGCACATTGGTTTTCAGCTTTTCGTCTTCCCTGACGCGCTGCAGGTCCATGTGCAGTACTCTGTAGCGACTGGGGTGACGCTGCAGGTCACGCAGAATCGCCCGCGTTTCCTTGCCATCGATCATGATGCTGAGGATATGCGAGTAAAAAGCCTCGTTCTCGAGATTACGCAGCACCTCGTTGTGCGACAGTGTCAGCGCCTCGGGATCTTTTCCACCACCATAGATAATGGCAGGTATATTGCCCGCATGACGCAGGCGGCGGCTCGCACCCTTGCCTGTATCAGTACGCGTCTGTGCATTCAATTCAAAACTAATAGCCATCTTGCTTCTCCGAAAAACACACCTTGCGGTGCAGGTATCACCTCCCCCGCGACCAGGGGAGATACGATGCGGTCCCGTTCAGACTGAAACAGAACCGCGATTAAAACTCAGTCCATATACATTGAACTGACAGACTCTTCCATGCTGATGCGGCGCATGGTCTCCGCCAGCATGGTGGCAATACTCAGCTGGCGTATTTTCTTGCAGGCCTCTGCATCGGCACGCAACGGGATGGTATCGGTCACCACCAGCTCATCCAGTTCCGATGCCTCGATGTTCTCCACCGCTGCTCCCGACAGCACCGGGTGTGTACAGTAGGCAACCACCCTCCTGGCGCCTTCTTCTTTCAGCGCCACTGCAGCAAGGCACAGGGTGCCGGCCGTATCCACCAGGTCGTCCACCAGCACACAGGAGCGACCCTCAACCTTGCCGATAATATTCATCACGCGGGCCTCGTTCGGCTGCGGCCGCCGCTTGTCGATGATGGCCAGGTCGGCGTCATCGAGGCGCTTCGCGATCGCCCGCGCCCTGACGACACCGCCGACGTCCGGCGACACCACGATCAACTCCGGGTACTTCTGCTTCCAGATATCGCCCAGCAATATCGGGGATGCATAGACATTGTCCACCGGGATATCGAAAAAACCCTGTATCTGGTCCGCGTGCAAATCCACGGTCAATACCCGGTCCGCCTTCACATCACCGATCATCCCGGCAACGACCTTGGAGGTTATCGGCACACGTGCAGAACGCGGGCGACGGTCCTGCCGCGCATACCCGAAATACGGCACCACCGCTGTTATGCGGTATGCCGATGAACGACGCACGGCGTCGATCATCACCAGCAATTCCATCAGGTTGTCATTCGTGGGTGCGCACGTCGGCTGCATAATGAAGACATCCTTGCCGCGGACGTTCTCCATGATTTCAACCTGTACTTCGCCGTCACTGAAACTGCTGACGTGGGCCGCACCGAGATTCAGCCGCAACTCGTTGGCTACCGCCTGTGCCAGCCTGGGGTTTGCGGTCCCGGTAAATATCATCATCCGGCTGTCAGAATCAGATACGGATGAATTATTCATAGCTAGCCCGCTTTCCAGTTAACGAAAACATCTTTGTACACATATGGCTGGGACGGCAGGATTATTCGTCGCGCCAATTCTACTCGGGGCATTCTGCCCCGACCCCCGTCGGGGCCGTCGTCTGCGACGACGTTCTCGGCAATTGCTCCTGCATTGCTCTACCTCCTGCATCCCTGCAGTCGTTCGCCGCTTCGCGGCTCGTCGAACCTTGAGGTTCTCATCCTGCCGTCATTCAACAGTACAGCTCTTCCACATATGGCTGGGACGGCAGGATTCGAACCTGCGAATACGGGGATCAAAACCCCGGGCCTTACCACTTGGCGACGTCCCAATAGAAAACAGTATCAAGGCACGCGCGCGGGGCTGGTCCCGCGATCACTCCATTGCCGAGTGCAAGGGTGAGCGATTGACTCCACGGGCGATAAAACTTTCCCAACCGTCCGGCAACCGGTCTGCGACTCGCCGTGCATCCGCTTCCGAGTCGAAGGCGGCAAAGACGCTTCCGCCCGTACCGGACATCCTTGGGGGAGAAAATTCACCCAGCCAGTCGAGTGCCGCTGCGACCTCCGGGTATCTGCGCCGGACAAGCGCTTCGCAGTCATTCCGGCCGCCGCCCGAAACAAGGTCGGGTATTCTCTTCCGCGGCGTGTCCCGTGTCAATTCCGCGTCGGAGAAAATATCGGCAGTTGAAACGCTTACCGGCGGAATCACGACCAGAAACCAGCCCTCCGGCGGGGTTGCCGGCGTGAGGATCTCGCCCACGCCCTCGGCCCATGCCGCATGCCCGTGGATGAATACCGGAACGTCCGCCCCCAGCCGAAGGCCAAGTGCCGCCAATTGGCGGGTCCCCAGCCCCAGTTGCCAGAGCTTATTCAACACAATAAGTGTGGTTGCCGCATCGGAGCTGCCGCCCCCCAGACCGCTGCCGGGCGGCAGGCGCTTGTCGTTATATATGGTCACACCCAGCGGACGCCCGGCGGTCTCGCGCAACAGATGTGCCGCCTTGACACACAGGTCATCGGCCTCGGGCACACCGGCAGGCGTCCCGTACAGGGAAACATCCGCCCCGTCCTGAATATCGAAATACAGCCAGTCCCCACAGGTCAAAAACTGGAACAGTGTCTGCAGCTCATGGTAACCGTCTGCCCGCTGCCCGGTGATATGCAGAAACAGGTTGAGCTTGGCCGGGGCCGGCCAGGGGCCGCTGGCAGAAGCCGGGATCTCGATGTGATTCACATCCCGGGCCCGGCGGACACGCCGGGCTGCCATTCATGGATCACCAGCCGCACGCTGATGTCATCACGGGCCAGTTGCAGTTTTGCCGGCCAGCCGACACCACCGAGAAATTTGTACCGGCTATAGGATATAAGCCAGCCGGACTGCTCAAGCTCCACCAGCCGTCCCTGTAAGTTACGGTTTTCACGCGCCTTTACGCCAGGCACCGGCAGGCCACGCACCCAGTATCTCAATCCGCTTACCGGCAAGTTCCAGCCGGTCGTGTTCAGAAGCAGGCTCTCGGCATCCCCGGCACTGGTTTTACTGCCGTCCTTATCTTCCAGCAACACACCCGTAGCATCACCCGTCAGGCGGAAAGCCTCCTGTCCCAGCGGCCCGGATATTTGCAGCTGGAAGTGATCTGCCTGTTCCTGCCAGGACAAGCCGGCATGCCAGCCCTGTTCAGCCTGTACCAGTGAAACCCGGCCGGTAAACTGCCAGTCGCTGATCTGCGTCGCGTCAGGGGGCTGCCAGGTGTCGGGCCCTGGAGTAATCGCACAGCCGGCAAGCAGCAGGCCTGCCGGGAAGACGGCCAGGCATCTTCGCAAGGTCCGGCTGCAGAAGAGCTTAATGATTCGAGTGTTCAAGAGAATATCCAGGCACGTAACTGTTCGGCGGGGCCCTGCCTGTCATGGATTGATTCGTTGCAGCACATCGAGCAATGCCGGATTATCCGGACCCGTGTTCTTTGCTTCGGCCCAGACCCTGCGCGCGGCTTCGTGATCACCCTGTGCCCACATCACCTCGCCGAGATGTGCGCCGATTTCACTGTCCTTTGTCATCTCCCAGGCCTGCTCGAGGTAACGCCGTGCTTCTGCCAGGTTACCCAGGCGAAACTGCACCCATCCCATGCTGTCGATAATGGCCGGGTCATCCGGTTTTTGCTGCAGCGCCCTGCTGATATAGCCGAGTGCTTCCTCGTACCGGTCTGTCTTGTCAGCCAGTGTGTACCCCAGTGCATTCAGGGTGCGAACATTATCCGGATCATTACGGAGGATGTGCCGCATATCCTTCTCGGCAAGGTCGAACTGTCCCAGTTTCTCCGTGACCAGAGCCCGCGCATAGAGCAGGTCTTCATTGTCCGGATCAGCTTCGAGCGCCCGTGAGTAGACAACTGATGCCTCTTCCAGGTGGCCCGCCTCTGACAATACCTGGCCCTCGATAAGGTCGAATGCCACGGATGTCTCGGGATTCTTCCGGCGCAACTCCCGCAGGTATTCCTGCATGGCTTCTATCCTGCCCTGGCGGACCATTATTTCAGCGGCATGCAGTTGTGCCTGGCTCCAGAAATCACCCGAGTCCACCTTGCGGTACCAGTCAAGCGCCTGCGCATCCTTACCCTGTTTAACAGCAGCATAACCGAGGTAGTAATAGGCGCTTTGTTCCCGCTGTTTAAGTTCGATCAATTTCCTGAGATGCTTTTCCCCGGCCCTGTAACGCTCGACTTCCAGTTCCAGCAATCCCAGTGAATAGAGCGCATCCACGTTATCCGGGTCTTGCCTGACCACCCTGTTAAACTGCTCGCGGGCACCTTCAAGATCCTGTGCGTCGAGCAACAAGCGTGCATAGATAAAGCGCATATCAATGTTTTGCGGATACCTGGCAGTTGCCGCCTGCATGAAGCGCATGGCCTCGTCCTTGCGATCCATGCTCACGAGGATCTGCGCCTTGAGAATCGTGGCGTCGTCCAGATCGGGCTGCAGGGCCAGCGCTCTGTCGACCGCCTCCAGCGCCTGGTCCAGCTGATCGGCCAGGATGGCGGTACGGCTCAGGGCCATCTGCGCATACGGACTGCCGGGATCGTTGGCGACCAGCTGCTCTATCGCTGTTAACGCCGCCAGCTTGTCTGTATTACGCGCCATGATGGCTGTTACAAGTCGATAACCATCCTGCGGCTTTTCCGTAATGCTCAGCAGGTAACCCATCTGCACGGTTACCTCATTCATATCGCCCGTGCGCAGGGCGAGTGCCGTGAGTAATTTGTGCGCCTCCAGGTTATCGCTTTCAAGCGCCACCCAGCGGCGTGCGGCGCGCTTGGCAACATCGAATTCCTTGGCAAACATGGCAATCTGGACAGCACGCTCCGCGACCCGGGGATCTTCGGCTTGCTCGGCAGCCCGCAGGTAGTGCGGCACAGAGACATCCATTTCGCCCCGCTGCCCGGCAATCTCGGCCAGCAGGATGTCGTACATCATTTCCTTCGAGAGTGCCTGGGTGGTAACTTCAGCAACACCGGCCGCGGTCACCGGTTTTTCCTCATTAGCGGCCTGCGGCCGGGATTCAGGCGAGGATGTCTTTGCCGCAGGCTGGTATTCCCGGACTGCACATGCCGCCACCGAGCCAAGCAGCAAAATCAGCAGCCCAAAACGATATATCATCCTGTCCGGTCCTTTCATCGGGTTCTTCATCTCGCCTATTCTATCAGTCTCACGCATGCCCCGTTATACCAATGCGCGTAGAATACCCGGCCCTGACTCTATTTCCTTTACTTCACGATGGATTTGCCTCAACTTGTATTAGCACGCCCGGCAATGCAGAATTTTGCATTCTTAGCTGAATTTTCCTGAATTTCCCTTATGCACCTGACCGTTCTAGGCATTAATCACACCACGGCGCCTGTCGAGGTACGTGGCAAAGTGGCATTCCCCCCGGAGCGGCTGGGCACTGCGCTGGCCGAACTGACTGCACTGGACGGCGTTCACGAGGCCGTTATCCTGTCGACCTGCAACCGCACCGAGCTGTATTGCGCCCAGGAAGGTCAGGGGTTCGATCCGATCACCGACTGGCTGTGTCAATTCCACCAACTCTGCCAGGGAAGCCTGGAGAAACATGTCTATACCTATACGGATGACGCGGCAGTCCGCCATGCATTGCGGGTCGCCGCCGGCCTGGACTCCATGATCCTGGGAGAACCGCAGATCCTCGGCCAAATGAAGGCATCCTATCAGTCGGCGCTCGACGCAGGCAGTATTCATACCCTGATTAACCGCCTTTTCCAGCACACCTTCTCCGTCGCCAAGCAAATTCGCACTGACACCGCGATTGGTGCAAGCCCCGTGTCCGTGGCATTTGCGGCCGTGCGCCTGGCGATGCAGATCTTCGGCAGCCTCGAGAAACAGACAGCCTTGCTGATCGGCGCCGGTGAAACCATCGAACTCACGGCCCGTCACCTGCATGAACAGGGCATCGGCAAGATAATCATCGCGAATCGCACTGTCGTGCGCGCCCATGACCTGGCAGCACAATTCGATGGCTACGGCATCGGCCTGGACGAGATTCCCGCACACCTCGCCGAAGCCGACATCGTAATCTCCTCGACAGGCAGCAGCGAAGTACTTCTCGACAAGGCAACAGTTCTCAATGCGCTCCGAAGCCGTAAACACCGCCCGGTCTTCATGGTGGATATCGCTGTTCCCCGCGACATCGCCGCGGATGTCGCCGAGCTTGATGATGTTTATCTCTACAACATCGATGACCTGCAGCTGGTTATCGAGGAGAACCTGCGATCACGCAAGCAGGCTGCGCAACAGGCTGAGGAAATCATCGAGGTGCAAGTCGCACACTTCCACGAGTGGACGCAGTCGCTCGAGGCCGTACCGACCCTGCGGGCCTACCGCGAGCATGCACAGGCGCTGGGCAGGGAAGCCATCGACAAGGCCAATCAGCAACTGGACAGCGGCACACCGCCCAAAGAGGTGGTTGAGACATTGACACGTAATCTCATCAATAAACTGACCCATGATCCAAGCGTCAACCTGCGCTCGGCTGTCGCCAGTGGCAATACCGGCCTGCTTGACGCAGTGCGCACCCTGTTTCGCATCAAGGATAAAAGATAACTGCCCATGCAAGCCAGCATCACCAGAAAACTGGAACAGATAGAAGAGCGCTACGACGAAGTCAGTGCGCTGCTGGCTGATGCGGAAACCATCGCGGACCAGGATCGTTACCGGGATCTCTCGAAGGAGTATGCACAACTTACACCGGTTGTTGACAGCTTCCGGGCCTGGAGGCAGGCACAGGATGATCTGGCCTCGGCAGAGGAAATGCTCGGGGACCCGGACCCGGATATGAAGGACATGGCCGGGGAAGAGCTTGAAAAGACACGCACGGCCAGCGCGGAACTGGAACTGGATATACAGAGACTGCTGCTGCCAAAAGACCCGCACGACAGCAGTAATATATTCCTCGAGATCCGCGCCGGCACCGGCGGTGACGAGGCCGCTATTTTCGCGGGCGATTTGTTCCGCATGTATGCACGCTATGCAGAACTCAACAAGTGGCAGGTAGAGGTACTCAGCGAAAGCCCCGGCGAGCATGGCGGATACCGTGAAATAATTGCGCGCATTGTCGGCCACGGTGCCTATTCGCGGCTGAAATTCGAATCCGGCGCCCACCGTGTACAACGCGTACCCGAAACCGAATCACAGGGCCGCATTCATACCTCTGCCGCAACAGTCGCCATCCTGCCGGAAGCCGCAGACATTGATCCGGTTGAAATCAACCCGGCAGACCTGAAGGTGGATACCTTCAGGGCCTCCGGCGCCGGCGGTCAGCATGTGAATAAAACAGATTCCGCGATCCGGCTGACACATATTCCGAGCGGCATCATTGTTGAATGCCAGGATGAGCGCTCCCAGCACAAGAACCGGGCACGGGCGATGTCATTACTCGCCGCGAAGCTGCTCAATACCGAGCAGGAAAAACAAAAGTCCGAGGAATCCGAAGCACGCCGGTTACTGGTGGGCAGTGGCGATCGTTCGGAGCGAATACGCACCTATAACTACCCGCAGGGGCGCATGACCGATCACCGCATAAACCTGACCGTCTACAAGCTCGACGATTTCCTGGCCGGCAACCTCGACCTCGTCATCGAGCCGCTTACCAGTGAATACCAGGCAGACCAGCTCACCGCGCTCAATGAACAGGCCGGATGAGGTCTCCATCAGGCAGCTGATCAACGCTGCGAGCACGACACTTGACTCCGGCACCGGGCGACTCGATGCGGAAGTGTTACTCGCCAGCCTGCTGCAAAAAGACCGCGCTCACCTGCATGCCTGGCCCGGGAAAATCCTGCCAATGGAAACCTGTGAACAATACAGGCAACTGGTGCAAAGGCGTGCCTGTGGAGAACCGGTTGCCTACCTGACAGGCCAACGCGAATTCTGGTCACTGGCCCTTGGGGTGAGCCCGGATACCCTGATACCCCGCCCGGAAACCGAAACACTGGTGACACTGGCACTGGAGAAGATTCCGCCTGACACCTGCCTGGCTATTGCCGATCTCGGCACCGGCAGCGGCGCCATTGCACTGGCGATTGCACACGAACGGCCGCGCTCCCGGGTCATTGCCACGGACATGTCCGCCGGCGCCCTTGCAATGGCTGCCGCCAACGCCCGCACGCTCGGCATTGATAATGTCAGTTTTGTCCAGGGAAACTGGTGCGCGCCACTGGCCCGTGAATATTTCGATTTCATTATCAGCAACCCGCCGTATATAGAGGCGCAGGATGCCCACCTGGGGCGCGGCGACGTTCGCTTTGAGCCCCGCTCTGCCCTGGCATCGGGAGCGGATGGCATGGATGACCTGGAACGCATTGTGGCGTGTGCGCGTGACTGCCTGCAGGCGCAGGGCTGGTTAATGCTGGAACACGGCTACAACCAGGCCGGCAGGGTCAAACAACGGCTCGCTGAACATGGCTATCATGAGATCAGCACTCACCGCGACGCGGCCGGGCTCGAGCGGGTATGCATGGGCAGGAAATAACACGGCTTTCACGGGATAAGCCTGTAAAAACCCGGATTTCCGTCATAACGGCAGGCCGGGCCTGCCATAGCGGCCGCCAATCTTGCTATTTGACCCCCCGGCGCTAGTATGGACGTGTGACGGAAAAACTGAAAAACCGGTCAATCTGGCTGATACAGTCAAACCAGGATCCCGCCTTTGCAGAATCTGCCGCGGCCCTGTTGCGCGATGTCAAAGGTGTACTGCGTGTACAGGTCTCCGGACCCGATCGTCTGCTTGTCAGCTACAACGTAAGACAAATCACCCTGCAGATCATCGAGGCAGTATTGCAGGAGTTTGGTTACAAACTCCGCACCAGTTTCTTCTGCCGGCTCATGCGCAGCATTTGCTATTACATCGAGGATATCGAATGCAGCAACGGCAGACATGACATGGCGGACTGTACGCGCGATGCCTTCATCACCCGGTACCTGCGTCGTGATCATGGCTGCCGCGATCATCGTCCCGAGTACCTGCGACGTTACCTGTAAATAAAAATCACATTCTGCTGTAGACACGGGGGAAGCACTCTGGAAATTATTGCGCTTGATTTCATCGTTACCCCGTCAACCCCTCTCCCTGGCCCTCTCCCGAAGGGACGCCTGCAGGACGCAGGCGATAGAGCGACTCAGGATGCCAAAGCCGGGAGGGGATTCGCTTATTATCAGAGAGAACCTCATTATTTCCTGTACCCCGTTACCAGCTGGAATCAGCTTTGCGTAAATAACGCTTCTGTATATCAACATAACTCAACGAAAGGTTCATGAACGACGATCAACTCCTCCGCTACAGCCGCCAGATCATGCTGCCGCAGGTTGATATTGCGGGGCAGCAAAAACTGCTCTCGGCCCGCGTCCTGATCGTCGGTGCCGGCGGACTCGGTTCACCGGCCGCCATGTATCTTGCCGCGGCCGGTGTCGGCCACCTGGTAATTGCCGATCATGACACAGTTGAACTCTCCAACCTGCAGCGGCAACTGTTGCATCAGGATACAGATATCGGACTCAACAAAGCGGTATCCGCGCAACAGTCCCTGGCAACCATCAACCCGGAAATACGGGTCACAGCCATCGGGGAAAAACTGCAGGGCGAACAACTTGATGATGAGGTCCGGCAGGCCGCGGCGGTACTCGACTGTACGGACAATTTTGCAAGCCGTTTTGCCATCAACCGTGCCTGTATGACCTGGCGCACCCCGCTGGTTTCCGGAGCGGCAATCCGCCTGCAGGGCCAGCTTTCCGTGTTTGATCCGGGCGACAAAAAAAGCCCTTGTTACAGCTGCTTGTATAAAGAAGGTGAAGAAGAAGATCAGGCCTGTTCGGACACCGGCGTGCTCGCTCCGGTCACCGGAATTATCGGCTCGCTGCAGGCGCTGGAGGCCCTGAAAGTCATTCTCTCGCTGGGTGAAACCCTGGTCGGGCGACTGCTCGTGTTTGACGGACTCTGCCACGAATGGCGCACCCTGAAACTGAAGCGGGACCCTGATTGCCCGGTGTGCGGCAAGGGGTAGAAATCCTGTAGCGGAGCACGGAATTTGATGGGTACGTCGCTGCGCTCCTTTACCCATCCTACCCCCTTTACCTATTCTACATCGTACCCGTCACCCACCTCATCGTAGGACGAGGTAAAGCGCAGCGTACCCGTCACCCACCTCACCGTAGGACGGGTAAAGCGCAGCGTACCCGTCATGGGCATACCAATGGCTTAAAGAAATGTTCAACACACAAAACCAAGCCCGCGCAAAACCGCCCGGGTTGACTCATCCATACCTGCGCCGCTGATTTTCCTTGTCTGGAACTCACGCCGCACCGGGTACTCTTTCCTCAACCGGTCGAAGTACGCCGGCCGGTCCTGGCGCGGCCGCGAAAGGATCGCACGCAAACGTTCATCGTCATCACGGATATCATAGCAATCCAGCACGGCCTTGCGAATATTTCCGGTCACATCACCGGCAATAAAACTCTCCGTATCGAGTAGCCCCGCCCCGGGCAACTCGTCTGCAACACTCCACTGCGTTGACTGCTGAAAATATTTGCACGCCGCAGCGTAAATCATTTCCGTACCGCGCAGTTTCCCGTCGAGGCTGTAGCCTGCGATATGCGGTGTCGCCAGCGCCACTTTTTCCAGCAGCGACGTGCTGATCTCCGGTTCGTTTTCCCAGACATCAAGCACAACCGACAGGTCGCTGCGCCGACCGAGCACATGATCAAGTGCGCGGTTATCGGCCACCGCACCGCGCGCGGTATTGATCAGGATAGTGTTCGGCTTCAGTCGCTCGAGGAAGGCCTCATCGAGAAGATGAAACGTGGGATAATCACCGCCTGCTGCCAGTGGCACATGCACGGTAACAATGTCGGCCTGCAACACCGCATAAAGCCCGACATAGTGATCATGGCCGCCCTGCCGCCTTAGCGGCGGGTCATTGACCCGGCAATCAATACCCAGCGCGGTGAATTTTTTCAGCACACGCGAGCCGACATTGCCGCAGCCGATGATGCCGGCTGTCTTTGTCCCGAGATCAATGCCGCCACGTTCCGCCAGCACCACCAGGGCGCTGATGACGTATTCCGCTGCGGAGATGGCATTGCTGCCGGGGGCCGTGGAGAACCCTATATCCCTGCTGCGCAGGTAATTCCGGTCGATATGGTCAAAGCCGATGGTTGCCGAGCCGACAAAACGGACGCTTGAACCGGCGAGCAGGCGCTTATCGACGCGGGTCACCGAACGCACCAGCAGGATATCGGCATCGCGCACCTGCCCGGCCCGCAGACCGCGCCCGGAAACCAGTTCAACCTCGCCGAGGGAGGCAAAGGCCTTCTCAACGCAGGGAATATTTTCGTCAGCAATGATTTTCATACTGGAGCCTGTCGGATAGCGGCGGGGAATTCGAACCGGACGCGCCTGCATCTACTACGGGATGTCTGCCTGGAGTATCAGGAATCCAGTTTCTTTCTGAGCAGTTCATTCACCTGTTTTGGATTGGCCTTGCCCCGTGTGGCCTTCATCACCTGGCCGACGAAATAGCCGAAAAGTTTTTCCTGGCCATTTCTGTATTGCTCGATTTGCTGCGGACTGCTGTCCAGTACTTCCTGGATGATGCCTTCAATAGCGGAGGAATCGGATATCTGCTTCAGGCCCTGCTGTTCGATTATTTCATCAGCGCTGCCTTCACCGTTCCACATCGCCTCGAACACCTGCTTGGCGATTTTTCCGGAAATCGTGCCGTCTTCAATACGCAGCAACATATCACCCAGGGCCTCAGCCGTTACCGGGCTGTCGGCAATACCGGCGTCACTCTTGTTCAGCGCCCCGGACAATTCGCCCATCACCCAGTTGGCCGCAAGTTTCCCCTGCCCCCCTGCCCGTTTGACAACGGCCTCGAAATAATCGGCCATTTCCCGGCTTGCGGTCAGAACACCCGCATCATAGTCAGACAAACCATAGTCACCGACAAAACGCTGCTTCCTGGCATCGGGCAGTTCCGGGAGGGTCTGGCGCACGGCCTCGATAAACGCCGCGTCCAGCTCAACAGGCAACAGGTCCGGATCAGGAAAGTAGCGGTAATCATTGGCCTCTTCCTTGGAGCGCATCGGGCGTGTTTCATGCTTGTCGGGATCATACAGGCGCGTCTCCTGGACGACGCTGCCACCGCCTTCAAGCACCATGATCTGGCGTTCGACTTCGTGGTTGATCGCCTGTTCGACAAACCTGAAGGAATTTATATTCTTGATTTCCGCACGGGTACCGAACTCCTGCTGGCCTTTTGGGCGCACCGATACGTTGGCATCACAGCGGAACGAACCCTCCTGCATGTTGCCATCACTGATTTCCAGATAACGGACCAGGGAATGGATCTTCTTCATATAGGCCACGGCTTCCTTTGCCGAACTCAGCTCCGGCTCCGAGACGATTTCCAGCAGCGGCGTGCCCGCCCGATTGAGGTCGATTCCGGTCATGCCGTGAAAACTCTCGTGCAAAGATTTGCCGGCATCTTCTTCCAGGTGCGCCCGGGTGATACCGATCCGCTTGGTAGTGCCGTCTTCCAGCTCGATATCAAGATAACCGTCATGCACGATTGGCAACTCAAACTGGCTGATCTGGTAGCCCTTGGGCAGATCAGGGTAGAAGTAGTTCTTGCGGGCAAACACGGAACGCGATGCAACCGTCGAGTGCGTCGCCAGCCCGAAGCAGGCAGCCATGCGTACAACCTCGGCATTCAGCACCGGCAATACACCGGGCAACCCAAGGTCGACAGCACAGGCCTGGGTATTCGGTTCAGCACCGTATTTGGTTGCGGCCGCCGAGAAAATCTTGCTCCTGGTTGCCAGCTGGGTATGGATTTCCAGCCCGATTACGGTTTCCCATTGCATCAAAAAGTCACTCTTCACTCAAATCCTTCAGGGGTGCGTGCATGCCAGTCAGTCACCTGCTGGTACTGGTGACCTGTATTCAGCAGCTGGCCTTCCCTGAAGTAGTTACCAATCACATGCAGGCCCACGGGCATATTGCCTGCAAAACCGGCAGGTATGGACATGGCCGGCAAACCGGCAAGGTTCACGGCAATCGTATAGATGTCAGAAAGATACATGCTCACCGGGTCATCCGCCTTCGCCCCCAGCTCAAAGGCCACGGTCGGTGCCGTCGGACCCATGATGACATCGACGTCCTTGAAGGCGCGCACGAAATCCTCGCGGATCAATCGCCGCACCTGTTGCGCCTTCAGGTAGTAGGCGTCGTAGTATCCGGCAGACAGTGCATAGGTGCCGATCAGGATGCGGCGCTTGACCTCCGCGCCGAAACCCTCGCCGCGCGAGCGTGTGTACAGGTCCTCCAGGTCTTGCGGGTTTTCAGCCCGGTGCCCGAAACGTACGCCGTCAAAACGGGACAGGTTGGATGAACATTCCGCAGGTGCCACGACATAGTATGTCGGCACTGACAGGTGCGTATTCGGCAGGCTGATCTCTGTGAGCGTGGCACCCATTTTTTCAAACTCCTTCAGTGCCGCCTCCACAACCGTGCCGACTGCACCATCCAGTCCTTCGCCAAAGTACTCTTTTGGCAGGCCTATCTTCAGTCCCTGAAGGGACTTGTCCAGGTCAGCCCGGTAGTCATCGCTCGGCCTTTGAATGCTGGTCGAGTCACGTTCGTCGTAACCGGCCATGGCACCGAGCATAATGGCTGCATCTTCCGCGGTGCGGGCAAATGGCCCGCCCTGGTCAAGACTGGATGCAAAAGCAATCATGCCGTAGCGTGACACACAACCATAGGTCGGTTTTATCCCGGTGATGCCGCATAATGCCGCCGGCTGGCGAATCGAACCGCCGGTATCCGTGCCGGTACTGACAGGCACCAGGCGTGCTGCAACCGCCGCCGCCGAGCCGCCCGAAGAGCCGCCGGGTACCGTTGCCGGGTTCCATGGATTTTTCACCGGCCCGTAAAAGCTGGTCTCGTTCGAAGACCCCATGGCAAACTCGTCCATGTTGGTCTTGCCGAGCATCACCGCACCGGCATCCAGCAGCTTGCGGGTAACCGTCGCGTCGTAGGGTGCAATGAAATTATCCAGCATCTTCGAGCCACAGCTGGTCTTTACGCCGCGGGTACAGAAAATATCCTTGTGCGCAAACGGAATGCCGGTAAGCGGGCCGGCATCGCCGGCCTTGATGCGCGCATCCGCCATCCGTGCCGCCTCCAGCGCCGGTTCTTCGGTCACGCTGATAAAGCAATTGAGCTGCTCATCGAAGCGGCTGACGCGATCCAGGCAGGCTCGGGTAAGCTCCTCGCTGGAGAAGCTGCCCGCTTGCAGGCCGGTCGAGAGTTCTACAAGACTTTTCTGATGCATGGCTTTGTTGATAAACAGTACTGGATGTCGGGTTACTCGATGACTTGCGGGACGAGATACAGGCCGGATTCAGTCAACGGTGCAATGCCCTGGAAATTTTCGCGTTCATTCGTCTCCCTGACCTCATCGGGGCGCAACCGCTGGGCTGCTTCAAACGGATGCGCCAAGGGCTCTACACCCGAGGTATCCACGGCATTCAACTGCTCGACGAATGCCAGGATATCCGACAGGTTACGGGTGTATTCCGGGATATCCGCCGTCTCGATACCGAGCCTTGCCAGGTGGGCTATTTTTTCTACATCCGAGACATCCAGTGCCATGCTGACTCCAAAAATCGTTTATCCTGCGAAAAACAGGGGCGCAACGGTAGCACAATTGCCAGTCAAGGACAGCACTGCACGCACGCCGTGGCCGCTGCTGATTTTACGATATCCTGCTTATTTCCTTGCTCATAACGCTCCCCGTTGATAGATTACCCGCTTCCTTTTTCACCGACCTTGACGGATCTGTACTGAATGTTACTTAAAAGCTTGTTTGGCATGTTTTCCAATGACCTGTCTATCGACCTGGGCACTGCTAACACACTGATTTACGTGCGCGGACAGGGAATCGTGCTGAACGAACCGTCCGTGGTGGCCATTCGTCAGGATCGCGGACCCGGCGGGCCAAAAAGTGTCGCCGCCGTCGGCAGAGAGGCCAAGCTGATGCTGGGGCGCACGCCCGGGAACATCACTGCCATCCGGCCGTTGAAAGATGGTGTTATCGCTGATTTCACCATCACCGAAAAAATGCTGCAGCATTTCATTCACATGGTCCATGAAGCCCGCTTTTTCAAACCCAGCCCGCGGGTACTGATCTGTGTCCCCTGCGGGTCTACCCAGGTTGAACGCCGTGCAATCCGGGAGTCCGCCGCGGGTGCCGGTGCGCGGGAAGTCTACCTTATAGAAGAACCCATGGCCGCTGCCATTGGTGCCGGCATGCCCGTCGACGAGGCACGCGGTTCGATGGTACTCGACATCGGCGGCGGCACATCGGAAGTCGCGGTGATTTCCCTGAACGGGATTGTCTATTCATCATCCGTCCGTATTGGCGGCGATCGTTTTGATGAAGCCATCATTAACTACATTCGCCGCAACTACGGCACATTGATCGGCGAGGCGACCGCAGAAAACATCAAGCACAGGATCGGATCCGCCTACCCCGGCAAGGAAGTCAAGGAACTTGAAGTCAAGGGACGCAACCTTTCCCAGGGCATCCCGCGCAGTTTTACATTGAACAGCAATGAAATACTCGAAGCCTTGCAGGAACCTCTGGCCGGCATCGTCGGTGCCGTGAAGACCGCACTGGAACAGACACCACCTGAACTTGGCGCGGATGTCGCCGAGCGCGGCATTGTTTTAACCGGTGGCGGGGCCCTGTTGAGTGACCTGGACCAGCTGTTGATGGAAGAAACCGGCCTTCCGGTTGTCGTTGCCGATGACCCGCTCACCTGCGTTGCCCGGGGTGGGGGTCGTGCGCTCGAATTATTTGACGAGCGCGGTGGCGACGTCTTTACCGTCGAATAAACACCACCCTGCTGATACGCTAGAATACTGCCCTGGAAAGGGGCAGAAGACCTGCCCGGTAATACCATTGCTTCACGGGGTGTCCCATCAAGCTGATTTTCACACAAGGCCCTTCCATTACGGCGCGACTGATCGTGTTTGTGTTGCTGTCCACTGTACTCATGGTCATGGACCACCGCTACCAGAACCTCGAGTCGGTTCGCTCGGCTCTTTCCGTGGTTGTCTACCCGCTGCAACTGGCTATCGAGTTGCCGGGATCGATATCAGACTGGTTTGGCGAATCGCTTTCCTCACGCCGGGAACTGCAGGAAGAAAACGTCAGCCTGCGCACCCAGCAGGTCATGCAAAAAGTGCAGATGCAGAAACTCGCTGCACTCGAAGCCGAGAATATACGCCTGCGCGGACTGCTCGGTGCTTCATTCGAAGTCGGCGAGAAACGATTGATCGCGGAGTTAATGTCGGTCAACCTCGATCCTTACAAGCACCAGATCGTCATCAACAAGGGAACGCTCGATGATGTCTTTCCCGGCCAGCCGATACTTGATGCCGACGGCGTCATGGGACAAATCGTCCACGCCGGGCCCTATACCTCGACCGCCATACTGATCACCGATACATCACACGCCATCCCGGTACAGGTAAACCGCAACGGTTTGCGCACCATCGCGATCGGCAGCGGCACGATCAACCGGCTGGAACTGCCCTATATACCGAATAATTCAGACATCCTGCCGGGTGACCTGCTGATTACGTCCGGACTTGGCGGACGCTTTCCGCCCGGTTACCCGGTCGCAAAAGTAGGCGCTGTACAACACGACCCTGGACGTTCATTTGCCCAGGTCGTCGCGGAACCACTGGCACATTTAAACCGCAGTCGCGAGGTCCTGCTGGTCTGGCCGGGTGAAATTACCGTACTGGAACCAACAGCTCCGGCGGACATCGGTGACCCTGGTACACCCGTCGAGGCCGCTGTCGAAGCCACCGGGGAAACACCATGAAGCTTGCAAAACACCATGGTGGCGTGGTTATCATTATCACCTTTATCATTGCGCTGTTACTGACCATCATTCCACTGCCTGACTCGTTGCGCTACGTGCGCCCCGACTGGGTCGGGCTGGTACTTATCTACTGGTGCCTTGCCCTGCCTGACCGTGTCGGCGTCAGCACGGGCTGGCTGACAGGTTTGCTGGTTGACCTGCTTACCGGCACGCTGCTTGGTCAACATGCACTGTCACTTTGCGTGGTCGCGTGGCTGACACTGAAATTCCATCAACGTGTGCGTCTGTTTCCGGTCTGGCAACAGGCTATTACCGTGATGGCCCTGTTGATCGTCCACCAGCTGCTGGCGCTCTGGATAAGTCGCATCATCGGACGCCCCGGCGCACCCTGGTATGTGTGGATGCCTGCAATCACGGGCATGTTGATCTGGCCCCTGGTATTTACCCTGTTACGGGAAGTACGCCGCGGATTCCGGGTCGATTAAACAGCCTTTATGCTGCAGCAACTTCCCTTAAAAGATCATTTCCTCGAAACCCGGCTGTTCATGGGGCGTGTCATTGCGTCGATTATTATCGGCTGCATCATGCTCCTGATCCTGCTCGGCCGGCTCTGGTATCTGCAGGTCATCGAACATGAACATTTCACGACTCTGTCGGAAGACAACCGCGTCAAGCTGCAGCCGATCCCGCCCAATCGCGGCCTGGTCTACGATCGCAATGGTACGCTGATGGCTGAAAACCTGCCGTCCTACCGGCTGGAAATCACCCCGGAACAGGTCGATGACATGCGTGCAACGCTTTCGGCCCTTGGGGAGATTATAGAAATCCGCGAGGCCGACCGGGGCCGTTTCGAGAAACTTTCAAACCGCAAACCGCGATTCGAAGCGATCCCGCTGCGATTTCATTTAAATGACAGGGAGGTCGCACAATTTTCCGTTAATCGTCACAGGTTTCCCGGCGTCGAGATCACCGCGGGCCTGGCCCGCCATTACCCGCACGGAGATCTCGCAGCGCACGCACTCGGATATGTGAGTCGAATCGACGAACAGGCACTGAAAATACTCGATGCTTCAAATTACCGCGGCACAACACATGTCGGGAAAACCGGCCTTGAAAAGACCTATGAATCGCTGCTCCATGGCACGGTCGGCTACCAGCAGGTGGAAACTACAGCACAGGGCCGGGTACTGCGGGTACTCAAGCGCACGTCGCCCGTTTCCGGTCGCAACCTCTACATGACCCTGGATCTCAAGGTACAGACCGCTGCCATCCAGGCCTTTGGCGACTTCTCGGGCTCTGCGGTCGCAATCAACCCGAAAAACGGTGATATCCTCGCGGCAGTCAGTCTGCCGGGCTTTGACCCGGATGCTTTTGTCAACGGCATTGATTATGACGACTATGGTGCCCTGAAGGACGACGCTAGAGAGCCCCTGTTCAACCGCGCCCTGCGCGGTCAGTATCCGCCGGGATCAACCATCAAACCCTTCATGGGCCTGGCCGGACTGGAACAGGGAATAACCGGCAGATATTCAGCGACCTACTGTCCGGGTTTCTACAGCCTGCCGGGCAATACCCGCAAATACCGTGACTGGAAACGCAAAGGCCACGGCACCGTCAGCCTGTATGCCGCCATCGTGCAGTCATGCGACGTATATTTCTACGACCTTGCGAGATCTCTGGGCATTGACCGTATCCATGATTACCTGGGGCATTTCGGATTTGGCAGACTCACCGGTGTTGATATCCAGGGAGAATTGCCCGGGCTGTTACCCTCGAAGGAATGGAAGCGACGGCGCCGTGACCAACCCTGGTTTCCCGGCGAGACCGTCATCACCGGCATAGGCCAGGGATTCTTCCTGGTAACGCCCCTGCAACTGGCGGCCGCAACGGCAACCCTGGCCAACAATGGCCTGGTAATGAGGCCAAAGATCGTACATGCTGAACAGGAGGCGAACCGCGACGACCTCATTCCACATCACCCGGAACCGGTTGAAACCATTACAATCAATAACCAGGAACACTGGGATGCCGTCATCGAAGCCATGACGGATGTCGTCCACAGTCCGCGCGGGACTGCGCGCAAGATCGGAGAAGACAGCCCTTACCGGATCGCCGGGAAAACCGGCACTGCACAGGTCTACGGTCTCAAGCAAGAGGAAAAGTACGATGCGGCAACCATTGAAAACAAATTACGTGACCACGCACTTTTTATCGGATTTGCACCGGTAGATGACCCGCAGATTGCGGTGGCTGTCATCGTCGAAAATGGCGGTGGTGGTGGATCGGTAGCGGCTCCGATCGCCCGCACCATCATGGATGCATATCTGCAGGGCGTATTACCATGAATATCAGCCCGCATCGTGAAGATGCCAGCCTGCGCAGCTGGCAATACCGGTTGCACCTCGATGCCCCGTTGCTGATCACCCTCTTCTGCGTATCCATGCTGGGGCTGATCGTTCTCTACAGTGCCAGCGGCGGCGACATATCGCTGGTCGAAGGCCAGCTGATCCGTCTCGGCCTCGCCTTTGCGGGAATGTGTATAGTTGCCCAGTTCCACCCGCGGCTGTTACGACGCTTGACCCCGTGGATATTTGTTATCGGCATCCTCCTGCTGGTGGCCGTACTCCAGGGAGGAGAATCAAGCGGTGGCGCACAACGCTGGCTGAATCTCTACGTGATCCGTTTCCAACCATCCGAAATGATGAAGCTGGCCGTACCCATGATGGTGGCATGGTACCTGGCCGATGCACGGCTCCCGCCAAACCGCTGGCAGCTACTGGGTTCCGCCTTCCTTATCGCTGTACCCATGTTGATGATAGCCAAACAACCGGATCTCGGTACCGCCCTGCTGATTGGCAGTGCCGGTTTTTTTGCCCTGTTTCTTGCCGGTCTGCAATGGCGCCTGCTGGGATTTCTCACGCTACTGGGGGCGGCGATGGCCCCGTTGTTATGGCATTTCATGCACGATTACCAGCGTCAGCGGGTGATCACGTTTCTCAGCCCGGAGAACGACCCCCTGGGCACCGGGTACCATATTATCCAGTCGAAGATTGCCATCGGCTCCGGCGGCCTGTTCGGCAAGGGCTGGCTGAACGGGACGCAATCGCAGCTGAATTTCCTGCCGGAGCGGTCCACGGACTTCATTTTTGCGGTATTGGGCGAGGAATTCGGTTTCTTCGGCATCCTGCTGCTGTTTTGCTTCTACATCATCATCGTGGTGCGCGGCATCATGATCTCGATCCAGGCACAGGATACCTTTACACGCCTGTTGGCGGGCAGCCTGTCGATGACCTTCTTTATCTACGTCATCATCAATACCGGGATGGTCACCGGACTGCTGCCGGTCGTGGGCCTGCCCTTGCCCATGATCAGTTACGGAGGCACCTCCATCGTTACACTGATGGCCGGTTTCGGTATCCTCATGTCGATACAGACACATCGCAAACTGCTGGCTACGTAGCCTGTAATTAAGTGCTAGAATGCCTGCTGAAAATATTCCTGATAGCGATATAAATGCTTCTAAAAAGCTTTAATGCAGTTTTTCTGCTCCTTCTGATGGCGCTGCCTTCAGCCTGCAAGTTGTCGATGGCAAAACCGACACCGGCAAATTATGCGGCAAACCCGGATACCCAGGTATTTATCGGGGAGATGGTTGCCCGCCACGGCTTCAACAGGACGGAACTGGTCAAGCTGTTCAGTCAGGCACAGCGCCGCGATGACATCCTCGTGTTGATGAGTAAACCGGCCGAGAAACGGCTGCGCTGGTTTGAATATCGAAAAATATTCCTCACGCAGGACCGCATTGAAGGGGGTGCCGCCTTCTGGAAAAAACATGTCAAAATACTTGACCGGGCCGCGGCAAGCTTCGGCGTGGACCCGCAAATCATTGTTGCCATCATCGGGGTGGAAACCCGCTACGGCAAGATTACCGGCAGGCACCGGGTTCTGGACGCCCTCTCCACCCTGGCCTTCGACTACCCGCCGCGCAGCAAGTTTTTCCGCAAGGAACTCGAGCAATACCTGCTTCTCTGGCGGGAAGAAGACATTGATTTAGTCGGCACCAGGGGCTCTTATGCTGGCGCCATGGGCTATGGCCAGTTCATCCCGAGCAGCTACAGGGCCTACTCCGTGGACTTCGATCTCGACGGAAAGCGTGATTTATGGAACAGCCCGGATGATATTATCGGCAGCGTCGCCAATTATTTCCGGGTACACGGCTGGGAGCCTGGCGGACCGGTTGCCATACCCGCCAGCGTCAGCGGCGAAAAACACCAGGCAATCCTCGACCTGGGTTACAAACCCGGCACCATGCTGGGTATAATGCGCCGGGAGGGGATAATACCTGTCAAATCATTGCCCGACAGCCTGATCGGCGCATTGCTGTCATTTGAACAACAGGATGGCCCGGAATACTGGATTGGATTCAATAATTTTTATGTAATAACCCGTTACAATCACAGCCCGCTTTATGCCATGGCGGTATACCAACTGAGTGAGAAAATTCGAGAAGCATATGAACAGAATCCACAGAATCTGTATGACTGACCCGTTACGAGCCGGGCACAAGGCCTTCACCCGAACAGTTTGGCTGTTTTCGGGTATTGCAGTTGCAGCGGCCCTGTTTACAGGCTGCTCATTACTCGACCAGGACAGCCCTGATGCATTGATGCCTCCCGAAGTGATTGACGTCAGCAATGTACCAAACGCCACACCCGAGCCCCTGCCTTTAAGCAAGTATGGAAACCCGACGTCCTATGTCGTCGCCGGCAAACGCTATTACACCATGCCTGCCAGCACCGGCTACAAGGAAACCGGCATAGCCTCCTGGTATGGAACAGAGTCCCAGGGAAAGCGCACGTCCAGTGGTGAGGTATACGATAACTACGGCATGACGGCGGCACATCGCACCTTGCCGTTACCGAGCTTCGTACAGGTCACCAACAAGCAGAACGGACGCTCGGTCATCGTCAAGATCAATGATCGTGGACCGTTCCACAATAATCGCCTGATCGAATTGTCCTACGTCGCCGCAGTCAAACTGGGCATTGTTGGCTACGGCACCGGTCTTGTTGAAGTAACCTCTATTAACCCCGATGACTACAAACAGGAACCGGGGCAGATCCTGCGTGAGGCAAGCAAAGACCTGTATCTGCAGGCAGGTGCATTCCGGGTAAGGAAGAACGCAGAACGCCAGCGCGCCGACATCGTGGCAAACGGCCTCGGACCGGCCAGCATCATCGAACCCTCCTTGACAAGCAGCCTGTACGCCGTACAGGTTGGCCCGTTCAAGGACGCCGCCGCGGCAGAAAAGGTTGCCAGCGCCCTCAAGCCAATGGGTATCAATGCCATAACCCACTACGAAGGAGATACTGCGGGGATAGCCGGCGAAGACCGTGTTGCCATGCAGACAGGCACAGCAAAACCCCGGCCTGCAAGCGTCGAAACTGAAACCGTGGCCATGGAAACCGGCACGGCGGAACCCCGGGCCGACGATGCAGGGACAAGCAAGTGGAAGTTCTGGCAATGGTTACCGGGATTGCTGAAACCCGCTGCCAGCGTGCCCGCCGATGCGGCAATGGAAACAACTGTCGCTGCGGCTGCTAAAGCAATACCCGAGAGCAGCATGCCTGCGGAAACAACGGCGAACAGGATGACTGCGGCTGAGGAACCGGCCCCTGAAAGCAGCGAACCCGAAGTCGTGGCCATGACAACGGACACGGCCGAACCCGTGGGCCGAGGCCGGAAAGAGCAAGTGGAAGTTCTGGCAATGGCGGCCGGCAAAGACTGAGCCAGCAACCGCTGCGCCCGCTGCGGCAATGGAAACAAGCGTCGCAGCGGCTGCCAAGGCAGTACCCGAAAGCAGCATGCCCGCGGAAACAACCGCGAACAGGATGACTGCGGCTGCGGAACCGGCAGCTGAAAGCAGCGAACCCGAAGTCGTGGCCATGACAACGGACACGGCCGAACCCGTGGCCGGGGCCGAGGCCGGAAAGAGCAAGTGGAAGTTCTGGCAATGGCGGCCGGCAAAGACTGAGCCAGCAACCACTGCCACCGCCGCAACGACAATGGATACAGTAACGGCAACCGCGGAAACAGAAGCCGAGGTCGGCATGCCTGCCGGGCCAGCAACGAACCTGGTTACCGAGGCTGCGGAATCAATACCCGAAAGCAGCGAAACCGAGGTCGTGGCAATGACAACGGACACAGCCGAACCCGCGGGCCGAGGCCGCGGACAGAGCAAGTGGAAGTTCTGGCAATGGCGGCCGGCAAAGGCTAAACCGGCAACCACAATGGACACAATGACTGCGGCCGCAGAAGCAGAACCCGAGGCCGGTCAAGCGGAAGTCGCGGCCATGGAAACAGTCGCAGCGCAACCTGCGCCAGCACCCGTGGCCCGCAAGGCTAAAGCCGTGGCCATGGCGCCAACGCCGTCTGCACCGCAGGATATGTCAGCGGTGTATATGCAAACAGGTGCCTTCCGCCTGCGTGAGAATGCAGAGCGTTTACGTCCCAGTGTCGAGGCCCTGGCACCCGGCGCCTTCAAGGTCATCCAGACCAGCGGAGCACGGACACTCTACAAGATCGAAATCGGCCCGCTTGCGGGTACCGCGGAAGCCTTGCGCGTCAGGCGTGAACTCAAGGCAGTCGGCATCAACCCGAAAATCGTGGATAGCCCTGCCGGCGACAGCATGATGGCCTCAGCACAAACGTACAGGGCTCAACCGCTACGCTCTGTTGAGAAACCTGCTGCACCTGTCGAAAAACCTGCAACCCCTGCCAGGGAAACGGTTGCCGCGAAGCCGGTAGAATACAAATACGCCACACCGGAACCTGCAAAGCCGTCTAAACGCCCCGCCGTTAGCGCAGCGGCGAAGCCGATGGAGCAGGTGCGTGCAACCATTCCGGTCGCCCGCCCGGAACCGGCACCGGCACCCGTTCGGCGCGGCAAGAAATCGCTCTACCAGCAGGCAGGCGCCTTCGCTCGCAGCAACAATGCAACGCGTCTGCGCACGAAGATAGTCGACAAGACGCACGAGCCAACCGAAATCGTACAGGAACCAACCGAACTGCCGGCCAGGGGCCTGGTAAATCTGCACAAGGTGCAGGTGGGTCCATTGCAGAACAAAACCGAAGCGATGGAAGTCAAACGGGCCCTGATTCCACTAGGTGTCACTGACAGCTTCCCCGTATATCGCGAGAAGAAATAGTCACCGGGAATATATTTTCTCATGACCCCTGCGGACATTGTCCGCAGGGGTCTATCCCCGCAAGCTGATAGATAAAGAGTATGCCACACAGATTTATTTACCTTGTGTTTACAGTGCTTTGCCTGCTCTGTCACACCGTCGCTCAGGCCGCATCCCTGCCCATTCCAAAGCCACCGTCAACAGGTGCCAGTGCTTTCATAATCCAGGATTTCAACAGTGGCAAGATCCTGGCCGAGGACAACTCCAGCGAGCCTGTCGAACCTGCCAGTATCACCAAGCTGATGACTGCCTATGTTATTTTCAGCGAACTGGATTCCGGTAATATCGCCCTGAAAGACCTGGTAACCATCAGTGAAAAAGCCTGGCGTACCCCCGGCTCGCGCATGTTTGTCGAAGTCGGCACAAAGGTGTCAATTGAAGACCTGTTGCAGGGAATCATCATCCAGTCCGGTAATGATGCAACAGTCGCCATGGCGGAACACATCGCGGGCAGTGAAGAGACCTTTGCGGCACTGATGAACCGGCATGCCGAAAAGCTTGGCCTGAGCGGCAGCCACTTTGTGAACTCAACCGGACTGCCGGACCCTGAGCACTATATGACAGCCAGGGACATTGCACGGCTGGCAGCATTGTTGATCTCAGACTACCCGGAATACTACAAGTGGTATTCACAAAAAGAATTCACCTACAACAAGATTACCCAGTACAACCGCAATAAATTACTCTGGCGTGACGGCAGTGTTGACGGGGTTAAAACCGGCCATACTGATGCTGCCGGCTATTGCCTGGTCACCTCGGCCAAAAAGGAAGACATGCGCCTGATCACCGTGGTTCTCGGGACTTCAAGCAACAACGCCCGCGTGGATTCGAGCCAGGCCCTGCTCAACTATGGCTTTCGTTTCTTCGAGACCCATAAACTCTACGAGTCGGGATTCCAGCTCAGCAATACCCGTGTCTGGAAAGGTGATATCGAGAATGCTTCTCTTGGCCTTGACAGGGCCCTGTACGTCACCATCCCGCGGGGGCAGTACGACTCGCTGGATGCTTCAATGAGTATCAATAACAGAATAATCGCTCCTGTTCCGGCCGGGACAGCGCTTGGCATGGTACAGATAAAACTGGGCGACGAGATAGTTGCCGAACAGGAACTGGTCAGCCTGAATGCTATTGAAGAGGGTTCATTCTGGCAACGCATCTCTGACGAAGCCCTGCTCTATTTCGAATAGACTCGCCCTGATGTGAGCATCGCCTATCTAAATGGTACGTTTCTGCCGATTGACCAGGCCCATGTTTCCGTCATGGACCGGGGCTTTCTCTTCGGCGATGGCGTCTACGAAGTCATCCCTGTTTATGGCAAGCAGCTGTTTCGGCTTGCACACCATCTAAGGCGCCTGCAGAACAGTCTTGACGCTGTCCGTATCGGTAATCCGCTTTCCGATACAGAGTGGGAAAACGTACTTACCGGACTGGTCACAAGAAACAGCGGCAGTGAACAGGCCATCTACCTGCAGGTCACCCGCGGCATCGCTGCAAAACGTGACCATGCCTTTCCAAAAGACATCACGCCGACCGTGTTCGCCATGAGTACGCCGGGCCTGCCCGCCGTTGATATTGAATCAGTGACCGGCATCCAGGCCGTCACCCTGGAAGACAGCCGCTGGAAACACTGCAATATCAAGGCCATTACACTATTGCCCAATGTCCTGCTGCGACAGGAAGCCATCGATGCCGGTACCGCAGAGGCCATCCTGATAAAAGACGGCTTCGCAATAGAAGGCGCAGCCAGCAATGTCTTTATAGTTCACAACGGGCTGGTGATCACGCCACCCAACGGCCCTGCACTGCTACCCGGCATCACCCGTGACCTGATCCTGGAACTCGCTGCAAGGAATTCCATTCCGTATCGGGAAGCTGACATCCCCCTTGAAGACCTGCAGTCTGCAGATGAAATATGGGTGACCAGTTCTACACGGGAGATCTCCCCGGTCATTCGGCTTGATGACATCACTGTCGGCAATGGAACCCCGGGGCCTCTCTGGAAACGCATGATCACCCTGTACCAGGCGTACAAGGAAGCCCTCGGAAAAGGCGAGGCCGACTGAATATCAGTCCTGGAAGGTTGTTCCAATAACCGGTGTATTACCCCTGCTTGCTTCAAGCGCTTTCAAATCTCTGCAGGAGCAATAGGAGCACCGTAAGGCTAACCCAGCGCAATGCCTGACAGCCTGTTACCACAATCGTCGCGCAGGTAGACCAGCGCACCTGAATCGGTTATTTCCAGTTCAAGTCGTACATCGGCAATCGAATTATGGCCGGACATCCCTTCCGGCCGAAACAGGATTGCCGGTGTTTTCCCGACGCTTGCCGCCTTCTTCAGCTTTTTCTCCATCAACTCGGTCGCACAGCTCGGCCAGGCCAACACGATGCTGCATTTACCGGTACGCATCAGCGATTCAACCGTCCACAGACCACTGCGACCCGGATGCGGGTTGACCTGCAGGACCCGGGAAGTATCCATGCCGGTGGCAGTCAATACCCGGGCACGCGGCTCATAGGGTGGTGTGACCATGACAAGCCAGCGACCCTGGCGGCTCAGGCGTACCAGTGCCGGCAACAACATGGAAATGGCATCCGCATGTGCATTCGGGACTGTGATCTCGACCAGCCCTGCCCTCGGCAAACCGCCACCGGGCAGCAGTTCATCCAGCGCAGCTGTCGCGGTGGGAATCACCAGTGACGAACCCCTTGATACCTTGTTTTCCCAGGCATTGAGGTGATGTAAAGCCGGTGCTGTATTCATCAGCCAATCTCCTTGCGCAGTATTCCAACACCCAGGCCTTCAATCGCCAGAGACTGCTCGCGCAGATCTACCCGGATGGGGTCATAGTCAGGATTTTCCGGCATCAGGCGTACGATCGAGCCACGCTGGCGGAAACGTTTAACAGTCACTTCATCATCGATGCGTGCAACCACGATCTGGCCATTTTCTGCATACGGGGTGTGGTGTACGGCGAGCAGGTCGCCATCCTTGATACCGATATCCTTCATACTGTCGCCTTTCACGCGCAACAGGTAGTCCGCACGTGGATGGAAGGTATCGGCATTCAGCTGGCAGTAATCCTCGATATTCTGCTCTGCCAGGACGGGTTCACCCGCCGCGACACGACCAACCACCGGCAGACCGTAGTCTTCATCAAGCAGGCGAATTCCGCGGGATGCGCCGGGAACCAGTTCGATGACACCCTTGCGTTGCAGCGCGCGCAGATGGTCCTCCGCGGCATTCGGGGAACGGAACCCAAGGGTTGCAGCGATCTCGGCGCGGGTGGGCGGGCAACCCTCTTCGGCAATGTAGCCGCGTATCAACTCGAGAATTTCCGCCTGCCGTGCGGTCAGCGTGTCTCTGCTCATAACTTTTTCACTGGTTATCCATACAGTTGCTGTGATTATATCCAGTAGTCCACGGGATGCAATAAATATTTTAAGTTATTGTTTATAAGGTATATTAAGATATTCAGGGCCCTCACTCACCGGCCTCGTGACGATCATTACAGGTGCCCGAGAGGGAAACAGGCTCCTGTGTCAGCTGGAAAATTCGTCTATTATGGACGCCCCTTAACCAGACCATTTCCTATGTCCGCCCTCGCCAGTCCTGTAAATCCCCGCCATACCGTCGCTGTTGCTGTCGGCAACGTCATCGTCGGTGGCACTGCACCTGTTGTCGTGCAGTCCATGACGAATACGGATACGGCTGATATTGACGCCACAGTGCAACAGGTCACTGAACTTGCCCACGCAGGCTCCGAACTGGTCCGCATCACCGTCAACTCGGAGGCTGCCGCGCATGCCGTCGCCGAGATCGCCGCAAGACTCCACCGCAACGGGGAAAATATACCCCTGGTCGGCGACTTCCATTTCAACGGCCACAAGTTGCTGGCGAAATACCCGCAGTGCGCGCAGGCACTGGCAAAGTACCGCATCAACCCGGGTAATGTCGGTCGCGGCAAGAAACGCGACGAGCAGTTCGCCAGCATGATCGATGCCGCGTGCCGCCATGAAAAGCCGGTACGCATCGGCGTCAACTGGGGCAGTCTCGACCAGGCACTGGTCGCGCGGCTGATGGATGAAAATTCCCGACTGGCAGAACCCAAAGATGCGCAGACCCTGATGCACGAAATAATGGTGACCTCGGCGCTGGAAAGCGCCGCGCAGGCCGAGGAACTCGGACTGCCGCGCAACAGGATCACCCTGTCGGCGAAGATGAGCGGCGTGCAGGACCTGATTTCCGTCTACCGGGAACTCTCCGCCCGCTGTGATTATGCCCTGCACCTCGGCCTGACCGAGGCCGGCATGGGCTCGAAGGGCATCGTCGCCTCCACGGCCGCCCTGGCGGTGCTGCTGCAGGAAGGCATCGGTGACACGATACGCATTTCACTGACACCGGAGCCGGGTGGCGACCGCACCCGTGAAGTAATCGTTGCCCAGGAAATACTGCAATCCATGGGGCTGCGCCACTTCACCCCGGCCGTGGTCGCCTGTCCGGGCTGCGGGCGCACCACCAGCCACACCTTTCAGCAACTGGCGCAGGACATCCAGGATCACCTGCGCAGGCAAATGCCGGTGTGGCGCGGCCGGTACAACGGCGTTGAGGAAATGACCGTGGCCATCATGGGCTGCGTGGTGAACGGTCCGGGCGAAAGCAAACATGCCAACATCGGCATCAGCCTGCCGGGCACGGGTGAAATACCGGTAGCCCCGGTGTATGTCGACGGCGAGAAGACCGTCACCCTCAAGGGCGAGCGCATCGCGGAAGACTTCCAGCAGATAGTGGACGACTATGTCGCGCAACGCTACGGAGCAGATACACCCTAGCAGCAAGCAGGCGTCTTGACCTGAAGAAAATCTCCGCCGGGACGCAACATCGCCGCCGCTTGTTCAACAGGCCGCCGGCGAGCATCGGCCTGCCTCCAGCTTGACCGGCCTGCGCATGATTTATAGCAGCTAACTGTTTTGCCTGACCTTTTATGCCTAAAGAATCTCCGTGCAATGCCGCTAATGGATCAAGGGAGAACTTTATCCCGCACAATCGAGGGGTGTGTCATGAAGCATACCAAGGACAGGCGAGCACCACGCGCCACGGCCCTGTTTCCATTCAGAGACAATACCGACAGGCATCAATACGACCGGCGGAAAACGGCTGAACCGACCAAGGAAAACCTGGTCGCGGAAGAACGACAGCTGCTGTTCTCGGAGATGCCGGCACCGATCCCGGAAAGCGACGAGGACTGAGCATATCAATAAAAAAAGGGCGATCCACAGGGTCGCCCTTTTTCATGTTGCCTTGAAAATCAATATGGAGCCGGCGAGAGGAGTCGAACCCCCGACATCTTCATTACAAGTGAAGCGCTCTACCAACTGAGCTACGCCGGCATGCCCTGCCTGGCGCAGGGGCGCCTATTCTAGTGAATTGGCCGGGCAGGAGCAATCATCCCCGGCCTGACCGTGTTAATAGCAGGTTTGCTCCTGCAGCCGGATTCCCGGATATTCCTGCATCACTGCACCCAGATCGACGGCATTGCTTGTTTGCCGGTCAATATCCAGCCAATGGACGGTCTGTATGGCATAACGGGGTTCGATTACCGCCTTCAGGTCCAGCTTGCTGACCTGTTCCAGACGCACTTCAGCCCGCGACATCTCCTTGAAGATCCCAAGGGAGATATAATTATCCTTGCCTATGTAGTACTCCTTATCCTTGTGCTCGTCGAGTTTGCGCTTTATTTTTTGTGCCTCTGAATATTTCATGGCTGGCAGAAAGACCCAATAGCCGGTCGCTTCCTGAATTTCAGAGATGCGGTGCCTGGGTTCAAGCCCCAGTTCATCGAGTTTGCTGCCAAGAGACTTGAGTTGAGCAACCGCCAGAATCGGGCCGAGCGTGCGGCAGGTAACCGCGCCACCACCGCCAGGAGGCTGCAGTTCGTTCAATGACTCGAGCATGGCAAACTGTTCAAGCGGTTCTGCGAAGCCCTGATCGGTGCCCGGTTCCGGCATTGTTTCAGACCCGGGTTCAGATCCTGTTTCAGGCACCGGTGCCTGTTCCTGCTTCTGTTCCATTTCCTGCAGGGTCACCAGCGGCTTTGCAGTCACAGGCAATGCGGGCAAGGCGCGTTCAACCCCGCCCTGCTTCTGGATCTGCAACATATGCCAGCCAAAGAAAACAAGGTTCGCCACCAGTAAAAGGTATATCACGTGTCGCATCAAAACTCTCCTGCAAGCATAGCCAGGCCCTTCAGGACCAGATCCGGGTCATGGCGGGTTGAACAGGTCAATAATGACTGTATCTGTCCTGCATCTCCACCTGTAATTATCACTTCGGGACGGGTTCCGGCGGCAACCTCGATATCCGCGATAATACGCTCGATCGCAGCGGTAACCATATAGACGGCACCGCCATGCACCGCAGCAGCGGTCCCCGTGGCAAATAATTGCGCAGACTGCGGCCCGCCCGACAGCTTGATATCCGCCGTATTATTCAAAAGCATTCGCTCCAGCATGGCAACCCCCGGCAAAATCATGCCCCCCCGGTGGTCGCCACCGGCAGCGAGAAAATCCACTGTCACCGCCGTTCCACAGTCAACAATGCATACCGCACCGCTGGCAGAGGCATGCGCTGCAATCAATGCCGCCCAACGATCCACACCCAGATCAGCCGGCCTCGAATAGGCATTGGTGACGCCCAGGACCTTGTCCGCGGCACTCATATACACCGGCTTGAGGCCCCAGCGGGCCTGCGCCCAGCGACTGAGCGTATCCTGCATGACACTGCCTGCAACATTGGCTACCACGACCCTGGCCGGCGTCTGCAGATCACGCCATGCCGCCCCGGCGAGCGTTTCGAAGTCACCCCCCTGATGCTGAAAGCGGCCGGCGGCTCCCATCACCGGGGGCTCGCATATGGCCCACTTGACGGAGGTATTGCCAACATCCAGCAATAACATCACGATGAAACCCTGACACTGACTTCACCGAATGCAAAACGCCTGCATCCCGTGGACGTCTCGACCAGCAGCGCGCCCGCCGGGTCAATGCCACGACCCTTGCCCCTGATCACCTCATCAGGCAACTGCAACTCGATCTGCCGACCCTTGACAATATCGTACTGACGCCACTCTTCCATAAAGGGCTGCATCCCCTCTGACTCGAATAGTTCGATCGCGGGCACCAACTGATCCAGCAGGCTTGCAGCGAGCCGGTTACGCGAGATATCAGCACGCCCCGTCAATGTATGCAAATCAACCCATGGCTGGTCAATCCCCGCGGCCGCCGGCTGTGACATGCAAACATTGAGTCCAATGCCGACAACCACGGCACATGGCCCGCTGGACTCGCCCTTTACATCAATCAATATTCCGGCCAGCTTTGCTCCGTTCACGAGTATATCATTCGGCCACTTCAGGCCTGCCTGGTGAATGCCGAGCGGCTGCAGGCTCCTGAGAACGGCTATACCTGTCACCAGGCTCAGGCCACCAAGTGCCGCCGCGCCCGAACGGAAATGCATCAGTAATGACAGGTACAGGTTTTCAGCAAACGGTGACGCCCATGTGCGGCCATGGCGTCCACGTCCTGCAGACTGCTGCTCCGCAACACAAACGGCATGGGTCGGCGCACCCTCCAGGGCCTGCTCACGCAGGCGGTTATTGGTTGAATCAACCGTCAGCAACACCTCGACCGGACCAAGGCGGGCCCGTGTCTGCGCAGCAAGCGCGGAGAGGATAAGTTGATCGTCCAGCAGTTCGACGGGTGCCGGCAGGCGATAACCCTTGCCACGCACAACCTCGAAGGCTATTCCCGTCTCGCGCAGCGCCTTCAGGTGCTTCCATATGGCCATTCTGGTAATACCCAGCGCTTCACCCAGTGCTTCACCGGAATGAAATTCCCCGTCAGAGAGTCGTTTCAACAAGTGCTTTCTTGTTTGCATTACAGTGGCTGACCCGCTGACAAATCAACCAGGCGATTCCGATGACCGGCAATCGATCTTCTCTCTGCGCTACCTGGAGATGCCATAGATTACATTTTGCGCAACAGAGCGCACCAGTTCATTCGGTGACTCATCATTTGTTTCAATGCACCCGACCTGCCTGGCGGCAAGCAGCAGCGCCAGGCCATGCATCGATGCCCATGCTACCAGTGCCAGTTCACGCGGATCACGGTCCCGAAAGACACCTGTGCCGATCCCTGACCTGATAATATCAACCAGCGACTCAAACACCGGCATGGGTGCCTGCCGGGAGGCCTCGTCATTCGGCTGTTCGATTCCTGCAGCAAACATCAGTTGCATCAATTCAGGATTGCGCACCGCCAGGCGCACGTAGGCAACGCCGGCCTCCACCAGTTTCTGCTCCGGATCATGTGCGATCCGCCCGGCTGCCGTTTCGATCACAGCGTGCAGCCGCTCAAACCCGGATTCTGCCATGGCCCGCAGCAGATCAGCCTTGCCCTTGAAATGCCGGTAGGGCGCAGCATGACTGACACCGGCCTGTTTTGCGACTTCACGCAAGCTCAGCGCCGCCACTCCTCTTTTGACCAGCAACTGTTCACCGGCCTCCAGCAAGGCGTTCCTGAGATCGCCGTGGTGATAGCTGTTTGTCGGGTTCAAGGATGGCCTGTGCACTGTCGGGTAGCCTTCTCACCGATGTTATCAGTGTAAACATTGCTGATTATATTATACTTTCATGCTTATCCGGGCCATTGCGGAAAATATTTCTGCAGCCGCCGCCAGCGTAGCCCCGAAAACAGTGCCTGACACCAAATAATCCCTTCATTAGATGTACTCTGTGGGTTAGCGATTATTTGGCAGCCTTTCGAGTGTGCCCTGGACAGTGAAACAGACTAGCTGCAACGCACCCCGGTGCCACCCAGGCCACAGTAACCACGGGGGTTTTTGGCGAGGTATTGCTGGTGATAATCCTCGGCATAGTAAAATTCAGGGGCATCGATAATTTCAGTCGTAATTGCCGCAAAACCGGCCTCAATGAGGCGTGCCTGAAAATGCTGCTGCGATGCCAGTGCGGCGGCTTTTTGGGCCTCGTTAAACACATAGATACCGGAACGATACTGGGTACCGACATCATTACCCTGGCGCATGCCCTGGGTTGGGTCATGGGCCTCCCAAAAGACTGTCAGCAGCCCGGCATATGAAATAACAGCCGGATCAAAAACCACCAGCACAACCTCGTTATGCCCTGTCATACCTGTACATATTTCCTGGTAGGTCGGGTTCGGGGTAAAACCGCCTGCGTATCCTGCCGCCGTGGTGTAGACGCCGCCGGTTTCCCAGAACTTGCGCTCGGCACCCCAGAAACAACCCAGACCGAACAGTGCGATTTCCATGCCCTCGGGGAAAGGTGGCTGCAATGAATGACCCGTAACAAAATGCCGCTCCGGCACTGCCATGCGTTCACTGCGACCCGGCAAGGCCTCTGCCCGGGTTGGCATCGCAGTCTTTTTTTCCGTCCCGAACATAATCAACCCCGTCATGTTGTTGTATTACAGCCTGACCAGCCAGCGCATATGCCATACTACGACAACATTATAATATCAGCGACCAGGGGAATACCCGTATCGTGAGCACGACAAAACCCGGCACCCCGCCCGATGCACTGATGCTGCTGGGGACGCATTGTCCACATTGCCCGTCTGTATTAGACGGGCTTGCAACACTGGTCAAGGCCGGGAAAATCGGTACCTTGAAGATCATCAACATCGAGCAGCGTCCTGATCTCGCCAGCGAACTGGGCGTGCGCACGGTACCCTGGGTCCGCCTGGGAGCCTTTGAACTGGAAGGCTTGCACTCCGCAAAGGAACTGGAAAAATGGGCTGAAAATGCAGATTCTGAAGCAGGCATGTCCGCCTGGCTGGATGAGTTGCTCGCCAACGGCAACATCGGCAAGGCCAGCCGGCTGATTCAATCCAGCCCCGATGCCATTCATGCCCTGCTGGCACTGTTTGCAGACCCGGATGTACAGCTCAATACCCGGATTGGGATCAGCGCCATCATGGAAGAACTCCAGGACAGCAGCAAGTTGAAAAACATCGTAGATAGCCTCGGGGCACTCACCCGCCACGAAGATGCCCGCATTCGCGGCGATGCCTGCCATTACCTGGCCCTTTCCGGCGAGCAACAGGCAAGGCAATTCATTAAACCACTATTACAGGACAAGGACCCCGACACGCAGGAACTGGCGAAAGAAAGCCTGCTGATGCTCGATGACCTGCAAAACAAATAAAATGAGTACAATGAACCGGACAACAGCAAGCATCAATCAATGGAGCCAATCATGACCGACCTCAAGACCTATCGTGCTTGGGACGCCAGCACCCGCTGGTTTCACTGGATCAACCTGGTGTGCATGCTCGGACTGATTGCCGTGGGCGTGGCAATCCTCAACGCCAAGGCGCTTGGCGTAAGCAACGACGGCAAGATCCTGCTCAAGACCGTGCACGTCTGGATTGGCTATGTGTTCGCGGTGAACCTGCTGTGGCGCCTGGTATGGGCCTTCATCGGCGGGACGCACGCGCGCTGGCGGGCGATTCTGCCCGGCGGACGCGGCTATATGAACGAGGTACGTGCCTACATCGCCGGCTTCCGCAGCGGGCAGCCGCGCCAGTATCTCGGCCACAATCCGCTCGGGCGTATTGCGGTCACATTGCTGCTGCTGCTGTTGCTGACGCAGGCCGTCACCGGGCTGGTACTGGCGGGTACGGACTTGTTTTACCCGCCAATTGGTTCATGGATAGCCGGCTGGATAGCCGCGCCGGGCATCGATCCTGTAACACTGGTGCCCTACGCAAAGGAGATGTATGACGAAACCGCTTATGAAGCAATGCGCGGATTCCGCAAACCCTTCATTACCGTCCACTATTATGGCTTCTTCGTGCTGCTCGGCTTTTCACTCGTCCACATCCTCGCGGTCGTCGTGACCGAACTGCGCGAAGGCGGCAACCTGGTCTCCGCCATGTTTTCGGGCAGGAAGATCCTGCGTGGAACACCTGTGGACCAAACGAAAAAGGATTAGAACCCGGTTGCGTGGCAACCCCCGGCTCCAGAAATCAGCAGCAATGAAATAGCTGCAAGGGGTGGAAGTCGACACACCGCACAATAAAAAACCCCTGTAGTCCAGTGACTACAGGGGTTCGTATTAAAAGCCTGGCAGTGACCTACTTTCACATGGGGAAACCCCAAACTATCATCGGCGCTAAGCAGTTTCACTTCCGAGTTCGGGATGGGATCGGGTGGTTCCCACTTGCTAATGCCGCCAGGCAAACTGTTCGGTTTAAAGGGGTCAGAGTATTGAAACTCGTGACATTTCAAACAGCCAGAGTAAATTCAAGTACTCTGACCCCTTGAACCATGTTCGAGAAATTGTAATAGCGAGTATGTTGCCTGAATACCAGTATCAACACCAAAACTGCTTGGGTGTTATATGGTCAAGCCTCACGGGCAATTAGTACTGGTTAGCTTCACACATTACTGCACTTCCACACCCAGCCTATCAACGTCGTAGTCTTCGACGGCCCTTCAGGGGAATCAAGTTCCCAGTGAGATCTCATCTTGAGGGGGGCTTCCCGCTTAGATGCTTTCAGCGGTTATCCCGTCCGTTCATAGCTACCCGGCAATGCCACTGGCGTGACAACCGGAACACCAGAGGAACGTCCACTCCGGTCCTCTCGTACTAGGAGCAGCTCCTCTCAAATCTCAGGCGCCCACGGCAGATAGGGACCGAACTGTCTCACGACGTTCTGAACCCAGCTCGCGTACCACTTTAAATGGCGAACAGCCATACCCTTGGGACCGGCTACAGCCCCAGGATGTGATGAGCCGACATCGAGGTGCCAAACTCCTCCGTCGATATGGACTCTTGGGAGGAATCAGCCTGTTATCCCCGGCGTACCTTTTATCCGTTGAGCGATGGCCCTTCCATGCAGAACCACCGGATCACTAAAGCCTGCTTTCGCACCTGCTCGACGTGTCTGTCTCGCAGTCAAGCACCCTTATGCTTTTGCACTCATTGCGCGATGTCCGACCGCGCTGAGGGTACCTTCGCGCTCCTCCGTTACTCTTTGGGAGGAGACCGCCCCAGTCAAACTACCCACCATACACTGTTCCCGACCCGGATAACGGGCCTGGGTTAGAACCTCAAACATACCAGGGTGGTATTTCAAGGGTGACTCCACGAGAGCTGGCGCTCCCGCTTCAAAGTCTCCCACCTATCCTACACAGACAGGCTCAAAGTTCAGTGCAAAGCTGTAGTAAAGGTGCACGGGGTCTTTCCGTCTAGCCGCGGGTACGCTGCATCTTAACAGCGAGTTCAATTTCACTGAGTCTCTGGTGGAGACAGTGTGGCCGTCGTTACGCCATTCGTGCAGGTCGGAACTTACCCGACAAGGAATTTCGCTACCTTAGGACCGTTATAGTTACGGCCGCCGTTTACCGGGGCTTCGATCAAGAGCTTCTCCGAAGATAACCCCATCAATTAACCTTCCGGCACCGGGCAGGCGTCACACCCTATACTTCCTCTTGCGAGTTTGCAGAGTGCTGTGTTTTTGATAAACAGTCGCAGCCACCATTTTATTGCAACCCCCAACAGCTTACGGAGTAAATCCTTCACCATTAGGGGCGTACCTTCTCCCGAAGTTACGGTACCATTTTGCCTAGTTCCTTCACCAGAGTTCTCTCAAGCGCCTTAGAATTCTCATCCCACCCACCTGTGTTGGTTTGGGGTACGGTCAAACGTAACCTGAAGCTTAGAGGCTTTTCCTGGAAGCATGGCATCAACCACTTCGCTCCAAAAGGAGCTCGACATCACGTCTCGAAATTGTGTTCCCGGATTTGCCTAAGAACACTTCCTACACGCTTGAACCGGGACATCCAACACCCGGATGATCTAGCCTTCTCCGTCCCCTCATCGCAGTTACGTTCGGTACAGGAATATTAACCTGTTATCCATCGACTACGCCTTTCGGCCTCGCCTTAGGTACCGACTCACCCTGCTCCGATTAACGTTGAGCAGGAAACCTTGGGTTTTCGGCGTGGGGGTTTTTCACCCCCATTATCGTTACTCATGTCAGCATTCGCACTTCTGATACCTCCAGCATTCCTTACAGAACACCTTCACAGGCTTACAGAACGCTCCTCTACCATGCATACATTCCCTCAAAGCCACTCGACAAGCATTTCCTCACCATGAGGGAGCGCCTGGACGCAGCGATGCTGCGCCAATCGAATAGTCTTGAGTGGAATGTATGCATCCGCAGCTTCGGTACATATCTTAAGCCCCGTTAAATCTTCCGCGCGGACCGACTTGACCAGTGAGCTATTACGCTTTCTTTAAAGGATGGCTGCTTCTAAGCCAACCTCCTGGCTGTCTGTGCCTTTCCACATCGTTTCCCACTGAGATATGATTTGGGGACCTTAGCTGGCGGTCTGGGTTGTTTCCCTTTCCACGACGGACGTTAGCACCCGCCGTGTGTCTCCCGTGATTGCACTTTCTGGTATTCGGAGTTTGCCATGGTTTGGTAAGTCGGGATGACCCCCTAGCCATAACAGTGCTCTACCCCCAGAAGTGATACACGAGGCGCTACCTAAATAGCTTTCGAGGAGAACCAGCTATCTCCGGGCTTGATTAGCCTTTCACTCCGATCCACAGCTCATCCCCTCATTTTTCAACATAAGTGGGTTCGGGCCTCCAGTAGGTATTACCCCACCTTCACCCTGGCCATGGATAGATCGCCCGGTTTCGGGTCTACTCCCAGAGACTAATTCGCCCTATTCAGACTCGGTTTCCCTACGGCTCCCCTGTCACGGTTAACCTTGCCACTGAAAGTAAGTCGCTGACCCATTATACAAAAGGTACGCAGTCACCCCATCACTAAGCCACCTCTGCCTGAGACGTACAGATGCATTACTACCTTGGTAGTAACAAATCATCATCTCGGGCGGGTTGCTGAGCACAGCATCACCAAAGTAGCTTAGTGATGGGGCTCCCACTGCTTGTACGCACACGGTTTCAGGTTCTATTTCACTCCCCTCACCGGGGTTCTTTTCGCCTTTCCCTCACGGTACTAGTTCACTATCGGTCAGTAGGTAGTATTTAGCCTTGGAGGATGGTCCCCCCATGTTCAGTCAAGATAACACGTGTCCCGACCTACTCGATTTCACTGAAAACATTCTTTAATGTACGGGACTATCACCCACTATGGTCAGACTTTCCAGACTGTTCCACTAGAATGTAATCAGCTTAAGGGCTGATCCCCGTTCGCTCGCCGCTACTAAGGGAATCTCAATTGATTTCTTTTCCTCCGGGTACTTAGATGTTTCAGTTCCCCGGGTTCGCCTCTGCACCCTATGTATTCAGGTGCAGATAATCACCAAAGGTGATTGGGTTGCCCCATTCGGAAATCTCCGGGTCAAAGCTTGTTTGTCAGCTCACCGAAGCTTATCGCAGACTACTACGTCCTTCATCGCCTCCTACTGCCTAGGCATCCACCGTATGCGCTTAGTCACTTGACCATATAACCCCAAACAGTCTGACCAGGTTTTTTCCGCGATAGCTAAATCACGAAAACTCCTTCTTCAAACCTGTGCATCAAGCAAGTACAAGATACACAAAGTTATATGCTGACTACTGGTTACTCATTATTACAAATGCAACATACCCGAAACGAATTCATCACAAATTCGTTTCTATTGTGAGACATGCTTTGAGAAACATGTCTCGCGCCTATTACAACTTCTCAAATTTTTAAAGAACAGTACTGATGCGTGATCAGTCATGAATACCCGCTTAAACAGATATTCATGACTGACACATTAAGGCTGAATGGTGGAGCCAGTCGGGATCGAACCGACGACCCCCTGCTTGCAAAGCAGGTGCTCTCCCAGCTGAGCTATGGCCCCTGACCTTGGCTATTTTCCGTCAGTGCTGCGTTGTCTGCTCCTCGTTCGGTCAGCCTCAGCATACCTCGCGTATGCTTCCCTCCCTCTTTCGTCGCGCGCCTTGCCTGACGAAAAATATCCTGCGTCAGG
>CAWHCQ010000031.1:0-123798 GCA_963827755.1 uncultured Gammaproteobacteria bacterium
GTAACGCGCCCCCATCGTACGTTTCCTTGCAACAAATTCATCCAGGCGCTCCAGCTGTGCCACGCCAAGTGCGGCTTGCAGGTTGGTCATGCGCAGATTCCAGCCCAGGCGTTCGTGGACGAAGCGCTTGTGCGGCTGGAAGCAGAGGTTTCTCAGGCCGCGGCAGATCTCTGCGAGTTCATCATCGTCAGTGAGGATCATCCCGCCCTCGCCGGTGGTGACATGCTTGTTCGGGTAAAAACTGAAGGTACTGAGATCCCCAAAACTGCCACAGGGCTGCCCGCGGTAATCCTGGCCCTGCATCTCGGCGGCGTCTTCGATCAACTTGAGCCCGTGGCGCTCGGCCAGTTTCAGCACGGGATCCATGTCCACCGGCAGCCCAAAAATATGGACGACCATGATGGCCTTTGTGCGCGGGGTGATCCTGGACTCGATCTGGTTCACATCCATATTCCAGCTAAGGGGGTCACTGTCCACCAGTACGGGTGTGGCGCCGCAGCGTACAATCTGGTTAATGCAGGAAATAATGGTAAAGGCCGGCAGAATCACTTCGTCACCCGGGCCAATATCCAGGGCATCGACTGCCGCATCCAGCGCCGCCGTGCCGTTACACACCGCGATACCGTGCTTGCGGCCCATGCGGGCGGCAAACTCCTGTTCGAAGCGTTTGACAAAAGGGCCTTCCGAGGAAATCCAGCCGGTTTCGATACACTCGTCCAGATATTTTTTCTCATTGCCGTCGAGCAGCGGCACATTCACCGGGATGAAGTCGCCCACGGCTCAGAGTCTCCGCAAGACGAGGCAGACGCCCCAGGTTTCTTCACCTGCAGGCTCGCCGGTCAGAAAGGCCTCCGCGCAAACCCGCTCAAAGCCTGCAACAGATGCCAGCAAGTCCAGCTCCGGCAGTGAAAAATGCCGCATGGGGTGATTCTCCGTAAAGGTCTGGCTTTCCCCTGATGCGCCGTCCTCTGCAAAGATTGTGTAATTCACGTCGACACGGTTCTCGTTGTGAAAAATCTCCGGCTCTGCGATCCGCGTGATGCTCAGGTCATCTTCGACCAGGCGCTTGACCCGGACCTCGGGCCGCTGCGCATAAACCGCCGGGCTGTACCACACGTCGAAGACGAACAGCCCGCCGGGCTGCAAGTGTTCGGCCGCGTTGTCAAAGACGGCGCTGACATCGGCGTTGCTCACCTGGTAACTGATCACGTGAAAGAGCGAGAGCACGGCATCAAAGGTGCGCCCTTGTTTCGATTCGCGGATATCGCCCTGCTGGCACATAAAGCCATCGGTCGCTACCGCCTGCGCCACCATCTCGGCGCTGCGCTCGATACCCGTCACCCGGTAGCCGTGCCCTGCCAGCAGTCGTCCATGCTTGCCGGTACCGGAACCGAACTCAAGGATTTCGTTCCCCGGTACACCATAATGCTCCAGTAAACGGTGAACGTAGCCAGCCTCCGCCGCATAATCCTTGTCGCGGTAGAGCAAATCATAATAGCGAGAGTAGGCGTTAAAGGGTTCAGGACTGGTCACTGGATTTCCCATGCCTGAGTTCATCGGGCAAGTTGGGTGTAAACCTTGTCTTGTCCCCCTCCCCTGCATATGGCCCCTGCTTTACTTCAATTATCTCGGTGGGCTCGAGCATCACGAATCCGTGGCCGCCATAGGCCAGCAGGATGATATCGCCGGTTCCCAGGGTCCTGCTTTCCAGGTACTCCTGTTCCTCAGTGTAGAAATCCACCCGCACCCGGCCGCTTTTTATGTAAAGCACTTCTTTCGTGTACTGCACTTCACGCACCACCGGGTTGTGCACATGGGGGGGGATTTCATAACCGGCCGGCCGGTTCATGTAGCCAAGTTGCTGCGAAAACTCATCAGGCGTAAAAAATTGAATGCCATCCGCATGGAAATTGGCACGAAGGATCAATGCCAGCATTTGGTCGTTGTAGTGAACTGGTTCGATCATGTCGACTCCTGAAAATAATCCGGTTTGTGAACCCAGGCCCGGACCTCGGCATCTTCCTTATACATTTTCTGGTGATGCTCACAGCCTTCCTGATATCCCTCTCGCATGAGCAGGGTCAACTTCCGGAGTTCAGGATCCTTCTCTATGTCCAGGCTGAGTTTCCGACGAACCTTCCCAATGAACCGGCGCGCAATCGCGCGACAATCAGACAGCGACCTGTGTCGTGCCGGGTTTCGAAGACACGTATAAGAGTCCGACACTCCCTGGTTAAAAGCACGCTGCCGGAAATAATCGAAACTCATGCGCCCCCGTGTTACTGCGTGATAAACACTGGCCCGGGAATCATAGTTGCAACGGAGTTTGTTTACCAGCACGTACCTTGAGCCATTGGTTTCGCCGTCGCCCCGTAACCGAATGAGTTCACGGGGCAGGCTATCGGGATGGAAACCACCGGCATCCGGCACGATCTGTTTTCGAATCGGAAAATTACAACCCCAAAGCAGATACGGACTCATCTCCCAGCGTATATCCGGGAGCAAAAGAACGCTGAGGTAAACAATCCCTCGCCCCCCCAGGGCAGCCCTGGGCCAGAGCTTCTCAAGCCAGCCGGGGAACGGGCCCCTGGAAGTCCGGATAGTTATTTCCACCGACCATCGCCACCCCGGGGTCGGCAAAGTTCTCGGCAATGGCCTCCAGCCATGCGGGCGTGGCCCGGATATCGTCATCAATATATACGAGCACATCCCCTTGCGCCTCTTGAAGCCCTCTATGCCGACCCGCGTGCAAACCGGGCTCGGGCTCATAGAAATAACGAAGGTTGGATAATCTGTCCGCAAACTGCGCCGTGACTTCACGTGTATGGTCGGTCGACCCATTATCGACTACGACTACTTCAAATTTCTCGACCGGATGACCTTGTTCTGTTATTGATTGCAGGGCTGCAGAGAGCAGATTCGCCCGGTTGCATGTAGGAATGATTACTGAAATCATGATCGCTGTGCGATCCTGCCCCACCACATATTCGGCAGTGAATCGGAGCTGCTCACTATCGGTTCCACATCCTCTCGAACAAGGCGTTTCACGCCCTCTGCCCAGCCCCAGTCATGAAACACAACAATGGCTCCTGGTTTGAGAAACCGCTTGTATGCGCTCCAATCGGCTTTAACTCCCTCATAAGAGTGATCACCATCGATAAAAAGAAGATCCAGTGACCTGGTATGAGACGCAACATCCTCAACCACATCAGTACTCAACCCCCTTATCGGTACGATATAATCACGGTAGTTCACAGTATTGGCCGTAAAATCCCGCCACGTGTCACGCGAACCCTCTGTCATTGCGTGGTTCTGCCACGTATCAATACAATAGATGCGTCCAACCCCGCCCCCCATCTCGCGGTGCTTCATAGCCACGCCAAAACAGCAAGCCGATGCCCCGATGTAAGAACCAATTTCGGCCACTGAATTCAAGTTTCTACTCAATTTACAAAGCTTGACCCGTTCGTCTAGCGTGAGATGTGACTCTACCCTAAACGCTGTGATCAAATTCGGATAACGCACACTCAGCCAGTACGGCTTTACTTTGCGAACCACGTAGTTCTGAATTTTATTTAGAATTCGTACCCTGGACATAAATTGACCTTGAATAACTCGTTACGACCAAAATACCGAGCCAGATAAGCAAGCGATAATAACCTGAACCATGTAGGGAACATCGCCCCCTGATTTCGTCCGCTCGACATTTCCGAGTGGCCATAGATGAATTTCTCATACAAACAAAACACAAAGCCGCCGTCGTCTACCTGATTACACAACACCCAACTCAGCGCTTTCCGCAAAGCCTCATCGATTTCTACTCTTCTTTCCGTAACAAGTAGCGAGCCGACAAAGACCATCAATAGAGTCGATATCTTCACAGACACTGGAATTCACATTAACGCCAAAACCGCCAAAAGAATTTTGGGTCCTAATCGCCAAATCGGTTATTTTAGTGAATAATCAGGTGACTGACGATAGTTTTTTTGCAGCATAATAAGGTTATAAAAAATACGCCTGATCATTGCTCTGGTTGCTCTTTTAGCGATCCCGTAAAGTTGTGGAACCAATCCCTTACGTTCAAAAATGACGAGGGCACTAACTAGAATAATCGTGATTAATGCAGCATTCAGGAGCGGACCATACGTCAGCTCAGCAAGGTTAAACTGAGAAACAACAACGATAGGAACGAAACAGATCAGGGAGATAGTCAGCACGTAACGCAAAACTGGCCTGATACGGATGTCCAACACTGCTTCTCATGACCACAAAATGAATAGAAGTGGCAGCGACCGCCAACCCAAATCGCGTCCAGATAAATGCCTCGAAGCTCTGCTGAATACTCACCAAATAGCCAACCATGTAAAACGACCAGCGCAATGGCCATGATTTTTGTTTCGTTGGAAGGTGCTCCAACTGCACGGTAGGCCTCACCATTGGCTCCGACAACCCATGACACCCCGTGCGTCAAGGCCATCGCCGCGATCACCAGCCCAATCCCCTCCCATTTGGGCCCGAATACCAGATCACCGATCAAGTCGGCATTGGCAGCGACGATTGCGGCAAGCGGCAGCGAGAGAAAGGTCAATATCCTGATGACCTGGATCATGATCTCTCGGATGCGGGCACGATCATGCGAAACAGCAGAGAGATGGCTGTAGAGAACCGGCATCAGGGGGCTGAAGAGCAACCCGTAGATCATCATGACGAAGGCATTCCCCGTCCGGTAGAGTCCGAGTTCGTGCGAACCGAGATAGATACCAACGACCAGCGAATCGGCCCAGAGATAGAACCAGGCCAGCAAGGCGGTGGCGGCGACCCAGCCGCCAAAGCCGGCGAGCTCACGCGCAACCCGCCGATCAAATGAAAAACGGGGGCGCCACGGGCTGCTCTTCCAGAGCAGTGCAACCTGGAAGACCAGCCCGGCCAAGGTCCCGGCCACCAGCGCCCAGTACCCCATGCCATACCAGGCCAATGGAATGGATGCGAGCCCCGGAATGGCCACGGTAGCCAGACGCACCCAAAAGAGGTGCCTGAAGTTCAGGTCTTTCTGGAGCAGTGCAATATGAATCGACACCGAGGCCGAAAGCAGCACCTGCAATGCCATGACCTGCAGCACTGGCGCCACCCGGGGGTCGTGAAAGATGCGATCGGCAACCAGGCCGGAGCTTGCGACCAGCACCCCCGCGACCAGCAAGCCGAGGGCGTTGTTGATCCAGAAGGCGGTGTTGGCTGCCACCGTGCGATCGCCCCGGTACTGGATAATGGCGTTGCTCATACCGGCCTCCCAGAAGATCTGGGAGAAGCTGATGACCATGGTGGCAGCCGCAACCACGCCATAATCCTCGGGTGTGAGCAGCCGCGCGAGCACCACAAACACCACCGGTGTCACGGCCTTGGACGCGATTTCACCGAGGAAGGACCATTTGAGAGCGGCATGTACGGAAGACATCAGGGCAACCCGTCGATTAAACGTCAGTTCAGGTGCTCGAGGTCGGGTTACCCAGCAGCGTCAGGATATTGCCCCTGGTCCCGCTGAAGGAATTATCCAAAAATAAGCTGTCATGACTTTTATCCAGGAGACGTTCGCGGAGACGGGAACCTGCAAGACCGGCGCCGCCTGTAACGAGGATGCCTTTTCCTTGAAACTTTGGCATAGATTAACGTGGATCCGAAGTCAGGTGAATCGCCCCGAGTCTAGTAGACACCTCCGGGCGTTACAACATAAACTGTATCGGATCTGATGGCATAAACTGTAATGAAGACAATCAGGAACGGGATGTGATCCGGCATCGAATTCATGCAGTTTATCCAGGATACCCGGGGCAACTTGATGAGGTCGAAGCCCGTTAGCCGGACAACGAACCGTCACAAGGCAAACAACTTCTGAATAAACAGCACCCGACAAAAGAAAACGGAAGATGAATATTTACAGCCCGATGGCCACTGGAAACGGCGCCCATGTCGTCCACCAGATGCTGGAAGCGGGCATTCCGGGCTACAAGGTCTGTTCGTACAACCCGTGGTGGACCGTTGCCCCTCCCGCCCTGTCCCTGCTCTGCAGGGCCAACTCGCCAGGATATTGTCCATAGCCACCCCGGATTACGCCATCTTCAATGCCCGCCGGGATGTACCCCTGGTTATCACTTTTCATAACTACGTACTGGATGCCTACATGGCGGACTACAGCAGCCCCATGCAGCGTCTCCATTATGCCACCGATCTGAAATGGTTTACAGAAAGGGCCTGCCGGCGTGCCGATGCAATCACTGCAGTCAGCAGGTTCACGGCCCAACTGGTCAATACCGAACTGGCGCCACAGAAAGATATCCGTGTTATTTACAACGGCATCGATGAACAGGCGTTCTCGCCCGCAACAACCGGGCAACGTTCAGGCAAAACCATCAAGGTACTGTTTAGCGGGAACCTGTCCCGCAGAAAAGGTGTCGACCTGCTGCCCGGGATACTGAAACAGCTGAATCCCGGCATAGAATTGATGTATACAACGGGCCTGCGCAGCAAACACCGCCTGCCCGAACATCCTTCGCTGTCCTGCGTGGGGCAGGTGCCCTATCCCGACATGCCGGAATTGTACCGGCAGGCGGATCTGCTATTGTTTCCCACCGTGCGCGAAGGCTTCGGGCTGGCCGCGGCCGAGGCCATGGCCTGCGGCCTGCCGGTAGTCGCTACCGACTGCTCTTCGATCCCGGAACTCGTGGTCGATGGCAAGGGCGGTTTTCTTTGCCCGGTGGGTGATGCAAAACAATTTGCAGCACGCATCAATGAACTGGCTGAATCAGCCACCTTGCGCCGCCAAATGGGCGAATATAACCGTGCAAGGGTCGAGGAGAAATTTACCCTGCAGCGCATGATCAATGATTATCGCGAATTATTCGAGGAGACACTGGGTGATTGCTGATCAGGCCCGGATGCCCGCTGGCTTGATGCAGATCCATGGCGGCCGTTCATGAACACACAGGAAGTTCCCCTGAATCCGTCAGTGACTCATGTACACCTGCAACCGCAGGCTTCCTGATATTTCTCATGCAATCAATCCTGGTACTGGCGTCAACCTACCCCCGCTGGAAAAACGACAGCGAGCCCCTGTTTGTGCATTACCTCAGCGAGCAGCTCACCCGGGAATACCGTGTGATCGCCCTTGTTCCGCATTATCCCGGCGCAAGCCGCCGCGAGATCATGGATGGTGTCCTGGTCCATCGTTTTCGCTATTTCCTGCCTGCCGGCGAACGCCTTGCCTACAACGGGGGCATTATCCAGAACCTGAAGAATAACCGCCTGAAGCTGTTGCTGGTGCCGTTTTTTCTGCTCAGCCAGTACTTTCATATCCTGGTCCTTGGCAGGAAATACAACATCAGCCTGATCCATGCCCACTGGGTCATCCCCCAGGGACTGCTGGCATTGCTGGCAAGGCCGCTGCTGCCCGGGAAAGTAAAAATCCTCAGCACCTCCCATGGCGGCGATCTTTTCTCCCTGCAGGCCGGTGTCCTGCAGGCTTTGAAAAGGTTTGTTTTTCGCCGCTCGGATCATGTCACGGTCGTCAGCAACGCCATGGCCGACCATCTCCGGCAGATCGACTGCAACACCGGTAATGTCTCGGTGCAGCCCATGGGGGTTGATCTGGGCACCCGCTTTGTACCGGGCGCCGGGCCAGCGAATCCACACCAGCTGGTCTACGTCGGCAGGCTGGTCGAGAAAAAAGGGGTCGCGACCCTGGTGAGCGCCATCGCCCTGCTGAAGGCCGACTTTCCCGACCTGCAACTGACCATTGTCGGCGATGGTCCCGAGAAGGCCGGACTGGAAAAGCAGACCGCTGAACTCGGGATAAGCGCACAGATCGAGTTTGCCGGTTCACAACCCAATGCCCTCGTCCCGCAGTACTACCAGTCTGCAGGAATCGCCATCGTCCCTTCCGTGATAGCGGCCGATGGTGACCAGGAAGGGCTCGGTCTTGTCGCTGTTGAGGCGCTGGGGTGTGGTTGCGTGACGGTCGTTTCCGATCTGCCGGCACTACGCGATGTAGTCCGCGATGGTGAGAACGGCCTGGTATTTCGCGCCACCGATGCGGCTGACCTGGCGGCAAAGATCCGCAATCTGCTCGAAGATACAGCGCTCTTCAATCGCCTGGCCAGCGCCGCGCGAATATCGGTTGTTAACCGGTTTGACTGGCAGCAGGTCGGCCGCGGTTACCGTTCAATTATCGGTCAATGCATTGATCGATAAGGTCTTTAACCCCGGACCCCCCTCCGGCGCGAGCAAGCGACCCGGCCGGAACGATTCCGCAACTGAACGCCTCTTACTCCAATTAAAGTTTCAGCGCCAAAAGTCGAAAACCTTGGTAGCAGACATGCATTTCCGGGAATCCTCACAGGCGAAGAGTAAACAATTGATTCATCGTGAAAAAATCGATGATAGCCGGTTGACAAAGGTGAAAAAAGTTGTACTTTTAGGTACACCTGCTCATGAAGACAGCGTGCTGGCCTGACACCATAACCGGACATGGATCATAGTAATTAACGTCAGTTTTATAACGGTGTAACAAATTATGGCCACAACAAACCCTACAGTACATCTCAGCGGCCTGGCCCGCAGGCTGGTCATGGACGGACTGCTGGAAGAAGCGGTCGCCACACAGGCACATGAAGCGGCACTGAAAAAGCGTACTCACTTCGTCACTTACCTGGTTGAAAACAAGATCCTGAAAAGCCAGGACATTGCCTGGTCCGGTTCGCAGGAATTCGGTGTACCCCTGTTCGATATAACCGCCATGGATATGGAGTCCGCACCCGTCAAGCTGGTGAGCGAAAAACTTATTCGGCAGCATAACGCCCTGCCGCTGTTCAAGCGCGGCAACCGCCTGTTCATCGCCGTATCGGATCCTACCAACCTGGCTGCGGTTGATGAGTTCAAGTTTCATACCGGTGTCAATACCGAGGCGGTTCTGGTCGAGGAAGAACAGCTCCGCAAGACGATGGAGAAAGCACTCGATGCCATGGACACCACCATGTCCGAGCTCATGGACGCCGATCTCGACAACCTGGATATCAGCTCGGGTGTCGATGATAACAAGGACGGGGAAATCACCGATGCCGATATTGACGACACGCCGGTTGTGCGTTTTGTTAACAAGGTGCTGCTGGATGCCATCAACAAAGGCGCTTCGGATATCCACCTGGAGCCCTATGAAAAAGAATTCCGTGTCCGCTTTCGCAACGACGGCGTGCTCCATGAAGTTTCCTCACCGCCGCGTTCACTGGCAATGCGAATTATTGCGCGTCTCAAGGTCATGAGCCGCATGAATATTGCCGAACGCCGGGTTCCACAGGATGGGCGCATCAGGATGCAACTGTCCAAGAACCGCGCCATTGATTTTCGTGTGAATACCCTGCCGACCCTCTACGGAGAGAAGGTAGTCCTGCGTATCCTTGACGGCAGCGCGGCGCAAATCGGTGTGGATGCACTGGGTTTTGAAACAGAACAGAAAAAGCTTTTTACCGAAGCCATCAACAAACCGTATGGAATGGTACTGGTCACCGGGCCGACCGGTAGCGGTAAAACAGTCTCGCTTTACACCGGGCTGAACATGCTCAACTCCGTTGACCGCAACATCTCCACCTGTGAAGACCCGGTCGAAATCAATGTCCACGGCATCAACCAGGTGAATGTCAACAACATGGCCGGTCTCGACTTTTCAGTGGCCCTGCGCGCCTTTCTGCGCCAGGATCCCGATATCATCATGGTTGGCGAGATTCGTGACCTGGAAACCGCCGAGATTGCAGTCAAGGCCGCACAAACGGGCCACCTGGTGCTCTCCACCCTGCACACCAACGACGCGCCACAAACGTTGACGCGCCTGGCGAATATGGGGGTCCCTGCCTATAGCATCGCATCAGCCGTCCACCTGATTATGGCTCAGCGCCTTGCACGACGCCTCTGCCCGAAATGCAAGACGGAAAGCGAAATACCCCGGGAAGCACTGCTCAAGGCTGGATTCAGGAAAGAGCAGCTAACAGATGACTTCAGAATTTTCGAGGCTGTCGGCTGCGACAGCTGCACAGCCGGATACAAGGGTCGGGTTGGCATTTACCAGGTTATGCCCGTGACAGAGCAGATGGGACGAATTATCATGGAAGGAGGCAATTCCATGGAGCTCGAGAAGCAGGCAAAGAGTGAAGGTGTAGCCGACCTGAGGGAATCAGGCTTGAAAAAGGTTGCCGACGGGATTACCAGCCTGGAAGAAATAGATCGCGTAACCAAGGACTAGAACATGGCAGAAAAAGCAATCAAGCAACCGGATGTCTTTCTCTGGACCGGTACTGACAAGCGCGGTGTAAGGGTAAAGGGTCAGTCACGCGGATCGAGCCCGTCGCTGATCAAGGCCGACCTGCGCAAGCAGGGCATCAAGCCTCTCAAGGTAAAAAAGAAAAGCACGCTGTTTGAAAGCGCCGGCAAGACAAAGATCCTCCCCAAGGATATTGCTGTATTCTTCCGCCAACTGGCCACCATGATGGCCGCCGGTGTCCCGCTGGTACAGGCATTTGAAATTATAGGCCGCGGCCATGACAACAAGGGGATGCGCGATCTGATCCTCAACATCAAGTACGAGGTCGAGTCGGGAACAGGTCTTTCGGATTCGCTGGAAAAACACCCGCTGCACTTCGACGCGCTCGTTACCAACCTGGTAAATGCCGGTGAACAGGCAGGTGTGCTGGAAAGCCTGCTCGACAAGATCGCCACCTACAAGGAAAAGACCGAAATACTGAAGGCCAAGATAAAAAAGGCCATGTTTTACCCGATTGCGGTCATGATTGTTGCAGTTATCGTTACATCGATCCTGCTGATATTCGTGGTACCGCAGTTTGAACAGCTGTTCAGCAGCTTCGGCGCTGACCTGCCTGCCTTTACACGCGTCGTCGTTAACATGTCCGAGTTTCTGCAGGCATACTGGTGGCTCGTATTCGGTATTGCCACAATCGCCATAGTCGGCATGATGCAGGCGAAAAGACGATCTCGTGCATTCAACCGGGGACTTGACCGGATGATCCTGAAACTGCCGATTGTCGGCCCGATTATGGTCAAGGCAGCCATAGCCCGTTTTGCGCGGACCCTGGCTACCATGTTCGCTGCCGGCGTTCCCCTGGTGGAGGCGCTGCAATCGGTTGCCGGTGCGACCGGCAACGTCGTTTATTCCGACGCGGTACTGCAGATCCGCGACAGTGTTGCAACCGGCCAACAGCTGCAATTCGCCATGAACCAGACCGGACTGTTCCCGAACATGGTCGAACAGATGGTCGCCATTGGTGAAGAATCCGGTGCACTGGATACCATGCTGAACAAGGCCGCTGATTTCTATGAGCAAGAGGTGGATGATGCCGTGGACGCCCTCAGCAGCCTGCTGGAACCCATCATCATGTCAATCCTCGGCGTACTCATCGGTGGCCTGGTTGTGGCCATGTACTTACCAATCTTCAAGATGGGCGCTGCAATCTGATATAGCCCGAACGCCCGCTCCACCTCTACAAGGCATACCTATAGTTCATGGACGTATTGCAGCTGCTTGAATCCTCAAGGCTCTTCATGATTATCGCAAGCGGCGCACTTGGGCTGGTCGTGGGCAGTTTCCTGAACGTCGTCATCCACCGCGTCCCGGTAATGCTGCACAGGAACTGGACGCGTGATTGCAGGGAACACCTGCAACCGGGCATGGAGGATACCGGGCCGACTGAAACCTACAACCTGCTGACACCCGCTTCACGCTGTCCGAAATGCGATCACCGCATCACTGCACTCGAAAATATCCCGGTGATCAGTTACCTGTTTCTGAAAGGACGCTGTTCAGGCTGCGGCACTGCAATTTCGATGCGTTACCCTGCAGTCGAAATTACAACGGCCATCCTCACTGTTATCACGGCACTCCACTTCGGCTACAGCATACAAACACTGGCGGCACTTGCCTTCACCTGGACGATGATCCCGCTGTTCCTCATCGACTTCGACACCCAGTTACTACCGGACTCGATCACCCTGCCACTGCTCTGGGCAGGCCTGCTTGCCAGCCTTTTCAATGTATTTGTAGATAGCCAGACCAGTATTATCGGGGCAGCAGCCGGTTACCTTTCCCTGTGGACGATTTACCAGCTCTTCAAGCTGGTCACCGGCAAGGAGGGCATGGGTTTTGGTGACTTCAAACTGCTTGGTGCAATTGGCGCATGGCTTGGATGGCAGGTACTGCCGGTGGTCATCCTGTTCTCGTCTGTCGTCGGTGCTGTTATAGGCATCACGCTGATCATCTTCAAGGGCCGTGAGCATGGCCAGCCGATGCCATTTGGACCTTTCCTTGCGGCAGCCGGATGGATAACATTGCTATGGGGCAACGACTTTATAAACTTCTACCTGGGCTAACCCGCCGGATACGCAAGGCGGATAGCAGTGCAACGGGCGCGTTGGCCTTGCACGCTTCGTGTTGACCACTGCAAAACAGACAAGACCGCTGGTGATCGGTTTGACCGGCGGGATTGGCAGTGGAAAAACCACCGTCGCCGATGGTTTTGCAGCGCTGGGGGTCCCGGTAATTGATGCCGACCTGATTGCCCGGGAACTGGTAGAACCCGGCCAGACGGCACTTGCTGAAATCAGTACCCTCTTCGGGGCAGAGTACCTGACCGCAGAAGGCCGCCTCGACCGGGGCCGCATACGCCAGCGTATATTTGCTGATGACGCACTCCGGCACCAGCTGGAGGCCATTCTCCACCCTAAAATAAGCAAGCATATCAATACCTTAATATCCGAAATCCGGGCCGCCTACTGCATCGTGGTGATCCCGCTATTACTGGAAACCGGCCAGAATGACCTGGTTGACCGTATCCTCGTTGTTGATGCCCCGGAGGAAGAACAGGTTAAACGGGTTGCCGCAAGAGACAAGCTGTCACACAATGCAGTAATCAACATCATGAGCACGCAAGTGGACCGGGAAACCCGGCTGGCAGCCGCTGATGATATAATTGTCAACAGCAGCGACCTGGAAACACTGCTGAGTCATATACGAACACTGCATCGCCGTTATCTGGAAATATCAAATGACAACTAGTACAGGCTCATCCATCGAGAACAACAAGACTGTAACAAAGCCTGTCGTTGCAGCAAGAAAAGAAACGCCGAGAAGTGCCGCGGCAGTTGCCGCGAAAGTGCTCTACGAACAACCGCTGAATGAGCGAATCAGGACATTTTTGCGGCTGGAATACCTGTTCAAGCAAGCTGCATACCACCTGAAGCGAAACTCGGAGTGGGACAGCCGTGCTACCCTGCAATGCATCCTGGAAATACTCGCAATTTTCGATAACACCAACCTCAAGTCCGAGGTATTCAAGGAACTGGAACGTCATTCCATCAACCTGAGACGGCACGAACTCAATCCGGACATCGACCATTCACAACTGACGGCACTGCTCGATGACATTGAACAAAAAATGGATGCCATGCACGGCATCAACGGCCAGGTCGCGAGTGACCTGAAGAAAAGCGAGTTTCTCATCAGCATCCGCCAACGCAGCGCCATACCGGGCGGCACCTGTGATTTTGATCTGCCTGCATACCACTACTGGCTGCAGCAATCCGCGGCAGACCGGAGCCGGGACCTGACACTCTTTCTAAACCACTTTGATCAAATCGGACAGGCCATTCAACTGATAATGAAGCTGATCCGCAACAGCACAGCCATGAAGCCGATGCTCGCCACTGCCGGCCTGTATCAACGCACCCTTGACCCGAACCAGCCGTTCCAGCTGGTCAGGATTGCATTGCCGAGGGAACTGCCCTGCTTTGCCGAGCTGAGCGGCGGCAGGCACCGTTTTACAGCACGTTTTATGCTGTTTTCCAGCCTCAAGGGCCGGGCAATGCAAACCGATCAGGATGTCGAATTTGATCTGGCCTGCTGTGTTATCTAGGCAGCAAGAAGCCTGTGAAAAAACCCGCCTCTCCGGTCACAACCGTACACTGTCCAACTTGCAGAAAAGCAGTGGCCTGGACAGAAGAACAGCGCTGGCGTCCCTTCTGCAGCGAACGCTGCAAGCTGATCGACCTCGGCACGCTGGTTTGATGAAAGCAATCGCCTGCCGGGTGAGGCTGCCTCAAACATCAACCCTGACCCCGAAGACCAGTAGGAACCAGCACCAGCTGGCGAGGTGTTAGCGGGGTGTGTTTCCTTGCTTCGCCGGTTTCTTTGTTGGTGCGCCTTGCAGGCGCGGTTTTATTTGTATGCGGGCTCTCGCGCCCGCGCGGCGAGATACTTTTCTTGCTTCCGCCAAGAGAAACGTATCCAAAGAGAAAGGCGACCCGGAGCAGCTCACCGCGCTAGCGCGCGGTTCCCTGCGTTCCTCGCCAATCCGGCGCCGCGCACAACTCGCAATCTCGCTGCGCTCGAAAGCTCAGACAGGGTGCGCGGCTATTCTCCGGATTGGCTGCGGTACTCGGTGAGTGCTACGGGAGGGGTAGATCAACCCCCCATACTCACTGAGTATGGGGGTTTGATCTACCCCTCCCGTAGGCGCAGCCGAGCATCGCAGTGAAAACCGGATGAAGCTGCGCCCTGTTTGAGCTTTCGAGCGCAGCGAGATTGCGAGTTGCGCATGCGCCGGTTTTCGCGAGAAGCGCAGGGAACCCGAATACTCATTGAAAATGAGTATTCGGGCTGCAGCCTCCGGGTCGCCTTTCTTTTGGGTACTTTTCTTTGGCGAAGCAAAGAGAAAGTATCTCGCCGGCGGGCGCGAAAGCCCGCATCACAATAAAACCGCGCCTGCAAGGCGCTCCAACATAAGAAACAAAGAAAAGAAAAAAGAAAAAGCCCCTCGCCCGTCAGGGCGAAAAAAAGTCCCAGAGCCCGCTGATAGCCGCAATCCCCTGCGCACCGTGCCGGAATGCCTTGTCGAGATCGGCCTCAACCATACCGCCCAGCGCATACACAGGCACTGTTGCCAGCTCCGTGAGCACACGCAGGCCATCGAAGCCCAGCACGATTGCACCGGCATGAGTTCGCGTCTCCCGGACCGGCGATACTGCAATAAAATCAAGGCCAAGCACACCGGCATGCCGCACCTCTGCCGGCGTATGACAGGATGCGCCGATGAGCTGTATACCCGCCGGCCGTTCGGCCATCGCCATTAGTCGCGCACTGCTCAGGTGTACGCCATCGGCACCCAGCTCCCGGGCCAGCAACGGATCGGCATTCAGTAACAAACGTGCGCTGGCTGCGCGGCAGACAGCCTGCACTTCAGGCACAAGGACCCTGTAATCGGCCGGTGACATGGCCTTCGCACGCAGTTGAACCAGCGATATTCCCCTGGCAAGCGCCTGCTCCAGGCTTGCCAGAAATTGCGGATCACGCGGTTCGGGTTCCGGGGTAATGAGGTAGCGCTCCGGCAGGTTCAGCGCCTTGATAATCGGTCCGTCCGCAGCCGGAAACCTGCGCTCACCGAGTTCCTGCGGCGCAACCCAGTCAATCGGCTGACCTTCAAGACCGGCCGGTTCGCCGCTGTAGCGGGTGACCCGCCATACATCCAGCAGCACCGACTTGTCCGGGTAGGCATGAAACACGCGGATCAGGGGCCGGGCCGCATGCAGGTTTATGCCGAGTTCCTCACGCAGTTCGCGTTCCAGCCCCGCCTGCGGAGTCTCGCCCGCTTCCAGCTTGCCGCCCGGAAACTCCCACAAGCCACCCTGGTGGACGTGATCCGGACGTTGACTCAACAGGACCCTGCCCCGCGCATCGACCACAACTGCGGCCGCCACATGCAGGTAGCGGGGTTTTTCCGGCGTCAGGGACGAATCCACCATTGTGTTGTTTGACCTGGAATCCGTGGTAAATCGCCCATTATTTCGAGGTATGCTCAAATACACCGGCCCAGCCCGGCGAAATTCCCTGTTCACGCAAATGCTTTATCCTTTCCAGGTAGAGACCGTAGAATTTGCTCTCCGGGAAGGCCTGATGCAGCCGGCTAAAGGCCTGTTCCGCCGCATCCCACGCCCCCTCAAAGTAATACTCCAGCGCCCGGTTACTGTCTTCAACCTCGGCCAGCTGCTCAGGGGTAACGCGATCGGCCGTCCCCAGCGGTTCATAGATCGTCACCGGTTCGTTCTTGCCCTTCACCTTGACCCGATCGAGGCAGCGCAGCACGATGCCATCCAGCCCTGCCCTGGTTGACTCGCTTACAATCAAACGGACACCGTAATACTTGGTCAGACCTTCCAGCCGGGAACCCAGGTTGACGGCATCGCCGATCACGGTATAGGCACGCCGGTATTCAGAACCCATGTCGCCGACATTCATCATGCCGCTGTTGATACCCACACCGATCTCGATTTTTGGCCAACCGCGCGCTTCCAGCTCCGGCTGCATTTCGACCAGCTTGTCGAGCATTGCCAGCGCCCCCAGCACGGCATGTTGATGGTGCTGCGGGTCATGTACCGGTGCACCCCAGAAGGCCATGATCATGTCGCCAACGTACTTGTCGATAGTGCCACGCCGTTCGAAAATGATGCGCGTCATCGGGGTAAAGAAGTAGTTCAATAACTGTTTCAGCTCATCGGCTGCCAGGCTTTCCGAGATCGTGGTGAAACTGCGAATATCGCAGAACAGTACAGACAACTCACGGCTTTCCCCTTCCAGGCCAAAATCACCGTCGGGATCCTTGTTCATCTCATCGACAATTTCCGGGGGCACATACTGGCCAAATACCGCTTTCAACTGTTTGCGTCCGCGTGCCTCGGTCAAAAAACCATACGCCAGGTCCGCGGTGCCAATGAGTATAACGAGCAGCAGCGGCGCGACAATGGCCAGCACCAGGCCGTATTCGGCCCATGCCCACAGGTTCAGCGCGGTGACCAGCCCAAGCATCAGCAGGCTGATCACGATAAGGGCGACCGGCTTTATAAACGGAACAACAAATATAGAGAGCACACCCAGTGTGATCAACAAGGCCACGTTGGCGCCCAGTGCCCAGGGGGGTTCATTCGGGAAATGACCGTCCAGCAGTCCCGCGATGACATTGGCATGCACCTCGACCCCCGGAAAAACACTGGCTACCGGGGTGGAGCGCATGTCATACAAACCGACGGCCGTGGTACCGAACAGGACAATCCTGTCCTCGAAAAAACCCTCCGGTATGTCGCCATTGATGACATCGACCGAGGAAATATAGCGAAAACTGCCGCTATCGCCCCGGTATGGAATCAGTACATAACCATAACCGTCCGTAGGTATATCGGTTAACCCGTCCAGCGATATCGACTCAACGACCATAGAATCGCCAAGTGGTCTTGGTATAAGCAGTATCTGCTCCGCGTCCAGAAACAGGCGCGCCGTCTCCAGCGCGAGCGATCCGAACAATTGACCGTTACGACGTGCCAGCAGCGGTGCACTGCGAATAATTCCGTCATCGTCCGGCATGATGGAGAAAAAGCCGCCAGCCCTTGCCCGCTCCTGCAGAAAATCCAGGTTGGCTATATAGGACTCGATATCAATCAACACGACATTTTCCACCAGCCACTCATCCATCAGCAGCGGTGGTGGCAAACTTCCCTTCGGAACAGTGGCAGCATCCGCGATCACATAACCCAGCACGACATTGCGCCCCTCGATGCTGCTGGCAAAACGCTGATCCGCCCAGCCCGGCGATTTTGCAGGTGAAACATCCGTAGACGAAAAGCCACCTGCCCCGTCAGCGGTGAAATCCTGCGGCCCGGCGAGGCGATCCAGCTCCGGTTCAGAGTACATGACATCCATCGCCAGCACTGCCGCTCCGGCCTCGAACACCCGGTCAACCAGGGTTGCGATCGTGGCACGTGACCAGGGCCAGCGACCGAGTTGCAAGAGACTCTTTTCATCGATGTCGACAATCACGATTCGCGGGTCAGGCGCCACTTCATCAGGCAGCATAGTACGTACGCGCAGATCGTAGGCCAGCCATTCAAGCCGGCGGTCGAGCTCACTCAGGACCGGTACCTCGATTGTCTTGACCAGGACGGCAAGCAGTGTCAGCAGCACACCGATCAGGGCCGGCACAAGAAAGCGGCGCTTCAGAAATTTACGCATAGAATAGTCTCACTGTGGTCAAGAAGCAGCCAGGACATGTAGAGAACACAGCGGGATAAACTGTCATCCCGGCCGCTGCAGCCCTGCTTCAGCTGCGGTATTCAGCGTTTATCCTGACGTAATCATAGGACAGGTCACAGGTCCAGACCTGCTCATTGAAATTGCCACGCCCGAGCACCACCCGGATGGTGATCTCGGGCTGGTCCATCACCCGCTGACCGGCTGCTTCCGTGTAGTCAGTTGCCCGCCCGCCATCACGCACGATACAAACGTCATCCAGGTAGATTTCAACATCCTCCAGCCTCAGGTCGGCCAGGCCTGCACGCCCGACCGCCGCCAGTATCCTGCCCCAGTTAGGGTCGCCTGCAAACAGGGCTGTCTTGACCAGCGGCGAATGCGCAATCGCATAGGCCACGCGCAGACATTCATCCGCGTCCACACCGCCCTCGACAGCAACCGTGACAAACCGGGTAGCGCCTTCGCCATCACGCACAATGGCCTGCGCCAGTTCAATACAGACGTCTGTCACGGCCGCACGCAACAGCCTGAACGCCTTATCATCCCGTACTGACCTCAGGCAGTGCAGCCTTCCCGGTCGCAACCAGCACGCAGGCGTCATTCGTAGAGGTGTCACCATCCACGGTAATCCGGTTAAATGACTTGCCAACAGCCGCCGACAGACAGGACTGCAGGGAATCCGCACCCAGGCGGGCATCCGTGGCGATAAAGGCGAGCATGGTTGCCATATCCGGGCGAATCATGCCGGAGCCCTTGGCAATTCCGGTGACGGTGACCGGCTGGCCGTCAATTTCAATTTGCCTGCTTGCGCCCTTGGGCCTGGTATCCGTTGTCAGGATACCCCTGGCCGCCATGTCCCAGCCATCCTCTGCAAGGTCCCGCATGGCCGCAGGCAGACCGGATCGGATTCGCTCAACCGGCAGTGGCTCGCCAATCACACCGGTTGAGAACGGCACCACGGCAGTAGCAGGACAACCCGCCAGTTCAGCAAGATCGCTGCAGCACTGTTGCGCATCGTGAATACCGGCAACGCCGGTACCGGCATTTGCGTTACCGGTGTTCACCAGCAGATATTCAGCAGGGGTATGTTCGAGATGCTCCCGGGCAACGAGCACGGGTGCCGCACAAAAAGCATTACGGGTAAACACGGCAGCACAGACCGAACCGGCCGCCAGCTGCATGACGACGAGATCGCGTCGATCCGCGTACTTGATCCCGGCACACGCACTGCCAAGACGGAAACCGGGGACCGGATACAGCACGGGCAGCCTGGATTTGCTTGCGGTCATCAATTCTTGCTGCAACGGACAGGCAAATACGCTACAGCAGCGGGGCGTACAGAATCATGTCAGCTTGCCATGGCATTGCTTGAATTTTTTACCGGAACCACACGGGCAGGGCTCGTTGCGACCAACCTTTCTGCCTTCGCGGGTAAATGGCACAGCAGCCCGTGCAGGCGTCTCCTCTTCAGCCATCTGCCCGGGGTCCGCGTGCTGGAATTTCATCTTGGCATGACTGCGCCGCTGGTTTTCAACAGCCTCGACATCGGACTGTGCGCGCACCTGCACCTTGGAAAGCACGCCGATAACTTCATGCTTGATACGATCAAGCATGTCTGTGAACATGGCAAAGGCTTCCTTTTTATACTCCTGCTTCGGATCCTTTTGTGCATAGCCGCGCAAGCCGATGCCCTGGCGCAGGTAGTCCATTGCGGCCAGGTGCTCTTTCCAGAATGAATCCAGCACCTGCAGCATCACTGCCTTCTCAAAATGCCTGACAACATCTGCGCCTGCCGCAGCCTCCTTTTCCCTGTATGCAGCAACCATGCTCTCGATAATACGATCTCTAAGCAGGTCTTCGTGCAAATCATGATCATCTTCCAGCCACTGGCGAATCGGCAACTCCTGCCCGAACTCCTTGGCCAGCGCTTCTTCAAGCCCGGCAACATCCCATTGTTCGTCCAGACTGCCGGGGGGGATAAATTCACTGATCTTGTCGCCGACGACATCGAGTCGGATAGCATCGACAATTTCCGAAACATCATCCACATCCATCAGTTCATTGCGCTGCTCATAGACAACCTGGCGCTGATCGTTTGCGACATTATCAAACTCAAGCAGGGTCTTGCGGATATTGTAGTTATGCATCTCGACCTTGCGCTGGGCATTCTCGATTGCCTTTGAAACCCAGGGATGCTCGATGGATTCACCCTTCTCCATACCCAGTTTCTGCATCAAACCGGCCACCCGGTCCGAGGCAAAGATACGCATCAGGTTATCCTTGAGTGACAGGTAAAAACGGCTGGAACCCGGGTCACCCTGGCGGCCGGCACGGCCACGCAGCTGGTTATCAACACGCCTTGATTCATGGCGTTCGGTACCGACAATATGCAGTCCGCCGGCAGCAAGCACCACTTCATGACGCTTTTTCCACGCCTCCCTGACCTGCTTTACCCGCGCCTCGTCCGCAGCATCAACACTTTCAAGTTCAACCGCAAGATTGCCACCGAGCACAATATCCGTACCACGGCCCGCCATATTGGTTGCAATGGTAACCTGCCCGGGCAGACCTGCCTGGGCGACAACCTGCGCTTCTTTCTCGTGCTGCTTGGCGTTGAGTACAGAGTGCCTGATATTGGCCTTGTCGAGCATTTTCGATAATTGCTCGGACACATCGACTGATGCCGTACCTACCAGTACCGGCTGGCCCCGCTTCTGGCAGTCCCGCACATCTTCCATAATGGCGTCATATTTTTCTTCAATCGTCAGGTAAACGAGGTCACCCCTGTCGTCCCTTATCATTTCATTATCGGTGGGTATCACGACCACTTCGAGCCCGTAGGTCTGCTGCAACTCGAATGCTTCGGTTTCTGCCGTCCCCGTCATGCCGGAAAGTTTGTTGTAGGTACGAAAATAGTTCTGGAAGGTAATGGCGGCCAGCGTCTGGCTCTCTTTCTTGATCGGAACGCCTTCCTTCGCTTCAACCGCCTGGTGCAGCCCTTCTGACCAGCGCCTGCCCGGCATTGTCCTGCCGGTAAACTCGTCAACGATGACGATCTGACCATCCTGCACGATGTAGTCAACATCCGTCTTGAACAACAGGTGTGCGCGCAAACCGGCATTGAGGTGATGCATCAGGTTAAGGTTGGCCGCATCATAGAGGCTCTGTCCCTGCTGCAGCAGGTGATTTTCACCGAGTAATCTCTCTACTGTCTCGTGGCCCTGGTCCGTCAGGTAGACCTGCTTGCTTTTCTCTTCCAGGGTATAGTCACCGGGTCCATCCTCCTCTACCTGTTCCTTCAGCAATGGAATCATGGCATTGATCTTGACGTACAAATCAGGCTGTTCATCTACCGGGCCCGAGATGATAAGCGGGGTCCGTGCCTCATCGATGAGGATGGAATCAACTTCATCGACGATGGCGTAATTACGGTTCCTCTGCACCCTTTCCGCTGCAGTAAACGCCATGTTGTCGCGCAAATAATCGAAGCCAAATTCATTATTCGTGCCGTAGGTGATATCAGCCTCATAGGCCGCTTTTTTGTCTTCATAAGACTGGCTGGATACCACCACACCGGTGGTCATGCCGAGAAACCCGTACGCCTTGCCCATCCACTCGGCGTCACGCCGGGCAAGGTAGTCATTCACGGTAACAATGTGCACGCCTTCTCCGGACAGTGCATTCAGGTAGGCGGCCAGCGTCGCAACCAGGGTCTTGCCTTCACCGGTACGCATCTCGGCTATCATGCCATTGTGCAAAACCATCCCGCCAAGCAGCTGCACATCGAAATGACGCATCTGCAGGGAACGCCAGGCAGCCTCGCGCACGGCGGCAAATGCCTCGGGAAGCAAGTCAGCCAGGGTCTCACCCTCGGCCAGGCGGGAACGAAACTCGCTCGTCTTTGCCCGCAGTTCATCATCTGACAGGCTTTTGAAGCCGGGTTCCAGATCGTTGATCGAGTTAACGACCCGGGACAAACGTTTGAGCTGGCGCTCGTTACTGGTGCCGAACAGCTTGCGTAATATATTAAGTGCCATGAATTTATAGGAGAATGTTAGTCAATGAGGAGGAGCATAATACCCCAACTGCCTGCAAATTAGCAGGTAAAAACCGGTAAATCAGAGCGGGAAAATGACCCCGGGCGCGCGAACGGCGACAAGGGAAGATGCGGTCTACTGGCCTATAAACCTGGCAGGATCGACGCGTTCGCCGTTATGCAAAACTTCAAAATGCACGTGCGGGCCGGTGGAGCGGCCACTGGAACCCATCATGGCGATTTGCTGCCCCTTCTTGACGGTATCACCGGCTGTCACCAGGTGGCGCTGATTGTGCCCGTAACGGGTAACATAACCATTGCCGTGATTGATCTCGATCATCTTGCCGTAGCCAGAGCGCCTTCCTGACCAGCTAACCACCCCGTCACCCACGGCCAGAACGTCCGAACCTTTCTTGCCGGCAAAATCCAGGCCCTTGTGAAAATCCTGCTTGCCGGTAAATGGATCGCTGCGCTTGCCGTACCTTGAAGATAACCAGCCTTCCTCAACCGGCTTGCCGGAAGGCATGACGCGATCATGCAGGCTCCTGCTCATGAGCAGCACTTCCAGCACCGAAAGCATCTCTTGCCGGTCGTACAATTCACTATCAAGCTGGTCAAGCGAGGAAAGAAAGTCGGAAAAGTGCACAGACTCTGTATCCAGGCTCTCACTGGGTCCACCGACGGCGGGAACGTCGTCAAAATTGAACTCGTTCCTGTCAAGATCGGCCTGCGCCACAAGGCGTGAGCCCAATGCATTCAGACGTAAAATCTGTGCCTGCATTTTTCCTATTCGCAGCGTCAATGCATCCAGTTCAATCTCTGCATCATGACGGGTGGCGGCGATCTCTGCCCGCTGATGCTCAACCAGGTTTCTCCAGTCTGCAAGGTGTCTGGTGTCATTTTCAACCAGGCGTGTACCGGTATAGACCGCTATAGCCATAAGCACGAGAAGGCCGAGGACTACTGCCAGTCCGAAGCGAAACGGATTGACCTCGATACTCCAGGCCTTTGTGCGCATGTTTGTTGACAGTATGAGATTCATATTCATAATGGTTCAGGTAGCCATGAACAAACCTTCGAAAATTAGTAAATTAACCGGCGGCAGCAGATACAAGCAGCTGCTTTCCAGGGCAAGGGAATTGATGGCGCTCGACAAAATGCTGCATGAACTGATCCCCCCGCCACTTAATGAACATTGCAGAACCCTTAACGTCGCAGGCAGCACCCTGGTACTGGCCGCCGATTCACCTGTCTGGGCGGCCCGGCTGCGATTCCATGCCCCGCAGATAGTAAAACAACTGTCCGGCTACCATCCCGTTGACATACGTGCCGTGCGTATTCGGGTAAGACCACCCGCAAACCCGGTTCAAGCCGGAAAACGCCAGAACACCGCGAGACGCTCACCCCAGGGTGCGGCCGCTCTGAAGCGGCTTGCACATACTATATCGGATCCTACCCTGAAATCTGGACTTTTACGACTGGCCAGCCGCCACCTTACCCGCTAGTTTCAGGCAGGATATTGATTTATATGTAATAAATCAGCCTAGCTGGAGGGTACCGGCTGGAGAAACGAAATCGGTGCTTCTGTGACATCTTCGAAGGTCACTTCTTCCCAGGCCGATTCATCGGCGATCAAGGTCCGCAGGAGTTCGTTATTCAGGGCATGGCCTGATTTGTATCCATCAAAGGCACCGATCAGGCTGTGACCAAGCAGGTAGAGGTCACCAATCGCATCGAGGATCTTGTGCTTCACGAATTCATCACGATAACGCAGGCCGTCTTCATTCAGTACCCGGTAGTCATCCAGCACCACGGCATTATCAAGGCTGCCGCCCAATGCCAGCTTGCGTTCACGTAACTGCTCTATTTCATGCATGAAACCGAATGTCCGCGCACGGCTGACTTCCTTGACGAAGGATGTCGTGGAAAAATCTATTTCAGAATGCTGTGTATCGGTCTTGAAAACCGGGTGATCGAATACAATGGTAAAACCAACCTTGAAACCGTCAAAAGGTACGAAACGGGCGACCTTGTCGCCATTTGTGACCTGAACCGGCTTCTTGATTCGAATAAAACGCTTGGCAGCATTCTGTTCTTCGATACCGGCTGACTGAATCAGGAATACGAACGGCCCCGCGCTGCCATCCATAATCGGTACTTCTGCGGCACTCAAATCAACATAGGCATTATCAATGCCCAGGCCAGCCATCGCAGACAACAGGTGCTCAACCGTTGAGATACGCACATCGCCCTTCACAAGGGTTGTAGAAAGGCGGGTATCACCGACATTTTCGGGGCTGGCTGGTATCTGGACGATTTCATCCAGATCAACACGACAGAATACGATACCGGTATCGACAGGTGCCGGTCGTAGTGTTAGATAGATCTTTTCACCGGTGTGCAGACCCACACCTGTTGCGCGAATTACGTTCTTCAGTGTACGTTGACGAATCATGGCTTCATAGTCCTCGAAGGGCAGTTGTCTAATGGACAACTACCAAAAAAGCCGCGGGATGCTAGCACAGACCCCCCAACCCTGCAACAGCAGCAGGCCACGTATAATGTGACCTGCGTCACAACATTCGCATCTTCAGCGTAAGTCTACCTGTTACAAACAAAAATAATAGCCCTGTTTTTATTATGGTTGTAGCGACCGGCGCGCCGCTCTCACGCCCTTGCCCGGACTGTTTCAGTCTGCCTGGCGCCTCAGAAAGGCCGGTATGTCGAGATAATCCATGTCTCCCTCGACACTTGCCCCGGCTGATTTTGCCCGCTCAGCCGCCTGGTTGCGAAGAATCGTCGGCCGGTCAAAATCCTGCGACTCGGGTGCCGGGTGGCGCACATGCACCAGCGTTGGCTTTTCACCGGGCTTTTGCCGGTTATCAATACCCAGACCGGTAGCGACGACTGTCACGCGCAGTTCATCACGCATATCCGGGTCAATCACCGTGCCGACAACTACGGTGGCATTCTCGGAGGCGAACTCCTTCACGGTATTGCCGACTTCCTCGAATTCCCCGATGGCGAGGTCCATACCGGCCGTGACGTTCACCAGGATGCCATGGGCGCCCATCAGGTCAATATCATCCAGCAAGGGACTGGCAATCGCTGCCTCGGCGGCTTCGCGGGCACGATCAGTGCCCTTGGCGGTACCCGAACCCATCATCGCCATACCCATCTCGGACATCACCGTGCGCACATCCGCGAAATCCACGTTGATCAGTCCGGGCCGCGTGATCAGCTCGGCAATCCCCTGCACGGCACCCTGCAACACGTCGTTTGCCGCACGGAACGCATCCAGCAGGCTGATTTCCTTGCCCAGCACGGCCTGCAGCTTTTCGTTCGGGATGGTGATCAGGGAATCCACGTACTGGCTCAGCTCCTTGATGCCATTATGTGCAATATGCAAACGCTTGCTGCCTTCAAAGGTGAACGGCTTGGTCACCACTGCCACCGTGAGTATGCCCATTTCCCTGGCAATCTGTGCGACCACCGGTGCCGCCCCGGTACCTGTACCGCCACCCATACCGGCAGTAATAAACAGCATATCAGTCCCCTCGATGACCTCCCTGATGCGCTCCTCGTCATCATGGGCCGCCTGCCTGCCGATATCCGGATTGGCCCCGGCGCCAAGTCCCTTGGTGATCAGCCCGCCGATCTGCAGGGTGGTACGCGCGGTCATGTCCTTCAATGCCTGCGCATCCGTATTCGTTACAATAAATTCCACCCCGTCGATATTGGCTTCGACCATATGCTGGACAGCATTACCGCCACCGCCACCTACACCGATTACCTTGATTACCGCACTTTGTCCGCAAGAATCCAATAACTCAAACATGATGTCTCCTCCTTATAGAAACAGCAAAAAAACCCTTTCGTTAAAATAAAAAATCTGCCATACCAATCTCATTTGCCATGACAGGCTGCAACCCTCTACTGCCTAAAAATTACCCTGAAACCAACCCTTCATACGCTCCCACACCCCGCTTAAACCCTTGCCCAAACCACCGTCCAGCGAACGCTGGTCACGATTCTGATGACCGAACAGCAACAGCCCGACACCGGTTGAATAAATCGGGTTACGCACGACATCCACCAGCCCCGTCACATACTGCGGCACTCCCAGCCGCACCGGCATATGAAATATTTCCTCTGCCAGCTCCACCAGGCCCTCGATCTTGGCACTCCCCCCGGTCAGTACGATTCCGGCGGCGACCCGGTCTTCAAAGCCGCTGCGTTGCAACTCGGCCTGTATCAGCCCCAGCAGTTCTTCATAACGCGGCTCCACCACTTCGGCCAGCGTATGACGCGCCAGTTTCCGCGGCGGCCGGTCGCCGACACTCGGCACCTCGATACTCTCCTCCGCACCGGCCATCTGGGTCAGCGCACAGGCATATTTAATCTTGATTTCTTCTGCATTCTGCGTCGGTGTACGCAGGGCAACCGCAATATCATTGGTCACCTGGTCACCCGCTATCGGTATAACCGCGGTATGGCGAATCGAGCCCTCGGTAAAAATAGCGATATCCGTGGTTCCGCCACCGATATCCACCAGGCATATGCCGAGATCCTTCTCATCGTCCGTCAGCACCGAGTAACTCGATGCCAGCTGCTCGAGGATAATGTCATCGACCTCCAGGCCGCAGCGGCGCACACACTTGATAATGTTCTGTGCTGCACTGACTGCGCCGGTGACCATGTGCACCTTGGCTTCCAGCCGCACACCGGACATACCAACCGGTTCGCGTATACCTTCCTGGTTATCGATCAGAAATTCCTGGGGGAGAATATGCAGGATCTTCTGGTCGGCAGGTATCGCAACGGCACGTGCCGCATCGATCACCCGCTCAACGTCATTCGGCGTCACTTCCTTGTCACGGATTGCCACGATCCCGTGCGAATTCAGGCTGCGTATGTGGCTGCCCGCAATACCGGCAAACACGGAATGAATCTGGCAACCGGCCATCAATTCCGCTTCTTCAACGGCACGCTGAATCGAGTGCACGGTAGACTCAATATTGACGACCACGCCCTTTTTCAGTCCCCTTGACGGATGCGAGCCGATGCCGATCACCTCCAGGTTATCTTCCGGCATAATTTCACCGACAATAGCAACCACCTTGGAGGTGCCGATATCCAGCCCGACGATCAGTTGCTTTTCATCCTTCTTCGACATACCGATTATTCCCCGGCCTGTTCAAGCCCGTTCCGCCCCGGCAGCTGCCGGAACGTCTTGCCGCCAATACACTGAAAAACCGTTACTGTAGCGAAGGTCAATGTGCTGCACTCCATCCATGCGTCCGTCGAATACAGCCGCATAGGCATGCACCAGACGCTGCAGACGCTGCCATACCTTCACTCGTCCTATCTCAAGCTGAACTCCACTGGCCAGTTGCAGGTGCCAGGCACGACGGTCATCGAGCTCCAGGCGGCTGATCTTCATCCCCACTGGCGCCAGCAAGGCTGAAGCCTGCTGATACTGTTCCAGCACCCTGGTCTCCTGGCCTGCCGGTCCAGCCAGGCCGGGAAGCCCGGCGGCTGCCACTGGCTCTTCGGGAACAAACGACTCTCCGAAACGGTTTATAAAACCCTGCCCGCCCCAGCGCGCAATCGGCTGCTGCTCTTCTATCTGCAAACGCAGGCTGTCCGGCCAGACCCGCTGCACCTTCGCCTGGTACACCCACGGCAACTGCTCGGCTGCTGCGCATATTGCGGCGACATCCACGGTAAAAAAACCGCCTTCCGTATGCGGTGCAATCGATCGCTCCAGCCGCGCCCTGTCCAGGTACCTGAAATCACCCTTTACCTCGACCACGTTGAGTGGAAACCGGTGCGGGTCGGCAAACCACCGCATACCAAGGTGCAGCAGCACAACCAGCAGGGTAATCATCACCAGCCCGGAAAGCGTCCGTGCATTGGTCTTCAGGAACTGCAGGAGAACCTGCACGCCTGCCGGCGAGTTACGCACCGCCATGCTGAACCTCCCGCGCGGCACCCATACTGGTATCCAGTATCCGGCAGACAAGCTCCTCAAAACCGGTACCCGCCGCCCTGGCTGCCATCGGCACAAGGCTATGGTCAGTCAGGCCGGGCACGGTATTCACTTCAATAAACCAGGGCCTTGCCGACTCATCCAGCATGAAATCAACGCGCCCCCAGCCGGCGGCACCGACAGCCAGGAATGCAGCACGCGACACGGCCTGCAACTCCGACTCCTGCACAGCCTCCAGTCCGCAGGGAATCAGGTAGCGGGTCGCATCGGATTCGTATTTTGCCGCGTAGTCATAGAAGGCATTCGGTGTCTCCAGGCGAATCAATGGCAGCACCTCTTCGGCAATAATTCCGGCCGTATATTCCGTGCCATCAATCCATTGCTCGGCAATAACCGAATCGTCATAACGCGCAGCCAGTTGCCAGGCGTCTGCCAGGGCCGCGGCAGACTCCACCTTGCTGATACCGATACTCGATCCTTCATGTGCCGGTTTGACAATCACGGGATACTTGAGTGTGTCCCTGACAGCCGCCACGTCCGAGCGGTTTTTCAGCAGTGCGAATGCCGGCGTCGGAATCCCCGCACTTTGCCAGACCTGCTTGGTGCGTAACTTGTCCATCGCCAGTGCCGACCCCAGCACACCACTGCCGGTATAGGGAATGCCGAGCATTTCCAGCATGCCCTGCACAACACCGTCTTCACCACCACGACCATGCAGTGCAATAAAGGCCCGTGTACAGGTCTCGCGTTTCAGTGCCTCGAGAAAATCCCCGGCCGCCGTGTCCTGGCCATGCGCATCGATGCCCTGCGCCTGCAATGCCTGCAGCACAGCCAGCCCGCTAAGCAGCGAAATCTCGCGCTCGGCTGAACGTCCACCCATCAGCACAACCACCTTGCCATAATCCCTGTCTGCTGCACGCGTATTCATCCCCGTTTCACTTTGCCGTGCTCACCGACGATGCGCACTTCCGTGATCAGACGTACACCCTGTGCCTGCTCGACGCGGTCCTGTACTTCAATGATCAATGCTTCTATGTCGGTCGCCGTCGCGGTCCCGGTATTGACTATGAAATTGGCATGTTTCTCCGAGACCTGTGCGCCACCCCGGGTCAGCCCCTTGAGACCGCTTGCCTCGATCAGTCGTGCGGCAAAATCGCCCGGCGGGTTGCGAAATACCGAACCACAACTGGGTTGTTGCGTCGGCTGGGTCGCACCGCGGCGCGCCAGCAAACCCTGAATACGTTCCCGGGCAGCCGCTGCATCCCCGTGCTGCAGCGCAAGGGTTGCCGCCAGGAACCACTCGCCCGCCACGCCCGCGACGCTGCGATAGGCAACGCGGTATTCGGATGGCAGGCGCGTATGCAGCCGCCCGGCCCTGTCGATGGTGTCCACGGCCGTCACCTGTGCCCATGTCTCTCCTTCAAATGCGCCGGCATTCATGGCCAGCGCGCCCCCCATGGTGCCGGGAATACCCGCCAGGAACTCTGCACCGGTGAGGCCTCTGCCGGCGGTAACACGCGCCACTTTTGAACAGGTCATACCGGCACCGACGCGTACAGTCTGTTCATCGATCCAGTGCATCTCTGTCAGCGCGCCAAAAGTAAAAATCACCGTCCCGGGGAAACCGCCGTCGCGAACCAGCAGGTTGCTGCCGAGACCCAGCCAGAGGAGCGGTTCATCGGGATCAAGTCCGGCCAGGAACCGGCCCAGGTCCTCGACATCCGCCGGTTTGTAAAAACGCCGCGCACAACCACCTGCCCGCCACGAGGTATGGCCTTTCATGGGCTCGTCATACTTCATCTCACCTTGCCAGTGCTGTGTTTTTTCCGCGGCCATCATTCCAGTGTCACCGTGATCCCGCAGCCAGTTCGGCGGGCAGGCGGGCCGCCGCCGCCCCGATATCACCCGCGCCCAGTGTCAGCAGGATGTCTCCGTCGTGCAGCAAGTCACCCAACACCTCCGGCAATGCCGTCAACTCTTCCAGGAACACCGGGTCAATATGACCACGTGCACGTATGCCGCGCGCCAGCGCCCGGCCATCGGCGCCACTGATCGGTGTCTCGCCCGCGGCGTATACTTCACACAGCACCAGCACGTCAACCGCAGACAACACCTGTATAAAGTCATCGAACAGGTCATGCGTGCGCGTATAACGGTGCGGCTGGAATACCACGACGAGGCGGCGTTCCGGCCAGCCTGTACGCACTGCAGCCAGCGTCGGTGCAATCTCCCGCGGATGATGCGCATAATCGTCGATCATCAGCACGCGACCTGCCGGTGTTGTAATTTCACCGGCCATCTGGAAACGACGCCCGATTCCCTGGAAGCCGGCCAGGCCTTGCTGGATTGCCTTGTCAGGCACGCCCAGTTCAGTTGCAACGGCAATGGCCGCCAGTGCATTCAACACGTTGTGATGACCCGGAAGATTCAGGGTAATTGCCAATACCCCGTCATGCCCCGGACGACGTACATTGAAATGTGTCTGAATTTCATGCTGGCGTATCTCGCTTGCCACCACATCGGCGGCGGATTCAATCCCGTAGGTAATAACCGGCCGGGTGACCTCACCGAGAATACCGCGCACCTCTGGATCATCGAGGCAGAGTACGGCCAGACCGTAAAAGGGCAGATGGTGCAGAAACTCGATAAAGATGTGGCGCAAGCGTTCGAAATCGCCCTGGTAGGTAGGCAAATGGTCTGCATCGATGTTCGTGACGATGGCCATGGAAGGCTGAAGGTAAAGAAAGGACGCATCACTCTCGTCGGCTTCCGCCACCAGGTAATAACCGCTGCCGAGCTGCGCATGGCTTGCTGCGCTGTTCAGCTGCCCGCCAATTACAAAAGTCGGGTCAAAACCGCCCTCGGCAAGCAGGCTGGCAATCAGGCTGGTGGTGGTTGTCTTGCCATGTGTACCCGCCACACCGATGCCGTAACGAAAACGCATCAGTTCAGCCAGCATCTCTGCCCGCGGCACAACCGGTACACGGCGTTCACGTGCTGCCAGAATCTCGGGGTTGTCAGCAGCAATCGCCGTTGAGACCACAACCGCATCACAGGCAGACACATGCGCCGCATCGTGACCGATAAAAATCTGCACCCCCTTGTCTTGCAAGCGGCGGGTCACGGCATTCTCGCGTAAATCCGAACCACTGACTTCATAGCCCAGGTTATGCAGCACTTCGGCGATACCGCCCATGCCTGCACCCCCGGCGCCCACCAGGTGAATACGCCGAACCCGACCCATTCCATGCGGCTGGGCGGCGGCGGTTGGATGCTGTATCACGGTCATTGCGTCTTGATCCCCGCAGCCTGGAGACACAGGCCGGCGACACGCCGGGCCGCATTCGGCAAAGCAAGCTCACGTGCGCGGCAGGCCATTTCCAGTAACAATTCGCGCTGCTGGTGAAAATCCGCCAGCAGGTCGGCCAGCGGGCCGGGCTGCAATGAAGCCTGCGGCATCAGGATCGCGGCACCCGCATCGGCCAGGTACTTCGCATTACCGGTTTGATGATCATCGGTGGCGAAAGGGAACGGCACCAGGATCGAGGCAACCCCGACGACGGCAAGTTCGGCAACGGTCAGCGCACCTGCGCGGCAAATCACCACGTCAGCCCAGGCATAGGCCGCGGCCATGTCTTCGACAAAGGCTTCAACATGCGCCTCGATGCCGGCAGCGGCATAGGCAGCCCGCACGCTTGCCTCGTCCGCACTGCCGGTTTGATGCTGCACCAGCGGCTGCCGGTCTGCAGGCAACTGACCGACGGCCTCGGGAACAACCGTATTCAAAGCATGGGCGCCGAGGCTGCCGCCGATGACCAGCACCCGCAGGGCACCGCTGCGGGATGCAAATCGCAGCGACGGTTCGGCAAGCCGGCAGATTTCGGCGCGCACCGGATTACCGGTATGCACCGGATGACGGGCAGCCGGCAGGCTGCCGGGGAAGGCCTCCATCACGGTGCGTGCCAGCGGCGCAAGCCAGCGATTGGTCATGCCGGCAACCGAATTCTGTTCATGGATCAACAGCGGGCGACGCAACAGCCAGGCAACAACCCCGCCGGGTCCGGATGCAAAGCCGCCCATGCCAAGCACTGCCAGCGGACGCAAGCGTAACTGGATAACCATGGCCTGCATGAGCGCGACAGCCAGCATGAAGGGGGCCAGCAGCAGCCGCAGCACACCCTTGCCGCGCAGCCCGGAAACACGCATCGTTTCAAGCGGGTAGCCGGCCGCCGGAACCACGCGCGCTTCCAGCCCGCGCTGCGTGCCCAGCCAGGATACGGAGACACCCTGTGCGGACAACTCCCTGGCAACGGCCAGCGCGGGAAACACATGCCCGCCGGTGCCTCCCGCCATGATCAGCACCGGTCGACGGCTGCTTGCAGACTGCATCATGTCCGCACCTTTCTGCGCACCGCGTTGATTGCAGAGCGCGTCTCGTAATCAACACGCAATAACAGGGCCACGGCGGCACACATAACCACCATGCTTGACCCGCCGTAACTCACCAGCGGCAGCGTCAGGCCCTTGGTCGGCAGCAGACCCATGTTGACGCCGATATTGACGAAGCTCTGCAGTGCGAACCAGATACCGATGCCGTATGCAAGATAGGATGCAAACAGGTTGTCCGCATTGGCCGCCTGGGCGGCGATAATGAAGGCACGCCATACCAGCAGCGTATACAGGGCAATAATGACGCACACGCCCAGCAGGCCGAGCTCCTCGGCAAGCACGGCGAACACAAAATCGGTATGCGCTTCCGGCAGGTAAAACAGTTTCTGTACGCTTGAACCCAGGCCGACCCCCAGCCATTCACCCCGACCAATAGCCATCAGCGACTGGGTAAGCTGAAAGCCGCTGTCAAACGGGTCCGCCCAGGGATTCATGAAGGTAGTCAGGCGCTCCATTCGATAGGGCGACGACACGGCAAGCCCGCCGAGCAGCAACCCGCCGCTGCCGAGCATGCCGGCAAATTGCGTCAACTTCACACCCGCCATGAAAATCATGCCCATGACCGTTGCCGCCAGTACAACGGTTGCACCAAAATCCGGCTCCAGCAGCAACAGCACGGCTGCAATCGACAACAGGCCAAGCGGCTTCAGGAAGCCGCTGATATGCGAACGCACTTCGCAGCCGTAGCGCGCCAGGTAAGCTGCCAGGTAAATTATGAACAGCAATTTTGCAGGCTCGGAAACCTGTAGCCTGAAGAGACCGACATTGATCCAGCGAGTTGCACCATTCACTTCCACGCCGACAGCGGGTACCAGCACCAGCGACAGCAACAGAAAAGACAACAGCAACAGGACCTGCGCCATTTTCGCCAGTATGGCAAGCGGCAGGCGAAACAGGATACTGCCAATGAACACACCGGCACCGATATAAACGACCTGGCGAATCGCATAATAAAAAGGCCTGCCAAGCTCACGGTCGGCAAAGGTCACAGACGCAGACGCCACCATCACCAGGCCGAGCGCGGCAAGGGCTGCCGCTGCGAACAGCAGCCAGTAATCCATGCGTGGCAAACGCACGCCACGTGTACCGAGATAGCGGGCCTGGATGGCGGTGGCTGTCATGTTTTCAGGACCTCCCGTACCGCCCTGGTAAACACTTCACCACGCTCGACAAAATTGCGATACATATCGGTACTGGCACAGGCCGGGGACAACAGCACGCAATCACCCGGCCGCGCCATCGCAGCCGCCCGGGTCACGGCCTGGGTCATATCCAGGGCATGCTCCACGGGCACAACCTCACCGAGCACTGCCTCGAGCAGGGCAGCGTCCTTGCCGATCAGCACAGCACCGACCCCCTTGTGCCGCATGGCATCGGCCAGTGGAGAAAAGTCTGCACCCTTGCCGTCTCCACCGGCAATCAGGACGAGCCGGCCTTCGATACCCTCGATGGCCGCCAGCGTTGCACCGACATTGGTCCCCTTTGAATCGTTGTACCATTGCACCCCGTTGTGCGTCACAACATGCTGCATCCGGTGTGGCAGCCCCTGGAACTCCGCCAGTGTTTCCAGCATTGCAGCCAGCGGCAGCCCGGCTGATTCGCCCAGTGCCAGTGCCGCCAGTGCATTCATCATGTTGTGACGTCCGGCCATCCGCACCTTGCTTGCCGGCAACAATTGTTCACTGCCACGGGCCAGCCAGATCTCGCCGGCGCGCTCAATCAGCCCGTACTCGTTTTCACCCGGCGTCTGCTGCGTAAAGCGCAGCTGTGGACGTTCCGGATCCGCAAGACTCGCAGCCAGCGGATCATCGGCATTCACCACCTGTATTGCTGCACCGCGGTAAACAGCCTGTTTTGCCGCGGCATAGGACGCGAGATCACTGTAACGATCCATGTGATCAGCACTCACATTCAGTACAACTGCCGCCTGCGGCCGCAGTGACTCGATGGTTTCGAGTTGAAAGCTCGACAATTCCAGCACGTACAGGTCGGGCTCCGTCACGTCGATCAAGTCAAGTGCCGGGGTGCCGATATTGCCGCCGGTGCGCACATCGAGGCCGGCGCGGCGCGCCATGGCACTGAGCAGGGTCACTACCGTGCTTTTCCCGTTGGAACCGGTCACTGCCAGCACCGGTGCCGTCACTGCCTGCGCAAACAGCTCGACATCGCCGATCAGCGGAACGCCACGCGCAACAGCCGCGGCAACTTCAGGTTCCCTGGCCGATACCCCGGGGCTGATCACAATCTGCTCGGCACGGGCAAAGGCCTCGGCATGAAACCCGCCGAGAAACAGGGCGACGTCAGCGGGCAGCTCGGCATACAGCTTCTCCAGGCCCGGAGGGTTTTCACGGCTGTCGACGATTGCAACGGCAGCACCCTGGCGTGACAGATAGCGCGCCACGGACAAACCCGTTTCACCGAGTCCGACCACCAGCGTTCTGCTCGCCTTGTCAAACATGTGTGTCATTGCCAATACCGGGACCGCCATCGTTTACAACCCGCAAGGAAATCTGTTTGCCGGGACCACTTCAACCATTACCGTTTTCCTGTGCATGCACTTCAACGTATCTTCAGTGTTGCCAGGCCAACCAGCACAAGAATCACGGTTATAATCCAGAATCGCACGATGACGCGCGGTTCCGGCCAGCCCTTTAATTCAAAATGATGGTGCAACGGCGCCATGTGGAAAATTCGCCGGCCGGTCAGCTTGTATGAACCCACCTGCAGGATGACGGATACGGTCTCCATAACGAACACACCGGACATCACCATAAACACGAGTTCCTGGCGCACCAGCACGGCAACGATGCCCAGCGCAGCGCCCAGCGCCAGTGCACCCACATCCCCCATGAACACCATGGCGGGATAGGCGTTGAACCAGAGAAAACCCAGCCCGGCACCGACCAGTGCGCCGCAGAAGACGACGAGCTCGGCTGTCTCGTTTATGTAGGGGATACCCAGATAGGCAGCGATCTTCACGTTGCCGGTGGTATAGGCAAACACGCCGAGTGCACCGGCAATCAATACGGTAGGCAGAATGGCGAGCCCGTCGAGCCCGTCTGTCAGGTTCACTGCATTACTGGTCCCGACGATCACAAAATAGGACAGCGCCACGTAAAACCAGCCAAGGTTGACCGCGACATCCTTGAAGAAGGGAACAATCAGCGCGGTTTCGGCAGGCGTATTTGCGCTCATGTAAAGAAAAACCGTCACACTCAATGCGACCATGGATTGCCAGAAGATCTTGCTGCGTGCCGACAGTCCGTCTGAATTTTTCAACACCAGTTTTTTGTAATCATCAACCCAGCCGATTGCGCCGAACAGGGTCGTCACCACGAGTACGACCCAGACATAATGATTGCCAAGATCCGCCCACATGAGTGTGGCAACCGCGATTGCAACCAGGATCAGCGCACCGCCCATGGTCGGGGTGCCCGCCTTTACCAGGTGTGACTGCGGGCCGTCATTACGCACTGACTGTCCAATCTGGTAACGGCCCAGCCTGCGTATCATCTCCGGCCCGATGACGAACGAAATCAGCAACGCCGTCAATACGCCAAGGATGGCACGCAGTGTCAGGTACTGGAAAACATTGAAACCGCTGTGGTACTGGCTCAGGTATTCAGCAAGGTGAAGCAGCATGCTAGCAGCCCTCCCCGGCAGGCAGGATATGCTGCTGCAATGCAACCAGCGCATCGACGACGCGTTCCATGCGCATGCGCCGCGACCCCTTTACCAGGATATGCAGCGGAGTTGTCAGATCGCTTTTCAGGGCCGCAAGCAGTTCATCCAGCGTGGCAAATGCCCTGCCCTTGCCGTTAAAAGTCCCAATGGCCTGCTGCGCCAGCTCGCCGAGCGTATAGAGCCGGCTGACACCCGCCGCCCGCGCCTGGCGTCCCGCGTTGCGGTGCAATGCCGATTCCCCGGCCCCCAGTTCACCCATGTCGCCCAGCACCAGCCAGGTCTCGCCACCGGCCTGTGCCAGCACGTCCAGGGCAACCTGCAGGGATTCCGGGTTGGCGTTATAGGTGTCGTCGATCAGGGTGACATTGCCGGGTAATTGTTGAATATTGAAACGTCCCGGCACCGCTGACACCGACGCCAGCCCGTCACGCACGGCATCCAGGCCGGCACCGGCGGCGAGCGCCGCTGCAGAGGCGGCGAGCGCATTCATGACGTTATGCCTTCCCGGCAATGACAGGTGCACTTCGATCTCTCCCTGCCCGGTCACCAGCCGGACATCGCTGCCCCGGGCGTCGCCGCTCCAGTCTGCATGCACAGCCGCCCCGGCTGTCAGGCCGAAATCGACAATCCGGCAATGCGCGGCCAGTTCACGCCAGAGGGGCGCAAATTCATCATCGGCGTTTATCACTGCCACCGCGTCTTTATCGAGATTTGCGAACAACTCGCCCTTTGCCCGGGCAACACCCTCAACATCACCGAAACCTTCAAGGTGTGCCGGCCCGGCATTCGTCACGACGCCAATATCCGCGTGCGCGATACCGGCAAGGTATTCGATTTCACCGGGGTGGTTCGCACCCATCTCCAGCACGGCAAATTCATCGCCCGGACCCAGGCGTGCCAGCGTCAATGGCAGGCCGATATCGTTATTCAGGTTCCCCTGCGTCGAAAGCGTCTGCCCGCAGCGTTGCAATATGGCTTCCAGCATCGCCCGTACGGTGGTCTTGCCATTACTGCCGGTAATGGCGACGACCGGCAGCGAAAACCTGGAGCGCCAGTACCCCGCCAGGCTGCCCAGCGCGAGCCGCGTATCACTGACTTCGAGCAGCGGCAATTGTGTGCGGCACTGCCGGCTCACGGCAGCCGCGCTTGCGCCCCGCTGCTGCGCCTCTGCAAGATATTCATGACCATCGAAATTCGGCCCCTGCAGGGCAAAGAACAGGCAGCCTGCCTCGAGTTTCCTGCTATCCGTGCTGATGCCGCGAAAGGCAACGTCCACAGGCGAATAGCGGCCATCCAGCGCCTCGGCGGCTTCTGAAAGTTGCATGGCCATCATCGCGTCCATTCCCGCAGCAAAGCCCTGACACGCTCACGGTCACTGAACGGCACGGCGCGCGTACCGGTAATCTGTACCGTCTCGTGCCCTTTCCCGGCAATCAGCACGAGATCATCCGGCCCTGCCTCCTGCATCGCCCGGGTAATGGCATGGGCACGATCATGCTCGATATGCACCAGCGCAGGCTGTTTTATCCCGGCACGAATTTCATCAATGATCTGTTGTGGATCCTCGGTGCGCGGGTTGTCATCGGTGAGCACGATTTCATCGGCAAATCGTTCGGCAACCGCCCCCATCAACGGCCGCTTGCCGCGATCGCGATCACCACCGGCCCCGAACACGCACCAGAGCCTGCCGGCACAATGTTCGCGCAGCGAGACAAGCACGGCCTCCAGCGCTCCTGCCGTGTGCGCATAGTCGACCACTACCAGCGGGTGAGCTGCGCCGGCATCGAAACGCTCCATGCGCCCGGCTACCGTGCGCGTTACCGCGAGGCGCCTCAGGGCCTCTTTAAACGGCAGACCCGTCACACACAGGCTGGCAAGCGCCGCCAGCAGGTTGCTGGCATTGAAACGGCCCAGCAGGGAACTCTGCAGGCTGCCTCCGCCCCAGGGCGTATTGACATCCATGCGCATGCCCGCACTGTTCATTTCCAGGTTGCGCCCGATCACCCACTGCGCCGGGAAGCGGGTACGAAACGGTTCATTCTCGAGACGGTAGGCAATCGGTGCAACGCCGGGCGGAATATCATCCAGCAATGCAGCGCCAAAACTGTCGTCTGCATTGATAACGGCATAGCGCAATCCGTCAGCGTGAAATAATTTCCGCTTGGCGCTCGCATAGGCCTCGACATTACCGTGATAATCGAGATGGTCACGGCTCAGGTTGGTCAATACTGCAATATCAAAATCCACGCCACGGACGCGTCCCTGGTCCATGGCATGTGAGGAAACTTCTGCAACAACACAGCGCGCACCCTGTTGTTGCATATTGTAAAGCGACTGCTGCACCGTCAGTGCATCCGGCGTGGTGTGCGTGGCGGAAGACAACTCGCCATACAGGCCGTAACCCAGCGTACCAATTACCCCGCAACGCCGGTCACCACTATTCAGCGCCTGCGCAATAAAATGGGAAACCGAGGTCTTGCCATCCGTGCCGGTAACACCAATCACAAACAGGCCATGTGACGGGTGCCCGAAGAAACGGTCACTTATGATCCCGACCCGGTGGCGCAAGATCGGGGACGGCCACCACGGGTACCGGCAGCAGTGCGGCCATTTCCGCAAGGCCGGCATCAGTAACAAGCGGCTCCCACGCAACGGCTGTCGCACCCAGCGCAACGGCCTGGCGGGCATGCTGAAGTCCATGGGTGTGCGCGCCGGCAACAGCGAGGAATAAATCACCCGCCTGCACCTTGCGACTGTCAAGGGCGATACCGTTTACCGCTATATCGCGCCTGACATTAACGTCAGCAAAACCCTGCAACAACCCGGAAAGGGTATGCTCTGCTGTCATGGCTTCAGCCGACATCATGCAGGCTCTCCCGCAGAATCGAGCCGTGTTTGCAGCAATGGCATGTTGTCGGGCGGCACGGCCAGCAGGCGTAATGCCCCCGACATAACCCTGGAAAACACGGGCGCTGCCACCTGCCCGCCGTAATACTTGCCGTTCGACGGCTCATCGATCATGACAACCATTGCAAGCTGCGGGTCACTGGCCGGGGCCATGCCGGCAAATACCGCCAGGTACTTGCTGTCCGAATAGCCACCAGCCTCCGACTTGCGCACTGTGCCGGTCTTGCCGGCAACGCGGTAGCCTGCAACACGGGCGAGTGGCGCGGTACCGTCCGGCCCTGCCGCCTGTTCCAGCATGTCGCGCACCTGTCGCGCGACCTGCGCCGGCATAACCCGCAGCTCGTTCTGCAGCTTCGACTTGCCTGAGGAAGGTAACCGGCCGCTTGACGCCTTCTGCCGCCAGCACGGCGAAGGCCTGCGCCAGCTGCAGCGGTGTTACGGAAATCCCGTAGCCGAAAGACAAGGTTGCAGTTTCAATTGCATTCCAGCCATCGTGAAAGGGAAGCAGGCCCGATGCCTCGCCGGGAAAACCGCTGAAACTCTGCACACCGAAACCAACGTCGGACAACAGTGACCAGATATCCGCTGCCGGCAACGACAGGGCAATCTTGCTGATACCCACATTACTGGACTTGCGGATCACGCCGGCAACATCCAGCTGACCGTAGTCATGCACATCGCGCACCGTGTTGACACCGACCTGGAACCAGCCCGGTGAAGTGCCGATCAGGGTGCCGGGTTGGTAACGCCCGCTCTGCAGGGCGGTTGCTACGATAAACGGCTTCATGGTCGAGCCGGGCTCAAACACATCGGTTAGCGCACGATTGCGCACATGACTGCTGCGCAGTCCCTGCCGGTTGTTGGGATTGAAAGCCGGCTGGTTAACCATCGCCAGTATTTCGCCAGTGTTGGTGTCCAGCACCACCGCGGAAGCCGAGCGTGCCTTGTGTTCCTGCATGGCTTTTTTAAGCTCACGATAAGCCAGGTACTGGATACGGTGATCAATACTCAGCTGCAGGTCTTTACCCGGGCGCGGATGACGGATACTTTCCACATCCTCGATAATGTTGCGCTTGCCGTCCTTGATGACACGCTTGGCGCCGGGCTCGCCGCCCAGCCACTCTTCATAAGCCAGCTCCAGCCCTTCCTGGCCAACATCGTCGATATTCGTAAAGCCGAGAACATGCGCAGCAACTTCACCGGCCGGATAATACCGCCGGTACTCGCGCTGCAGGTACACACCGGGAATATCAAGCTCGCTTACACGTGCGGCCAGCGCCGGACTGACATGGCGTTGTAAATAAACAAATTCACGTTCGGAGCGTCCTGCCAACAGCTGCCGCACAGTCTCGTTCTCGAGTGACAACACCTGTTCCAGCTCAGGTATGCGTTGCTGCTCACCGGCCAGCTGCTGTGGATTGATCCACACGGATTCGACCGGCGTGCTGATTGCCAGTGGTTCTCCGTTACGGTCGGTAATCATGCCACGGTGCGCCGACAGGGCGACGACGCGCAAATGCCGCGCCTGCACCTGGTCCTGCAGAAACTGGTTGTCCAGCACCTGCAGGCTGACTGCACGCCAGACCAGTGCCACGGCAGCCAGCCCCATGCACAGGTAGAGGAAGACGCGACGCCCTCGATACACACTGCTGGTCCGGTTACGACTCATGGCCTTACAATTACCGTGTTGGCGTGAGACAGACTCACCATTCCGAGGCGGTCACGGGCTGCACTTTCCACCTGGCCCTGGGTGGTCAGGGTGCTTTGCTCCAGTTGCAACTGGCCCCACTCAACATCCATGTTGTCCCTGTCATTACCGAGCGCTTGCAATTCTATAAACAGCTTGCGGCTCTGGTGCTTCGCATATACCACGCTGATGGATGAGGCGATAACGGCCAGCACGAGAATCAGGAGGACACCCGGATGCACCGTCATTGCAAACGCTCCGCCACCCTGAGTACGGCACTGCGTGCGCGCGGATTGCAGGCCACTTCTTCCTTGCCGGCACGCAGCGCCTTGCCGATCGGCCTGAGCCGTGGCCGAAAGTCCATGCCGGCAAGCGGAAATTCAACCGGTGGCTGCTCACCCTGGTATTCATGCCGGATGAATCGCTTGACGATACGGTCTTCAAGCGAATGAAAACTGATAATGACCAGGCGCCCATGCGGGGCCAGCACATCCAGCACCTGGTCGAGCACCGCCCTGATGTCATCGAGTTCGTGATTGATGAATATACGGATCGCCTGGAAACTGCGGGTGGCCGGATGCTTGTTCTTTTCGTACACGGGAATCGCAGTTGCAACAAGCTCGGCCAGTTGCCGGGTTGTGCGCAGTGGTTCGGTTGCACGCAGCTCGACGATTGCCCGTGCAATACGGCGTGCAAAGCGTTCTTCGCCCAGGGTCTTCAGGACATCGCTGATTTCACGCTCGTCGGCCTGCTCCAGCCATTCTGCCGCACTCACGCCGGAAGTCGGATCCATGCGCATATCGAGCGGGCCTTCTTCGGAAAAACTGAAGCCGCGTGAAGAATCATCCAGCTGGGGTGAAGACACGCCGAGATCGAGCAACAGGCCGTTGACCCGGCCGCTTAGTTCCCGCTGTGCAACCATCCGGCCGAGCATCGTAAATGTCCCCTGCTCGATTTCAAATCGAGGGTCATTACCGAATTGCATTTCGCCCGACTGCACGGCTTCCGGGTCCTTGTCTATAGCCAGCAAGCGACCGTCCGGCCCAAGCGCCGCAAGAATTGCACCTGCATGACCGCCACGACCGAAGGTTCCATCCACGTATACCCCGTCGGGTTGTATTGCCAGCCCTGCCAGTGTCTCCTTGAGCAGCACTGGCTGGTGTAAATAATCCATAGCCACGATCAGAGCGTCAGTTGTTCCAGTGAATCAGGCAACTCATCATTGCCATCATCGGAGATCCATTCATTACACCTCTTGTCCCAGGCCTCATCGTTCCAGATTTCGAACTTGTTACCCAGGCCGGCCAGCACAACGCGCTTTTCCAGTGATGCAAATTCACGCAGGCGCGGCGGAATCAGAATCCGCCCGCTCTTGTCCATGTCGAGTTCAGTTGCATGACCAAGCACCATGCGCTGCAGGGTGCGGGTGCGTTTGTTCTGGTTGGGAAGACGGACGAGTTTGCGTTCAATCTCGTCCCAGTCCGGAAGGGCATACAGCAGCAGACAGCGGTCGTCGTGAACCGTCAGCACCACGCGGCCTTCACAACGCGTAATGAGATCTTCACGGTAGCGGGTTGGAAGGGCCAGGCGACCCTTCGCATCCAGATTGACCGTGCTGCCACCTTTGAACAATTCCGCCCCCCTTTACTCCCCTGAAACCCATTTATTACCACTGAGTCCCACTTTGCGACACTATAGGGAGGAAGGCTCGACCCGTCAAGCTAAATCAGGAAAAAATCTCCATCTGGACAGTGACTTAGCCCATTTTCACGATTTAGCACCACAACTCGATCAACATATAAATTAGAAATCAAAAGCTTGGCAGAATTACCTTGCGTAACTTGACAACATTAAGCGCCTTGAGTGGTTTTGCGGCCCGAAATCAGCCCTGGAAAACACCCCTGGCCGGTCATTATAAACCGAATCGAAACCCAATATCTTGGGTTTTTAACATTTTTATTTAGCTATATACGGTGATTAATTCCACCCGGTAAAGGGCAAAGGATAGTCTGCCCGTTAGGGAAACAAACCCTGATGGGTAGTCGCTGCGCTCCTTAGCCATCCTGCTTCACTCGCTCTGCGCAGGACGGGTAAAGCGCAGCGCACCCGTCAGGCAACCGGTCCACCCGGACGCCTGCAGGACGGGTAAAGCGCAGCGTACCCGTCGGGGATGCATGCCTTCCTGTCGATAAAAAAGGCCTGCGATGCAGGCCTTTTTTACTTCCCGATATTAACTGCGGTCAGAACGGGATATCGTCATCGAAGTCACCTGCGGGTGCTGGCGCGGAGGCAGCGGCAGTTTTGGCCGGAGCTGCAGCTGAATCGCCCGAAAAGCTGGCACTGCCGCCACGGCTGTCGAGCATCTGCATTTCGTTGGCAACGATCTCGGTGGTATAGCGGTCATTACCGGAATTGTCCTGCCACTTGCGGGTCTGCAGCTTGCCTTCTATATAGACCTTCGAGCCTTTCTTCAGATATTCACCGGCAATCTCGCCAAGGCGCCGGAACATGACCACCCGGTGCCATTCCGTCTTTTCCTGCTGTTCACCGCTGGTCTTGTCCTTCCAGGATTCAGAAGTGGCCAGGGTAATATTGGCAACCGCGTTGCCATTCGGCATGTAGCGTACTTCCGGATCCTTGCCGAGATTGCCGATCAGAATTACCTTGTTTACTCCTCGTGACATGATGCTCTCCTGTTATGTATGGGTTTCACCGGCCCGGTGGCCGCCCCGTTTGTGTGTTCCCGTGCAAAGTTGCTTCTTATTCTATGCCAAGGCCTGCCGGTGTTCTATGACTTTGGGCCGCTAAAACCCGCCGGTTTCTATGGCAAGTCGGACTCGTTGAAGTGCCGTTTATCCACCTTCAAATAGGCGATGCCCTCCTCCTCAACCACAACCACCTCGGAAACTCCTTGCAGCGCAGATAGTTGCCGGGACAAGGCCTCAGCGCCGACCTGCACCCCTGTACCAATCCTGTAGAGATAGGTACTGAGTTTTGCCGGCAGTGTCATCGAGGCAGCCAGCAGCAGCCACGCCAGTGTACCCAGTCCCGCCCAGAGAAAAACAGCATGCAGCCCTGACAGACCGTGTAAGACACCCCCCAATGTACCCCCCAGGAATACGCCCAGGAACTGTGCGCTGGAATAAACCCCCATGGCCGTACCGCGACAGTCAACCGGCGCAACGCGGGACACCAGTGACGGCAACATCGCCTCGAGCAGGTTGATTGCGATAAAGAACACGACCAGCAAGACCGCCATACTGACGAGACTGACCGGCAGCAGATACAACCCCAGCTCCGCCATGGCCAGCAGGCCAATGGCCAGCAGCAGTACCACCCGGAGATGGCCCTTGCGTTCCGCAAGGATGATCAACGGCAACATGCCGAGCACGGAACACACCAGTACCGGCAGGTAGAGCTTCCAGTGATCGGCCGAGGCGATACCCGCCTCGTCACGCAATACCAGCGGCATGACCACGAAACTTGCCGTCAGCACGGCATGTAATACAAGGATGCCGGCATCGAGGCGCAATAAATCCGGGTGACTCAGAATGCGCCCCAACTGTGCCGGGATGGTCTCGGCCTCGCGGTGCGGTCGACTTGACGAGGGTTGCGGCACCACAAAGGCCACGACCAGCACCCCGGCCAGGGCGAGACCGACCGTAATCCAGAAAATGCCGGGGACACCGACCCATTCGTTCAGCACCGGCCCGAGGATCATGGCCGCGGCAAAGGCCAGGCCAATGCTCATGCCGATCAGCGCCATCGCCTTGATGCGGTGTTCCTCGCGGGTCAGGTCCGCGGTCAGTGCCATGACAGCGGCGGCAATTGCCCCGGCTCCCTGCAGGGCACGACCGAGGATGACTATATAGATGGAGTCCGCCAGCGCGGCCACCAGGCTGCCGACGGCAAATATCAGCAGGCCGCCGATAATGACGGGTTTGCGCCCGATGCGGTCGGACAGCAGGCCGGCGGGTATCTGCAGGGCGGCCTGGGTGAGACCATAGGCACCCAGGGCCAGTCCGGCCAGCGCCGGGGTAACCCCTTCAAGGTCAGCCGCATACAGCGCAAATACCGGCAGGATCATGAACAGGCCGAGCATGCGCAGGGCGTAAACACTTGAAAGTGAAAGCGCTGCGCGCCACTCGACGCGGCTCATGCCAATTCCCTGGTCTCCTGCCTGACTCACGCGCCCGCTATCCTCTTTGTACAGCCGTCCGAAAACGCCGTATATTAACAGGTTGCTGTTTTTCAAGTGAGACATGATGGATACGATTTCAATCCGCGGCGCCAGGACCCATAACCTGCAAAATGTTGACCTGGACCTGCCGCGCGACAAACTGATCATCATCACCGGCCTGTCGGGGTCCGGAAAGTCCTCGCTCGCCTTCGACACCATCTATGCCGAGGGGCAACGCCGTTACGTGGAGTCCCTGTCCGCCTATGCACGGCAATTCCTGTCGATGATGGAAAAACCGGATGTCGACCATATCGAGGGCCTGTCACCGGCCATCTCCATCGAACAGAAATCGACCTCGCACAACCCGCGCTCCACCGTCGGCACCATCACCGAAATCTATGACTACCTGCGCCTGATGTATGCGCGCGTCGGCACGCCGCATTGCCCGGAACATGACAACGTACTGGAGGCACAAACGGTCAGCCAGATGGTTGATCATGTGCTGACCCTGCCGGAAGGCAGCCGCATGATACTGCTGGCACCCGTGGTCGAGGCACGCAAGGGCGAGCATGTCCAGGTCCTGGAGGAATTGCGTGCCCAGGGTTTTGTACGTGCGCGCATCGACGGCAAGGTTGTTGATCTTGACCAGACACCAAAACTCGACCTGCGCCGCAAGCATGTCATCGAGGCCGTTGTTGACCGTTTCAAGGTACGCCCTGACCTGCAGCAACGTCTTGCAGAATCATTTGAAACCGCGCTGCACCTGTCTGACGGCCTGGCACGCATTGCCTGGATGGATCATGCCGACAGGGAAGAGTTGCTGTTCTCGGCGAAATTTGCCTGTCCGCAATGCGGCTACTCCCTGTCCGAACTGGAGCCGCGGTTATTCTCTTTCAACAACCCGGCCGGCGCCTGCCCTGAATGTGACGGCCTCGGCGTACGCCAGTACTTTGATCCGGATCGCGTGGTCGCCCATCCCGAACTCAGCCTTGCGGGTGGCGCCATCCGTGGCTGGGACCGGCGCAATGCCTATTATTCACAGTTGATCGCCTCGCTCGCAGAGCACTATGGTTTCGATATCGAGACACCCTTCAACGAACTCCCCGGGGATATTCGGGAGATCATCCTGCATGGCAGCGGCGATGAAGTCATCCGTTTCAACTATCTGAATGAACGCCGCGGCATGGTGGTGCGCAAGCATACCTTCGAGGGCATCATCCCGAACATGAAACGCCGCTACCGGGAAACGGAATCTTCCACGGTTCGCGAGGAACTGGCACGTTACCTCAGCAACCACGCCTGCCCGGACTGCAACGGCGCACGCCTGAACCTGGCTGCGCGGCATGTCACGGTGAACGGCCAGACCCTGCCCCAGATAACTGCCCTGCCGGTCGGCTCCAGCAAGCAGCTGTTTGCAGAACTGCATCTCAAGGGCCGGCGCGGTGAAATTGCCGAAAAGATTCTCAAGGAAATCAATCTGCGCCTTTCGTTTCTCGTCAACGTTGGCCTTGACTACCTGTCGCTGGACCGCAGTGCAGAAACACTCTCCGGCGGCGAGGCCCAGCGGATCCGGCTGGCAAGCCAGATCGGTGCCGGGCTGGTCGGTGTCATGTATGTTCTGGACGAACCTTCCATCGGCCTGCATCAACGTGACAACCAGCGTCTGCTGAATACGCTCACCCACCTGCGCGACCTCGGCAATACCGTTATCGTCATCGAGCATGATGAAGAGGCCATTCGTGCCGGTGATCATGTCGTCGATGTTGGACCCGGCGCCGGTATACACGGCGGGCGAATCGTCTCGCAGGGAACACCGGCGGAGATTATTGCCGACAGGAATTCACTGACGGGGCGTTATCTTTCCGGCCGCGAGTCGATCGCCATACCGGCACAGACCTGCAAGCATGATCCGGACAAGATGCTGGTCATCCGCGCGGCCAGCGGGAACAACCTGAAGTCGGTCACCGCAAGAATTCCGGTAGGCCTGATGACCTGTGTCACCGGCGTCTCCGGCTCCGGCAAGTCGACGCTCATCAACGACACGCTTTACCGTCGCGCCGCACAGGTACTCAACAAGGCATCCGTACAAGCGGCCGCCTGCGATGACATCGAAGGGCTGGAACAGTTTGACAAGATTGTCGATATTGACCAGAGCCCGATAGGCCGCACGCCGCGCTCCAATCCCGCCACCTACACCGGACTGTTCACGCCGATCCGGGAATTGTTTGCCGCCACCCAGGAGGCGCGCGCACGCGGCTACAAACCCGGGCGTTTCAGCTTCAATGTCAAGGGTGGCCGTTGCGAGGCCTGCCAGGGTGATGGTCTCATCAAGGTCGAAATGCATTTCCTGCCGGACATCTACGTGCCCTGCGATGTTTGCAAGGGGAAGCGCTACAACCGGGAAACCCTGGAAGTCCGTTACAAGGGCAAGAACATCAACGAAGTGCTGAAAATGACGGTCGAGGATGCACTGCCCTTCTTCAGCCCGATCCCGACCGTTGCCCGCAAGCTGCAAACACTGATGGACGTTGGTCTCTCCTACCTCAAGCTTGGACAGAACGCGACGACCCTGTCCGGTGGCGAAGCACAGCGCATCAAGCTGGCACGCGAACTCTCAAAACGTGATACCGGCAAGACGCTTTACATCCTTGACGAACCAACGACCGGGCTGCACTTTCACGACATTGCACAGTTGCTTACCGTGCTGCACCGGCTGCGTGATCACGGCAACACCATTATCGTGATCGAACACAACCTGGATGTCATCAAGACGGCCGACTGGATCATCGACCTGGGACCGGAAGGCGGCACCCGTGGCGGTGAAATCGTGGTCACTGGCCCGCCTGCGGAGGTCGCCAGGCACAAGGCGTCATACACCGGGCAGTATCTGAAACACACGCTGGAGCAGCACCAGCGGCGCGCAGTCAGGCAGGCGAAGGCCGGCTAGCCGGCCTCACCTGTTCCGTAGGCGGATCTCATCCGCGATGATCGGTCGGCCCATCGCGCTGCGAGGCTCCTACATCGTCGCTTGAGAAGCGCCTGAGGCGCGAAGCTTCAATCAGGCCGGGTCAATGCGTCACCGTTATTCACACCAAGCACTTCGGCCGCACTGCCCCGGCTCACCGCGATCTCAACAAGGCCATTGGAATTCTCGTACCAGAAGGCTTCACCCGCGCCGACGCTTGAGAAGGTACGCGCCTGTTTTATTGTCCGGTTATTGACTTCAAGAACGGCATGCCCGTCAACAGCGGAGGCACGCACACCGGTAATCAGGTTTCCGAACCGGTCTGTATAAACGACGCGGAATAAGTCGTCCGGCCACTCCGGCTGCTCAAGCCGGTCTGTCGAAACCGGCTTGCCATTACAACTGCCGTTTCGCGCCAGCTGTGCGGCAACCGGTGCAAACACGTCACGTCCATGAAAACTGCTCGAGGCGCCGGCCGGTACGGGTAACTGCCAGCACCCGGTTTTCCCGGCCCGCCTGGCAAGCAGCGCAAACAAACCTTCATTCGGACCGACAAACCACCGTCCATCGGCCCTGACCACCACGCCCGGCCGGTCACCGCCAACCCCGGGATCAACCACGCAGAGGAAAACACTTCCGGGTTTGAATCCGCAACTATAGGCCGGCAATAGATACGCGGCGGCCCGAATATCAAACGGGGGCAGGTCAGAGAACAGGTTGATGACAGGTATGGCGGGCGCCTGCTGCTGCAACACGGCCTGCACCTGGCCGGTATAGGGCCCTTCAAGACCAAAATCAGTGAACAATACAATCATCAACAGACCGGAATATTTCAGGTTACAGGATATCGACAACAGGTCTTCACAACACCGCCGGAATAATAACCGTTAACCGGGACCAGCGCGCTTCTCAGGGCAACCATCCCCCGGTGGCCTGGACGGGCGCCGGATTTCCCGGCTCACTGATCCACAGCGCGATGCCATGACGCTGTACCGGCTGTTGCGCTATCGCGGGCAAGATCACCTCCCAGGTTCCATTCGATGAAGGATATACCTTGTGCGCGAGGGCGATGAATTCCTGTGCAAGCGTACGGTTCCTGTTCTCGCCTCGCGTAACCTCGGTCTCGATACCAAAACCGAGCATGGCAACGTGAAGCTCCAGGGGTCGATCCGTAGCCGGGAAACCGGCACTGAGCCGGTCACCTGCAATACGAACTGACAGGTTTCCCGGTTCCCTGTCGCTGGCTCGCGGCTGCAGCCGCAGGGTCCAGCCGCGCCATTCACGCCCGTTTACAAAAAACCCCGGCGTATAGATGGTCCGGGTTCGCCCGGCCCTGGCATAGTCGCGCTGGCGTTTGCCATGCTCCTTGCGCGCGAAAATATCCTTCCAGCCAATGTTATCCCAGTAATCCACGTGCAGGGCTACCGGTACCACGCTGTTCCACAACTCATCGCTATCAAGGTATTCATTAAACCAGCGTTCGGCCGGCGGGCAGCTGCTGCAGCCCTGGGAGGTGAAGAGTTCGAGCAGGGTCACCTGGCGGGTGCCGCTGTTCAGCTGGATATCCCCTGCAGCGGCATGGCCGATGAACAACAGCAGAACAAGACATGCAAGGCGTATTGGCATAGTATGGATTCCAGCGGGTGGTGGCGATTGATAACATCATGAAGCGTCCACCTCACTTCATTATATCCGGATCATGCACCGACAGAGTTCTGACTCCGTGCAGGCCATTTGAGTTCAACCATGAAAGCAACTGCTGAATTACAGGTTATTCCGATTGGCGATGGCGTGTCTGTCAGGAAAGAGATCACCCGGGTCGTTGAACTGCTCCAGGGCCATGCGATCACCCTGGAAACGCATGCCTCCGGCACCAATATCGAGGGGGAGCTTGCCGCCATCCTCGCCGCCGTCGAGCACATCCATACCACCCTGCATGCCGAGGGCAGCGTCCGCCTTGTCAGTTACCTGAAACTGGAAACCCGCACCGACAAGACACCGACACTGGCCGGGAAGAAACTCCAGGCGCAGGATCCGTGAACACCGGGTTATCATCTTGTTCTGTCCTGGAAGTACGGGCAGAGATCAACTATAAATGCCTGGTTAGTTAGTTTCGCCTTCTTCCTCTCCTTTGCTGAACTGGCATTGCCAATGAAACGCCTGTGCCAGGATAGCAACCAACCCAACCAAAGCGACCAGAAAAGGAAATAAATAGGGTGACATGTCGACCTGGTGAGAGACGGCTATATGAAGCGTGTAAATAAAGCCGACCAGTAACAGGAACTTCAAAAAACACGCAAAAGGACACCTGCTGGCGCGGTGAAATACCCTAGTAATCAAAGTTGACACGGTTACCTCCCTGGCTGGCATATCCGGGTATCCGGATGCCTGCAAATCCGACTAATCTTTGGATAATGATGCAGTCCACCAGTGCCAGCCTCGCCCGTGACTGCCGGACTGATTCTCCGCCCGTGCCCTGGCGCTGGATTGATCGAATGGCTGAATGGAATTTTTCTCTGCCTGCATCCTTGCATGAAGAGACTCGATCAATTGACTGTCAACCTTCGCAAAATAGATATCCTCAGCCGCCTGCTCTGCAAGCCTGAGCTTTGTAACAAAATCACTCATAACTGACCTCGCTTTAGATATATAAGTAATCAATCAAATTCTAATTTAATAATAGTACAACCATATCAAAATTTCATTAAAACCCGGTGCGGCATAATGTCGCACCTTCGAAAGTGGCGCCGAAGCAGGACGCCATTAAGGCGGTGTTTCGATCGTATATTGTTGTTAAGTCATTGATTATATTTATTTAAGCTAAGCAAGCGTTATGCGGGCAGGTAGAGACGCGCCACGGTTTTGAACATCGCCCGCAGGCGCTGCCCGGCATCGCAGCGGGGAATTTGCGCGCCGGCGCCCGCTCCTGCGCCAGGCATAAAAAAACCGGGCTTTGCCCGGTTTTCCTGATCCCGCACATCGGGATTATGCAATTGTTTAGCTACTGCGCAGCCGTGTCAGCATCAACTTCCGGACGATCGACCAGCTCGACATAGGCCATGGGGGCCTTGTCACCGGTGCGGTAGCCCATTTTCAGGATGCGCAGGTAACCGCCCGGGCGTTCCTTGTAACGCGGACCCAGCTCATTGAACAGCTTGGTCACGATGTCGCGATCGCGCAAACGATCAAAGGCAATCCGGCGCTTGTGCACAGAATCATTCTTCGCCATGGTGATAAACGGCTCGGCAACACGCCGCAGCTCCTTCGCCCTGGGCAAGGTAGTCCTGATCACCTCGTGGCGCAGCAGTGACACCGTCATGTTCTTGAACATGGCCTTGCGATGCGAGCTGTTACGATTTAATTGCCGCCCTGACTTACGATGACGCATTTTTCTGTACCTTTACTTGTGATAGTTGCCTAAGCGCTGGCTGCTTCGTTTTCCTTGCTACCCAGGCTGGCCGGTGGCCAGTTCTCCAGGCGCATACCCAGCGACAATCCCTTGGTAGCCAGGACGTCCTTGATCTCAGTCAACGACTTCTTGCCCAGATTCGGCGTCTTTAGCAGTTCGACTTCGGTACGCTGTATCAGGTCACCGATAAAATAAATACTTTCTGCCTTGAGGCAGTTTGCCGAACGCACCGTCAGCTCCAGGTCATCGACCGGGCGCAGCAGGATCGGGTCAATATTGGCTTCCGGAGCAACCGTTGATACTTCAGGGCTGGCCTGCAGATTGACGAAAGCCCCGAGCTGATCCTGCAATATGGTTGCAGCATGGCGAATCGCTTCTTCGGGATCAATGGTACCGTTTGTCTCGATATCGATTATCAGCTTGTCAAGGTCGGTACGCTGCTCGACGCGGGCACGATCGACGTTATACGAGATACGGCTGACAGGACTAAACGATGCATCAAGCTGCAGTCTTCCGATTGTGTGACCCTCGCTTTCCTCATCGATACGTCTCGTGACCGGCTGATAACCCCTGTCCTTGGCGATCTTGAGCGTCATATTCAACTCACCGGCCTTGGTCAGGTTGGCGATCACGTGATCCGGGTTGACGATTTCGACGTCATGATCGAGCTTGATGTCACCGGCAGTGACAGGGCCCGGGCCTTTTTTACTCAGCGAAAGGGTTGCTTCCTTGCGATTGTGCATCCGCAGTGAAACCTTCTTCAGGTTGAGCAGAATATCGATGACATCTTCCTGCACACCTTCGATAGTTGAGTACTCGTGCTCGACGCCTTCTATCTGGACTTCAGTGACAGCAGCACCCGGCATGGATGACAGCAGGATTCGACGCAAGGCATTGCCGAGCGTATGGCCGAAACCACGCTCCAGGGGTTCCAGCGTTACCCTGGCGTGCTTGTCATTGACCACATTTACATCGACGATGCGTGGTTTCAGGAATTCAGAAACATTACCCGGCATTGAGAAATTCCTCGATTATTACTTTGAATACAACTCGACAATGAGGTGCTCGTTGATATCGGCGGGCATCTCACCACGTTCAGGACGCGTCTTGTACACGCCCTCCATCTTTTTCGCATCAACGTCAATCCAGTCTGCAATACCGCGTTGCTGGGCCAGATCAATAGCGGCCTTGATACGCAACTGCTCGCGGGCCTTTGCATTGACGGCAACCACGTCATTTGGCCGAACCTGGTAGGACGGAATATTGACCCGTGAACCATTGATACTGATACCGTTATGACGCACCAGCTGACGGGACTCGCTGCGAGACGCGGAAAAACCCATGCGGTACACGACATTATCAAGCCGGCCTTCAAGCAACTGCAGCAGGATCTCACCCGTAGAACCCTTGGTGGCGGCAGCCTGCTTGTAGTAATTCCTGAATTGCCGTTCCAGCACACCATAGATACGGCGCAGCTTCTGTTTCTCGCGCAACTGGGTGGCATAGTCAGAAAGTCGCGTACGGCGCTGGCCATGTTGCCCCGGCGGGAATGGACGTGTCTCTACTGCACATTTCGAGGTGAAGCATTTCTCACCCTTGAGATACAGCTTGCCCCCCTCGCGGCGACATTGCCGGCATTTCGATCCAGTGTACTTTGCCATGTTCTGCTTCCTTCCTAGACGCGACGACGTTTCGGTGGACGACACCCGTTATGCGGTATCGGCGTCACGTCAGTAATGTTGGTAATCTGAAACCCGGCATTGTTCAATGCACGGACAGCTGATTCTCGACCAGGTCCCGGACCCTTGACCTCAACCTCGAGATTCTTCAGGCCGTATTCCTTCACTTTCTCACCGGCTTTTTCAGCAGCAACCTGTGCTGCGAACGGCGTGCTCTTGCGCGAGCCGCGAAACCCGGAGCCACCTGCAGTTGCCCAGGCCAGCGCATTACCCTGGCGATCCGTGATCATGATAATGGTGTTATTGAACGACGCGTGGATATGGGCAATCCCGTCAGCGATATCCTTCTTCACTTTTTTCTTTGTTGGTGTCTTTGCCATACCTAGTGTCCGGTAACAGATTCGGTTAGTTGATCAATCATCACTTGCGGATCGGGCGTTTTGGCCCTTTGCGGGTCCGTGCATTGGTGCGCGTACGCTGCCCCCGGAGTGGCAGGCCACGACGATGACGGATGCCACGGTAACAACCCAGGTCCATCAGCCGCTTGATGCTCATGGAAATAGTGCGGCGCAGGTCGCCTTCAATGGTGTACCTGGTCAACGCACCGCGAATTTTCTCGATCTCGGCCTCGGTCAGATCCTTGATCTTCGTCTCGGGCTGAATACCGCTTTCATCACAAATCGTGCGCGCAGTATTACGTCCTATCCCGTAAATCCCGGTCAGGGCAATCACCGCATGCTTGTGCGGCGCAATATTAATTCCGGCAATACGTGCCATTTAAATCATCTCCAACACGACGTTAGTAAACCCGGCGCGAAAAGCAGGGTAGGATAACTGCTAAGCGCCAACAAATCAAACCGGAACAGGCCCCTGCACTCCGTAGCCAGGTTCGCCTGAAAGGCAGATAACTTCATTTATTTCAATGCGTTGCTTGCTGCGCGCAGGCGCTCAGCCCTGACGCTGCTTGTGGCGTCCATCTTTGCAGATGACCCGCACCACACCATTGCGCCGGACGACCTTGCAGTTACGACAGATACGCTTGACTGAAGCACGTACTTTCATCTCAATTCACCTTTAGTTAAACCCTGCAGCGACAACTTAGCGCAGCATCCCCGCACGACCATGACCTTTCAGATTCGCTTTTTTCATCAGGCCGCTATATTGATGCGATACCAGATGCGTCTGAACCTGCGACATGAAATCCATGGTCACCACGACAATAATCAACAATGACGTACCGCCGAAATAAAACGGCACATTCCAGTTAAGAATAAGAAACTCGGGAATCAAACATACCAGCGTGATATAGATCGCTCCGGCCGTGGTCAACCTGGTCATGACGCTGTCGATGTAGGTTGCCGTTTGTTCCCCGGGCCGTATACCCGGTATAAAGGCGCCCGATTTCTTCAGATTTTCCGCCGTATCCTTTGCATTGAATATCAACGCCGTATAGAAGAAGCAGAAAAACACGATTGCCATGGCATAAAAAAGCACATAGAGCGGCTGCCCCGGCGATAACGTTGCCGAAATATCACGCAACCAGCCCATGCCTTCATTCGCGCCGACCCAGCCACCCATGGTCGCGGGAAACAGGATAATACTGGAGGCAAAAATCGGCGGAATAACACCGGCCATGTTCAACTTCAGCGGCAAATGCGAACTTTGTGCTGCATAGACTTTCCGGCCCTGCTGGCGTTTCGCATAATTAACGGTAATTCGCCGCTGGCCGCGTTCAATAAATACCACGAATGCAGTAACCACGAGAATCAGCGCAAACAGGATGAGAACAGTCAGGGCATTCATCTCACCGGTGCGCACGAGTTCCAGCGTGCCGCCTATTGCCGAGGGTAAGTCCCGCGACAATACCGGAGAAGATAATAATCGAGATACCGTTGCCGATACCGCGCTCCGTAACCTGCTCGCCCAGCCACATCAGAAAAACAGTCCCGGTAACCAGTGTCACGATCGCCGTCAGGACAAAACCGCCGCCCGGGTTAATCACCAGGTTACTGCCTGCAATCTGCTGTCCCTGCAGTGCGGTTGAAATTCCGAAAGCCTGCATGGTTGCAAGACCCACTGTTCCGTAGCGCGTGTACTGCGTCATCTTGCGACGACCTTCTTCACCGCCTTCCTTCTTGAGCTGCTCCAGCGAGGGCACAGTTACCGACAGCAGGTTCATGATAATGGACGCGGAAATATAGGGCATGATCCCGAGCGCGAACAATGACAGTCGCTCCAGCGCGCCACCGGAAAACATATTGAACATTTCCAGGATCGTACCGCGCTGCTGCTCCACCAGGCTCGCCAGCACCACGGGGTCTATTCCCGGCAGGGGAATAAAGGACCCGACCCGGAAAACAAAGATCGCACCAAGGACAAAAAAGAGCCGCTGACGCAGCTCTTTTATCTGCCCCAGACCAGAGGCGGTGCCTGCAACTGAAGAACCTATAGCCATTTATTCCTCGATCTTTCCACCGGCCGCCTCGATCGAAGCGCGCGCGCCTTTTGTGACCTGCAGGCCTTTCACCGTGACTGCCCTGTCGATTGCACCCGAAGCAATCACCTTGACCCGCCTGGTAAGCCGCGAAACCAGGTTGGCCTTCTTCAGGGCCTCCAGATCGGCAACGTCACCTTCAACAAGCGCCAGTTCATGCAAACGCAATTCACCCGCATGCCGTGACTTGCGCGCGGTAAAGCCTACCTTGGGCAGGCGGCGCTGCAGTGGCATCTGGCCACCTTCAAAACCGATCTTGTGGAAGCCGCCGGCGCGTGACTTCTGCCCCTTGTGTCCACGCCCACCGGTCTTGCCCAGGCCGGAGCCAATACCACGACCGGCACGCTTGGCGTCCTTTTTGCTGCCTGCTGCAGGTTTGAGAGTATTCAGGTGCATCACTCAGTCCTCGACCCTTACCATGTAAGAGACCTTGTTAATCATGCCGCGAATTTCCGGCGTATCACTCAGCTCAACAGTATGACGGATGCGCCGCAACCCGAGACCGCGGATCGTATCCCGGTGACTGAGCAGGCGCCCACTGGAGCTTTTTGTCTGGGTTACCCTTATTTTGTTTGAGCCAGCCATGTTCTACTCCATGATTTCCTTGACGGTCTTGCCGCGTTTACTGGCCACTTCTTCAGGAGAAGTCATCGCTTCAAGTCCACGCATGGTGGCACGCAGCATGTTCATCGGGTTATTGGAACCAATGCACTTGGCAAGCACGTTATGCACGCCAACCACCTCGAAAACCGCGCGCATTGCCCCGCCGGCAATAATCCCCGTACCTTCCGAGGCAGGCTTCATAAATACCTTGGCCGCACCATGGCGTGCCGTCATGGCATACTGCAAGGTGCCGTCTTTAATATTGACGTTGATCATGTTCTTTCGTGCGGACTCCATAGCCTTTTGAATGGCAACCGGCACTTCACGTGCCTTGCCATAACCGTAACCGACCCGGCCTTCACCGTCACCAACGACTGTCAGTGCTGTAAATCCGAACTGGCGGCCGCCCTTCACAACCTTGGCCACGCGGTTAACGGTGATCAGCTTTTCCAGCAGTCCATCACCCTGTGCCTGTGCATCTGCTCTTGCCATAACGAAACCCTTGTCAGAATTCGAGGCCGCTTTCGCGTGCGGCCTCGGCCAGCGCCTTCACGCGGCCATGATATTTAAAACCGGATCGATCGAATGCAACTGCAGTGATACCGGCAGCCTTTGCCCGCTCGGCTACGAACTTGCCAACAACAGATGCCGCTGTTGTTCCGCCTGTTTTTTCAACACTCTTGCGTACATCAGCATCCAGCGTAGACGCACTGACCAGCACCCTGTCACCTTCCGGCGAAATTACCTGGGCATAGATATGCCGCGGCGTACGATGAATACACAGACGATTCGCACAAAGTGTTTTGATATGCGCGCGCGTACGGCGTGCACGGCGTAATCGAGATGCTTTCTTGTCCATAATATTTGCCTATTTCTTTTTGGCTTCTTTGCGGACGATCACTTCACCCGCATAACGAACACCCTTGCCCTTGTAGGGTTCCGGCGGACGGAAGGCCCGTATCTCGGCGGCTACCTGCCCGACCTTCTGCTTATCAAAGCCTTTTATAACAATTTCAGTCTGGCTGGGCGTTTCCGCTGTAATATTCTCGGGCAACGCATAGTCTATCGGGTGTGAAAAGCCGAGCGTCAGGTTGAGGACTTTCCCCTTGGCCTGAGCACGATAACCTACACCCGTCAACTCAAGCTTTTTCTCGAATCCGTCAACAACGCCGATTACCATATTCTGTACAATTGACCGGTTCGTACCCGCCAGAGCATTGGCCGCTTTCGACGCATCACGCGCCCTGAACAGCAATTCGTTTCCTTCATGCTTCATCTCAACCAGGCCGTGGATACAATGACCCAGCTGGCCCTTCGGCCCCTTGATCGTCAGTTGCTGGCCGTTCTGTTTGACCTCTGCCGATGAAGGAACCTGCACTGGGTTGTTGGCAATTCTAGACATGATGTTATCCGCTTAACTCACTACACAAAGAACTTCACCGCCTTCACCGGCGGCACGAGCCTGACGCTCACTCATCACACCCTTGGATGTGGATATTATGGCTACGCCCAGGCCATTCTGGATACTTGGCAGATCATCCTTGCCCTTGTAGAGCCGCAGACCCGGGCGGCTTGCACGACTGATCATGGCGATAACCGGCCTGCCCTCGTAGTACTTCAGCTCGACAACAAGCACCGGCTTGTCATCTTCTTCTTTCTCTGAAAAGCCCTTGATGTAACCCTCATCCTGCAACACCTTTGCAATCGCACACTTCAACCTGGAAGAAGGCATAGAAACCTCAACCTTGGTGGCGGATTGCCCGTTACGAATACGGGTCAACATATCAGCTATAGGATCTGTCATCATAATAATTTACCAGCTTGCCTTGACCAGCCCTGGAATATCACCGCGCATTGCAGCTTCACGCAGCTTGTTTCTGGCAAGTCCGAATTTCCGGTAGTAGCCATGCGGGCGACCGGTAATGCCGCAGCGATTACGGCCCCGCGAAGGACTTGCATCCCGCGGCAGGGACTGTAATTTCAACTGCGCGTTGTAACGCTCCTCATCGGAACTGTTTACGCTCTTGATGATCGCCTTCAGTTCAGCGCGCCTTGTTGCATACTGCCTGACCAGGCGCGTACGCTTGTTCTCACGGGCAATCATTGAATTCTTGGCCATATTCTACCTCAAGTCCTGAACGGAAAGTTGAACGCAGCCAGCAATGCGCGTCCCTCTTCATCCGTATTCGCGGTTGTAGTAAATGAAATATCAAGACCGCGAATCGTGTCGATCTTGTCGTAATCTATTTCCGGAAAAATAATCTGTTCCTTGACGCCCATGTTGTAATTACCACGTCCATCGAATGATTTCGGGCTCATGCCACGAAAGTCCCGTATACGCGGAATTGCCACGTTAATCAGGCGATCGAGAAACTCGTACATCTGCTCCCTGCGCAAGGTCACACTGCAGCCAACCGGCCAGCCTTCCCTGAGCTTGAAGCCGGCAACCGATTTACGCGCCTTGGCAACAACCGGTTTCTGGCCGGCGATTTTCACCATGTCGCCAACTGCATTCTCCATTACCTTGCGGTCGGCAACAGCCTCACCGACACCCATGTTGAGCGTAATCTTGGTGATGCGCGGAATCTGCATGACATTCTTGTAGGCAAACTGCTCCATCAGCTTTTTGGTTACCGTATCATCGTAAAATTGTTTTAGCCTGGCCATAAGTCCTTACCATTCACTCAGATATCTACCACTTCATCGGTAGACTTGAAATAACGCACCTTGCGCCCGTCCTCGAGAACCTTGAATCCGACCCGGTCTCCCTTGCTGGTCTGCGGGTTGTACAGCATGATGTTGGAAGCATCGACAGACATCTCCTTCTCGACAATCCCGCCGGGAATTCCCCGGTTGGGATTCGGCTTGGTATGCCGCTTCACCATGTTGACATCGGAAATGACCAGCCGGCCACCTGACAATACGGCGAGCACGTTGCCGCGCTTTCCCTTGTCCTTGCCTGCGATAACAATGACGTCATCACCTTTCTTTATTCTGTTCATGCTGTATTCCTACAAAACTTCCGGTGCCAGCGAAATTATTTTCATAAAACGCTCGCTACGCAGTTCCCGTGTTACCGGGCCAAAAATACGTGTCCCAATCGGCTGCAGCTGGGTATTCAGCAGTACTGCTGCATTCCCGTCAAAACGGATCAGGGAACCATCAGCCCTGCGCACACCCTTGCGGGTACGCACAACGACAGCATTGTAAACTTCTCCCTTCTTGACCTTGCCGCGGGGAATAGCTTCTTTAATGCTTACCTTGATGATGTCGCCAATACGCGCATAACGCCGGTGTGAACCACCAAGCACCTTGATGCACATCAGACGGCGTGCGCCGCTGTTATCTGCAACATCCAGCATTGATTGCATTTGTATCATGCTTGCATTCCGTTCCTGTTATTTATCCAATGGGCGCGAAAGCTACTCGCCACGGCCAACAACTTCCACCAGCCGCCAGGACTTCGTCTTCGACAAAGGCCGGCACTGCTGAATAGTTACTGTATCGCCTTCCTGGCATACATTTTCCTCATCATGAATATGCAGCTTGCTCGAACGCCGGATATACTTTCCATACACCGGGTGCTTTACCTTGCGCTCAACCAGAACAGTCGCAGACTTGTCCATCCTGTTGTTGATGACCTTGCAGGTGAGCAGTTGCCCGGTTTCTTTAGCCTCGCTCATGACGTTCCACCTGCCTTCTCGTTTAATATGGTATGAATCCGTGCAATATCCTTGCGCACCTTGCGAACCTGGTCAGGCCGCGTCAGCTGGCCAATACCGCGCTGCATGTTCAGGTTGAACCGCTCGCGCAGCAGGTTGTGCAGCTCGAGCTTGAGTTCGCTTTCTGTCTTGCTTCTCAGGTCAGCCGTCTTCATCACATCACCGTCCGTGCTACAAATGCCGTTTTGAATGGCAGCTTGGCAGCTGCGAGCCTGAATGCCTGCGCGCGCATCGGCTTCACTGACACCTTCAATTTCGTAGAGCACGCGCCCGGGCTGAATCTGTGCAATCCAGTATTCAACATTGCCCTTGCCCTTGCCCTGGCGAACCTCGATCGGTTTTTTGGTGATCGGCACATCCGGAAATACCCGAATCCAGACTTTGCCGCCACGACTAACATAGCGCGTAATGGCACGACGGGCCGACTCGATCTGGCGTGAGGTCATACGCCCGCGCGACACAGACTTGAGCGCATATTCTCCGAAGCTGACCTTGCTGCCGCGCTGCGCCAGGCCCCTGTTGCGGCCTTTCTGCTGCTTGCGAAATTTTGTCTTTTTGGGCTGTAACATGAATCCTCTCCGCTATCAGGAAGCCGCTTTCTGCGGTGTTTCCGCTTCCGGCTGCTCTCCCTTCCCGTATATCTCACCCTTGAAGATCCAGACCTTCACGCCAATCTTGCCGTAGGTTGTATTGGCTTCGGCTGTTCCATAATCGATATCGGCACGCAGCGTATGCAGCGGCACACGTCCTTCCCGATACCACTCACTACGGGCAATTTCAGCACCATTCAAGCGACCGCCCACCTTGATCTTGATCCCCTCGGCACCGATGCGCATGGAGTTACTCACGGCACGCTTCATGGCGCGACGGAACATAATGCGACGCTCCAGCTGCTGGGCAACACTCTCGGCAACCAGGTAAGCATCCAGCTCGGGCTTGCGAATTTCTTCAACATTGATACTGACCGGTATGCCCATACGCACAGTGATTTCCTTGCGTAAACGGTCAATGTCCTCGCCCTTCTTGCCGATCACAATACCCGGCCGTGCAGTATGGATCGTGATCACGGCATTACTTGCCGGACGCATGATCTGCACACGACTGACAGATGCCTGGTCAAGCCGCTTCTTGATGAACTCACGAATCTCCAGATCCATGTTCAGGTACTCGGCATACTTGTCCGAGCCGGCATACCACGTGGACGTCCAGTCCTTGACGATACCCAGTCGAATGCCTGTTGGATGTACTTTTTGACCCATTCTGCTCTATCCGCCTCTGATCTGGTTGACTTAAACGTCACCCACCGTAACGGTGATGTGACTGTTTCGCTTCAGAATCCGTGTACCACGGCCCTTGGCACGTGCACGGAAGCGTTTCATGGTCCGACCTTCGTTGACAAAAATCGAATCCACCTTTAACTCATCTATATCTGCACCTTCATTGTGCTCGGCATTGGCAATCGCAGACTCGAGCACCTTGCGTACGAGGACGGCCGCTTTTTTCGGGCTGAACAGAAGCACGTCCAGCGCCCTTTCCACCGGTAATCCACGCACCTGGTCTGCCACCAGGCGGCACTTCTGCGCTGAAATGTGTGCGTGCTTCAATGTTGCGCTGACTTGCATTATTGCGTCCTCTTACTTGGCTTTTCTGTCGGCCATATGACCCTTGTATGTCCGGGTCAAGGCAAACTCGCCCAACTTGTGCCCAACCATGTTTTCATTGACCTGGACCGGTACATGCTGGCGGCCGTTGTGAATGGCGATAGTCAAACCAACCATTTCAGGCAACACCATGGAACGCCGCGACCATGTCTTGATTGGACGCTTGCTGTTCTCGGCTACGGCCTTTTCCACCTTCTTCTGGAGGTGGCTGTCGATAAACGGACCTTTTCTGATTGAGCGTGGCACTGATACTAATCCTCTTGATTACTTGCGGTTACGACGCCGGACGATCATGTTGTCTGTACGCTTGTTCTTGCGGGTTCGGAATCCTTTTGCCGGCGTACCCCACGGACTCACGGGATGACGACCACCTGAAGTACGTCCCTCACCACCACCATGCGGATGATCAACCGGGTTCATGGAAACACCTCGCACAGTCGGACGCACACCGCGCCAGCGAGTGGCTCCCGCCTTGCCCAGCGAACGCAGGCCGTGCTCCGAATTACCGACTTCACCAATCGTGGCCATGCAATCTGTCTGCACCTTGCGCATCTCACCGGAACGCAAACGCAGGGTGGCATGACTCACCTTCGCGTGCGACCAGCTGCACACCGCTGCCTGCACTGCGCGCAATCTGCCCGCCCTTGGAAGGCTTCATTTCAATATTGTGCACCAGCGTGCCCAGCGGGATGTTGCGCAGCGGCATTGCATTACCCACCTTGATCGGGGCATCGCTGCCACTGCGAACCTCGGTCCCGGCCGTCACGCCTTTCGGTGCCAGGATATAGCGTCGCTCGCCATCGGCGTAAAGCAGCAAGGCAAGATGTGCTGACCTGTTCGGGTCATACTCGATACGTTCAACCTTTGCAGGTATCCCCGTCTTGTCGCGCCTGAAATCGACCACACGGTAACGCTGCTTGTGGCCACCGCCACGATGACGCGTGGTGATCCGCCCGGCATTGTTGCGGCCGCCGTGTTTCGACTTTGATTCGACCAGGGCCGAGTGAGGCTTGCCCTTATGCAGCCCGGGCGTTGTCACCTTGACTACAAAGCGGCGTCCCGGCGAAGTTGGTTTGCATTTAACGAGTGCCATTTCTGTATCCTTTTTAGCGTAGCCCGCGCATCAATCGCGATTACTCCGCCCCCATAAAATCAATATCGTGACCTTCTGCAAGCGTCACATATGCCTTCTTCGAGTCAGCGCGCCTGCCCGTGGTTTGTCCATGGCGCTTGATCTTGCCGCGCATATTGGCTATCTGGACATTATCCACCTTGACATCAAACATGAGCTCGACGGCCTTGCGGACCTCTGGCTTGCTTGCGCTCCTGTCTACCTTGAAGACAAACTGGCGATGTGCGTCAGCAACACGGGTACTCTTTTCAGAGATCACCGGCGCAAGCAACACCTTCATCAAACGTTCCTGGTTCATGCCAGCCTCTCCTCAAAACTTTTCAAGGCATCCCTGGTTATGAGCACCTTGTCAAACCCGACCAGGCTGACAGGATCTGCACCTGACACATCACATACAGCCACATTCGGCAGATTCCGCGCAGCCAGGTAGAGATTATCATCCGGCTCGACCGTTACGATCAGGACACTCTCCAGGCCGAGTTCCTGCAACATGCCGGACAGTTCCCTGGTTTTCGGTTGCTTGACAGCAAAACTGTCTACCGCGACCAGGCGTTCCTGGCGAACCAGTTCGGACAGGATTGAGCACATGGCCCCGCGGTACATCTTGCGATTGATCTTCTGCGTATAATCACGCGGCCGCGATGCGAAGGTAATACCACCGCCCCGCCATATCGGGCTGCGTATTGTACCAGCTCGCGCACGTCCTGTACCTTTCTGGCGCCATGGTTTTACACCACCACCCCTGACCTGCGAACGCGTCTTCTGCTGTGCGTTTCCGCTACGGGCACCGGCCAGACAGGCTGTTACCACCTGGTGCACCAGTGACTCCCTGAAATCCACAGCAAAGGTATCATCTGAAACCTGCACTGAACCCGAGCCTTGTAACTGCAATTCCATCATGCAACTCCTAACGCGTCTTTACTGCAGGGCAAATGATGACATCACCGCCCCTGGAACCCGGAACCGCGCCCTTTACCAGCAGCAGGTTGCGCTCTGTATCGACACTGACAACCTTAATATTCTGGGTAGTACGCTTTACATTACCCATTTGGCCGGACATCTTTTTGCCTTTTACAACACGTCCCGGCGTCTGGCACTGCCCGATTGAACCTGGTGCACGGTGCGACAGCGAGTTACCGTGCGTGGCATCCTGCATACTGAAGTTGTAACGTTTGATCACACCGGCAAAACCCTTACCGATGGAAGTACCGCTGACATCCACAGTCTGTCCGTTTTCGAAGATATCCACCTTTATTTCGCTGCCGACCTCGATACCTTCACCCTCACCATCGGCAAGCCTGAATTCCCAGAGCCCGCGCCCGGCTTCGGTTCCTGCCTTGGCGTAATGTCCAGCCATGGACCTGTTGACGCGTGAAGCACGTCGTTCACCCGTTGTTACCTGCAGGGCACGATAACCATCGTCCTCTACCGTCTTGATCTGGGTGACACGATTCGGATCAACCGAAATCACAGTTACCGGCACAGAGGCACCTTCATCAGTGAAGATGCGTGTCATTCCTGCCTTGCGTCCTACTATTCCGATAGTCATTACAATTATCCGGTTAGTTCAACTTGATCTGGACATCAACGCCTGCAGCAAGATCCAGCTTCATCAGGGCATCAACAGTCTTGTCTGTCGGATCAACAATATCCATAAGACGCTTGTGCGTCCGAATCTCGTACTGGTCACGCGCGTCCTTGTTGACGTGCGGTGAAATCAATATGGTAAAGCGCTCTTTCCTTGTAGGCAGCGGAATAGGGCCGCGCACCTGGGCACCGGTGCGCCTTGCCGTCTCCACAATCTCTGCCGCCGACCGGTCAATCAGTCGATGATCGAAGGCCTTGAGACGTATCCTGATTCTCTGGTTGCTCATATCAATGTTTCACTCTTAATCATTCGGTGCAGGAGCGCTTCTCAAGCGCGATCTTTATTTGATCGCAGAAAGAATCGCGGACGAGGTCCGCTCCTACAGTTAATTAATATCACTCGATAATCTTCGAGACGACGCCGGCGCCAACGGTACGGCCGCCTTCACGAATCGCGAAGCGCAGACCATCCTCCATCGCGATCGGTGCAATCAACGACACCGTCATCTTGATGTTGTCACCCGGCATCACCATCTCCACACCTTCCGGCAAATCACACGCACCGGTCACGTCCGTCGTGCGGAAGTAAAACTGCGGCCGGTAATTGCTGAAAAACGGCGTGTGACGTCCACCCTCATCCTTGCTCAGGATGTACACCTCGCACTCGAACTTGGTGTGCGGCGTAATACTCCCCGGCTTCGCCAGCACCTGGCCGCGCTCGACTTCTTCACGCTTGGTGCCGCGCAGCAGCACACCCACGTTGTCACCCGCACGGCCTTCGTCCAGCAACTTGCGAAACATCTCGACACCCGTGCAGGTCGTCGCCAGCGTGTCCTTGATGCCGACAATCTGCAGCTCTTCGCCCACCTTGACGATACCGCGCTCGATACGACCCGTGACCACCGTGCCGCGGCCCGAAATCGAGAACACGTCCTCGACCGGCATCAGAAAATCACCGTCGATCGCACGCTCCGGCTCCGGAATGTACTTGTCCATCTCCTCAACCAGCTTGAGGATCGAGGGCACACCGATATCGCTGGTGTCGCCTTCCAGCGCCTTCAGCGCCGAACCCGTCACGATCGGGGTGTCATCACCCGGGAAATCGTACTTGTCCAGCAGCTCGCGAATCTCCATCTCGACCAGCTCCAGCAGCTCCGCATCATCAACCTGGTCGGCCTTGTTCATGTAAACCAGTATATAAGGCACGCCAACCTGGCGGGACAGCAGGATGTGCTCACGCGTCTGCGGCATCGGGCCGTCTGCGGCACTCACTACCAGGATCGCACCGTCCATCTGCGCCGCACCCGTGATCATGTTCTTCACGTAGTCAGCATGGCCCGGGCAGTCAACGTGCGCATAGTGGCGGTTCGGTGACTCGTATTCCACGTGCGACGTCGCAATCGTGATGCCGCGCTCGCGTTCTTCCGGCGCATTGTCAATCTGGTCGAAGGCCTTGAACTCACCACCGTGCGCTTCTGCCATCACCTTCGTGATCGCTGCCGTTAACGTTGTCTTGCCATGATCCACATGCCCGATCGTTCCAACGTTGACATGCGGCTTGGTACGTTCAAATTTTTCTTTCGACACGACTATATTCCTCTGTTATCCCTGAAAATAATTGTTCAAGAAGCCTTTCTGATAACGGCATCTGCGATACTGCCTGGTGCTTCTGTGTACTTGTCGAATTCCATCGAGTAGGTTGCCCTGCCCTGGGTTGCCGAACGCAGGTCGGTGGAATACCCGAACATCTCTGCGAGCGGCACCTCCGCACGAATGGTCTTGCCAACCACGCCATCATCCATGCCGTGGGTAATGCCGCGACGCCGGTTCAGGTCGCCCATCACATCGCCCAGGTATTCTTCCGGGGTTACAACCTCTACCTTCATAACCGGCTCCAGCAATACCGGGCCTGCTTTTAACGCCCCGGACCTGAATGCCATCGAGCCTGCTATCTTGAACGCCATCTCACTGGAGTCGACATCATGATAGGAACCGTCATACAGGGTCACCTTGACGTCCACGACCGGGTAGCCCCCGATCACGCCGTTCTTCATCTGCTCCTGCACACCCTTGTCTACCGATGAGATGTATTCACGTGGAACAGCACCGCCGACAACGGCATTTTCAAATTCGTAACCGACTCCGGCTTTTTGCGGCTCAATCCTCAGCCAGACATGTCCATACTGGCCACGGCCACCTGACTGGCGCACAAACTTGCCTTCCTGCTCGACTGTTTTCCGAATCGTCTCCCGATAAGCGACCTGCGGTGCGCCGACATTTGCCTCGACGGCAAACTCGCGCTTCATGCGGTCAACAATGATATCGAGATGCAATTCACCCATGCCTGAAATAATGGTCTGCCCGGATTCCTCGTCGGTATGCACGCGAAATGACGGGTCTTCCTTGGCCAGCTTCTGCAGGGCAATGCCCATTTTTTCCTGGTCGGCCTTGGTTTTTGGCTCAACGGCAACCGAAATCACCGGCTCCGGAAATTCCATGCGCTCCAGCGTAATGACGTGATCCGGATTGCAAAGCGTGTCACCGGTTGTAACGTCCTTGAGGCCGACCGCTGCCGCGATGTCCCCGGCGCGCACTTCCTTGATCTCTTCACGGCTGTTGGCATGCATCTGCAAAATACGGCCAATGCGCTCTTTCTTGCCTTTCACCGGGTTGTATATCGTGTCTCCGGACGCCAGCACTCCCGAATAAACACGGAAGAAAGTCAGGTTGCCTACAAACGGATCCGTGGCAATCTTGAAGGCCAGCGAGGCAAACGGCTCTTCATCAGATGCATGGCGTTCGTCTTCCGTCTCCTCTGCATCGTTCAAATGCCCGGTAATCGCAGGCACATCCAGCGGCGAAGGCATGTAGTAGATGACCGAGTCCAGCATTGCCTGCACACCTTTATTCTTGAATGCCGAACCGCACAGGGCCGGGACTATTTCATTGGCCAGCGTGCGCGCCCGAATGCCTTCACGAATCTCTGTCTCGGACAACTCGCCTGATTCCAGGTACTTTTCCATCAGCGCATCCGTTGCTTCTGCAGCGGATTCGATCATGTGCTCGCGCCATTCCTTGCAGGCGTCGATCATGTCAGCCGGAATCTCCCTTTCCTCGTAGGTCATGCCCTTGTCGGACTCATTCCAGTAAATCGCTTTCATCCGCACCAGGTCGACCAGGCCCTTGAAGTTCTCTTCCGCGCCAATCGGCAGCTGCAGCGGAACCGGGGTGGAACCCAGCCGGGTTCTGATCTGCTCCACCACCCGCAAAAAGTTGGCGCCCGAGCGGTCCATCTTGTTCACAAAGGCCATGCGCGGCACGTGGTACTTGTTGGCCTGGCGCCAGACGGTCTCGGACTGCGGCTCGACCCCGCCGACAGCGCAAAATACGGCACATGCACCATCGAGTACGCGCAGGGAGCGTTCGACCTCGATCGTGAAATCGACGTGTCCAGGGGTATCGATTATGTTGATACGGTGCTGCGCAAACTGCTGATCCATTCCTGCCCAGAAGCAGGTAGTGGCAGCAGAGGTAATCGTTATACCGCGTTCCTGCTCCTGCTCCATCCAGTCCATGACAGCGGCGCCATCATGTACTTCACCAATCTTGTGCGACACGCCGGTATAGAACAACACGCGCTCGGTCGTCGTGGTCTTGCCCGCATCGATATGCGCCATGATCCCGATATTCCGATAACGGTCGATTGGAGTAGAGCGTGCCACTTTTGTATTCCTGTATCCCTGTGCAATTGATGTAACAATTAAAATACGACCTACCAGCGGTAATGAGAAAAGGCCTTGTTGGCCTCTGCCATCCGATGTGTTTCTTCACGTTTCTTGACTGCATTGCCACGACTCTCGGCAGCGTCCATCAACTCGCCGGCCAGTCGTAACGGCATGGACTTTTCACTGCGCTTGCGAGCCGCATCCAGCACCCAGCGCATGGCCAGCGTGGTACGGCGAATCGGGCGCACTTCAATCGGCACCTGGTAGGTCGCACCACCAACGCGGCGTGATTTCACCTCGACCATGGGGCGCACGTTATCAAGCGCCTTGTCCAGGACCTCGACCGGGTCGTCATTTCCCTTGCCGGCAATCTGGTCCAGAGCACCGTAGATAATGCGCTCGGCAACCGATTTCTTGCCGGACTGCATAACCATGTTGATAAACTTGGCCAGCATGAGATTCCCGTATTTGGGGTCAGGCAGAATCTCTCTTGAACCGATGACTTTTCTTCTCGACATTGCTAATTCTCAATTACTCTTCGGTGTATTAGTGGTTCAGGACTTTGGCCGCTTGGCGCCGTACTTGGAACGACCCTGGCGGCGAGTGGTTACACCCGAGGTATCCAGGCTGCCGCGAACGGTGTGGTAGCGCACGCCAGGTAAATCCTTTACACGACCGCCTCGAATCAGCACCACCGAGTGTTCCTGGAGGTTATGCCCCTCACCACCGATATAAGTAGTCACCTCAAAGCCATTCGTCAGACGAACACGCGCAACCTTGCGTAAAGCCGAGTTCGGCTTCTTCGGGGTCGTCGTATACACACGTGTACAGACACCGCGTTTCTGCGGACATGCATCCAGCGCAGGGACGTTACTCTTTTCCCTTTTCCTGGAACGCGGCTTGCGCACTAGCTGATTGATTGTTGCCATTAACCTTGTAACCCTGAAATTCGCCTGGAAATAATTCTAAGCCACTGAAAACAAACGACAGGCCGGACGAGCCGGCCTGTCGAGAGAAGCGGAATTCTAGTGACAGGACCAGCCCCTGTCAAGCAGGAATTTCTATTCCGCCGATGACTCCGCCACACTTTCCGCCTGGCCGTCCTCGGGAGCATCCACGGCCGCCATTTCTTCGGCGATGTCCATCGGGGTGATTTCCCGCTGACGCCGCCGCTCCTCGTGGTAGGCCAGGCCGGTGCCCGCCGGGATCAGGCGACCCACGATGACGTTCTCCTTGAGCCCACGCAAGCCGTCCTTGCTGCCACGGACCGAGGCCTCGGTGAGCACCCGGGTGGTCTCCTGGAAAGAGGCCGCTGAAATAAAGGACTCCGTCGCCAGCGAGGCCTTGGTGATACCCAGCAACAGGGACATCCAGTCAGCCGGCTCCTTGCCGTCCTTGAGGAGCTTCTCCGATTCTTCGAGGATCCTGGCCCGCTCGATCTGCTCGCCCTTGATGTAACGGCTGTCATTCGATTTCAGAATTTCGGCCTTGCGCAGCATCTGGCGAAGAATGACCTCGATATGCTTGTCATTGATCTTTACGCCCTGCAGACGGTAGACGTCCTGGATCTCCTTGACCATGTATTCGGCCATGGTCGACGTACCCAGCAGGCGCAGGATGTCGTGTGAATCAGGTTCACCATCGACCAGCATTTCGCCCTGTTCGATACTTTCACCCTCAAACACGGTCACGTGACGCCATTTCGGAATCAGCTCCTCATGTGCTTCACCATCCCTGCCGGTAATAATGACGCGCTGTTTGCCCTTGGTGTCCTTGCCGAAACCAACGGTACCGGAACGCTCGGCCAGGATGGCGGGCTCTTTCGGCTTGCGCGCCTCGAACAGGTCGGCAACACGCGGCAGACCACCGGTAATATCACGTGTCTTCGACGATTCCTGCGGAATACGCGCGATAACGTCACCGACACTGACATCGGCGCCGTCTCCCAGGCTGACGATGGCACCGGCGGGCAGAAAATACTGCGCATCGAGATCGGTGCCGGCAATTTTCACCGGCTTGCCTTTTCGATCAACCAGTTTAACCATCGGCCGCAGGTCCTTGCCTGCCGTACCACGCGATTTCGGATCGGTGACCACGAGGCTCGTAAGACCGGTTATTTCGTCGGTGGTTTCCTGCACGGTAATGCCATCGATGAAATCACTGAAACTGGCCTTGCCCGCAACTTCCGTGACAATCGGGTGAGTATGCGGATCCCAGGTAGCAATCACGCTGCCACCCTTTACCTTGTCACCATCGGCTGCACTGATAACCGAGCCATAAGGCAGCTTGTAGCGTTCGCGCTCACGACCATGGTCATCAACGATACCGATTTCGCCTGAACGGGATACGGCAACAAGGTTCTTGTTCCTGTTGCTTACCGTCTTGATGTTATGCAAACGCACGGTGCCGCCGTTTTTGACTTCGACACTGTTTACGGTGGCTGCACGACTGGCCGCACCACCGATATGAAAGGTGCGCATGGTCAGCTGTGTACCCGGCTCACCGATAGACTGCGCCGCTATAACACCTATTGCCTCACCCGGATTAACCATGTGACCACGACCGAGGTCACGGCCGTAACAGGCTGCACATACTCCATAACGGTTTTCACAGGAAATCGGCGAACGCACGAACATGACGTCGATACCCATGGTTTCGAGCTTGTCGACCCAGGCCTCATCGAGCACGGTATCGCGCGGCGCGACCACTTCATCAGATACCGGGACGCAACACGTCCCTGGCAACCAGACGGCCGAGGACCCGTTCACGCAATGGCTCCACGATGTCGCCACCTTCAACCAGCGGCGTCAGTTCCAGGCCATTCTCGGTGCCGCAATCAGTGCCTATGACAGTCAGGTCCTGCGCCACATCAACCAGGCGGCGCGTCAGGTAACCCGAGTTCGCGGTCTTCAGCGCGGTATCCGCCAGGCCCTTGCGTGCACCGTGGGTGGAGATAAAGTACTGCAGTACGTCCAGCCCCTCACGGAAGTTTGCAGTGATCGGCGTCTCGATAATCGAGCCATCCGGCTTCGCCATCAGGCCACGCATACCGGCCAGCTGACGAATCTGCGCAGCTGAACCACGCGCGCCGGAGTCGGCCATCATGTAGACCGAGTTAAACGAAGGCTGCCTGACGGTCTTGCCCTGCGCATCCTTTTTTTCCTCCGTACCCAGGGCATCCATCATTGCCTTGGCAACCTGGTCATTGGTGCGCGACCAGATATCGACAACCTTGTTGTAACGCTCGCCCATGGTCACCAGGCCCGAGGTGTACTGGTTTTCGATTTCCAGGACCTCGTCTTCGGCCTCGGCAAGAATGCCGGCCTTGCTGTCAGGGATGATCATGTCATTGATACCGAATGACACGGCAGAACGTGTCGCATAGGAAAAACCCGTATACATCAACTGGTCGGCAAAAATCACCGTCTCTTTCAAACCCACACGGCGATAGCAGGCATTGATTACACTGGAAATCGCCTTTTTGCTCATATCCCTGTTCACCAGGTCAAACGTCAGACCTTTCGGCAACAGTTCCGAAAGCAATGCACGCCCCACAGTCGTATCAACCAGGCCGTAGATTTCCTGCGCCTCGCCTTCCTCGTCCAGTTCGTAGCGATGAATCCTGACTCTGATTTTGGCATGCAGGGAAACCACGCCGGTGGAATAGGCGCGATGAACCTCGGATACATCCGCAAACACCATACCTTCGCCTTTGGCGTTGATGGATTCGCGCGTCATGTAATACAGACCAAGCACCACGTCCTGCGATGGCACGATGATCGGCTCGCCATTGGCAGGAGAAAGAATGTTATTCGACGACATCATCAGCGCACGGGCTTCCAGCTGTGCCTCGATGGAAAGCGGTACATGGACCGCCATCTGGTCGCCGTCGAAGTCGGCGTTGAAGGCGGCGCAAACCAGCGGATGGAGCTGAATGGCCTTGCCCTCGATCAGCACCGGCTCGAACGCCTGGATACCCAGGCGGTGCAGTGTCGGCGCGCGGTTCAGCATGACCGGGTGCTCGCGTATCACATCCTCGAGGATATCCCAGACCTCCGGACCTTCACGCTCTACCAGCTTCTTCGCTGCCTTTATGGTTGCAGCCAGCCCGCGGAATTGCAGCTTGCTGAAAATAAACGGCTTGAACAATTCCAGCGCCATGCGCTTCGGCAAGCCGCACTGGTGCAGCATCAAAGTGGGGCCCACCACGATGACGGAGCGCCCGGAATAATCAACACGCTTACCGAGCAGGTTCTGACGAAAACGTCCCTGCTTGCCCTTGATCATATCGGACAGCGACTTCAGCGGCCGCTTGTTGGTACCGGTAATTGCCCGGCCACGACGGCCGTTATCCAGCAATGCATCGACGGATTCCTGCAGCATGCGTTTTTCATTGCGCACGATGATGTCAGGCGCACTCAATTCCAGCAGACGTTTCAGACGATTGTTGCGGTTGATGACGCGTCGATACAGATCGTTCAGATCGGATGTCGCAAAGCGCCCACCGTCGAGCGGCACCAGGGGCCGCAGTTCCGGCGGCAGCACGGGCAATACCGTCATCACCATCCATTCCGGCCGGTTGCCGGAATCGATAAAAGACTCGACCAGCTTGAGACGCTTGGACAGCCGCTTCAGCTTGGTCTCGGACTTGGTACTGTCGATCTCATCGCGCAACCTGGCCGCATCCACCTGCAGGTCGATGGCCTTGAGCAGCTCGTAAACCGCCTCGGCACCCATGCGGGCATCGAACTCGTCACCGTTTTCCTGGATCGCATCGAGATAGGCTTCATCGGAAAGCAGCTGGCCACGCTCCAGTGTCGTCATGCCGGGATCAACAACAACGAAGGCCTCGAAATAGAGCACGCGCTCGATGTCGCGCAGGGTCATATCCAGCAGCAGGCCGATTCGTGAAGGCAGCGACTTCAGGAACCAGATATGTGCTGCCGGGCTGGCCAGCTCGATATGTCCCATGCGCTCGCGCCGCACCTTGGACAACGTCACCTCTACACCACATTTCTCACAGACCACGCCGCGGTGCTTGAGGCGCTTGTACTTGCCGCACAGGCATTCATAATCCTTGACCGGGCCAAAAATCTTGGCGCAGAACAATCCATCCCTTTCCGGCTTGAAAGTCCGGTAGTTGATCGTTTCCGGTTTTTTAACTTCACCATACGACCAGGAACGGATCATGTCGGGGGACGTCAGGCCAATACGAATTGAATCGAAATCATCCGATTGACCCTGTGGCTTGAGTAAGTTCAGTAAATCTTTCATCGTCTCTCCTGCAGATGGAGTATCGAGTTATTACAAACCCGGCTACGTTTATTCCTAGTCCTGTTCCAGTTCCATATTGATACCGAGCGAGCGTATTTCCTTCACAAGCACATTGAAGGACTCGGGCATACCGGCATCCATATGATGGTTACCGTCAACAATATTCTTGTACATCTTGGTACGACCGTTGACGTCATCCGATTTCACCGTCAGCATTTCCTGAAGGGTGTACGCAGCGCCATAGGCCTCCAGCGCCCACACTTCCATTTCACCGAAACGCTGCCCGCCGAACTGCGCCTTGCCGCCCAGCGGCTGCTGCGTCACCAGGCTGTACGGACCGGTTGAACGTGCATGCATCTTGTCATCCACCAGGTGATTCAGCTTGAGGATGTACATGTAACCGACGGTAACTTCCCGGTCAAAGGCATCGCCGGTACGGCCGTCATACAAGGTGGTCTGACCACTGGTCGGCAAATCAGCCAGTTCCAGCATGTCCTTGATGGCCTGCTCGGGCGCGCCGTCAAACACGGGCGTTCCCATCGGTACGCCACCTGTCAGGTTCCTTGCCAGTTCAAGGATTTCCTCGTCGCTAAACGACTTCAGGTCTTCCTTGCGGCCACTGCTGTTATAGATCTTGTCGAGGAACCTGCGTATCTCGACTACCTTTTGCTGGCTTTCAAGCATCTTGCCGATCTTGATACCCAGCCCCTTGGCCGCCCAGCCAAGGTGCGTTTCCAGCACCTGGCCAACATTCATTCGTGATGGCACGCCGAGTGGATTCAAAACGATATCCACGGAAGTACCGTCTGCGGTGAAAGGCATGTCCTCGACCGGCTGGATCATCGAGATAACACCCTTGTTACCATGACGCCCCGCCATCTTGTCACCCGGGCTGCACGCGACGCTTGACCGCCAGGTACACCTTGACCATTTTCAGGACGCCCGGCGCGAGGTCATCGCCGCTTGTCAGCTTGACCCGCTTGTTTTCCAGCCGTTCTTCGAACTCGGTACGCAGGGTCTTCAGCTGCTCAGCCGCCTTCTCCAGGTCTTCATTGGCCGATTCATTGCGCAGGCGGATTTCAAACCACTTTTCACGCGCCGTCCCTGCCAGGTAATCCCTGGTTAGCTTGGCACCGGCAGCCAGCTTGCCGGGACCACCCTCGGCAACCTTGCCCTGCAGCAGTATCTCGACGCGCTGGTAGATATCATCTTCCATAATGCGCATCTGGTCATTCAGATCCTTGCGTACCTGTGCAAGCTGGCTTTCCTGGATCTGCAACGCACGCGCGTCCTTTTCGACACCGTCACGCGTGAAAACCTGCACATCGATAACGGTGCCATCCATACCGCTTGGGACACGCAATGAGGTGTCCTTCACATCGGAGGCCTTCTCGCCAAAGATGGCGCGCAGCAATTTCTCTTCCGGCGTCAGCTGGGACTCGCCCTTGGGCGTCACCTTGCCTACCAGGATGTCGCCCGGCTTGACCTCGGCACCGATGTAGACAATGCCCGATTCGTCAAGCTTGGCAAGCGCACCTTCGCCAACATTTGGAATATCGCCGGTGACTTCTTCCGGACCCAGCTTGGTGTCGCGCGCGACACTGGTCAGCTCTTCAATATGGATCGTGGTAAAACGGTCTTCCTCGACGACCCGCTCTGAAATCAGAATGGAGTCCTCGAAGTTGTAACCGTTCCAGGGCATGAATGCGACCAGCAGGTTCTGGCCAAGCGCGAGCTCACCCATATCTGTGCTTGGCCCGTCGGCGAGTACGTCACCGCGCGCAATCACGTCACCCGGTTTTACCAGTGGCCGCTGGTTGATACAGGTATTCTGGTTGGATCGGGTGTACTTGGTCAGGTTGTAGATATCCACACCCGGTTCACCTGCCACGGTCTCGTCATCATTTACACGGACAACGATACGACCGGCATCAACGGAATCCAGTACGCCGCCACGCCTGGCAACCACCGTGACACCCGAGTCGATAGCAACCGTGCGTTCTATACCGGTACCCACCAGCGGTTTCTCGGTGATCAGCGTAGGCACGGCCTGGCGCTGCATGTTGGAACCCATCAGTGCACGGTTGGCATCATCGTGTTCCAGGAACGGGATCAATGCGGCGGCCACCGAAACAATCTGCTTCGGTGATACGTCAATGAAATCCACCTTCTCCGGTGTCGACGTCATGAATTCATTTCTGAAACGACAGGTGACCAGGTCATCCGTCAGCTTGCCCCTGGCATCCGTGTTGGCATTCGCCTGGGCAATTGTGTACTGGCCTTCTTCAATGGCCGACAGGTATACAACATCATCGGTCACGCGGGTATTAACCACCTTGCGGTACGGCGTTTCAAGGAAGCCGTATTCATTGGTTCGGGAATACACGGCCAGTGAATTTATCAAGCCGATATTCGGTCCTTCAGGTGTTTCAATCGGACATACCCGGCCGTAATGCGTCGGATGCACATCGCGCACTTCAAATCCGGCTCGCTCCCGGGTCAGGCCACCCGGGCCCAATGCAGATACACGACGCTTGTGCGTAACTTCCGAGAGCGGGTTGTTCTGATCCATAAACTGCGACAGCTGGCTGGAGCCGAAGAATTCCTTGATGGCTGCAGCTACCGGCTTGGCGTTGATCAGTTCCTGCGGCATCAGGCTTTCCGATTCCGCAATACTGAGGCGTTCTTTCACTGCGCGTTCTACACGCACCAGGCCGATACGGAAGACGTTCTCCGCCATCTCGCCGACACAACGAATGCGCCGGTTACCGAGGTGATCGATATCGTCGACAAAACCGTTGCCATTACGTATCTCGATGAGGATTTTCATTACTGCCAGGATGTCTTCCTTTGACAGCGTGCCTTCCCCGGTCAGCTCATCCACGCCGATGCGACGATTGAACTTCATACGACCGACAGCGGACAGATCGTAACGCTCACTGGTAAAGAACAGGTTCTTGAACAGGTTCTGGGCGGCATCCTTGGTCGGCGGCTCACCCGGACGCATCATGCGATAGATCTCGACCATCGCTTCCAGCTCTGTAGCGGTCGGATCAATACGCAGGGTACTGGAGATGTACGGCCCACGGTCGAGGTCATTGACATAGAGTGTCTTAACGTCCTTGACGCCTGCATCACGCAACTGCACCAGCAACTCTTCCGTTATTTCGTCATTGGCATTGGCGATAATTTCGCCGGTTTCCTTGTCAATGATGTTGTGGGAAAGGATCTTGCCATACAGGTAGTCTTCCGGCACAACCAGCGACTTGATACCCGCCTTGTCGAGCTCGTTGATATGACGTGCCGTTACGCGTCGCCCTTCCGCGACAATGACCTTGGACTTTGCCTTGATATCAAAAGTGGTGGTCTCGCCACGCAGGCGCTCCGGCACCAGGTCGAGCTTGATCTCCTTTTTACCGAGATGAAACTTGTTGGTTTCAAAGAAAATGTCGAGCATTTGCTCGTTGTCATAACCCAGCGCACGCAACAGGATCGTGGCCGGTAACTTGCGGCGCCTGTCGATACGCACGAACAGGGAATCTTTCGGATCAAATTCCATATCCAGCCAGGAACCACGATAGGGAATAACGCGCGCAGAGAACAGCAACTTGCCGGAAGAATGGGTCTTGCCCTTGTCATGGTCAAAGAACACACCCGGCGAACGGTGCAACTGGGAAACGATTACACGCTCGGTGCCGTTGACAACAAAGGTACCATTGTCCGTCATCAGTGGCAGTTCGCCCATGTAGACTTCCTGCTCCTTGATGTCCTTGATCTTCCTGGCATCAGATGGCGAGTCCTTGTCATAGATTATCAGGCGCACCAGCGCACGCAACGGTGCCGCATAGGTCAGACCGCGCAACTGGCATTCCTTCACATCGAATGCCGGTTCACCCAGACGATAATTAACGTAATCAAGCGCTGCGGTACCGGCATAACTGACAATCGGAAACACCGATTTAAAAGCAGCGTGCAAACCCTTGCTGTTGCGAGACTCCGGGTCCATGTCTGACTGCAGGAAGTCACGGTAGGACTCTATCTGGGTCGCCAGCAAATAGGGGACTTCCAGGATGCTGTGGCGTGTGCCAAAGTCCTTTCGAATACGCTTTTTCTCGGTGAAACTGTAAGCCATCGGTTTTCCTCTCCACTAACAATGAAGAATGCTGTTTATCAGCCCTGCAAATCCGTTTACTGACAGGGATTCGCGGCGCTGCATAACCCTTCAAATACAACAAGCAGGGAAAGGCCGGGTGCCTTATGCACTACCGGCCTGCCCTGTATTTTTTGCGCGTACGCAATAACCACTAAAAGCTGCAGAGAGCCCGCTTACTTGAGAGCGACGGTTGCGCCGGCCTCATCAAGCTGCTTCTTGATACCCTCGGCTTCTTCCTTGGAAGCGCCTTCCTTGATAGTGGAAGGAACGCCTTCCACCATTTCCTTTGCTTCCTTCAGGCCCAGACCGGTGATACTGCGTACTGCCTTGATGACGGACACCTTGTTGTCGCCAAAACTGCTCATGATAACGTCGAACTCGGTTTGCTCTTCAGCAGCAGCGGCTTCACCACCGGCGGCTGGCGCTGCAGCAACGGCTGCGGCAGCGGAAACACCAAACTTCTCTTCCATGGCGGCGATCAGATCGACAACTTCCATCACTGTCATGCTTGAAACTGTTTCCAGAATCTCTTCTTGTGAAACGGCCATAACGAATACTCCTGTTAATAATATTTAAAGTTGGAATTGAATAGCTTTATGCTGCTTGCTGCTTCTGGTCGCGAATCGCGGCTACCGTACGTACAAGCTTGCCCGGCACTTCATTGAGCGTGCGTACAAACTTCTCGGTCGGCGCCAGCATGACTGCCATAAGCAAACTGATAGCCTGGTCGCGGGTCGGGAGCTTGGCGAGCTTGTCAATGTCTGACGGCTCGAGCAGCTCGCCACCAACAGAAAGCATGGTTACCTCGAACTTGCCGTATTGCTTGGCAAAGTCCTTGGTTACACGTGCGGCAGCACCGGGATCTTCCCTGGAAAATGCCAGGATCAAGGGTCCGGTCAAACGCCCGGTCATGCATTCGAAGTCAGTGTTTGCCAGGGCACGACGCGCCAGCGTGTTTTTCACGACACGCAAATAGACGTTGTCCTCGCGTGCTCGCACACGCAGGTCAGTCATCTGATCAACCGTAATACCGCGATATTCCGCGGCCACGGCCGACAGGGCCCCTTTTGCAACTGCAGATACTTCAGCAACAACAGCCTTTTTCTCTTCAAGAGTTAATGCCATTGTGATTACCTCTTCAGAAAATCGCGCACAACACCATGCCGCACGGTCTTTTCTGCCAATTGACAACACGCCGGCAGCCAGCACCGACGCATACTATCTGGTGACTTGAAGACAGAAGACTGTCACGACGTCACCCTCTGCGCAGGCCGCCCCGCTGTCGCGGAACCATTAAACCCGGCCAGACATGCCAGGTACCTGCGGTCTCTGACGGCCACCGGCAGGTGCCGGCTTACGTCAAACTATCCAGAAAGCCGTTCAGCTTCCCGCAATTCTCTCAAACCCTCCGCCCGGCCAGGGGGAGGCAACAAAAACAAACCTACAATTCAAGCGATGCCTGGTCCACGGGGAGGCCCGGCCCCATCGTGGTCGACACCGAAATCTTCTTCAGGTACACGCCCTTGGCCGATGTCGGCTTGGTCTTGTTCAGGTCAGCCAGCAAGGCGCCCAGGTTTTCTTTCAGGGCGCTGATTTCGAAATCAGCCCTGCCGATCTGGCAGTGGATGATTCCCGCCTTGTCCGTGCGGTAGCGCACCTGGCCGGCCTTGGCATTTTTGACCGCTGTCGCAACGTCCTGGGCCACGGTTCCGACTTTCGGGTTGGGCATCAGGCCGCGCGGGCCGAGGATCTGTCCCAGGGTGCCGACAACGCGCATGGCATCCGGCGAGGCGATCACCACGTCAAAATCCATGTTGCCCTTCTTGACCTCTTCCGCCAGGTCTTCCATGCCGACGATATCCGCGCCCGCTTCCCTGGCCGCGTCTGCATTTGCGCCCTGGGTGAAGACCGCAACCCGCACGGTTTTACCGGTACCGTTCGGTAATACCGTCGAACCGCGCACCGCCTGATCTGACTTGCGCGCGTCAATGCCAAGGTTGACGCTGACATCGACAGACTCCTTGAACTTGACCGTGGACAGTTCCTGCAACAGGGCCAGTGCCTCATCGATCGGGTACTGCTTGCCCGCGGTGAGTTTTTCCTTAATGAGCTTTGCTCTTTTCGTTAACCTGGTCATACCCCTATCCCTCTACATCGATGCCCATACTGCGGGCACTTCCGGCAATAATCTGAACCGCTGCATCCATATCGGCAGCGTTCAGGTCAGGCATCTTTACAGTTGCGATCTCTTCCAGCTGGGCACGCGTTACCTTGCCGACCTTGTCCGTATTCGGCGTACCGGAACCCTTGGCAAGACCCAGCGCCTTCTTCAGCAGAACCGAGGCCGGCGGCGTCTTGGTAATGAATGTAAAGCTGCGGTCGTTATAGACAGTAATCACGACCGGGGTCGGCAGGCCTTTTTCAAGCTTCTGCGTCTGCGCATTGAACGCCTTGCAGAATTCCATGATATTCACGCCATGCTGACCCAGCGCAGGGCCGACAGGCGGACTCGGATTGGCTTCACCTGCAGGAACCTGCAGCTTGATGTATGCCTCGATTTTCTTTGCCATTTTTTAACTCCTGTGGGTACAAGCGCCTTGCGGCTCCCCTGTTACATAAACTTAGGTGTAGGAGCGGATCTCATCCGCGATTTTTACTGCAAAACGTTCGCGCTCGCGGAGCGCTCCTGCATGTATTACAGCTAGGCCTTCTCGACCTGGCCGAACTCAAGCTCAACCGGTGTTGACCGGCCGAAGATCAGTACCGATACACGCAGCCGGCTCTTTTCATAATTGACCTCTTCAACCACGCCGTTGAAGTCATTAAACGGGCCATCAGTGACACGCACCACTTCGCCCGGCTCAAACAGCACCTTCGGCCTGGGCTTGTCGACACCTTCCTGCACACGCTGCAGAATGGCATTCGCTTCCTTTTCAGAAATCGGTGCCGGCTTGTCACTGGTTCCACCGATGAACCCCAGCACCTTGGGCGCATCCTTGACCAGGTGCCAGGTATCTTCATTCATATCCATCTGCACCAGCACATAACCCGGAAAGAACTTGCGCTCGCTTTTACGCTTGGTCCCTTCGCGCATTTCAACGACTTCTTCCACGGGCACCAGGATTTCACCAAATGCATCCGTCATTTCGGCGCGCGCAATACGCTCTTCAAGAGCGCGCTTGACCTGGTTCTCAAAACCGGAATAGGCGTGCACTACATACCACTGCAACGACATCGTCAGCCACCCTGTCCGGTCAACATTTGAATAGCCGCCAGCAATACCATGTCCAGCAACCAGAGGAGAATCCCCATAATCAGCACGATCACAAGCACTGCCAGTGTCGTCTGCGTCGTCTCTGTCCGTGTCGGCCAGACAACACGCTGCACCTCTCTCTTGGCGCCGCTGATGAAACCGAAAACTCTTTTGCCCGTGCTTGACTGTGCCGCGATAGCCACCGAAATTGCGGTTAAGGCGAGCAACCCGACCACGCGTAACAGCGGCGACTGATCGTCATAGTAATAAAAGGCAAAAATTGCGCCGCACAGCAACAGCACGGCCACGCCCAACTTGAGAGAGTCGAGCCGGTTACCGCCTGTTTCAACTTTTTCGTTCATAATTTCCCGGAGCAAGATTGCAACTTCTTCGCCGTAATCATTGGCAGGCCAGGAGGGAATCGAACCCCCAACCTACGGTTTTGGAGACCGTCGCTCTGCCAATTGAGCTACTGGCCTGTAAACTATTTACCCTCAACCTGGCGACAGGTCAGGGCCTGTGCGCTGCGCTTGATCACTCGAGGATCTTGGACACGACGCCGGCGCCGACGGTACGGCCGCCTTCACGAATCGCGAAGCGCAGACCATCCTCCATCGCGATCGGTGCAATCAACGACACCGTCATCTTGATGTTGTCACCCGGCATCACCATCTCCACACCTTCCGGCAAATCACACGCACCGGTCACGTCCGTCGTGCGGAAGTAAAACTGCGGCCGGTAATTGCTGAAAAACGGCGTGTGACGTCCACCCTCATCCTTGCTCAGGATGTACACCTCGCACTCGAACTTGGTGTGCGGCGTAATACTCCCCGGCTTCGCCAGCACCTGGCCGCGCTCGACCTCTTCACGCTTGGTGCCACGCAGCAGCACACCCACGTTGTCACCCGCACGGCCTTCGTCCAGCAACTTGCGAAACATCTCGACACCCGTGCAGGTCGTCGCCAGCGTGTCCTTGATGCCGACAATCTGCAGCTCTTCGCCAACCTTGACGATACCGCGCTCGATACGACCCGTGACCACCGTGCCGCGGCCCGAAATCGAGAACACGTCCTCGACCGGCATCAGAAAATCACCGTCGATCGCACGCTCCGGCTCCGGAATGTACTTGTCCATCTCCTCAACCAGCTTGAGGATCGAGGGCACACCGATATCACTGGTGTCGCCTTCCAGCGCCTTCAGCGCCGAACCCGTCACGATCGGGGTGTCGTCACCCGGGAAATCGTACTTGTCCAGCAGCTCGCGAATCTCCATCTCGACCAGCTCCAGCAGCTCCGCATCATCGACCTGGTCGGCCTTGTTCATGTAAACCAGTATATAAGGCACGCCCACCTGGCGGGACAGCAGGATGTGCTCACGCGTCTGCGGCATCGGGCCGTCTGCGGCACTCACTACCAGGATCGCACCGTCCATCTGCGCCGCACCCGTGATCATGTTCTTCACGTAGTCAGCATGGCCCGGGCAGTCGACGTGCGCATAGTGGCGGTTCGGTGACTCGTATTCCACGTGCGACGTCGCAATCGTGATGCCGCGCTCGCGTTCTTCCGGCGCATTGTCAATCTGGTCGAAGGCCTTGAACTCACCACCGTGCGCTTCTGCCATCACCTTCGTGATCGCTGCCGTTAACGTTGTCTTGCCATGATCCACATGCCCGATCGTTCCAACGTTGACATGCGGCTTGGTACGTTCAAATTTTTCCTTGGACATTACACCTGACTCCCGTTCCTGTTTGCACGATTACACTCAACCAAATTGGTAACAACTACTGGAGCCCATAACCGGATTTGAACCGGTGACCTCTTCCTTACCAAGGAAGTGCTCTACCGACTGAGCTATATGGGCAATTAACCCTTAAGCAAAACAAATGTGGCCGGATCTCTTTTCACCCCGGGCTCACAACACATCTCTTTCAAAAAAAACCGGGGGTCCAGCCCCGTCTGTATTGGAGCGGGTGATGGGGATCGAACCCACATCATCAGCTTGGAAGGCTGAGGTTCTACCATTGAACTACACCCGCCTGGCTAATCGCCCTGTCTTCAAGAAGTTACTCGCACGGCATAGCGGCGATTTCGTGAACCTCTGTCGGTTCAAATCCTCCCCATTAGCTGCAGGGAAGTAACCATCCTCTGGTGGAGGGGGGAGGATTTGAACCTCCGAAGGCTGAGCCGTCAGATTTACAGTCTGATCCCTTTGACCACTCGGGAACCCCTCCAAAAAGCAAGCCCGCTATTGTCTTGCAGGCGTTGGTGAGAGTCAACAACAATACGGCATTGAATCAGTATCCATTCCGGTTGCAGCGGGATGTGTGACGTGAAATACAGTGCCGCCTGCCGCCAGCGCCAACCCGCCCCGTACTGCTGACTGTATTCCGTTGATTCATATGCAGTTACAGAAAAGCTCATGGAACAGCCGGCCGGGATTGCCGCATCCGCCCGCGACACATGCCCTGGCATACGGCCACCGGCCTGCTCTGCGAGGATGATGAGCAAGCTGGTGCGGCGCCCGGGCTGAAACGGGGTGCGCGCCCACCGGCAGCACCCGCAGACGGGGCACTGAAAACCCCGCCACCTGGCCCTATCTATCTGTTCTATATGAAATTAAACCAAGACATCAGACGGACAGCAACCCCTGCGGCGCAGGGGTTGCAGTGTCCCGGGACGTTCTAGTGGCTGAACTGACCGTGCCGAATGCCCTCACCGAGCAAGGCCTCGAACACTTCAGCACTCACATGGATCAATTGCTCATGGTCGCCGGCCTCGAAATAGACTTCCGGCTGTTCCGCCAGCGCGTCGTCAACGATTGTTTCCACGCCATAGGCGGGCCCGATGGCCGGCAGTGCGCCGATTTCACAGTCGTGAAACAAGCGGCCCAGCTCGCTTTCCAGTGCCAGGCCGAGGTTGCGATTCAGCACCCGGTGCAACTCCCCCATGTCGACCTGCCGACTCGCCGGCAAGACAACCATGAGATAACCCTGGTCATCTTCCAGCACCACAGATTTTGCCAGACGACCACCCGGAACATGCGAGGATTCAGCCGTTTCACCACTGCTGCTCGTATGCGCGTGCGTCAGGACATCGTATTCCACATCATGCTGTGCCAGAAAATCCGACACTGTTACCGGAATAGACATGATCCAACCCTCCAGTCAAAAGTTACACGTATTCAAGTATAGATCACCAGATTTATTCTGCTGCAAGCGCGCGTTTCAGGCGCGCCTGCGCTGTTGAATGCTGAAGGCCCCGAGCTGCCGATACCAGCTGACCAGATCCGCCAGGGAATAGGCCGCATTGGCCGGACTCGGGTTTGGCGTGACAAATACCCGGCTCTCGCCGATGGAAAACAGCTGTGCGCCCCAGCGCGGTTTTTCCCGCAGATCTTCTGCATAGCGCAGGTAATTGACGTAGGCCTGCTTGCCGTGAAACCAGGCAACGCCGGGTGCATTGCGCTCAATTTTTTCTTTTAGCAGCGGCGCCCACTCGCGATAATCTGCGGCGCGCAGCTCATTGCCACCGGCCGTGGGGCGCTTCACAACATCGGTAAAACCGATACCGAATTTATGGAACAGTGTTTCATTGGCCGCGATACCCGGCTTGAGTGTTTCGGTCACCAGGTTGCTGGCATTCAGCGCGCGCCAGAAGCGGTTGCGCGGGTTTGCAAAATAAAAGCCGGCGCGCACGGATGGCAATGACGGGTTCAGGCCAATGGAAAGAATGCCGAGGCCGGGACGGAGGTAATCGGGAAGGGTGTTGAGATTTTTCATGGCGGCCTTACTCCAGGGCCACCACGTAACGCCCCCGGTGTTCCCCCCTGAGCAGTTCTTCACAGGCAAGGGGTAATTCATCAAGACTGACTGTCCCGGCAACAATCCTGTCGAGGTGTCGCGGTTTCAGGTCTGTCACCAGCCGCTTCCAGATTTTCCTGCGGCGCTGCATCGGGCAGTTGGCCGAGGTTATCCCGAGAATACTGATACCCCGCAGGATGAACGGCATGACGCTGGTGTGCAGTTCCGTGCCACTGGCCATACCGATGCTGGCGATGTTCCCCCAGGGTTTAACGGTGCGCGTTAACCAGGCAAGTGTGTCGCCGCCGACATTGTCGATCGCCCCGCCCCAAAGCGCCTTTTCCAGCGGACGACGCCCGTACTCCCGGGTGCTGCGATCGAGCACGTCGCTGGCGCCGAGGCCCTGCAGCCAGGTGCTTGCATCTGCCTTTCCGGTCAGGGCGGTGACTTCGTAGCCGCGGCTGCTCAACAGGTCGATGGCAAGACTGCCCACGCCCCCGCTTGCACCGGTGACGATGACCGGGCCGGCATCCGGACGCTGTGCATTGCGTTCCAGCTGGTCGATCGCCAGCGCCGCGGTAAAACCCGCGGTGCCCAGCGCCATGGCATCGAACAGGCCCAGGCCGGGCGGCAGCGGCACGACCCAGTCGGCAGGAACACGCACCACCTCTGAAAACCCGCCGTCGTGGCTCTCGCCAAGGCCGCAGCCGGTGACCAGCACTTCATCACCCGGCCGGAAACGCGCATCGTCAGACCCGGCAACAACGCCCGCGACATCGACGCCGGCCACCAGCGGGAAGTGACGCAGTATCCTGCCCTTGCCGGTGACGGCCAGCGCATCTTTATAATTGATACTGGAGAAACGGGCCTGGATGACGACCTCACCGGGCGCGAGGTCACTGACTGAAAGTGTTTCAAGACGTGCCTCGGTGCCGTTACCCTGTGCATGGACCCGCAAGGCCCGAAAGGCATCCATGTCTAGTCTTCCGCTGCAGGCTCTGCCTTGTCTTTTGGCAACCAGTTCAGGTTACCCTCAACATTGAACGGCAACTTCCTCAGCCTTGTCCCCAGGCTGATCTTTCCGCTCAGGCGGTAGTTCAGGCTGTCATTGTTCTCCTCACTCATTTTCTGGAACTGCCGCATGACGTTCAACAGGTTACTGACCACCTCAACGTCCAGCAGTGCCTCGCTGAATGCCGGAATAGACACCGGCTGGCGGCTGACGCCATAGGCAAATTCATGGCCGTTAATATCGATTGAATAACTCAGGCCACGCATCGGGATCGTGACATCATTCGGGTTCATGATGCGCAACTGCATGCCGTAGCGCTGCTCCAGCAGACCCATTTCCAGCGGCTGGATGCTGACCAGTGATACGCGCGGGGTTTCCTCGTAGCCACCGAAGGAGGAGCAGGCAGTCAACGTTATTGCACAACACATCAACAGGATTGCCCTTGCCGATGCACCTTGTTTCGTTGTCATGTTCCGATTCCTGTTGGATTATGCATGTGTGATGCATCCTTTTCGCGGGTGAGACCCGCACCTGCAGGCCAATCCGGCGCAGGAGCGGATCTCATCCGCGATGAATCTGGTTCCTTTCTCATTTCATTTCGTCGCCCTTGCAGACCGGGCCGTAGGGTGAATCACGGTGGCTGTCATGATAGTGCATCCGGTAGGTAATAAACCGGTCACTGTCGTCAAAATGCATGAACGGATTACCTTCCAGCTGCTGTTCCATGGTCGAGGTGGTGGTTTCCGAGTAGTTATGGCCGGGATGGATAATGGTTCCCCCCGGCAGGCCCGTGGCCATGTCCTTGAGGGTGACATACATCTGCTCCGGGTCGCCGCCTTTCAGGTCGCAGCGCCCGCAGCCATAGACGAACAGGGTGTCGCCGGTAATCAGGTGGTCGCCAATGTGATAACAGGCCGACCCCGGCGTGTGCCCGGGTGTATGCAGCACGTGGATCGGGGTCTCACCCAGCTCGATGCGATCACCACCATGATGCAGCGTCGGCAAATCAAGCCCCCGCCCCCAGAATCGGGCCTCCTCCCTGAGCAGGTGCAGCTGCGCGTCCCGGGACGCAAGCAGTTCTTCAATGCCGTTGATATGGTCATGGTGACTGTGCGTAAGCAGGACATCGGTGATGCGCACGCCCTGCCGGGCGGCAAGCGCCAGCACCGCGGGCACGTCCCAGGCGGGATCGACGACGGCCGCCCGGTCGGTGGCATGATCATGTACCAGGTAGACAAAGTTCTCCATGGGCCCCAGTTCAAGGGCATGGATTGAAAATGGCTCGGTAACCGGCATCAGGACCTCGATTCACAGCTGATGGATGATCCCATTATGGTTGATGTACAGACTCATGGACAACATGCCCCGTCCGGCGTTCACCACGCACCTGTCTGAGTAGTATGATCACAGCCCTGCAATCCCCTGGAACAAAGCCGTGGCCGTCCATAAAATGCTGCTTCACCCGGCAGACCCGCACTGCGCGCCGATCACGACGGACACGCTGGCCGAGTGCCTGCAATCCATCGGCCTGATCAGCGATCCGGTCCGGCTCGACGCTGAAACGATATACCCGGTCGGTGAGCAGTTCCTGCAACTCATCACCTTCCTGGGATGCTCGCCGATGATCGAGATCGAATTACCGGCGGATATTGATTCCCTGGAGGCAGGCAGCCGGGACGGGCGGTTTTGCCATGTCAGCCTCAGCGGCGATGGCGAACATTTACACTTTCGTGCCGACGCACACCCACACGAGCCGCGTTGCCCGCATTGCCGCAAGCCGGATCCAGACTGGCGTGAGCACCTGCACGCCTGGCGTGAAGACCGGCAACGCCTGCACTGGTCCTGTGCTGTCTGCGACTATACGGGGCAGCTGACGGATTTGAATTTCCGTAAATCTGCCGGATTCGGCAGGACCTTCATCGAAATCCGCGGCATCTATCCCTCCGAGGCGATCCCGGGCGAAGCCCTGCTTGCCGGCCTGCAGGCCATCAGCGGCTGTCAATGGAACATCCTTTATATCAAGGAATAGGCGGAATTTTCACTGGATGCACCCGTATATGTCACAATAGAGCCTGTTAAAGCTGTTTATATCCCTCTCCCCAATCTCTTCCGAAGGGAGAGGGAGTTAAAGCGGCAGACTTGCTGTTCACAGTAAACCAGACCGGGCTATCACACCAATGAGCGAAGAAAAGCTGAGCAAGGAAGAACGTATCCTGATTGCCATGAAACGGGTGCTGACCGATATCGCCAAGGATACCTACACCCGGCCCGGTCACCGCCACCCGCTCTCCGATGATACCGTCAACGACATCCGCCACTGTCTCAGCCTGATCACGGCTCGCGAAGCGGAATTGAATGAAGCGGCCGGACGACCCATGAACCATCGACCCCGATTTGTCGATGAACCCCAGTCCTCGGTGGTCGTTCCCCTGACGATCCCCAAGGACAAGGACAAGAAGAAACCCTGATCCCCCGGCCGACCTGGTCGGCCTTGCCAATCCTCCCCACCTGACCGGCACGCCCGGTCCGAACCCCACGGCTGCCGCCGGCAATGCCCGCGACAGCACCCTCTCGCCAAATTTTCAATGTGAAATCAGGGCTTAAGCTTGACCTCGGGCACGCCGATAGAACAGGAAGCAGCGGTCTTCCCGCAGGCACCGAGCTCGAAATAATGCCGGCGGCGGAAATCTGTTTTTATCTGATTAACAGAGGGTTACATGAGCGGCTATCGGCCGGGGGCCAGTCAGGAAAATGAACACTTCTACACGGGAAGACAGGCAACACAAACCGGCCGGGAAAGAATACCCGGCAGCTGGTGCAGGCCGGCACGGCCGGCTGCGGCGGCAGGCACACCGGATCAAGCGCACCGGCATCGGCCTGCTCGCGGGGCTCACCACGGCCTTTATGGTTCAGGCAGCGCAAACCGGCAACGTGCTGCCGGATGATCTCACCGAGATGAGTCTTGAGGCCCTGATGAATATCGAGGTCACCTCGGTTTCCAAGAAACCACAGAAAAAATCGGAAGCCGCTGCTGCAATTTTCGTTATCACGAATAATGACCTGAAACGCTGGGGCGTCACCAACATCCCCGAAGCCCTGCGTCGCGTTCCCGGCCTGCAGGTCGCACGCATCGATGCCAACAAGTGGGCCATCACCGCGCGTGGTTTCAACAGCCGATTTGCCAACAAGCTGCTGGTACTGATCGATGGCCGCAGCGTCTATACCCCGTTATTTGCAGGCGTCTACTGGGAAGCCAACGAGGTCATGCTGGAGGATGTCGAGCGCATTGAAGTCATCCGCGGTCCCGGCGGCACCCTGTGGGGGGCGAATGCCGTCAACGGCGTTATCAACATTATTACCAAATCGGCTGCCGACACCCTGGGCAACGTGGTCGTGGCCGGGGCAGGCAACGAAGAAAGGGGGTTTGCCGAGGCTCGTCATGGCGGCGAAAGCAGCGGAGGAAAATATTACCGCGTCTATGGCAAATTCCGCGCTGTCGACAGCGGCGGTTCGATCAATACAGGCATTCCGGGCATGTTGCCCGGGGCGCATGATGACAGCGATATTGCCCAGACCGGCTTCCGCATGGATTGGGAAAAAGGCACGGCAGACAGCTATACCGTGCAAGGTGATTATTATGCGGGCAAGGGTGGTCAGCAATTGCTGATTGCCACGTCCCCTGCCCCGCTGGTGGATGATGCCGATTACAGCGGGGGTAACCTGAGCGGCCGCTGGACACACTCGGGCAGTGACCAGTCCAGGCTGACGGTGCAGGCCTATTATGACTACGTCAGCCGTGACAGCGCAGTACTCTATGAAGATCGACACACCGTGGATATCGAGGTTGAGCATCACTCCGTACTGAAGGATATACATCATGTCGTTTGGGGCCTTAATTACCGCCACATCAGCGACGACACCGAGCCGAGATCGATATTCAGTCTCAGCCCGGCAAAGCGCAACATCAACCTGTACAGCGCCTTCCTGCAGGATGAGATCAGTTTCTGGGACGACAAGGCAAAGTTAACCCTCGGCTCCAAGTTCGAGCACAATGACTTTAGCGGCTCGGAAGTTCAGCCGAATGCGCGTTTCGCCTGGGTCACCGATGCAGGCAACACACTATGGGCCGCTGCCTCCCGTGCCGTACGCACACCCTCCAGGGGTGAACATGCGGTAAGCCTGGCTGTTATCCCGCCCCGCCGGCACACCGCCACTGACGATCCTGGGCAACGATAATTACGACTCCGAGACACTGACCGCGTACGAGATCGGCTATCGCTTCACACCGAACGATAATATGTCCGTCGACCTGACAGCCTTCTTCAATGAATATGACGAGCTACGGACTATCGAATTCTTAACTCCCGCATCTGCGCATATTCGAAAACAACATGAAAGGACACACCCACGGTGTTGAAGTAGACACACACTGGAAGGTCAACGACCGGCTTGACGTCAATGCCAACTACAGCTGGCTTGAAGTCGACCTTGACCTGGTCAATGGAAGCATGGATGCCATGTCAGAAAGCGCGGAAAACGCCTCCCCGCAACACCAGGCGAATATCTGGCTTGCAACCGACCTCGGCAAGCGCGTTGAACTGGATGCCGGCATTCGGTATGTAGGCAGCCTGGAAACTTTCGGATTTCCCAAAACAGACAGCTATGTAGCCGTAGACGCCCGTCTCGGCTGGTCACCGCGCCATGGGGTTGACCTGGCGCTCGTTGGACAAAACCTGTTTGACAATGCGCACCCCGAATTCAACCCGGATTTTATTTTCTCGGTTCCGACCCAGGTTGAACGCAGTATTTACGGCAAAGTTACCCTGAGCTTCTAGACGATGATCGACTACTGGAAGAAAACCGGCCTCAAGTTCGTCCTGCCGGTTATTTTCGGAACATTGCTGACCGGTGCGTCTGCCTTCAGCATGGCGGAAGACAGCGTGTCCACTGAATACAGGATCAAGGCGGCATTCCTTTACAACTTTTCACGTTTTGTCACCTGGCCCGGAGAGACCGGCGAGGTCGCAGGCACGTTTAACCTGTGCATCTTCGGTGGCGACCCCTTCGGTCAACTGCTGGACGCACTTGCAGGAAAATCCGTACATAAAAGCCTGCTCGAGGTAAAAAGGATCAAGAATCCGGATGAGGCCCGGGAATGCCAGATAATTTTCATCGGCAATACCAGTGACCGGCGATCTTGAAAATATTATGTCGTCGCTGCGGACTCAACCGACACTGACGGTAAGCGACAAAAAGGGGTTCACCGACCATGGCGGGATCATCCAGTTCAAGCTGGTCAACAACAAGGTTCAGTTCAATATCAACATCGACGCAGTAAATAAAGCAGGCCTGACAATCAGCTCGAAATTACTTTCCCTGGCAACCGTTGTAAGGAACGACCAGTAGACTTGCAATGAAATTCTTTTCCGGCATATCAATACGGCACAAGGTCACACTGCTAATCGTGGCCATCAGTTCCGTGTCCCTGCTGCTTGCAAGCATCGCCTTTATAGCCACGGACAGACTGAATACCCGAAACCTGATCGGCAGCAATCTTCATACCATGGCGGATATTATCGCCGCCAACAGCAGTGCGGCGCTGCTGTTTGGTGATACCCGGGCAGCAGAGGAGAATCTCGGCTTCCTGGAGGCCCAGGAACATATCGAGGTAGCGGCTCTCTTCGGGATCGACGGGGAAATGTTTGCCAGCTACCTGAAACCGGGATTCAGTGCCGACCTGCCCGGGCTGGAGCATAAAAATACCGACCTGCTCTTCCGGGACAATTTCGTTGAGTTATACAGAAATATCACCCATGAGGGTGAAACTATCGGCGTTGCATATATCCGCTCCGACATGAAGGCCTTGCAAGACCGGCTCGCATGGTTCATGGCAATCGTCTGCACCGTGCTGCTGGCCTCCCTGACAGTGACCTTGACGATGAGTACGCAGATGCAGCACATCATCACCGATCCGTTGCTGCGGCTTTCTGCTATCGCGCGACAAATCTCCGCGGAGAAAAACTACTCGCTGCGGGTTATCGGTGAAGGAAATGATGAGCTCGGACACCTGATTATCGACTTCAACAGGATGCTCGATGAAATCCAGCTGCGCGACAACAAGCTCAAGTACCACAGGATGCAACTGGAAGAACGTGTCGCCATGCGCACAAAAGAACTCGAGGAAAGCAACAGCCAGCTCGCACTCTCGAAAAAGAGCGCGGAAACAATTGCGAAACGCATGGAGTACCACGCCCACCATGATGACCTGACCGGACTACCGAACCGCACATTGCTGAATGACCGTATAAATTCCGAGCTCGCGCATGCGCGGCGTCAGCAGTCAATGATGGGGCTGCTCTTCCTCGACCTCGATCGTTTCAAGATTATCAATGATTCACTCGGTCATGCAGTCGGAGACCAGTTGCTGCGCGTCATATCCCGCCGTCTCAAGAACTGTGTCCGGGAGGAAGACACTGTTGCAAGGCTGGGTGGTGACGAGTTCCTCATTTTACTGCCACGCATAAGCAGTTCGTCGGATGCAGGGCGCGTTGGAAGAAAGATTATCGACACCCTGGTCGAACCTATCAGTTGTAACGGTAACGAACTCAGCATCACAACCAGCATCGGCATCAGCATCTATCCGTTTGACAGCACCGATGGCGACACCCTGATCAAGAACGCAGACATCAGTATGTATCGCGCAAAGGAACTGGGGCGCAACAAGATTGTTTATTACACGGCTGAAATGAATGCAGGATCGCGCAAGAAGCTTGCTCTTGAAACAAACCTCAGAAAGGCGGTGGACAAGGGCGAACTAATGCTTCACTACCAGCCAAAAATCAATACCGCTGACAATACAGTTGTCGGTGTCGAGGCCTTGCTGCGCTGGAATCATCCCACGATGGGCGCGATCAGTCCGGCCGAGTTCATTCCGGTTGCCGAAGACAGCGGCCTGATTATACCGATTGGAAAATGGGTAATTGAAACAGCCTTCAAACAGCTCAGGCAATGGCATGATGCCGGTCATGATCAACTCACCATGGCCGTCAATATTTCATCCGCCCAGATGTCGCGCTCCGGGCTCGTTAAAATTATCAGCGATGCACTTTCCGATGCAGGCATCGAACCCGGGAAGGTAGAGCTGGAAGTTACTGAAAACGTGGCAATGCAGGATATCAACTCGGCAATTACCACCCTCGAAAAGCTCAAGAATACCGGTATTAATATTGCCATGGATGACTTCGGCACGGGTTATTCGTCACTCGGTTATCTGCACAAATTGCCCATTGACATTGTAAAGATCGACCAGTCATTCGTCCGCGACATTCCTGACAGCAAGGAAGGCATCCTGATTGCCCAGGCCATTATCGCCATGGCGCAGAGTCTCAACCTGTCACTGGTTGTTGAAGGTATAGAAAACGTCAAGCAACTGAATTATTTCAAACAACAGGGCTGTGACGTCATGCAGGGCTTTCTGTTCAGCAAGCCGGTGGAGGCCGACGAGATCCTGGGAATGCTCGACACCCGGCATGCCCCGGGCGTCTTCAACATGGTGAAATAAACCCGACTAGCGTGTTTCGGCAGGCTGTTTTGGAACATCCCCGCCTTGAGGCAGCACCGGTGGCGATATGTAGAAGGGCCCGCGATAGGGACCTGCCAGAATCGGGCTGTAGGGATATGCCTGGTATATTCCCGGACCAAAACCCACGGGTGGCGGTGGACCCCTGTAGAAATCAGAGCGGTTATTGCTGCTCCCGCCAAAGGAAAAACAGAACCCGAACGCCCCGGCTGCCGAACTCCACGCCAACAGGGCGATCAGGGTGAGCGCGACGGGCAGATCTGCGGCCTTCATTGACATACGCCCCCTACATCAAACGATATGGTGTTTCATCCCCGAGATTCAGCACCCGTGACACAATCCCCAACGCCTCTTCGACAAACGGTTCAAGGCTGCCCCATTCAGTGGAGCTGCCAATAATCTCCGCGCCATCCCTCATGATGATACGCATCGAATATTCGCGCTTCGGGTCGGCCGCCTTCTCGGCGGTTATATACAGGCCCGGCTCCGGGTCCTGTCCCTGTACAACGGCAAGAATATACTGGTAATCAACGCCATCGCTGCTGTCGATCTCGCCCAGCACGACAATTGAAAACTCACCCAGCTTGTAGCGACGCCTGGGTATTGCAGTTTTGAAAACGGGTTTGTTCACACATCTGATCCTGATTGTCCCTGCAAGACAGGGTATCATTAACGCTGGCGCCTTCAAGCAGAATCGCGCAATGTCTTTAACGGTGTGCCCTGCAAGCCATTCTATAACGGAAAATATTGCGGAAAACCCATGACAGACCTGATCTGCCCCTTCAGTGCCACGCTTGTAAAGGATGATTCCGGCTGCCGCCGTGCCAGCTGGATCATTCGCCACGGCGGCAGCGAAATCGCATGCAACTCTGCGCACGCGCAAATAAAATGGTCTATTGCCCGGCAAACCCGTTATCGAAACTCCCCGACAGAAATCACTAACAAGAACATCCCCGCAAAATCCAGTAAATTACCGCAGGAGCCAGCGCGAGCTGGCGAAGGTTTTATAGAATATAAAAAGGGCTCTTCCCCAAATCGAGTGGGTAGATTACCGTTGTAGGGCCGAATTCATTCGTTGTAGGGCCGAATTCATTCGGCCAACAGCCATTATCGCCACTGGAGACAAGCAGGTCACCATGTCCTGTGACGCATTTGTAGGGCCGAATTCATTCGGCCAACCGGCCTACGACGCATTGCGCAGGAGGTGTCATTCCCTGCACCATCAAGTCTATTGCATCACCACGGTTACCCGCGGTCGTCACCTTTGGATGTGTGATGACGATGAAACACCGCTGGTCGAATGAATTCGACCCTACAGGGCGCTATGGGACACACCGCTGGTCGAATGAATTCGACCCTACGGCAGGGCCAAATTCATGCGGCCAACAACCTTGCCATCAGAAGGAATGTGTCTCGTCTAAATTGATGTGTTACCCACTCAATCAGGGGAAGAGCCATAAAAAGATTCGCAAGCTGGCGCTCGCTCCTGCGGAAATGAAAGGTCCCTGTCATTGGCGTGCAAAGACGCAGGGGCGCCAAGAAAAAATATCTGTGAAAAGCCCGAACATCCTTTGCAATCTCATCAACATCCGCGATGAATCGCAGACGACTGGCCAGCATTCAGGCGGGGAACAATCACTCGAAGTATGTTCCTCTCCTTAAGGCTACCTTACATAGTAGCGTATCAGCCTGCCCACGGTGAGACCCTGCACAAGGATCGAGAACACGACCACCACATAGGTAACCGGCAGGATAATATCCCTTGCCTCACCTGGTGGTAATGACAGTGCCAGTGCGACGGAAATGCCACCACGCAAGCCACCCCAGGTCATAATCCTGGTTACCCCGGCGGTAAACCTGTGTGATGCCTTTAATACAAAAACGGGTATCACGACGCTGATGAATCGTGCCAGCAGGATAACGAAAATCATGATCACTCCGGCAATCATGATATCGCCGCTGAAGCTCAGCACCAGCACTTCAAAACCGATCAAAACAAAAAGCACCGCATTCAGAATCTCATCGATCAGTTCCCAGAAGGTATCCAGATGCTCGCGGGTCCTGTCTGACATGGCAAATGCACGCCCGTGATTACCGATCAACAGGCCGGAAACGACCATCGCAATTGGCCCGGAGACGTGAATAACCCCGGCAATTGCATAGCCACCGGCTACCAGCGCCAGCGTAATCAGAATCTCGACGGTGTAATTATCAACCCCCCTGAGCATCAGGAAGGCCAGGTAGCCGATGGCGAGCCCGAAAACAACGCCGCCAACCGCCTCTTCAAGGAATAGCATGCCAATATGGCTGGCCGTGACTTCATCGCCACCCACAGCAATACCCAGCAGGATGATAAAAACAACCACCGCAACGCCGTCATTAAACAGGGACTCGCCTGCAATCTTGGTTTCCAGCGATGCCGGGGCACCGGCGGTTTTCAGAATTGCCAGCACGGCAATCGGATCGGTCGGCGATATCAGCGAACCAAACAGCAAACACCAGATCATGTCGATATGAAAACCGAGCATGCCGAGAATCCACCAGGATGAAATACCCACCAGGAAGGTCGAAATGAGGAGTCCCACGGTTGCCAGGGATGTGATCACCCATTTCTGGTTCGACAGGCTGTCAAGATCTACATGCAGGGCGCCGGCAAACAACAGAAAGGACAACATGCCCTGCATCAGGGTCTGGTTGAAATCGATACTCTTGAGGATTGCCTCTGCCTGTGATTCGATATCCAGGCCCACGGCATGCAGACCGATGATGGCCAGCGACATTAACAGGGAAAAAAACATCAGCCCGATCGTGGTTGGCAGCTTCAGTGTCTTGTAGTTAAGAAAACTGAAGATGGCCGCCAGGGTCAGCATGAGTGCGATGATCTGGAATACGCTCATAATTGTATTACCGTGTACGCCCTAGATCGAACAGGCAATGTTGCCGAGGCGTTCGCTCAACAACATGTTCTCGCGGTAATCGATCGGCACGACCACCAGGCTGGGCCCCTTCTCATCCAGCGCCTGGCGCAATACACCGGCGAGCTCGCGGCTGTCGTTCACACTGTGCCCCGACCAGCCAAATGACTGCGCCAGCAGCATCCAGTCCGGATTGCCAAATGAAAGGTCCGTGTGTTTGCCGAATTCGCCTTGCTGCTTCCAGGCAATCAGGCCGTAGGCGTGGTCCTCCCAGACCATCACCACGATATCTGAATCGAGTCGCCTGGCCGTTTCCATTTCCTGCATATTCATGAGAAAACCGGCGTCCCCGCATATGGCCATCACCTTGCGCTTCGGGAATACCATATCGGCGGCGATGACACCCGGCAATGCAAAACCCATGGAACAGAAACCGTTGGGTATCAGGCAGGTATTCGGCTCATGGCACTGGTAATAACGTGCAATCCACATCTTGTGGGCCCCGACATCGGACAACAGTATGTCGTGCGGCCCCATGGCCTGGCGAACATCCCATAAAACCTTCTGTGGACGTATCGTCCCCCTGGTGTCGTCATCCCTGTGCTCTGCAAACTCTTCTTTCATTGTCTGGCGCAACGCTGCCTGTTCCCTGGAATCAAACTTCAGGCCGCCGGCTTTTTCGACACGCTCGTTCAACATCCACAGCGAGTGTGCCAGGTCCCCCACCAGCTCGGTTCCCGGGTGATAGTGGCTGTCGATCTCGGCCGGCAGAAAGTCCGCATGTATGATTTCCTTGCCCCGGGTGGCATTCCACAGGCTCGGGGGGTATTCGACCATGTCATAGCCAAGCGTTATCACCAGGTCAGCGTCTTCCAGGCCAAACTCGACCACATCCCTGGACTGCAGACCGATGGTATAGAGGCAGTAATCGGCATCCATATCGACACAGCCTTTCGCCATGAATGTGCTGATCACACCGATCCCGGTGCTTTCACAGAAAAGCCTCAATTGCTTGCTTGCGCGTTTGCGGATGCAGCCATTACCCGCGATGATATACGGACGCCTGGCATTGCAAATCAGCTCAAAGGCCTGGTCGACGATCTTGTCATCAGCTACCGGTCGACGGAAACGCTTCGGTTTCAGCGGCAGGTTTTCGGTCTGCAGTTTCGCAATGTCCTCCGGCAACTCGATCAGACAGGCACCGGGTTTTTCAGTGCGGGCAAGCCGCACGGCCTTGCGCACGATTTCCGGAATAGTATCCTGGTGCAGCACGGTCATGGCCCACTTGGTGACCGGCTCGAACATGGCAACCACATCCATGATCTGGTGGGATTCCTTGTGCAGGCGGGTTGATGCGCCCTGCCCGGTCAATACCAGCATGGGTGCGCGGTCCATATTGGCATCCGCTACACCGGTGATCAGGTTGGTTGCACCGGGTCCCAGTGTCGCCAGGCAGGCGGCAGGGTTACCCGTAAGGCGGCCATAGACCTCTGCCATGAAGGCAGCGCCCTGTTCATGGCGGGTCAGGATGAATTTTATTTTCCCGGACTCCTCCAGCGAGATCATGAAATCGGCATTTTCCTCCCCCGGAATACCGAAAATATATTCGATCCCCTCCTCTTCCAGGCACCGGATAAACAGGTCTGATGCTTTCATAAACCTTTCCTCGATATCATCGTTTCACTCCACCCACTCAATAATACCTGCATGGATCAGCTCAATGAACTTCATCAGGGAAAAGCAAACCGGAATAGCCGGCTGGCAGAAAGACTTGCTCTATTCACCACGCCATGAACATGACACAGACAGTTGCCGTGCCAGGGAGGATTCAATCCGTACGCTCGGACTCCCGCCAGGCAAAGGCGCAATCAAGGTGGGTACGCACGGTAATCAGCCCTTCGAGGCCGTCTTCAATCATGATTTCAATCGGCCGGCGCCTGCGCAGGCGTTTGCAGGGCTGCTTCAGCCAGAGCAAACCGATATTGGCATTACGGGGAAAAGTCGTTCGCAGCGCGTCGGCGATACCGAGCAGGTGTTCGACGCGCTTCAAAATCGCCGGGTCATCCGGCAGCGGGGTATCGTTCTGGTATTTCTGCAACTTGCGCGACGGCATACCCTCCGGCAAGGCAAGAATAGTAACCTGGTCTGATCCCTTGATCTCCCACTCGTCGAGAGTGTTCAGAACCATGCGGCCAAGTTCGACGCGATCATCAGACGATAGTGTTGACATGTTTTCCTGCCCGGTTGCGCCGAAATGGGTATCAGCTGGTTGAGATATGTAAATTCTAGCATGTATCGGTTGCACGAGCGGCAAAAGCACCGGTGTTGGCTCCTCATTCAACCTTCTTTTATATAAGTTTATTTCCGGCTACGCTGCATATCAGCCAATCGTTTACATGCGCCGCGCGATGGTTTGTTATGATCTGGCAATACCCGCATACACCCGTTTAACCGGCTGAACACACCTGCATTATGGAATCGCTCGCATTTCTTCTGTTCCTGGTATTACTGGTGTGGTTCTGGAAAGCCAGCCTGGAAAGCCGCGACCTGGCAATAAGGGTGGCCCGCGAAACCTGCAAACACAACAATATCCAGTTCCTTGATGGCAGCGCCTCGCTGCAAAACATAAGACCGTTCTATTCGCGCAACAGCGGTCCGGGGCTCAAACGAACCTATACCTTTGACTACAGTGACGATGGCATCTCGCGCCAGACCGGCTGTATCATGATGGAAAATATGCAAATCACTACAGTGCTCCTCGAGGACTGATACAATTGAACCGGTAGAGAACAGGATCCAGAACATGCCTTACTATATCTACATACTTACCGTCAAAGACGGGGCCAACATGAAATCGGCGGACCTGGTCAATGAATTTGAAAAGTTCAAGGCCGCCAGGGCCGAGGTAAAACAGTTGCGCGCCGAAAAGCCCCTGAATGATGAACAGTCATACAAAATTATTTTTGCCGACAACCAGGCGGAAGCTGAAAAGATGGCGACTGAAATCAGGGAAGAACCCATTGCCAGGGAATGGGAAAAATAACCGGCGTTAAACTTCAAACCTGATGGAAGAGCAGGAATACAAAAACACCTACCAGACTGTAAACAAGCGTCGCTGCGTTTATGAGAAGGCCATCAATTCCCGGCGCTGCAGTTGTACCAGGAGTCACCGCTTCAACCTCGCAGACCGTGAAGGCGTCGCATGCAAGAGCGCCACGGGTATTGCACTGTGCACTGAATTCCTTAATACCCTGCGGAGCAAAGCCCGTTTTTCCCTGCATTTAACACATTCAGACAAGCCGCTGCCACATGCCAAGGAGATCAGGGTACAAACAGGTGGCCTGCTGGGCTTGCAGGAACTGCTTGATCCCGGGAAGGCAGATAGCACCAATGCAGAAAATATTATCGGCATGCTTGATACGGCAATACAGCGCTACGAACGCCTGCAAAACCTCCCGTATAACATTATCATCCAGGGCGTGGTCAGCTTCGAGGGCCGCAAGAAACGGCAACGCAGCGACTGATCAACGCTGCTCCAGCCAGTTGATCTCCTCTGCAGTGACTTGTCCGATAACAGTTCGTTTCAAGGATCCTGGAATTTCAGAATTCGTGCGTGATACCGGTATCCTGCCACCCATGATTTCAGCCATGGACTGTGGATACAGGGGTTTGAGCTCCGGTTGTGCGTAACCTTGCGGGTAAAGCGGCTGCGCATTGACCGCTTCATACTTGTCGGTGGCGCCCAGGGTGTGCAGCAATTCATGGGCAATCACGACATTATTACTCGCCGTATAGGACTTGCTGGCAAAGGCGTTGACAACTCCGATCAGGCCTTCCTTCAGGCCGAGGGAATGAGCAAGGCGGGGCTGTTCGGCCGGGTCATGGTAGACCACGTAGATTCGAATATCGGCCGGGGGCCCGTCCACGCCCAGGCCGCTGCGCATCGCCCAGAACCTGAGCTTCAGGCTCCACCAAACCACGGCGAGGACATTGCCCTCTCCTGGCGGGACCGGCGGCGATGTTTCTATCTCCGGCCCCAGCCTGACTTTCAGCAAGTCCTTCCCCGCCTTGCCGTAACGAACTGCCTGCCGGGAGAAATATTCCTCCAGCGGGGAAAAGGCATTATTGTCAAGCTGCGAAATGTAGGCACCGGTTACACGCCCGCCATCCGCGTTGATCGGGTAGACCGCGGCCCACAGGGCATCATCCCAGTCGGTTGCCCGGCTGTTTGCCAGCCAGGCATCACCCGCTACCAGCAGCAGAATAAAAAGCAGGAATACAATACGCAACTGCCTGAATAAAGGGCTGGATATCATCAACGCCCCCCTGTTATCCCGGGATGAGATTGCATGGGCTTTTTCAGCAGACTGCTAGAACTGCACGTTGATGGAATCGTGCAGGATCGACGAGCGGGTATCGATAACGGCATCGCTTATTACTGCATGACGCCGCACCTGGAAATAGACGGTCTTGTTTCCCGGCCCGGCGCTCAACCTGAAGCCCGGCCTGTTCTCGTAAGCCTGCCACTCTGCACCGTTAAAGTCAGGTCTTTCACTGGCACGATACTGGGTTGCACTGCCCGTGATTTTATTGTCCAGCGCCACCAGCGTATTCGCCGTAACGGCCGCTCCATCATTGAGCGAAAAAGACTCGATCTCCAGGCCAGCCGTTTTTCTGACCCTGACATCCTTGTCCAGCGGACATTGAACTCCACCACCCCCCGTTATGAGGGACAACACCAGCATCCTGTTTTTACCGGAGCCGGCCATGCGTTCCTGTTCGCCCATGTACCCCGACCTCGAGGCGGTTACAAGCAGCCGCGTTCGCGGCACGTCTGTAAACATCACGTAGCCTTCGGCATTCGTAAGACCTGTGCCAAACTGGCTCAACCTGGCCGACGTCCCCAGACACACGGCCACACCCTGGAGCGGCGCCTTGCCGCCACGTTCAAAAATGCGCACCGTGAGTTGGGCAGCAGAGCTGCTTGCAGACATCACCAGCAAAAGCACTGTAAACAGCCCCAACAACCAGGATTTCATAATAGACGACTCCACCGACACGACTTTTATCATCATATAATTTACGTCTGTTGAGCGCATCTGCTGCATTTATTATAACCCTGTTTAACACCGGTAAAGGTCTTCAATTATTATCAGTGCCTGCAAGCGCCAGAAGTGATTTGCGCAAGGCCGTCTCTGTCACAGGAAAAGCAAGTGCCTGATGCACCGGCAGTCGGGTACGCAGTTTTTCAAACTGCGGAGAAAATTCCTTTTCATAAAAAATGATCACGCGGATATCCGGCGACCGCTGCACGACAGCCAGCAGTGATTCAAGGTTGCTGGACCGGTCCCTGAAATCGGACTGGAAATTAAATTCGGCTACGATCACATCGGGTTCTCTCTTCTTGAGGAAACCGATGGCCTTGCGCATGCGTGTCTCTATAGCCACTTCGTAACCGAGTTCCCTGTAAAGCGGGGCAAAATCCGGGTAGCCCCCAAGCTCTATGATGGATAGCAGCAACTTTTCCGGTTTACTGGCAGTCATGCGGGAATCATAACCCCGGCCTTTCAATACCCGGTGCCCGGGACAGTTTCAGCCGCACCGGTCCCGCCCGCCTGGACCGGCGACCGGCAGGCCTGAACACTGTGGAAATACCCGGTCGGGGCCCATGGTGACGCTGTTTATCAGCCAAAAAAACCCATATCCTGTTGTATCTATGACACTTATTGAAATATTATTTTATGAATATTAGAATATTTTAAATTAGTACTTGCTTATTTACTGATTTACTAATATTATTCTTCCCGTCCTTGCAGACAAACACATTTTTTAACCCGATTTTTAAACTTTTACCTGGAGATACATATTATGAAAACTACAGCTACCTTGATTTCTGCCGTGACGCTGATTGTCGCTTCCACCGCCGCTTCTGCCTGGGGTTTTGGTCCTTTCGGCAACAACGGTTACAACGACTATGGCAACAACGGTTATGGTGACGGATACGGCGACGGCGAGTTCGACGGCTCTTTCGGTTTTAACATGAGCGCGAGTGGTCGTGGCCACGGTCGTGGACGCGGTAACGGCTACAATGGTTACAACGGCTACAACGGTTATGGTTATGCGCCTTATGGCCAGGCCCCTTACGGTTATGCCCCGGTTGCTGCTCCGGTTGCCCCGCAGGCTGCTGATAGCGTTGCCAAGTAAGTAACCCTTACTTTACCAAAAAAGCCAAACGGGGGTGACGCGCAAGCGCCACCCCCGTTTTTTTTGCCCGCATGGCCCGCTTGCGCCGCATCGGCCAGGACCGGCCTATTCTTCAGACAGGTACCGGTCATCCAGGTTGGTATGGCACAACACCCCGCGCATGGTACCGATCAGCTCCAGCAACTGCTCATTACGAACACGGTAATAAATACGGTTCGCATCGCGCCGCGACCTGACGATATTCTTGTTGCGCAGCTGATCGAGGTGCTGCGAGACATTACTCTGGGAAGTGCCGATTTTCTCGACGATCTCGCCAACCGACATCTCTTTTTCTCCGAGCGTACAGAGGATCTTCCAGCGCAGCGGGTGACCCATGGCCTTGAGGGCATCCGCCGTCAGCGTGATATCCTCATCGTGCGCGTTATCAGGTTTTGAATCTGCCATCGATTACTCCGGTTTCCATGCATGGAAGTGTACCGACTGTGCCCGCAGTTGCAACCATCAGGCCTGCGGCGACTCATTGCCAACACGCCTGTACCCGGTCATATCCTTCGCTATACAAATGATATCCGTAATCACTTCCGCGTCATCCATTATCGCGGTACGCGAAAACAGGATTGGCACCCGGCGCTGGTCACTGGCAATGAAAGACGCCTCGATACTGCTGATGGTGCCCGTGCGGATCAAGGCCTCCAGCCAGGTCCCCATAAAGGCGTTGGCCTGTTCCGACTCTTCCTCCTCGAAGACATCGCCGATAGCCATCCCGATCAGGTCGCTCTCGCCATATCCAAGCATGCGACAGGCCGCCGGGTTGGCTGCCTTGATTCGCCCCGAAGGCTTCAGCAGCAACAGTGCCTCCCCCATGTTATTGATAACATTTTGCAGGTAGTTCTTCGCCTGGCGTAATTCTTCCGTGCGCTGCTCGACCAGCATTTCAAGCTGCCGGTTCATATCGCGCTCTTTTTCAATCAGGCGCAGATAGGTGCTGATCTTGTTGATCAGCTGGTTATCGTCTATGGGCTTGAGCAGGTAATCCGCGGCACCGACTTCATATCCCTTTTGCTGGAACTCGTCGGTCTTGTAGGCCGCGGTCAGGAAGATGATCGGGATATCGCGGGTCTTCTGCCGCACCTTGAGCATCGAGGCCGTCTGGAAACCGTCCATTTCCGGCATCTGTATATCAAGCACAATCAGGTCGATGCGAGGATCTTGCAGCGCCATATCCAGCGCCGCCTGGCCGGAATCGGCTTCCAGCACCTCGACATCCATATGCCTGTTTATCAGGCTCCTCAAGGTGTACAGATTGTTGGCATTGTCATCAACAATCAGCACCCGGAATCCTGCATAGTGTTTCATCTCAGCCACGCCCCGCCTCCGCTGTTTCACCGCTTGCTGCACCCGCCAGGTATTTATCCAGTTTGGCTTTCAGTTCCAGCGGGTCTACCGGCTTGACGATATAGTCATTGGCGCCGGCCGCCAGGCACTGTTCCAGATCATCCGCGCCCGCCTTTGCAGTCAGCGCAACAATCGGCAGCACCGTAAAGCGGTCCTGCGCGCGTATTCGCCTGATAGCCTCGTAACCGTCCATTCCGGGCATCATTATATCCATGAACACCAGGCCGAAATCACCCCCGGTGGCCAGCGTTTCCAGTGCCTCGCTGCCGTCACCGGCGGCCATCACCTCGAGTTTCCATTTCTCCAGCAGGGGAGTCAGCGCAAGCAGGTTACGCATATCATCATCCACCACCAGGACACGCGCATGGTGATAATCAGCCTGCGGGAGTTGCTGCTGCTGTTCACTGTCACTCCGCCCCGTGACCTGCTTGTATCGACCCGGGTCTTCCACCATCTCCGGCATCTCCGCCAGCAACATCAGGGTGAAGGTCGAGCCTTGTCCGGGCTCACTCTGCAGCTCGATCTGTCCGCCCATGAGATGCGCAAGCTCACGACTGATGGTCAGCCCCAGGCCGGTGCCGCCAAAGCGACGGCTGGTTGAACCATCCGCCTGCTTGAAAGCCTCGAATACCTTTTCACTTTCACTGGCAGGAATACCGATACCTGTATCTGTCACGCTGATGGTAACAGGCCAGTGCCTGCCTTCACTGTCCGTGCCGGACTGCAGGCGCATTGTCACACGGCCCTGCTCGGTAAACTTGACGGCATTGGAAAGAAAATTAATCAGGATCTGGCGCAACTTCTCACCGTCGGCAGTGATTGTTGCAGGCGCAGACGCATCGATTTCCAGCACCAGGTCGAGATGTTTTTCCTCGAACTGCGGCTTCATCAATTCCAGCACACTGTTCAGTACCGGCTCCAGCTCCACCGTCTCCGCTACCAGCGTCAGCTGCATTGCATCGATGCGTGACAGGTCGAGTATATTGTCAATTAATGCCTTCAGGTCGGTGCCCGCGGAATGAATGACACGCGCCTGCCGGCTACCCTCCCCCGGGGTTTGTACATTACTGCTGTCAGCCAGCATTTTTGACAGCAGCAATATCGAATTCAACGGTGTACGCAGTTCGTGGCTGACGTTGGCAAGGAACTCGGACTTGTAACGATTGGACGCTTCCAGCTCGTCTGCATGAGCACGCAGCGCCTTGCTGTGTTGCGAATGAGTGTCAGCCAGCCGGGTAAGATTCTTGCCAAGGTCATGCAATTCCTGCGGCCGATTCCAGGAAAAGCTGACCGGCTCATTAACTTCCAGCACTTTTGAAATCCCGTCCGTCAACTCATGACCCAGGCGTTCGCTCCTGAGTGCAATCAAGCGCGCCACCACGAATACGACCAGCAGCAGGGCAATTGCGACAATTGCAACACGAACCTGGATTGCATTACGCAGTTGAGTGATGGGAGACGGGTCGACACTGCGACCGACCCAGAGCGGGCCTGCATCCACCGTGTCGAACAGGGGCACCCACAGGACCTGCTGACCCCCGTATTCCCACAGATCCAGTTTACCTTTGCTGAAAATTTCATCGAGTCCGCGAAAGTCATCGAATGCCGTGGCTGTCGCCACAGCCTCCCCGTCGGCCGCCGCATCCAGGTAACGGCCATCGCTGTGCGCCCAGTAGATACCACGATAGGCATTCGCCAGCCCCCCCATATCCAGGTAGACGATGACCACGCCGTGCTTTTCAGCCGCACCATCCGGCTTTTCGCCCGGACCGAACAGGTATACAGGACTCACCAGGCCAAGCTGCATCCATCGGCCGGGCGATGCGTCCTGCCGGTTCTCGCCAAATTCGATGGGGCCCGTCATTACACTGCCGGGAGGCATACCGACCCCGGTTTCGACCAGCTTTTTATTATGGCTGTCCGTCGAGCCGTCGAGCGGCTCCAGTTTACCGGCAGGTTTGCCGCGCCCGAGACCCAGGGTCAACTGCCCGCGCTTGTCGAGAAAAAGTATCCGGGTGATATCGAGCTGGTCAAACAGGACCTGGTTGATCCAGTCCGCATAAGTCAGGCGGGCCGCCTCGATGGCACGGGCATTGTCCGGTTTGTCATCCGCGAGCAACAGGCCGGGCTCCGGCATCTTCGCCAGCAAGCGCGCGATCTCGTTACGCCTTGCAATATGCTGGTCGAGGTCGCTGAAGCCGGCGCGCAGGTTTTGCAGATAGGCCTCGTGATAGATTGCCTCGATACGATGAAAGATCATCGGTACATTGATCACAAAGCCGATCAGCAACGGAACCAGGCCGAACAGAAAAAGTAACAACGAGATCTGGGTGCGCAGCTTCATCGACAATTATTCCGGTACAGTTGCATACAGTACTGACAGGTGTCCGGCAATTTTACGGTTCACGGCCTGGTGAACAGGATTACTGAAACCTGTGAGGTTTTACTTTAACATGTGCGCCAATCGAGATATCCGGAATCGCCTTGATGACGGCTGCTCAATCCAGGTACCTGGCCTGCCACTCCAGGAACTTGCCCTGCACAAACTCTGCGTAGGCTGCCTTGTCACTGAACTGGCCCGGATCAAAGGCATCGTAAATATAGTAGTTAACCCGGTTGTTCCTGGTGGTGCTCATGTGCCAGATCTTGTGCAACAGCGTCTGCGGGCTGCGCCACTCGAAGTCGTCCTGTGATTCATAATGCAGGAAGACAGGCAGGATCGGCACCCCGCTGCGCAATGAAATATCAAAGGCGCCGTAACGGAACGATTCGAAGATGCGCCGCCCCTTGCAACCGCCTTCCGGATACAGGGCAATATTCTTTCCCGCAGCCAGCTCCCGGCTGATCTGTTCGGCCACGGCAATACGCGACTCTTTCGACTCACGTTCCACATACAGGGAACCGGAGGCCGTACTGATCCGGCCGACCAGCCACCAGTCCCTGACCTCGATCTTTGCCAGTGAATGTACCGGGAAAATCGCGGGGATGCCGATGTCTTCAAACGCAGACGGATGATTGGCAACAAGGATGTACTGGTCGGGTAACGGGCGGAGATTTTTCTGGTGGACACGCAGGTCAACGCCCAGTGCGCGTACAAAGGCTCTCGACCAGAAGCGAAACAGGGGGAAATAAAAGCCTTGCAGCAGCGTCCGTGGCAACCAGGACAACAGGTACATCAACAGCGTGAACAGGGTTAACTCGATCCAGCAGATAACGCGCCACGCAACCTTGATAATAAACCCGATCAACGCACGGCTCTCCTTGAATGCTTGTTACCCGGACTCAATCAGTACTATCGGCAGGTGCAATATTTCATTTATATCTCATGATCTTATGATATTCCAGCCGGGCACTGCAGGAAAACCCCTGCCACAGTGCCCGGCGAGCGGTTATTCGGGTTCAGCCTGAGACATCTGGCCCGGCGCTAGCCCACATCGGCCAGCAAACTGATGACGACGCTGCCGTCGACAGCATCGAGCCCGTGAGCCGCCGGGATAATGATGCGTGATGAACGTCCCTGCAGCGCCGGTACATTATTCATGTCCTGGCTGTAGGCCGGCACAACATTGTCACCCCACCCTGCCGGCGTCTGGCCGTGAACGATGGAATAATATTTGACTTCCGGGTGGACCTGGGCATTTAACCAGTAGAGCAGGTTTCCGGGCCTTGGTCGTACCAGGTCGACATACAGGCTGCGTGAACGCATCAGCGTATCGTAGCCCTCGCCCCCGAAAAAGTCCGTCATAATCGAAAAGGGAAATGGAATATCGGTAGCATCCAGTGCATGCTCGGCAAGCGAGGTACCGAGGTGCGGGCTGGCGATGGTAATCAGTGCCTTTACATTTTCAGCACCGCCACGCACCAGCGCCGTGCGTGCAACCACACCCCCGGCAGAATGCCCCACGAGGGTGATGGATTCCCCGGCATGCTGTGCATTAATGGCGGCAAGCACCTGGCGCAGCAGTTCAACCTGTATCAGCACCGGCGCTTCCGAGGGAAAATCCACGGTATAGAACCTGTCACCGGACTTCGCAGCGGGTACCGGCATCAACAGGACACCGGCCGGGCCTGCCACGTAAGTGCCGGCGCGCTGCCAGTCGTGTTGCTGAAGAATCGATGTAAAACCGGTCTCATCCCAGTACCTGGAGCCACTGAGGTAACCGTGCACCAGCACCAGCACATCAGCACGTAGCGGGAATGCAGCCAGCCCCGTGGCCAGCATTAACAAGGCAATGAGTCCTTTTTTCATGGGTTTCCTCCGAAAGTCATCTGGGCATCATATTAAACAGCTGCTGCGCGCAATTTGCTCATGAGGTGCATGAATTTGCAAGCAGGACCTGTCACCAATAAAAAACGGGGGTGACGCTTTCGCGCTACCCCCGTCTGGCTTTTTTGGTAAGTAAAAAAGTTACTTACTGTGCAGCAGCCGGTGCAGCCGGGGCAACCGGGGCACCATAAGGAGCACCATAACCGACAGGAGCGCCATAACCATAAGGAGCACCGTAACCGTAAGGAGCACCATAGCCATAACCGTTGTAGCCATTGTAACGGTTGTAACCATTACCATAACCACGACCATAGCCACGACCGCTGCCACGTGCGCTGCCGCCCATGCTGAAACCGAAATCACCGTCGAAATCGCCATCGCCATAGCCGTCGCCATAGCCGCTGCCATAGCCGTTGTTACCCCAGCCGTTGTTGTAACCGTTGTTTCCGAAAGGACCGCCGCCCCAGGCAGAAGCAGCCGTAGAAGCAACAGCCAGCGTAGCTGCAAAAATTACTGTAGCAATAGTTTTCATTGATATGTCTCCTGATAGGTAAAAATTATTCATCTAGAAAGTTGGTTGTCTGTAAAGACAGAAAACATAATATAAGTAATCTCTTAATTAAGCAATATCTTATTTAAGAATATTCTTAATTATTTTAAAATAACGGCAAATCATGGCTAAGTCATTAACTTACAACAGGTTAGACCAGATAAGAACTGACCAGGGGGTACGCAGACTGTTTGAATTCGCACGCCGGGAAGCACAGTATTCAACAAAATCAATAAGTTATATACTCCAGAACGCTAATGCCGCAGGCGCCCGGGCGGGCGCGAACATCTGGAACATGGGCTTTGGGGAAATATTTTTTCCAACTTCTGAATATACAAAAATTACCCTTTTCCGATATACCAGCATTATCAAAACCCTACAAAATTCCTTACGAATAAGGGGAAAATCGCGTCAATCTATTGTTGTTGACAGTCCCCGGCAGGACGGGCGTAATCAATACACCTCCGGAAGAAAGCACCAATCGGGGCGGCGAATGCCGAATCAGGATCGTTACAGAACACCCGGCCTTGTGCCGGGGTAAAGATCGCTCTTGAGTAGAAACAGCAGTAATCGAAGTTGCAGTATTGCCCAATACCAACCTCCTTTTTATCCCGCCGCTTGGCGGGATTTTTTTTGCCTGCAGGGCCGGCTGCAGGCGCCCCCGCCCGGAAACGGGTCGCCTTCGCCAAACCGGGCAGTTACCCTAGACAGTGATGCTTACTGTTAAAGGTGCCTGGATATGGAACCCTGGCTGGTAACGACCCTGTTAGTGCTACTGGTCACCGCCAATGGCGCACCGGTGATTGCCGGCCTGTTGCTGGGGAGGTGCTGCGACTGGCCCCTGGACAACAATATCCGCTTCAGCGACCAATACCCGCTGCTCGGGCCCTCCAAGACCCTGCGCGGACTCATCAGCGCCATTGTTGCTACGGCACTGGTGGCTGCGCTGCTGGGAATGGCCTGGATCGACGGCGCCTTTTTTGCCCTGCTCGCCATGTCAGGAGACCTTTGTTCCAGCTTTATCAAACGCAGGCTCGGATTGCCCTCGAGCCATTCCGTCCCGTTGCTGGACCAGTTGCCGGAGTGCATCCTGCCCGTCTGGATCATGCAGCCGGTATTCGGGCAAGGCGTCAGCGAAACGCTGGCAGCAGTGGCCGCCTTTATCGCCATCGACCTGCTGTTTTCAGGGTTGGTCAAACCGGAAACAGACCGCTAAAGCCGATCCCGGCCGCGAACGGGTCAGGCACAATGCAACTGGTGCAGGGTAATCTCCGGGGGGCAATTGATGCGTACGTCGACAATGCAGGCCCCGGACCCGGCCGCCGTATAACCCGACAGCCCGTGATACTCCCACGCCCCGGCACAGTAAGTGCGGGGACAATTCACATTGCACATCATGGGGATGCCGCCCGGCAGGCAGACCTGGCCCGCGTGTGTGTGCCCGCATAACATCAGGTTGAAGTCGGCATGGGCTGCATGCCGGTAGATCTCGGGCGAATGCGCCAGCAATATCGACGCTGCCCCGGGGGGTATGGCATCCGCCGCCTTTTCCAGGTTGTCCGCCCGATAGTAGTGCGGGTCATCGATACCGGCCAGGTAGACCGTCGCACCGTCCCGCTCGAGGGTTACATGCTCATTCAGCAACATGCGGATGCCCATCGACTCCAGGCCGGGCACCATGCAGATACTGTCGTGATTTCCGAGTATCCCGTAAACCTCGCCTTGCAGGTGGGTACGTACCTGTTGCATCCCCTCCAGGGCAGCCTTGTAGGGCCCGAAGGTGTTTGCCCTGAAATCACCGGTCAACACGCACAGGTCGTAGTCTACCCCGCGTACGACGTTAATCAGTTCATGCGGAAAATCCGGGGCCATATCAAGGTGCAGGTCTGAAATCTGCAGAATGGTGAAATTTTCAAACACCCCTGGCAGGCCGGTGATCGAAACGGGATTGTGGCGCACCTCGATGCGGCGCGCGTTGCGCCGGCCACGCCCGTGCAGCATCACCAGGCGCAGGCTGTTCCTGATGAGTGAATGGACCGAGTACCAGTTCTCGATATGAAAGAAGTTCCGCCCCTGTCCAAACACCCGGCGCTCGCAAGCGCGCTCGATTCCGAGCCGCTGCTGCAGGTGGATCCTGCCAACTCGCTGCTGCAGCAATTCAAGCATTGCCTCATCGGGCAGAGCATTGTTCATGCCCCATTGTCGGATGCTCTCCCGGATTTATCAATCTATTGTAATTGTTATCGGTACGCCCCTTTGCTACGGTTGCAATCCATGCAGGCAGGCTGTAACCACGGAGAGACTCGAGCATGAACCTTGAAAAGGTATTTTTCGCATTCTTCATTGTCCTGGCACTGACACTCAACTTCGGCTTCTTTCTGGGGGAACTGGACAATCCCGATCATCATAATGTCTACGAGCTGTTTGCCGCACTGGTCGTCAGCCTGATCGCGACCATCATGAAGTTCGGCGACCGCGCCCATATCGGCGCCGTACTGCTGGCAACCAGCCTGGTTGCCGATCTGCAACTGATTGCAGCCGTCATCGTCTGGACCATCACGGTGCATGCCACCGAAACCGGAATGACACCGATGATACTGGCCAGCATCGTTTCGCTATCCGGCGGCGCCCTGCTGGCCAACATCACCTCGGTCATCATCCTGGTCACGGAAACAGTGATGTTCCGCCGCTAGCCGGCGCCTGACCCGTCATGCAGCATCTAATTTACCTGTTGTTGCGCCGCATGCGGCTGCCGCTGATCCTGATCATCCTTGCGTATGCGGTTTCCATACTCGGCCTGGTGCTGATACCGGGCATGGACGATCAGGGCAATCCATGGCGCATGAGTATCTTTCATGCGTTCTATTTCGTCAGTTTCATGGCCACCACGATCGGCTTCGGGGAGATCCCCTACGCCTTCACGGACCCGCAGCGGATCTGGACCACCCTGGCCATGTACATGACGGTGATCGCCTGGCTGTATGCAATCGGTGCACTGTTAACCCTGCTGCAGGAACCGGCCTTTCGGCGCGTGGTCGCCTATTCTGTGTTTACACGTGCGGTACGCAAGATCAGGGAACCCTTTTACCTGATCTGCGGAATCGGCGATTCCGGTCAACTGGTGCTGCGTGAACTCGCGGAACACGGTATCCGCAGCGTCGTGGTCGACCGGGCTGAACACAAGATCCAGGCACTCAGCCTCGAAAACCTTCAGGTCAACGTACCCGGCCTGACTGCTGACGTCACCGATTCATCAAACCTGGTGGCCGCCGGGCTCACACATCAGCATTGTGCCGGCATACTGGCGTTGACCGACATTGACCATGTCAACCTGACCATCGCCATCACCAGCAAGCTGCTGGCGCCGAAACTCATGGTCATCAGCCGCTCGGAAACCGGTGACGCGACCGCCAACATGGCCTCTTTTGGCACCGACTACATCCTCAACCCTTTTGACACCTTTGCCAAACGCTTCGCCATGATGTTCCAGTCGCCCAGCATGTACCTGGTCTACGAGTGGATGACCAGCAGCCATGAGGCCCCACTGAGTCAGTTTCAAGCCCCGCCCAGGGGCACCTGGGTCCTCTGCGGCTACGGGCGGTTCGGCAAGGCCGTGCAGCAGAGCCTTTCCTTCAAGGGGATACAAACGGTTGTGGTCGAATCGGACGTCGTGGCAACCAGCGCCCCGGAAAACACCATCACCGGACGCGGCACCGAGGCCTTCACCCTGCATGAAGCCGGCATCGAGCAGGCGGTCGGCATCATTGCCGGCACCGATGATGACGCCAATAACCTGTCCATCATCATGACCGCACGCGACATGAACAAGGACCTGTTCACGGTTGCACGCCAGAACCTGCGCAGCAACGACGCTATTTTTACGGCCGCCAACATCGATATCACCATGCAGTCCGGCGTCCTCATCGGACGACGGATTCTCGGCATGCTGACCACCCCCCTGTTGTCTGACTTTCTGCGCATGGCACAAAAGCAAAACGAGGCCTGGGCCAATGTGCTGGTCAGCCGGGTCGTCGGCGTCCTCAGCGACAACAGCCCGCCGACATCATGGACGGCCACTATTTCGCGCAAGCACACTCCGGCAATCATGGAGATGTTCAAGAAAGGCATTCCTCTCACCCTCGACAACCTGCTAACCGACCCGAGGGAAATTGCCGACAGGCTGCCCTGCGTGCCGCTCTATATCAAGCGTGCCGATAACAGTGAACTCCTGCTTCCCGAGTCTGACACCCTGCTGCAGCCCGGCGATGAACTGCTGTTCTGCGGACGCCGGGGCGCCGAACGGCACATGTGCTGGACCGCGCATAACTTTCATGCCCTGAATTACATCTGCTCGGGCGACAACTCGCCCAGCGGCACCCTGTGGCGCTTGCTGGCCGAGCACCACCGGAAATCCAGGCAGAGTCCCGGGGCCTAGCCGCCGCCGGCACACCCGCCCCGCCTCCCGGCGGTCGCCAGCAGCCCCCGTGAAACCCGGTCAACCGGTTAGCGGGTGATTCCATGGCATATAAAATGCAGCGTTTATTCCGAACCCACAAATAATCCCGTTTTCTTCACAGCCTGCGGGATCAACGAGGCCTCGGCATGAAAACGATGAAACTTCAGATGGTTACAGTAGGTATGGATGATGGCACACAGGGCGTGTTCGTCGGCTGGCCGCTGATCCAGGAACAGGCCACGGAAGACAGCGGACAGGTCGAAAACATCTGGTTTTCCAGCCTGCAGACGGTTCCCGACAACCTGACGCTGGAACAACTGATGGAACTGGTGCGCAAACAGCTGTGTTTCTGCATGGAGACGGTTCAGTAGTACCCGCAGCGGCATCTATTGCCCGCCAACTTACCCGCAGGGACAGCTACTGACCCTGTGCGTCACCCTGTGAGCGGGTGGCGCGTGTGCCCGGGCTAGCGGAAACCCGCCCGGCCTTTCCTCAATACATCGGCATTCGGCCTGGCCGTAATGAGGCGGCGATTGACTTCATCCGTTACCCTGCTGAACGATTCAGCCAGAGACGCCGGCCGGTATCCAGGCAGTCTGCCCCTGTATTACTATAAGTGGCCATCTTTCACGCCAGGTCTGTCGCCGAATATGAAGATTTCCGTCATCATCCCGACATGGAACCGTGCCGGCAGCCTGCCAGCCGCACTTGACTCCGTGTTTGCACAGAGTCTCGCACCCCATGAAGTGATCGTGGTCGATGACGGCTCCACCGACAACAGCCGCGAAATCATTCAGCGCCAGTTCAGCGATGTACGCTACATCTACCAGGAGAATCGCGGGGTCAGCAGTGCCCGCAATGCCGGCATACGGGCGGCGGCCGGCGACTGGATCGCCCTGCTGGATTCCGATGACCGCTGGGAACCACGCAAACTCGAACACCAGCAGCGCGCCCTGCAGGCCCGTCCGGGGGCAAAAATATGCCACAGCGATGAAATCTGGATACGCAATGGAAAGCGCGTCAACCCGATGAAAAAACATGCCAAGCGCGGCGGCCGGATCTTTCAGCACTGCCTGCCGCTGTGTGTCATCTCGCCCTCCGCGGCCCTCATCAGGCGGGAGCTGTTTGACGAGATCGGCCTGTTTGACGAGGCCCTGCCCGCCTGCGAGGACTATGATCTCTGGCTGCGAATTTGTGCAATCCACCCGGTGCTCTACCTCGACGAACCCCTGCTGATCAAATACGGCGGCCACGCAGACCAGTTGTCCCGGCGTTACTGGGGCATGGACCGCTTTCGTATTCATGCACTGGAAAAGATTCTCGAGTCCGCGGCCCTGAACGCCGCAGACCACGCCGCAGCGCTGGCCATGCTGCAAAAAAAGATCGCTATCGTGATCCAGGGCGCAGAGCGCAGAAACAATACCGAACTCGCGGACAGCTACCGTGAAAAACTGCACCGCTGGTTACCTGTACCTGCCATGCAACGCGCGGTCACCCTGCCATGATCAACCTTGTCGTTGCCCTGCCGGCCGAGGCCCGCCCGCTGATCAACCATTACCGCTTGAAGCACCGCCAGGTGCAGAGCGCATTCCCGCTCTATGGCAATGACGGCATGGCACTGGTCGTTTCCGGAACCGGCAAGATAGCCTCGGCGGCCGCCACGGCATGGCTGGCGGGATTCACCGGTGAAGACCGGCGTGCGGCCTGGCTGAATATCGGCATCGCCGGTCATGCCACGCATGACATCGGCACCGGCCTGCTGGTCAACCGGATCACCGATTGCGCCAGCAACAGAAGCTGGTACCCGCCGCAGGTACACGACCTGGACATACCGGCAAGCCGCCTGCTCTGTGTTGACGCCCCGGAAAATGACTATCGCGCTGATGCGCTCTACGAGATGGAGGCAAGCGGTTTCTATGCTACCGCCTGCCGCTTCACCACCGGGGAACTGGTGCAATGCTTCAAGGTCGTTTCGGATAACAGGCAGCAGTCATCTTCAAAAGTCAGTGCAAAACTCTGCACGCAACTGCTCGCCGGGCAGCTGGGGCCTGTTGACCGGGTAGTTGGCGCACTGCGAGGGCTGCAACAGCAATACCATGACCGCCATTCACCGCACCCGGACCATGAGCACATGATTGGCCACTGGCATTTCAGCGTTTCCCAGCAGCACCGGCTCACCCGCTTGCTGCAACGCTGGATGACGCTTGCCCCGGGGCGGCCTGCCTGGAGCAGCACCCTGAAAAACCTCAAGACCGCCAGCGCCGTGCTGCAGCACCTGGAACAACAACTCGATGTTTAACACCATCTATATGGAAGACCAGGTCGCGGATCATCCGCGCACACGCGCCATTCTTGCCCGCTTTCCGCAGGCGAACCGGGTCTCCTGCGAACGCTACGGCGAAGTGTTCAACCCGAAGTCACAGGACTTCAGGCTGCAGAAACAGAAACCGGCGCTGATCCTTGCCGGCAAACACGAGCGCAGGGTGCTGGAAACACCGGCCGGCTACGGGATTGGCGGCAAGCGGAATTATTATTTCTCGCACATGCTGAACTGCCTGTACGACTGCCGCTACTGTTTCCTGCAGGGCATGTACCGCTCGGCACACTACGTGCTGTTCGTTAACTACGAGGACTTCTATTCAGATATCGACGCGACCCTGGAAGATGCAGGCACGCAACCGTGCTGGTTTTTTTCCGGCTATGACTGTGACAGCCTCGCACTGGAGCCGGTCAGCGCTTTTGCGGAACATTTCCTGCCGTTCTTTGCGTCGCGCCCGCAGGCACATATCGAACTGCGCACCAAGAGCACCCAGATCCGCAGCCTGCTGGACCAGCCGGCATTGCCCAACGCCGTGGTGGCCTTCAGTTTTACACCCGACGAGATTCACGCTGCCCTCGAACACAAGGTACCAACCATACAGCGGCGCATCGCATCCATGCGCCGGCTGCAGGATGCGGGCTGGTCGCTTGGCCTGCGCTTTGATCCGCTGATTTACCAGCCGGGTTACCGCGAGCAGTACCGCAGCCTGTTTCAGCAGATATTCAGCCAGATCGACAGCAGCCGGCTGCACTCCGTCAGCCTCGGCACCTTTCGCCTGCCACGCGGTTATTTCAGGAATATCCTGCAGCTCTATCCGGACGAACCACTGTATGCCGGGGCATTCGCAGAGAGCGGCGGGATGATCTCCTACCCTGTGGACCAGGAACGTGAAATCACCGGGTTTTGTACTTCCGAGCTGTTGAAGCATATCCCGGAGTCACTGTTGTTTCCCTGTGCGGTTGCTGCCTGAATGACAAACACAAAGGCAACCATCCTGTTGACAGGGGCCAGCTCCGGCATCGGCCGTGCAACTGCGCAACGCCTGCTTGAGCGAGGTTACCGGGTCATTGGCCTGGCGCGTGACTTCAGCAAGTTCGCATGTACCGATGAGAACTTTACAGCCATCCCGGTCGATCTGTCAGCACTGGAGTCACTGCCTGCATTTCTCGAACAGCTGCTTGAAGAGCAGGGTCCGGTTGATGGTGTCATCTGCAACGCAGGCAAGGGGCGCTTTGCCTCGCTCGAGGAATTTTCCTATGCACAGATACGCAACCTGCTCGAGCTGAACCTCACCAGCCAGATCTTCCTGGTGCGCGCCCTGCTGCCGGGTATGAAACAGCGCAAGTCCGGCACCCTGGTCTTCATCGGTTCGGAGACCGCCCTGAATGGCGCAAGACGCGGCACGGTCTATGCGGCGGCAAAATTCGGCCTGCGCGGCCTGGCACAGTCATTGCGCCAGGAGTGCTCCGCCAGTGGTATACGTGTCGGCATCATCAACCCCGGCATGGTAAAAACGGAATTTTTCGACCAGCTGGACTTCCAGCCCGGTAACGAACCCGACAATTACATCCTGCCGGAAGACGTGGCAGAGGCGATCTTGCTGGTGCTGGAAGCACGCCCCGGCACGGTTTTCGATGAAATAAACCTGTCGCCGCAGAAGAAGGTCATCCTCTCATCCAGGCCGGCCGACAAATAAAACAAGGACTTAACAACACCTGCATTCCGTGAAGCCACTGCTATACGGCACAGGTACCGCCCCGTGCCGGAACGCATTTGGTTTCTTGTATACTAGGCAGTTGCAACCGCCACAACCCCGAATGGATCTGCAATCATGGCAAGAGTAAAAGTCTTCAGTACGGCAAGCTGCCCGTTTTGCATCAAGGCAAAACAACTGCTGGACAAGTGGAACATCCCCTATGTCGAGGCCATGATCGATTCCGATGAGGCGGCACGCCGTGAGTTTGCACAAGCGACCAACCGCGCCCGTACGGTCCCCCAGATCATCATTGACGGCAAATGCATCGGCGGCTTCACCGAACTTGCCGAACTGCACATGGAAGACAAGCTCGGTCACCTGATGGAGCAGTAACAGGATACCGCTAACCGGCACTGAACTTGCCTTATCAGTTCAAGTTCGTCCAATATCGGCAATAACAAACCAGAATCAAGACCTTCGGAGGATCGGCATGGATTATTCCAATATCATTGAGCCCAGGCGTCTGACCAACATGCAGGAAATGGAAGTCCATGTAAATGGACCGGATGGCGCTAACCGCCTGTATATCTACAGCGGCATGGTAGAGGTTGATCTCTGCGGCGGCATACCACACCCGCGCTGGTCTCTCGAGGTCGTCTGTTTTGAAATCGGCAGAACCTACAACCTCGACAATGAAAGCGTGATCAAAATCGAATCAACGGCGTCACTGGCAGGATGCCGCGCGGACGGCGTGGCAAGTTTTGCAGGCTGGCAGATTTTCGGTGCTGCTGGCGAACTCGACGAAAAATCCGGCAGGGTCTGCATGAGTATTGCGGCAGGCGCCCGGGATACCCAGGCCCACATTGAACAGATCAGTTTCCAGATGCACGTGCTCGCAAAGGTGTAGCCGGTTGTCAGGGAAGCGGCGTTGCCACGGCGTCCAGCCGGATTCCCCACACGTACGGCAATACAAGATAGACAAACCCGGTGATGACCAGCACACCGGTCAGGTTCAGCCAGATACCGGCCCTGACCATCTGTAGAATCGTCACGTAACGACTGCTGTAGACGATCGCATTTGGCGGTGTTGCCACCGGCAGCATAAAGGCAAACGAGGCCGCGATCACCGTCGCCACCATCAAACCGAAGGGATGCACCTCGATCGCCACTGCCAGTGCGCCCATGACGGGCAACAGCAGGGAGGCCGTGGCGGTATTCGAGGTCACCTCGGTCAGGAAAATCACCAGCAAAACAACCGCGGCGATAATCAACAGGATATCGATCCCCTGCAGCACGGTCAGTTGCTCCGCCAGCCAGCGCGTCAGCCCGGACTCGTTGAAACCCTGCGCCAGTGCAAAGCCGCCGCCAAACAGGATGATAATGTCCCAGGGAATGGTAACGGCCGTCTTCCAGTCGAGCAGGAATTCACGCCTCTTGAGGTTCACCGGGATCATGAACAGGACCAGTGCACCGCCGATAGCGATGGTGGAATCCTTCACCATTTTCAGATCCGGCGGGTTGAACAGGCCACGCAGAATCCACAATGCCGCCACCGTGCAAAAAACCACCGTAACGTACTTCTCTTCCCGCGACATGGCGCCGAGCTGTTCAATCTGCCGCTCGATCAGTTCACGGCCACCCGGCAATTCATTTACCTCGCTGCGAAAAACGATGCGCGTCAGGTAAAACCAGGCAATCGCCAGCATCACGATCGAGAGCGGCAGGCCGAAGCTCATCCATTCAAGAAAGCTGATGCTGTAGCCGTAGGTCTTCTCCACCACCCCGGCAAAAATTGCATTGGGTGGCGTACCGATCAGGGTCGCTATCCCGCCTATGGACGCGGCATAACCGATCCCCAGCATCAGGCCCGTACCGAATTGCAACTCGCCGGGTTCGTGCTTGATCTCATCTGCCACTTCATGCAACACGGCCATCGCAATCGTCACCATCATCATGGTTGCTGCCGTATTACTGATCCACATCGATAAAAATGCCGTTGCCAGCATGAAACCGAGCACGATCCGGTTCGGAGTGACACCGACAATGCGGATGGTATGCAGGGCAATCCGGTGGTGCAGGTTCCATTTTTCCATGGTTACCGCAATCAGGAATCCCCCCAGGAACAGATAGATCAGCTCGTGCCCATAGGCCCGCGTGACATCGCCGCCACTGAGGACGCCGAGGAGCGGAAATAACAGGATCGGCAGCAAGGCCGTGGCCGGAACCGGTATCGCCTCGGTGATCCACCACACGGCCATGAGCACCGCGACTGCCGCCACGCGCAGTCCTTCCGGCGTCATGCCTGCAGGAATCGGCAACAAAAGAATAATTACAAACAGAACGGGGCCCAGCAACAAGCCGGGCAGTGAATACTTACCAGGCAAGACTCATCTCGCGCGTGTCTTCGAAAAATGGCATCAGCGGATTATCATTGCCTGCCGGGGGAATGGCAACGCAATTGATTCGCATCCGGTAAACCGGCAGTTACACTTGCCCGGGCATCCATCAGGCATGGACCATGGACGCCCACCCAAAAATCAATAGAATACATGAAACGATTACTCCCGAATGCTGTCAACTGCCAGTACCGGTCAATCAATCAACAGGGTCAAGCCATGAAATTCCTGACTATTCGCGCATCCTGCCTGCTTTTCATACTGGCCTGTCTGCCCGCCATCGGCAGCGCGGAAACCGGCCCCGGCATGGCAAACCATGCAACCGCCATCTTTGCCGGCGGCTGTTTCTGGTGCATGGAGCCGCCCTTTGACAAACTGGATGGCGTGGTATCCACCACCTCCGGGTACATCGGCGGACAGAAACCGAACCCGACCTACAAGGAAGTCTCCGGCGGCCGCACCGGTCACACCGAGGCCGTGCAGATCGTCTACGATCCGAACAGGATCAGTTACGCAAAATTACTCGATGTATTCTGGCGCAACATCGATCCGACGACGGTCGATGGCCAGTTCTGCGACTGGGGCAGTCAATATCGCAGCGAGATCTTTTATAAATCGGCCGAACAGCAGCGGCTCGCAGAGAAATCCAAAAGCGCCCTGGAAAAAACCAAACCTTTCAAGGGGCCGGTGGTTACCGCGATCAGCAAGGCATCTGTCTTTTACCCGGCAGAAGACTATCACCAGGACTACTACCTGAAGAACCCGGCTCGCTACAAGTTCTACCGCTATGGCTGCGGCCGGGACAAGCGCCTGAAAGAACTCTGGGGCAACGGCGACTGAGCGTCGCACAGCGGCCGGCCACCTCGAAACAGTCAGGGGCTGCCTAGGAGCCTGTCGGACTTGGGACTGATCTACTGCGCCGGCGGGACAACGGCCCATTTTTCCGATCCTCCTCGTCAAATAGCTACGGCTATTCTCCTCGAACGATCGAAAAAATGACCTCGTTCTCCCACCCGGCTCGCTACGATCGCCCAAGTCCGACAGGCTCCTAGTATCTGAAAAAGAACTCGATCGTCGGATTTTCAAAATGCCGCTTGTACTTGCGGTTATAGCGGGCAACCGACAGCACCATGACCCCGACAAATATCAGAAAGGCCGCGACAATAATCGACAGTAACGGCGGGTAGACGACCAGCAGTACACCGGCGAGTATAAAAACGATTCCTGCAAGCATGGTAATCTCCATTTAGTGGTGGCTCATGCTTTCTATATATGGGCGAACAGCTTGCAATCAACCGCTGACGCTGTTGCTGAGTTGATACCCGCCTCCGGCAGGCCTCCCCCGGGGATTCGATACTGAAAAAAATCATCATCCACAAGCCCGGCGGCTACGGGCAACTCGTCATCGAGGAACACCCGGACCTGGAGCCTGGCCCGGGCGAGGTGCTGATCGACGTCGCCGCGATCGGGGTCAACTATGCCGACTGCGTAACCCGCATGGGCCTGTACGCCTCTGCAAAACACTATGTCGGCTACCCGATCACCCCGGGGTTCGAGGTCTCCGGCACCATCCGCTGCGTCGGCAAAGGCGTCACGGACCTCGCGGCCGGAACCCGTGTACTGGCCATTACCCGGTTCAACGGCTATGCCACGCAGCTCACCGTCAAACGCGGACAGGTGAGACCGATACCCGCACAACTGACCTTCGAGACCGCCGCCGCTTTCCCGGCCGCCTCGCTGACCGCGTGGTATGCACTGTGCGAACTGGCACACCCGCGGCCCGGCGATACCCTGCTGGTCCATTCCGCCGCCGGCGGCGTCGGCAGTGTGCTGGTGCAACTGGGAAAGATCGCAGGCTGCCGGGTCGTTGCCGTCGTCGGCGCAGCCGGCAAGGTGAATGCCGCTCGAGAACTCGGTGCGGACGTGGTCATCGACAAATCGACACAGGATCTCTGGAAAGAGGCGCACGCCAGTGCACCTCAAGGCTATGAGGTCATTCTGGATGCCAACGGGGTGTCGACACTGCGGCAAAGCTACCGGCACCTGGCACCCATGGGAAAACTGGTCGTCTACGGCTTTCACAGCATGCTGCCGAAAACAGGCGGCCTGCCCAACCGGCTCAGGCTGGCCTGGAATTATCTGCGCACGCCGCGCTTCAGCCCGTTTGACCTGACCACGCACAACCACAGCGTACTCGGCTTTAACCTGAGCTTTTTGTTCGACAAGACCGACGTGATGGAACGCGGTCTGCAACAGCTACTGCACTGGCTTGAGCAGGGAAAGCTGCGCCCGCCAGCCGTGACCACCTATCCATTCGAATCCGTGGCTGAGGCACACCGCGACCTGGAGTCCGGCCAGACCGTCGGCAAGCTGGTACTGACCTGCGGGAAATAACCTTGCGATGTTTGCGGCCTGGCAAGAATATTGGCTCTTCCCCAAATCGAGTGGGTAGATTACCGTTGTAGGGCCGAATTCATTCGGCCAATACCTTGCCATCAGCAGCAATACGTCTTGTCTAAATTGATGTGTTACCCACTCAATCAGGGAAAGATCCAGAATAGTACAGCGTTTACGAGTGGTAACTGATTAGTGCACTAGCCTGGCAGGGATGACTTCTGTCTTTTCTTCTTCAGCAGCTTGGCTTCACGGTTGATCGCGGCAGTGCGCACCGCATCGTCACCCACATGGGCATTGCCCCGCTGCCTGGCAAGCTCCATTTGTTTCTGCCGTTCCCGGTAGCGCGCCTTCTGTTCAGCTGGATGACTTGTCATGGCAGGGAGGACAGCTCACCCCCGGCTGGTACAGCTCACTGGCCTTGTCGGCCGCGGTAATCGGCAGGCGGCAGGCATTGCACTGGTCGTAACTGCCCTTCTCCAGCTGCTTGTTCACCGTGACACGGTCATCAAATACAAAACACTCGCCCTCCCACAGCGTCTCCTCGTGCGGGACTTCTTCCAGGTACTTCAGAATGCCGCCCTTGAGGTGGTATACCTCTTCAAAGCCCTGCTCTTTCAGATAGGCCGTCGATTTCTCGCAGCGAATACCGCCGGTACAGAACATGGCGATTTTTTTATGTTTTTGCGGATCGAGATTCTCCTTCACAAACCGGGGAAATTCACGAAACGATCCGGTAGCAGGATTGATCGCATCCTTGAACGTGCCCACCCCCACCTCGTAATCGTTGCGGGTGTCCACCAGCATCACATCCGGGTCACTGATGAGCCGGTTCCATTCGCGCGGACTGACGTAGGTACCCACCACGCGCTGCGGATCGATACCGGGCACACCCATGGTGACGATTTCCTTTTTAAGCTTTACCTTGGCACGCTTGAATGGCAAGCCGTCGGCGAAGGACTCCTTGCAATCGATATCCGCCAGGCGCGGATCGCTGCGCAGCCAGGCCAGCAACGCATCGATACCCGCGCGGGAGGCGGCAACCGTACCATTGATGCCCTCACCGGCAAGCAGCAGGGTGCCGCGCACGTGATGCTCCTGCATCACCTGCAGCAGGGGCTCGCGCAAATCCCGGTAATCATCCAGGGCGGTGAACTTGTAGAGGGCGCAAATAACTGTTCGGGACATGGAAAATAACCGTCTGTCAAACCGGGACATGCACCCGGGTGCAGGTAACAGCTGTTCATTATAAAGCCAGTGACGGCTAAATACATGCACCTCACGGCTTGCCGGCGGCCCTTAGCGCCGCCACCCTCGACGCCTCGACCAGCTCCTGCCGGTCATTTCCCCAGGCATTGCCGACGTAAGACAGGATCCTGGCCAGTTCCGCATCGTCCAGCGAATTGCGAAAGGCCGGCATGGTCGCACGGCCGAAGAGCACGACCGCAACCCGCCGTGAAGGCCGCGACACAAACAAAGAGCCATGCCTTGCAGACATCAATATTCATGGTGCGTAAAACGCACCCTGCCAGTGTTCTTGTAATAAATCAGCGTTTCCTTGGTAAAGATAGCCAGGCGGCTCACTCATATAGCAGAACCAACCGGCTGACCGTTGCCGCGTTCAACAGCCGGCGGCTTCAGCAACCGCCGGAATACTTTTACTCGCGAGACCGAAGCGGCGGGCGATCGGACCCGCCGGCATCATGGATGACCATCATGGCCGTCTGGATGGGTATGGCGAGAAGGTGTCGTCACGTGCTTAACAGCCCGCCGTTTTCCGACAATTTATTGACACCCCAAGACCGACACCCTAGTATCTACAGACCGGCTTGTAATTAGCCATGCATTTCCTACAGTAGTAGATGGTGCAGGTAGTCTGGCTGTGACAATCATGACTTGCAGGCAACGCTGGACGATGCTCAGATTAGCCTTCAACCTTCTGAATAATATGTAAAAAATATGCATATACAATAAATCAATATATTAGACTATATTAATAACTTGTTGGCATGGATACGTGTTCAGGCAAACAAAGGTCGATACAGATATCGCGCACACCTCTATGCAGTTTGATATCTGTTTTGCCGGGCCAGAAACAATTG
>CAWHCQ010000032.1:0-12218 GCA_963827755.1 uncultured Gammaproteobacteria bacterium
CTCGGTTCGATTCCGGGCTCAGCCTCCATTTATCCCGTTATTTCCCAACTCGTGGTATAGCAACTACAATAGCGTGCCTTCCCCCTGCCCGGGTGGCGAAACTGGTAGACGCAAGGGACTTAAATAATTGAGCACTCGGCGGGAAACCGCCGACGTGAATGGAGTCAAATTCGGGGAAACCTCAGCGCGTGATGGTGGCAATCCCGAGCTAAGCCCTGGCTCGTTCCGGATAACCACCAGGGAAAGTGTAGAGACTTGACGGCTCCTGCCTGTGTTATGAACTTGCACCATGATATGGCAAAGAGAAAGTCCAGACCACAAAGCGCGTCTGGATCAGGCGTGGCAGCGAAAGCTGTAGTTGGTAAGAAAATCCCTCGGTGGCAACACCGTGCCGGTTCGATTCCGGCCCCGGGCACCAATAATGTATCCAGTCTTATCCGCTCATGATGCGCGGCCAGCGGTCGTGCACGGCTTCCGCCAGTTCCGGTTCGACGGTAACCACGTATATGCGGCGTTCATGCGCATCGCGTGCGATCAGGCCCTGTATCCATTGCCCGTTGGTCAGGTCGTACCAGTGGCTGTGGCCTTCAAGGTCCTTTTCCATAAAACTTTTGACCGGTATTTTCACAGGTACCGGGAACCAGCGGTCCCAGCGACCGGCATAGATGCTGTCGAGCCGGGCCCAGCCACCGGCCGGCAGTTTGCCGGCCTGTTCGCGCCGCCGTCCCCAGGCAAGCAGTTCAATGGCGCCGTCGCGTTTGCGGACCGGCAGCTGCGCCTTCGGATTCGGGAAATAGACCCGGATATCCTGGCCGTTCGCTGAGTAATAGACGCCGCCGCACATAAGCTTCTCAGATCGTCTGCCGGTGCCCGGTGGGTTTCCAGGCCGGGGCGATCACGTTGGGCATGCTGGAGCGGTTGAGCAGGCGTGCCGGGGCGATGCAGAATTCCCCGTAACGCCGGTTAACGGCATCCATGACCATGTTCACTTCCTGCTGTGCATCATCCATGGCATCGAACAGCTCCAGCTGATTGCCGGTATCCACCGGGTCCAGTGCGGTGACCTGCACCTGGTGTATGCCCTGACCGCCCCAGCCATTGTGAATCAGGTTGCGGCACAGCTGCATGATTTCGCGGCCATCATCCGTCGGCAGGGCGCAGCGCAGCTTGCTGCCGATCCAGCCGTCGGCAGTGCGCAGACCGATATAGAATGTCAGCGCCTCCAGGCGGTGGCGCCGCAGCCGTGTGCCGACCTTTTCGCTCATGTGCATCAGGTACGTCAGCAGTACCTCCCGGTCGCGGGTGTCGGGTGGAACCACCTTGCCGTGGCCGATGGATTTGGGTGCCGGGACATCCTGCTGCAGCCTGTCCGGGTCCTGTCCCTGGCACATGTACCAGATGCGCCGCCCCGGGTTGCCAAAGCGCCGCGCCAGTACGCTGACAGGCAGGTGTTTGACTTCCCCGCAGGTGTGGACCCCGTGCGCGGCCAGGAAGCGGCCAATGCCCTCTGCGATGCCGCACAGGCCGGTGACCGGGACATTGTGTAACCGCTGCGCCGCCTCCCAGGGCGGAATCACGGTCAGGCCGTTCGGCTTGTCCAGCTTGGCGGCGAACTTTGCCGTGGTCTTGTCGCCGCTGACCCCGACCGAGCAGAGCAGGCCGGATGCCGCGAATACCTTCTGACTGGCGAGCCGCGCAATATGCGGCGGCGTCCCCAGCAGGCGTTGACAATGGGTGACGTCGAGGAAGGCCTCGTCGACGGAAAATATCTCGATGTCCGGGCTGATGTCCCGCAGGGCTTCCATGATGGCGGCAGAGGTTTGTGCATAACGTTCCGGGTGCGCAGGACACTGGATGAGTTCCGGACAAAGCTGGCGCGCCTGCCCCAGGCGCATGCCGGTCCTGATGCCGTAGGCGCGCGCCTCGTAGGAGCAGGTGATGATGCAGGTACCCAGGTTACCGTTGGTGATCGCCACCGGGCGCCCGCGCCAGTCCGGGCGGTCGCGCTGTTCGATGGATGCAAAAAAGGCATTCATGTCCACCAGTATGATGGCGCGGGGCCAGATGGCAGGGCAGTGATCGCTTGTTGGCTCGGGACAGGACATACACTGTAATTATATACAGTATATGGCTATGGCTGCACGCGGGATACCGGCTGATTTGTAAGCAGCTGAAAAGATTGGCATCCTTGCTGCCGGGCTGCAGCGAACGCCGGGTTCGGGGCAGGCGCTGCCGCTGCGGACCGGCTGGGCAATCGTGGGCGGATAAACAACCCGGTCGTAGCCGGGAAGGGTGAGGAGTGGGCATGTCGACGGATAATCGATTGGAAAAAGAGCAGGCTACGCTGCGAATAGTGGGTATTTGTTGTGTGTTTATTTACCTGCTGTATTTGGCTGTATAAAGCGTGCTACTTCAGATAGTAATGTTAGCGCCATGATTACGTATGGGGTTTTGTACATTTCTATTGGCAATTATGTATTAAGATTATTTGCTGACTGGATGTATTCAGAAAGTTATTAAGACGGTATTTCGGTGTATTTTTGATGCTTTTATGACTACTAGTCTATATGCACTATTGTTCAGAGCATGGTGCGCCATTACTTCGCTGTATATCTTTGGGTGACTATAGGTAATGGTTTCAGGTATGGGGTGAAGATATTTGGCCGTATCTGCACTGTTATCAATTATAGGGTTCGTGATGTCTTGCAAACATTAATTCCTTTTGGGTGGATTCAAGAACAATTTGTTGTCACAGGTTTTTTTGTACTTGATTGTTGTGCCTTTATATGTAGAAGCCCTGTTAAAGCGTCTAAACGACAGAAAAAGAACGCGCCGAACTCGCCAACCAGGAAAAATCCAGGTTTCTCGCCAATATCAGCCATGAAATCAGGACCCCGCTGAACGCCGTGGTGGGGTTCAGCAGCCTGCTGAACAAGATTGAGGACCGGGATAAGCAGAAACAAATCGTTGCGCGGATTCAGGATGCCTCGAACAGTCTGACGGACCTGGTCGAGGGAGTGCTGGATTTTTCCCGTATCGAGTCCGGACATATCCGTTTGAAAAAGGAAGTCGTTGACCTGCATGAGCTGCTTGATTCTGTCGGGGGTATGTTCTCCCTGCAGGCCGGCAGAAAGGGTGTGGGTTATTCGACGGATATCGATCCCGGGTTGCCGCAATTCGTGTTCAGCGATACCCAGCGTTTGCGGCAGGTACTGGTTAATCTCATCGGCAATGCCGTCAAGTTTACCGTCGAGGGCAAAATCGACGTATCTGTGCAGGACCTCAGGTCCGACGGGAGACGTCACCTGGTGCGCTTTGCGGTGCGCGATACCGGTCCGGGTATTCATGAAGATTTTCGTGCCAATGTATTCGGGCGTTTCAAGCAGGCGGACGACTCCGCCAGGCGGGCGCATGGCGGCACCGGCCTGGGCACCGCGATATCGAGGACCCTGGTGGAATTGATGGGTGGTGAAATCGGCCTGGAAAGCCGCCATGGGGAAGGCAGCTGTTTCTGGTTCGAGATTCCGCTGGATGTGCCTGCGGATGACGAGGTTCGCAACAGCCGTGCCGGCAAGTCAAACCATACGCAGGCACGCCTGGTGACGGCGCAGGGTGCACCGGTTCGAGTGCTGGTCGCGGAAGACAGCGAGATCAACCGCCAGGTGTTCATGAATATGTTTGAGCTGCAGGGTTTGGACGCGCGCTATGCCGGATCGGGCCCGGTAGCGCTCGACCTTCTCGAAAAGGAAAGCTTCGACCTGGTGTTCATGGATATCCAGATGCCCGGTATGTCGGGGCTCGAGGTGATTCGCCATTATAATGAAGCCACGCCAATGGCTGACAGGGCGCCTGTCGTGGTGATTACCGGGGATGCGACCGCGGATATACAGGAAGAATGTGAACAACTGGGGGTCAGGGCATTCCTGGCCAAGCCGCTCAGCCTGGACAGGCTGCGCCAGGTGATTGCTGAATGTGTGCCGGTGCGTGATCCCGACGGGCCCGGCAGCTAGAAGCAGGAGTCTGCAGATAATTGCTGCGGCCGCATGAATCCAGGTGTCCCTGGGGCGGCCCGGGTATATAATCCCCGGCTGCTCATGAATCGAATCATTTCCGAATGACCGTCAAAACGCGTTTTGCACCAAGCCCGACCGGCTACCTGCATGTCGGTGGCGCACGCACGGCCCTGTTTGCCTGGCTGCATGCGCGCAAGCATGGTGGCCGGTTTGTGCTGCGCATCGAGGATACCGACCTGGAACGTTCCTCGGTGGAATCGATCAATGCCATCCTCGAGGGTATGACCTGGCTCGGGCTGGAATATGACGAGGGGCCGTTTTATCAAACGCAGCGCTTTGACCGCTATAACGAGGTGATCCGGCAGCTGATGGACAAGGGCCTGGCCTATCGCTGCAGCTGCCCGAAAGAACGCCTCGAGACATTGCGTGAAGGACAGATGCAGCGCAAGGAAAAGCCCCGCTATGACGGGCACTGCCGGGGGCTTTCTGTCGCGGAGGATGTGCCGCACGTGGTGCGTTTCCGTAACCCGCCCGATGGCAGCGTGGTGGTCGATGACCGGGTGCGCGGCAGGGTGGTCTTTCAGAACGACGAACTGGATGACCTGATCATCAGGCGCACCGATGGCTCCCCGACCTACAACCTGACCGTCGTCGTCGATGATATGGACATGGGCATCACCGAGGTGATTCGTGGCGACGACCATCTCAACAATACACCCCGCCAGATCAACATCCTGCAGGCCCTGGGCCGGCAGCCACCCGTTTATGCGCACGTGCCGATGATCCTCGGCGATGACGGTGCGCGCCTGTCCAAGCGGCATGGCGCCGTCAGCGTGATGGAATACCGCAACCAGGGCGTGCTGCCCGAGGCGCTGCTGAATTACCTGGTGCGGCTTGGCTGGTCGCATGGCGACCAGGAGATCTTTTCGCTGGACGAGATGGTCGAGCTGTTTGACATCGAGGATGTCAACAAGGCGGCCTCCGCATTCAATACGGAGAAGCTGCTCTGGCTTAACCAGCACTACATCAAGCAGGACACCCCGGAACGGCTGGCCCGGCTGCTGAGCCCGATAATGGGTGAACTCGGGATTGACCCTGCCACGGGGCCGGACCTGGTCGAGGTCGTGAAAGCGCAGCAGGAACGTGCCCGGACCCTGGTCGAGATGGCCGCGATCAGTGAATTTTTCTACCGTGACTTCGACGAGTACGATGTCAAAGCCGCGAACAAGAATCTCAAGGCGGCTGCACGTGAGCCGCTCGAGCATGTGCGAAGAGCACTTGAAGCACTCGGCGACTGGGAGCCGGAACCCCTGCACCAGGTGGTGAAAGATGTGGCCGGGGCGCTCGATCTGAATATGGGCAAGGTGGCCCAGCCGTTGCGGGTTGCCATTGCCGGCCGGGCGGCATCACCCGGTATCGACGTCACCCTGCATCTCGTGGGCCGCGAGGCCTGTTTGCGCCGTATCGACAGGGCGCTGGATTACATCGAACAACGTGGCGCGGAGAATAAAGCATGAGTAATAGCGAGTCGGCTGCCTCGAGCAACTTTGTGCGGCACATCATCGATGCTGATATCGAGGCAAACAAAAACGGCGGCAAGGTCGCAACCCGCTTTCCGCCGGAGCCGAACGGCTACCTGCATATCGGGCACGCCAAGTCGATCTGCCTTAATTTTGGTATTGCGGAGGATTACCGGGGTACCTGTAACCTGCGTTTCGACGACACCAACCCGCACAAGGAGAATATCGAGTATATCGAGGCGATCAAGGAGGATGTCCGCTGGCTGGGTTTTGACTGGGGCGACCGGCTGTATTTCGCATCCGATTATTTTGAGCAGTTGTATGGCTTCGCGGTTGAATTAATCACTGCCGGCAAGGCCTACGTCTGTGATCTCACCGCTGAGCAGACGCGTGAATACCGCGGGACATTGACCGAGCCCGGCAAGGACAGCCCGTACCGCGCGCGCAGCGTGGAGGAAAACCTCGACCTGTTTGCGCGCATGCGTGCCGCCGAGTTCGAGGATGGAGAACGGGTGCTGCGTGCCAGGATCGATATGGCCTCGCCGAATATGAATATGCGCGACCCGACCCTGTACCGGATCCGTCATGGCGTGATTCACCATCAAACCGGCGAGGCCTGGTGTATCTACCCCATGTATGATTTTACCCACCCGGTATCCGACGCGCTGGAGGGGATTACGCATTCAATCTGTACCCTGGAATTTGCCGACCACCGGCCGTTGTACGACTGGGTGCTGGATAACGTCGCGGTTCCCTGTCATCCGCAGCAGATCGAGTTTTCCCGGCTTAACCTCGAATACACGGTGATGAGCAAGCGCAAGCTGACAGAACTGGTCGACAAGGGCCTGGTGGAAGGCTGGGATGACCCACGCATGCCGACGATTGCAGGCATCCGCCGGCGTGGCTTTACCCCGGAATCGTTACGCGATTTCAGCAACCGTATCGGCGTCAGCAAGTCCGAGAATACTGTCGAGATGGGTGTGCTCGAGAATTGCATTCGTGACGACCTGAATATCCGTGCACCGCGACGCATGGCGGTACTGCATCCCCTGAAGGTCGTGATTAGCAACTACCCCGAGGGACAGGAAGAGCAACTCGTCGTTGCCAACCACCCCCAGGATGAAGCCATGGGTACGCGCACGCTGACTTTTACACGCGAACTCTATATCGACCGGGAAGACTTCAGGACAGAGGCGCCCAAAAAATTCAAACGTCTGGTGTCCGGCGGTGAAGTCCGCCTGCGCAATGCCTACGTGATCCGCTGCGATGAAGTCATCAGCGATGCCCATGGCGAGATCATCGAGCTACACTGCAGTTACGACCCGGCCACCCTCGGGGCAAATCCGCAAGGCCGCAAGGTCAAGGGGGTCATCCACTGGGTCTCTGCAGAGTATGGCCTGAAGGCCGAGTTGCGTCTCTACGACCGCCTGTTCAGCCACCCGTCCCCGGATTCAGCCAGGGACAGCAAGGATTACACGGAATACCTGAACCCGGAGTCCTTGATCACCCTGACAGGCTGTATTGTGGAGCCGGCCCTTGCCGATGCGGCGGCGGGTGAACGTTTCCAGTTCGAGCGCGAGGGGTATTTCTGTGTGGATGCGAAATTATCGACGCCCGCCGCGCCGGTTTTTAACCGCACCGTGACGCTGCGCGACTCCTGGGCCAAACTGGAGCGGCAGGCATAACTGCCTTCCAGTCAGGCGCTTATCCCCGCATAGAGGTTTTTTTTAACCCGCCGTGACCTTGACAGGACAGGGCGCCTCACGTAAATTTCGCGCTTCGTTTTACGGGGCCATAGCTCAGCTGGGAGAGCACTTGCATGGCATGCAAGGGGTCGGCGGTTCGATCCCGCCTGGCTCCACCAAACGTACAAGGGCTGAACTGTTCAGCCCTTGTTTTTTGTTCCAGGTCCCCATCGTCTAGTCGGCCTAGGACACCGGGTTTTCATCCCGGCAACAGGGGTTCGAATCCCCTTGGGGACGCCATAAAACAAACCGCCCAGAGGGCGGTTTTTTTATGTCAGGCGTTCCCAAGGGGATGAGAACCCCGGGTTCGAGCCGAGTGCTGCGAAGCAGTACGAGACAGCGTCGTCGCATCGCGACGGCGACCCCGGCTCTTCAATAGAATGGATTCACACCGAAACAGGTCAATACTCCAAAGACTGTCTTTCGTGTGACCAGGGAAGGTCAGCCATGACGGCCCGCCGTCATCGGGCATTGGACGGTAGTGTTTGGCGAGGACCAGCCGGGCAGGAACGCAGGGTAACGTTCAATATCAGCAACCAGTGCAAACAGTTGTGTGCAGGTATAAGGCAGGGATTCCGAATCGAAGTGGTGCATGTTCAGCGCCGCCCATTGCTGGATTACGATTTGCTAATATGTCCTTTCGCCGATGACTGGCCAACTTGATCTGGGTCAAGTAATGATTATTTGCTTAATGAATATATTGGTACTGAATACTATACTCGTTGCAAATTAGGACGCCGTTCCAGGCGATACGGTTTGGTCAGGCGGTCACGATGAGTTGCCTTCAGTGCAGTGTATATACACTTTGCCAGTTAGTGCCACTTCGGAGGAGAACGCTACTATGGGTATGCAGCAGACCTTTTATGAGGCCATGCGCGAGCATGGTATTACACGCCGCAGTTTCCTGAAATTCTGTAGTCTCACCGCCGCCGGGCTTGGCTTGGGGCCGGAGTTCGCGGGCACCATCGCCCACGCGCTGGAGACCAAGCCGCGCACGCCGGTGATCTGGCTGCACGGTCTGGAGTGCACCTGTTGCTCAGAGTCCTTCATCCGCTCGGGACACCCGCTGGCGGCCGATGTCATCCTGTCGATGATCTCGCTGGATTACGACGACACCCTGATGGCCGCTGCCGGTCACCAGGCGGAGGAAATTCTCGAGCAGACCATCGAAAAGTACGACGGCAACTTCATTCTCGCCTGTGAAGGCAACCCGCCGCTGAACGAGGACGGTATGTACTGTATTCAGGCAGGCAAGCCCTATGTGGAGAAACTGCGCCGCATGGCCAGTCACTGCAAGGCCATCATTGCCTGGGGCTCCTGTGCCTCATGGGGCTGCGTACAGGCGGCGAAGCCGAATCCAACGCGCGCCGTACCCATCCACAAGGTAATCACCGATAAACCGATCATCAAGGTGCCGGGTTGTCCCCCGATCGCGGAGGTCATGACGGGTGTGATCACCTACATGCTGACTTTCGATCGCTTTCCCGAGCTCGACCGCCAGGGAAGGCCGAAGATGTTCTATGGCCAGCGCCTGCACGACAAGTGCTACCGGCGGCCACATTTCGACGCCGGCCAGTTCGTCGAGCGTTTCGATGACGAGGGCGCCCGCAAGGGGTATTGCCTGTACAAGGTGGGCTGCAAGGGACCGACCACATACAACGCCTGCTCCACCGTGGAATGGAACGGCGGATTGTCCTGGCCGGTCAAGTCGGGGCACGGTTGCCTGGGCTGTGCCGAGGACAACTTCTGGGATCGCGGCTCCTTCTACAGTTCGGTCACGCACCTCAACGTACCCGGCAATGTCGAGTTGACCGCCAACCAGGTCGGTGGCGTACTCGCGGGCGCCGCCGCCATCGGTGTTGCGGCCCACGCTGCAGCATCGGTCATCAGCCATTCAAAAGATAGCAACAAGGGAGGCACCAGCCATGACTGAGACGGTCACTCCTAACGGTTTCAAACTCGACAACAGAGGGCAGCGTGTGGTGGTCGACCCGGTCTGCCGTATCGAGGGCCACTTGCGTATCGAGGTCAACCTCGATGACAACAACGTCATCCGCAATGCGGTGTCCACCGGCAACATGTGGCGCGGCCTCGAGGTCATTCTCAAGGGACGCGATCCGCGCGACGCCTGGGCCTTTACCGAACGCATCTGCGGTGTCTGCACCGGCGTGCACGCCCTGGCCTCGGTGCGTGCGGTCGAGGATGCGCTGGGTATCCAGATTCCCGAAAATGCCAATCACATCCGTAATCTGATGATGCTGGCGCAGTACACCCAGGACCACCTGGTGCATTTCTACCACCTGCACGCGCTGGACTGGGTCGACGTGGTCAGTGCGCTGAAGGCCGATCCCAAGGCGACCTCGACGCTGCAGCAGAGCATCTCCAGCTGGCCCAAGTCATCGCCGGGTTATTTCCGCGATGTCCAGGCGCGGCTGAAGCGCTTTGTCGAGTCGGGCCAGCTGGGACCGTTCTCCAATGCCTACTGGGGCAGTCCGGCCTACAAGCTGCCGCCCGAGGCCAACCTGATGGCGGTGACCCATTACCTGGAGGCGCTCGACTTCCAGCGCGAGATCGTCAAGATCCATACCATCTTCGGCGGCCGCAACCCGCACCCGAACTGGGTGGTCGGCGGCATGCCCTGCTCGTTCAGTCTGAACGAGACCGGTGGCATCAACATGGAGTGGCTCAACCTGGTGTCATCCATCATCGACCGTTCCATCGAGTTCATCGACCAGGTCTACATTCCGGATCTCAAGGCGATCGCCTCGTTCTACAAGGACTGGACCTACGGCGGCGGTCTGTCGAGCAAGAACCTGATGTCCTACGGCGATTTCCCGAATGTCGCCAACGACTGGTCGCAGGAGAACATGCTGATGCCGGGCGGCGCCATCATCAACGGCGACCTGTCCACGGTGCACGAGGTCGATGTGCGCGATCCGGAGCAGATCCAGGAGTTCGTCGACCCACTCCTGGTACAAGTATCCGGACGAATCCAAGGGCCTGCATCCCTGGGACGGCATCACCGAACCGAACTTCGAGCTGGGTCCGAATACCAAGGGTACCAAGACCAACATCGAGCAGATCGACGAAAGCGCCAAGTACTCCTTCGTCAAGGCACCGCGCTGGCGCGGTAATGCCATGGAGGTGGGGCCGCTGGCGCGCTACGTGGTGGCCTATGCGCGCGGCGACGAAGAGATCAAGGACCAGGTCGACGGTCTGCTGCAGGACCTCGGTCTGCCGCTGACGGCGCTCTTCTCCACCCTGGGCCGCACCGCGGCGCGCGGTCTGGAGTGTTCCTGGGCGGCGCACAAGATGCGCTACGTGTTCGACAACATGATGGCCAACCTCAAGGCCGGCGATACGGCAACGGCCAACATGGACAAGTGGGAACCGGAAACCTGGCCAGCCGACGCCAAGGGCGTCGGGCACGTGGAGGCGCCGCGCGGCGCACTGGGCCACTGGGTCCACATCAAGGATACGAAGATCGACAACTACCAGGCCGTGGTGCCGACCACCTGGAACGCCTCACCGCGCGATCCGGCGGGCAATATCGGCGCCTACGAGGCGGCCCTGCTGGACACGCCGATGGCCAACCCCGAGCAGCCGCTGGAGATCCTGCGCACGATGCACAGCTTCGATCCCTGCCTGGCCTGCTCGACGCACGTCATGTCGCCGGACGGCGAGGAGCTGGCGCGGTGAAGATACGCTAGAGAGGCCGATCATGAAATATCGCAAATGGAAACACATGCGCCCGGAGATCCGCTGTATCGACCACACCCCGGTCAACCAGCAGGCCGTGTACGTCTACCAGGCGCCGCAACGCATCTGGCACTGGCTGCACGCCATCAGTTTCGCGGTCCTGGCGGTCACCGGCTATCTCATCGCCAATCCGCTTCCGTCGGTGGGCGGCGAGGCCAGCGAGCACTTCATTATGGGCAACATCCGCCTGATCCACTTCATCTCCGCCTATGTCTTCGCCATCGGCTTCCTGGTGCGCATCTACTGGGCCATCGTCGGCAACTACTACGCGCGGGAGATCTTCGTGCTGCCGGTATGGAATCGGCACTGGTGGCAGGGGATGCTCTACGAGATCCGTTTCTACCTGTTCCTGGAAAAGAGCATCCACAAGGAACTGGGGCACAACCCGCTGGCCCAGACGGCCATGTTCGTCTTCAATACCCTGGGCACGATATTCATGATCGTGACCGGCTTTGCCCTCTATTCCGAGGGGCTCGGCGAGGGAAGCTGGGCCGACCTCCTGTTTGGCTGGGTGATTCCCCTCATCGGTGACGCCGAGGCGACGCACAACTGGCACCACTTGGGCATGTGGGTCATGATCGCGTTCGTCATCGTCCATATCTACATGGCGGTGCGCGCGGACATTATCTCCCGGCAGAGCAGCGTCAGCACCATCATCAGCGGCTGGCGGATGTTCAAGGATGACCAGCCCTGAGGGTGCCGGCGCATGCGAGACCGATACTCTGGTGCTCGGTATCGGCAATCTGCTGTGGGCCGACGAGGGTTTCGGGGTGCGGGGCGTGGAGGCACTGGATAGCCGGCGGTTTCTTCGCCGAGGTGCGGCTGATGGACGGCGGCACCCAGGGCTTGGTCTTGCTGCCCTACGTCCGCGGCGGCTCGCGTTTGATCTTGGATGCGGTGGATTTCGGTCTGGCACCCGGCGAGGTGTGCTCGATTCGCGACGACGATGTGCCGCGGTATTTAGGTGCCAAAAAAATCAGCATGCACCAGACCGGGTTCCAGGAGGTGCTGGCGGCGGCCCGGATGCTGGGGGATATCCGGAGCGGCTGGCGCTGATCGGGGTGCAGCCGGTGGAATTGGACGATTACGGCGGCAGCCTGCGCGACATTACCCGGCAGCGTATCCCCGAGGCCATAGCCCGGGCCTGTTCCGTGTTGCAGGACTGGGGAGTGCCGTTCCAC
>CAWHCQ010000033.1:0-10943 GCA_963827755.1 uncultured Gammaproteobacteria bacterium
ATCGCGCTTTAGAAGCGCTCCTACAATGCGCGATTCATTGGCTGTTAATTCGGTTAATTTGTGAGCGTGCTCCAGCTTACGAATATACCGGTTCGCCAGCTGGCGCTGGCTCCTACAATGTAGATGGCGAATTTTCTGCGTTTCATTACCATCTCAGGCGGGTCTGCCGACACAGAAATAAGCGAGCGATAGCTCGCGAATGGCTCGCGAATACTTCGCCAGCTGGCGCTGGCTCCTACATGTTGAAATCATATTTTCTGTGGTCCGTTAGCCGTTCAGGCGGGTCTGCCGACACAGAAATACTCGAAGCCGAGGTCTTTCATGACGGCGGACTCGTATACGTTTCGCAGGTCAACAAAGACGTTATCGTTCATTAGCTTTTTAAGTTGAGTGAAGTCCAGGCCGCGGTATTCGTTCCATTCGGTCATTAATACGATCGCATCGACCCCCTTGACCGCGTCATGGACATGGTCGAAGTATTTTACCTGCCCGGGAAGCATGTTCGCGGGCCTCTTTCATGCCCTGCGGGTCATGGGCGTGGATGACGGCGCCCTTGTCGACCAGGTTGGGGATGATCGCGAGTGACGGCGAGTCGCGCATGTCATCGGTTTCCGGCTTGAAGGTCAGGCCGAGGACGGCGATGGTCTTGCCGGACTCGCTGCCGCCGAGGGCCTCGCGGATCTTCTTCACCATGCGCGCCTTCTGGGCGGCATTCACCTCGACCGCTGCCTCGACGATCCGGCAGGATGCGCCGTGTTCCTGTGCAATCCGGATCAGGGCGGTGGTGTCCTTGGGAAAGCAGGAGCCGCCGTAGCCGGGGCCGGGGTGCAGAAACTTGCTGCCGATGCGCTTGTCCATGCCCATGCCCCTGGCCACGGCATGTACATCGGCACCCACGTGTTCGCAGAGGTTCGCAATCTCGTTGATGAAACTGATCTTGGTGGCCAGGAAGGCGTTGGAGGCATATTTGACCAGTTCGGCACTTTCCAGGTTGGTGACGAGGATTGGCGCTTCTATCAGGTTGATCGGACGGTAGAGCTCGCGCAGCAGTTTTTCCGCCTGTTCACTTTCCACGCCAAGCACCACGCGGTCGGGGCGCATGAAATCACTGATGGCCGCGCCTTCGCGCAGGAACTCCGGGTTGGAGGCCACGTCGAAATCCGCAGCCGGGTTGGTCTCCCTGATAATGCGCTCAACCTGCCGGGCGGTACCGACCGGCACCGTGGACTTGTCGACGATCACGGTGTAGCCGCTGAGGTGGGCGGCAATCTGCCGGGCCGCCTCGTAGACATAGACCAGGTCGGCATGGCCGTCACCGCGGCGGGTCGGTGTGCCGACGGCGATGAACACCAGGTCGGCGGCACCGACTGCCGGGTCATACTCGGTCGTAAATTGCAGGCGGCCGGCGGCGACGTTGCGGGCGACCAGGTCATCGAGGCCGGGTTCGTAGATCGGGATCTTGCCGGCGTTGAGCTGGTCGATCTTGTTTTGGTCGACGTCGATGCAGGTGACGGTGGCGCCGAATTCTGCGAAGCAGGCGCCGGAGACGAGGCCGACGTAGCCGGAGCCGATCATTACTACGTTCATGGTTTGTTATCCATATCTTAAAGTTTGTGAAACGTTAAAAAGACCTTTAATGGCCACGGAATCCACGGAAGAACACGGAAAAATTTTAATTGCAAAAAAATCCTGATTTATCCCCTCTCCCGGCCCTCTCCTGGTCTATACACCCGGTGTGCATGCAAATGTTGTTTTATCTTTTCGTGTTCTTCCGTGGATTCCGTGGCTAAAAGGTTGTTGATTTTTCCGTGAATTCCGTGTGTTTCCGTGGCTATAATATTTTGTAATTCATATTGTTACATCTTATCGGCTTCAGTTAAATACATTAATGCGCCTCTCGTTTGTGCATCCTGACCGGGATTTTGCCTGCCTTCTTCGGTCAATGGCAGGTCTTTCCAGGCACCGGCAAGCCGGGCTATGGATTCGGGCCATTCGCTGGCCAGTTCAGCCTTGATCAGGCGGGCTACCCAGTCGCTCTGTGACAGGTGTTCTGACTTTGCTGCAGCTGAGAGCTTTTTCTCGATTTCGTCTTCCAGGTCTATTGTTACTTGCCTCATATTTCACACCTCATCTGGACAGATATATTTGTAGTTGCCGGGCTGCCATTATCCTTGATTGTGGTATCGGCAGGGTTGGTTTGAAGTGTTCTGCTAAATTCGGGACCGGGTTAAGCAAGACATCTTGAAATGTACACGGTATGTACATACACTTGAACCATGAAGCCTGAATGGGGCCCGGGAAAGGCTGCCATTCCAGTGATCACATAGTGTTGAGCGGTACATGGATACGAAATTTCATAACAACACTAACGTCATACCCGCGAAGACGGGTATCCAGTAGGTCACTGATTAGCAGGGGCACAATAATTCCTGGATTATTCGCTGCGCTCACCCTTCCGAGCAGCGGATAAAGTAGAAGACCTTGAAATGTACACAAAATGTACATACACTTGGGCCATGGAGTACGAATGGGACCCAGGGAGGGCTGTCGAGAATCTGCGAAAACACAACGTAGATTTCGCTGATGCGGTTATCGCCCTTGAAGATGAAAATGCGCTTACGATCGAAGATCCCGATCACAAGGAGCGACGTTTCAAGACGCTGGGGATGGGTCCTTCTCTGAATATCCTGTTTGTGGTTCATTGCGAACGCTCAGAGAACTGCATGATCAACGGAAGTGGGGAGCAGTATCGCTCATTTATTCATGTCGACAAGATCGTCCGTGCCATTGTGGGTGCCGCTGACGATCTGTGCCCTCCCGGCTTGTATAACGTAGTGGAGCACAACATGACGGTCGATGAGGTAGCCAGAGAGGTGCGCGATTTGTACCCGCAACTGGAGAGTATTCACGTAAATTATAATATTCGGATGAAAGATACACGCACACAGCTTCCCTGTCGCATATTCGATTATGTACCCTTGCCAAGCCACTCGCTACATGAGGAACTCCGAGTATTCAAGGAGAGCTTCTCATTCTGAGCAAACAAACCAGCTTGTATTAAAATCAGCCTCCTTGCCTGATTGACTTGAAGACTCTCTCATAAGATCCACGCCCACCGGGAGAGGTGATGTTGTTTTATCTTTTCGTGTTCTTGAGTGGATTCCGTGGCTGTATTTTACTGTAATTCATATTGTTACATCCTTTTGGCTTCAGTTAAACACATTAAAGCGCCTCTCGTTTTGCATCCGGACAGATATATTTGCAGTTGCCGGGCTGCCATTATCCTTGATTGTGGTATCGGCAGGGTTGGTTTGAAGTGTTCTGATAAATTCTGACAACGGATCAGGCAGCACACCTTTCAATGTACACGAAATGTACATACACTTGGGCCATGAGTGAAGATTTTAGCAAAGCCAAACGAGGCCCGGTTATTAAGCCCGATCCAAACAAGGTGAGAATTACTATCCGTCTGGATGCGGACATCATCGAGCATTTCAAGAAGATCGTGCATAAGTCTGGTGGCGGTAATTATCAAACGTTGATCAATGATGCCCTGAGAGAACAAATCAACGCACATGATAAAGGCCTGGAAAAAGCCCTCCGAAAAGTAATCCGGGAAGAACTCAAGAAAACAGGGTGAGAGGTAATCATGTTGGATTTACGAATATGAACAACGCGTAGTTTATATAGTATACTGGCGTCAGGAATCACAAATCAGGTAAATCGTCATGGCAACACCAGAAGAAATCTTAAAAGAAGCAATTTCTCTTCGCCCTCTTGATCAGGCAAAACTGGTCGATCGATTAATCGCTTGCCTGGATGCGCCTGATCCTGAGCTGGATAAAGTTTGGGCAGAAGAAGCAGAATCAAGACTAGATGCTTTTAAAAACGGAGAATTAAAGTCCGTTACATTGGAAAACGTATTGTCGAAAGTATAAATGAGAATCGAATTTCTGGATGAGGCCCAATTGATCGAGTTAGACTGAGGCTGTCGAATACTACAATAATGAAGTAAAAGGGCTGGGAGAAACCTTCTTACAGGAAGTGCTACATGCAATTGGAACCTCGCGGAGCAGAGAAAACCGTTAAGGAAGATTGAACCCCTGGAGTAGATCGATGGTCCCGAAACTGAAAGAAGCAAAATACGTCAAGGCCTACACGCTGTGGCTGAGATTCGAGGACGGCTCCGAGGGTGAGGTGGACCTTGAATCGGAGTTGTGGGGGGAAGTCTTCGAGACGATCAAAGACCAGGAGGAGTTCAAGGCGTTTCGCCTCAATGCAGAACTCAACACCATCACCTGGCCTAATGGCGCCGACTTTGCCCCGGAATTTTTGTATCAGTCCATCTGCGCATGACGCAGCTGTTATGCGCTGATTATCATAATCGTTTGCAGCGGATTAAATGTATCGGAATGAGCGTTCACGCTCGAGCAGACAAGTTTTCACCGCGGGCCGGAAGATACAATCAGGCATATTAAAGGGCCACGGTCAGTCTTTGGAAAAATACGTATCCAGCTTATCAAGTAACGCCAGACCCTTTTCCAGATCACCCTTTGCCGCTAATGCGCGAAAACGCACCTCACTATCAAATTCAGCAAGTGCCTGGGTTGAGAGTTCCTCAACCAGCTTGTTTACACTCACATGCCGATGTTGTGCTAACGCTTTCAAACGGCTGTGTTTGTCGTCAGGTATCCGAATGGTCAACGTTGCCATATTATTTACCTCTCAATAATCTTTCAGGTTTTACTATGGATAGACTTGGAAAATTTAATTCGGCATTTTGCAAATCATCAACATTGTTGGTAACAATATGCGTAGCATTCCCTGCCAGTGCCAGCTCGATCAAGAAATTATCTCCTTCATCAACTATGTTTGGGCGCCATAAATAGTAAATTGGCACCCAATGACATATCCCATAAAAAGCATTGAGTAATTCCCTTACTTCCCCGCTTGTCAGCGGGCATACGTCCTGTATCCGCTGCCTGTTACTTACATCCTCATACTCCATAAACAAGGCATTACTAATCAATGGGTTATAATGGCCACGGAATCCACGGAAGAACACGGAAAAATTTTAATTGCTAAAAAAATCCTTATTAATTCTCTCTCCCGATCTATACACCCGACGGAAAGGGAAAGTTGTTTTATCAGCTCTTCCCCTGATTGAGTGGGTAACACATCAATTTTGACGTGACATATTCCTTCTAATAACAAGGTCGTTGGCCAAATGAATTTGGCCCTACAGTAGGGTCGAATTCATTCGACCAGCGGTGTGTCCCATAGCGCCCTGTAGGGTCGAATTCATTCGACCAGCGGTGTTTCATCGTCATCACTCATCCAAAGGTGGCGACCGCGGGTAAACGTGGTGATGCAATAGACTTGATGGTGCAGGCAATGACACCTCCTGCGCAATGCGTCGTAGGCCGGTTGGCCGAATGAATTCGGCCCTACAAATGCGACACAGGACATGGTGACCTCCTTGTCTCCAGTGGCAATAATGGCTGTTGGCCGAATGAATTCGGCCCTACAACGGTAATCTACCCACCCGATCAGGGGAAGAGCCGTTTTATCTTTTCGTGTTCTTCCGTGGATTCCGTGGCTAAAGATTTTTTGAATTACCTTTCCGTGTATTTCCGTGTGCTTCCGTGGCTAATAAAGATGTACCCATCACAGCCACAGTCGACACCTACGCCTTGTCGTCAGCATGGACCTCATCGCTGGTATCCAGGTACCCCTCGCGCAGCAGGTACAGCATGATCTCCTGCGCCACCTGCATCGGGCTCCGGCCGGTGGTGTCGATGCGGATCTCGGGATGCTCGGGTACATCGTAGGGGTCGCTGATTCCCGTGAACTCGGGGATGATGCCCTCGCGCGCCTTGGCGTACAGGCCCTTGCGGTCGCGGGCCTCGCACTCCTCCAGCGGGGTCGCCACGTGGATCTCGATGTAGGCGCCGTATTGCTCGATGTTTTCCCGCACTTCCCGGCGCATGGCGGTATAGGGCGCGATCGGCGCGCAGATGGCGATGCCGGCATTCTTGGTGATTTCCGCGGCGACGAAGCCGATGCGGCGCACGTTGATATTGCGGTGCTCCCGGGAGAAACCCAGTTCGCTGGACAGGTTCAGGCGGACCACGTCACCGTCGAGCAGGGTGACCGGGCGGCCGCCGTCTTCAATAAACTTGGCGTGAAGGATCTTGGCCAGCGTTGACTTGCCCGAGCCGGACAGGCCGGTGAAGAACAGGGTGAGACCTTTTTTGCTGCGCGGCGGGTAGACCGTGCGCAGGGAGGCGATGACTTCCGGATAGGAGAACCAGGCCGGCACCTCGTGGTTATTCTCAAGGGTGTGCTTCAGGTCCTTCTCGGTGAACCGCACGCCCTCTTCAACCTCCCCCGCGTCACTCTCGTCCGGCAGGAAAGACTCGCTGGCCGGCCGGTAGCAGAGCTCCCTGACCGGCACCATTTTGATCTTCAGCTCATCCTGGTAGCTCTCCATCAGCTCCTGTGCGGCATAGCGCGGATAATAACGCTGCTCGTCGTCGCGCACGCCCGGGGGCGCTGCATGCTCGGGGCCAACGATCATGTGGGAGCAGCCGTAGTTCTGGCGCATGATCGCATTCAGCAGCACCTCGCGCGGCCCGGCCATGCGCACGGCCGATGGCAGCAGCGACAGGACGGCCATGTTGTGCGGGTAGTGATGACGGATCGCCTGGTAGCAATGCACGCGGGCGTAATAATGCAGGTCACCCGGCTTGGTCATGCCCACCGAGGGATGCAGCAGGATATTGGCCTGTGCCTCCCTGGCCGCCTGCAGGGTGATCTCGCGGTGCAGGCGGTGCATGGGCTTGCAGGTATGGAAACCGACCACGTTCTGCCAGCCCATTTTCAGGAACAAATGCCGCAGTTCTTCGGGGGTGTCGCGCAGGGTGTCGAAATCGAAATGGGTGGGCAGCTGGACGCCGGTCAGGCGCCCGCCGATATAGGTATCGCATGTCTGTTCCAGCAGGTAGCGTACACCGGGATGTGCAGTCGAGGTCGTCCCGTAGATCTCGCTGGCCTCACGCTGCCTGTCCGGCTGCCACTTGTCCTCGACGGTCAGCACGGCCAGCATGAAACCCTCGCCATCACGCAGGGCCAGCTGCTGCCCGGGTTCGATTTTTTCGGCCTGCCTGGACGGCACATCCAGGGTAATCGGGATGGACCACAGGGTCCCGTCGGGAAGGCGCATATTGTCGATGACGGACTCGTACGTTTCCCGGCACATGAAGCCGTCGAGCGGTGAGAAACCGCCATTCAGCAGCAGCTCGAGGTCACACAGCTGGCGCTGGTTCAGCGTGATGGAGAGGAAATCGGCGGATTCCGATTTAAGCGTCTCGGCCCGGTCCTCATCGATGAGCAAATTTAACAGTGTGCCGCCGTGCGGCGTGGTCAGATGGTCCATTGTTGGTTTCCTGTGTATTTTGGAAGATTCTGGTTCCGGGATTTGTTCGCTTCGCCAGCTGGCGAAGTTCGCGAGCTCGCGCTGCTCCTACAAGTATGCGCTATGATCTGTAGGCGGTGTGTTCAGTTAAGAGTGGGGCAATTTTCAAAAATCGCTGCTGCCCGTGTTAATACCCCGCTATCGTGTTGTAGGAGCGAGCGCCAGCTCGCGAAGTTCTTCGCCAGCTGGCGCTGGCTCCTACATCGGTGATGTTACCAGAGGGCTTATCGACAGGGGCATGTGAAAGTTTATTTTCCTGCTGATTAACGGGGTGCCGCTATGAAGCCAGTATTTTATCCAGCTGTTTCAGCCCTGCCTCGATATCCGCGCCCAGGTGGATTCTGAGCGCCCGGCGCCCGCGCTCGGCCAGCACCCCGAAATCGCCGCGCGCCTGGGCCGCCTCGACCGTGCCGAAGCTGTAGCCGTGTCCGGGCACCGGCAGGTCCGGCGCAGGGTCGGCTGTAATCTGCAGAAAGACGCCGTTGTTGGCGCCGCCCTTGTAGGCCTGCCCGGTCGAGTGCAGGAAGCGCGGGCCGAAACCAAGGCATACCGCCACCTTATACGTGTCCCGCAGCCGCAGCCGCAGCTGCTGCAACAGGGCATTGTGCGCATCATTGCGGGGTATGTAGGCAAGCAGTGCCAGGTAGTCCCCCGCCACGGTGCGATCGAGGTGGGCGCGCAGGTAGTCCCCCAGCGTCGCCCCCTGCCCGGCCGCCTTGCGCAGGGCGGCGGCATTGGCGGCATCGGTGAACAGGGAACACGGTCTGTCCTCGATCAACGGGGTCTCTGCCGGCAGCTGGCCGCTGGCCTCGAAGGCCTCCATCAGCTGGCGGGTGCCGATCTTGCTGGCCTCGACGTCGGGCTGGTCAAAGGGATTGATGCCGCATGATGGCACCGGCAACGGCCGTGGCGATCTCCCAGCGAAAGAACTCCTGGCCGAGGCCGTAGGCATCCTGCAGGGTGATGCGCACCACCGGGTGACCGGCGCTTTCCAGTTGCCCGATGGCGGCGGCCTGCCCGGCATCCGAATCGGTTTCCAGGCGCAGGTAGACGAAGACGCGGTCGTCGCCATAGTCCTTCGGCGCGGCCAGCGGTTCGGCATCCACCGGGATGATGCTCTTGCCCTCCTTGCCCAGCGACTCGGCCAGCAGCTGTTCCAGCCAGGCGCCGAACGATGCCAGGCCGGGCGAGGCGACGATCATCAGCTTGTCACGCCCCAGCCCGGCCGCCGCGCCGAGGATGGTACCGAGCAGCAACGCCCGGATTGTCGGCGGGTGCATCGTTGACCGAGCAGGCCTGCACCATCTCGAGGGTAGTGTCGAGGTAGCGCTGGCAGGTCCACACCGAGCAATGCGGCCGGCACCAGGCCAAAATCGGACAGCACCGAGAAGCGCCCGCCAATCTGCGGCTTGCCGTAAAAGATATGGCGAAAGCCTTCGGCCTTTGCCGCCTTGTTCAAGACTCGAAACGGGGATCGGTAATCGCGACAAAATGCCCCGCGGCCCTGTCGGCGCCGACGGTATCCACCACGCGCTGAAAGAAGTAGGCCTTGAGGATGTTCGGCTCCAGGGTGCTGCCGGACTTGCTGGCAACGATAAACAGCGTCTGCGCCAGGTCAACGGCATCATCCACCGCCTTGACCTGGCCCGGGTCGGTTGAATCAAGCACCAGCAGGTCGGGGCAGTTGGCAGCGACACCGAAGGTATCGCGCAACACCTCCGGGCCCATGCTGGAACCGCCCATGCCCAGCAAGCACGACCTGGCGGAAACCGGCCGCGTTGATTTCACTGGCAAACGCGCGCAGTTCCTCCAGCGCATCCGGCTTTCACGGGGACGGCGGTCAACCAGTCAAGCCACTGCGCCTCATCGCGGTTGCTCCACAGCGAGGCATCCTTGTCCCAGAGACGCGCGGTGTTGTTGTGCTGCTGCCAGTCGGCCAGTGAGTTTTCAACGGCCGCCTGCAGGTCATTCGGTAATTTATAACTGATTGTGTTCATTCGTTCTTTCCCGGCTTTGTTAAAAGCTATTTTTAATAGCCACGGAATCACACGGAAGAACACGGAAAAATAAACATCCATGAACTTTTATTTTTCCGTGTCCTTCCGTGGATTCCGTGGCCATAATATTCATCAGGATAATGCAATACCAGCTTTCTGAGACATCATTGATTGATTGCTTATACATCATAAAGCCAGGCAATAATCCTGCATGAGACCCCATCGCGCTTGAGAAGCGCTCCTACACCAGTCAATCAACTTGTAGGAGCGGATCTAATCCGCGATAAACCAGCTAGTTTTCTGCTGCATCACCATTTGACTGCATGTACATCGCCGCGCCAAGCAGCGAGACGTCCGTATTGAGTACCACTCCGACAGGAATATCCTGCATCAGCGAGGACATGCGTCCCTTGGCACAGAAGGCCTCCATAAAGTCCGCCTGTTTCAGGCGCTCCAGTATTTTGGGGGCGATGCCCCCGGCAATATAAACCCCGCCGGTCGCCATCATTTTAAGCGCAAGGTTGCCGCTCTCGGCACCAAGAAACCGGACAAACATATCAAGCGCCTCGCGACAGGTGGCGTCCCTGTCCGCCATGGCCGCTGCTGAAATGGCCGCCGCCGTATCGCCCGAGCGCATTTCTTCAGCCAGCCATTCGGGACGGCTTGCAGTCAGCGGTACTGCAGCAGGAACTCATAAATGTTTACCAGCCCCATGCCGGATACCACACGCTCCCAGCTGACATGACCGTGTTGTTCTGCCAGCCAGTCTGAAAAAGCCATCTCTGTTTTGTTCACCGGCGCAAAGTCTGCGTGCCCGCCCTCGCAGGCAAACGGGATATAGCGCTGACCATCCCGACAGAGCCCTGCCTGGCCCAGGCCGGTACCCGCCGCGATCACGGCGGCATTACCCGTCAGCCGTCCGGCTTGCCTGCATTCAATATAAAGAAATCGTCTGCGCCCAGCACGGGGATACCCCAGGCAACCGCCTCGAGGTCGTTGATCAAGCCGACATTCGACCAGCCGTAGTCGGCCTTGATCTTTTCGGCGTCGATGACCCAGGGCAGGTTGGTCGTCTCGCAACGGCCGTCCCTGACCGGCCCGGCCACGCCGAAACAGGCAACATCGGCAACGCTATCGGGCCGGGAAAGATACTCATCCAGGACCGCATCAAACGAATCGAAATCACGGGAGCGGAACTCGTGCGCCAGGGCTATCTCCGGATACCCGGCTTGCAGGTCGACGATGCAGAGGCGGGTTTTTGTCCCGCCGATATCACCTGACAATACCTTCAATGAAATTTTCCCGACATGGGCCTTATATTACTCAAAACGAGGGGAATGCCCAGAGGGAATCACAGGGGAGATAACAAGGCCGGCAATTGAACAAGCGGATGTCTTTATAATTCATAATACTGCTTGCTGCTAAAGCTGAACTTAGAGAATTCCAGTACGCGGAACCGAGCCACGCCC
>CAWHCQ010000034.1:0-58657 GCA_963827755.1 uncultured Gammaproteobacteria bacterium
CCCCTGCTGGCTAATGATGACATTGCCGACGATGTACGCACAGAGTTACGCTGGCTGGTACCGAGAATTCCCGGGCAGTTAACGGATGCTTTGCTGGATCCTGATGTGCCAATGCTGGCACGACAACGATTGCCAGGTGTCCTCGAAGCCAGCCACAATCCACGTTCCATTGACGGATTATTGCTGGGCATGATGGATGCGTCTTTTAACGTACGTTACAGTTGCGCCAGGGCACTGGCGCGAATGCGCTCGAGAAATGCCAGCCTGAAAATTCCCCGCGAAACGATCTACACTGCAATTCGTGAGGAACTCGACGCTTCGATGGATGAGTGGGAGGTGCTCAGCGAGGAACTGAATCTTAGCGATGAGCAGGTGGAAGACGCGGGAAGTCCTCGCATCAACCGCAACCTGGAACACGTGTTTACCCTGCTGGCGCTTACCCTCGACCCGGATGCCGTCCATATGTGCAAGCAAGCCGCTTTCAGCAAGGACATCAATCTGCGTGGTACCGCACTTGAATACCTGGAAAATGTCTTACCGGCCGGGCTTTACCTGGTACTCGTGCAGCGACTCGGTCTCAGTGAGGAAGGACGCAGCAGCTCACGTTCGTTGCGTGAAATCATGAAAGAACTGAAATCCGTTGTGCAGAATGCGGGGCCGCACTGGTCAGATCGATCCTGACCTGAGTGAGACAAAACTATTGCCGCAATGAGCACACAACTTTACGGGTATAAGGCGTAAAGTGCCTACTGTTGGTGCTCTACAGGCATCCCGACCGGCACCGGCACTGGTGCCGGTATCGGGTTGGCCTTCTCGATCAGCCGGTGAATACGCATGCCCATTGTTTGATGATCCACGGCCGAGTTCTTGCGCAGGATATTCGAAATCAGTGTAGAGATGTAATGCAGTGGTCGACCGTCCAGGTGGTTTTCCACGATCGCGACCGAGTTCATGTAGTTTTTCACGTTACCCATGTACTTGCCGCATTTAAAACCTTCTTCTTCCTTGCAGCTGTAGAGGGATCCGGACTTGAAATACACGGCCGAGTCCCTTAGTGCCGGTGCCGAGGCATAACGAATTCGCCGCTCGGTCATGTAGAGCAGGCGCTTTATCTCGCGGCTGGAAAACTCATCCACCAGGCGACCCTGTTCCATGCGCAGGGTGAACAGCATCAGCTCCCTGGCAGTCCCGTAACTGTTGCCGCCGCCGGGCACTTTTTTCTTGCCGGTACGTGTAAAAAAACTTCCCTGGCGCAGCCGGTTGATATCCAGTCCGTTACGGGTAATCGGGTCGAAGAAGGTGGCCTGGAACAGTGCGGTCAGTTCCTTTCTCGGAGTTTCGCTGAAGAACCGCTGGATTTCTTCTTCCGGAACGGGATAGCCCTTGCCGTAGTGTTTCAGCAGCATGGCATCGCGCATGGTCATGGCGGCGGCGGCATTGGAACTGGCAGACAGCATCCAGTCAAGGTACTCCCAGAGCGAGCCTCGGTCGCCATCCTTCATTTCGCGCCGGGTCAGTTTTTGTGTTTCGACATCGAACAGTCGAATATCGTGATGGTCCCAGTGAGAGAATTCATCGGCGGTAATGATCGTGTTTTTCAGAATATCCCGGCGCTTTGCAAGGTCATCCGGCCAGGCATCGGCCAGTGCCTGGAACAGGCCCAGCGCCACCACCATCTTGCCGACACTGCCGACATTCTGCGTGTGGTCACCACGGTGTTCGGCGTAGCGTGGATTTTCCGGGTTGCTCAGGTCCAGTACGGCGATTCCGTAGCGGCCTGCATTATTGCCCAGCAGGTTCAGGATTTGGCGGTTGAAAGCCGGGTCCGGGGCCGGCAGGTCAATGTCCGGGTAATCCAGCAGGCGCAGGTCGACCTCCGCCGTTGAAAGTTGCGCCCCCGGGGGTTGCTTGCGTCCTCGTATAACACCCTCATTCGCGAGGCGTGCACCTTCCACGCGCCGGATGCCGGTTTCCGCGTAACCATCCAGCGGATAGGCCGTCACCAGGGAAGGAGAGCCGAGCACCAGTAACAGCGGCACAGCCAGGAATTTAATCATCGTGGTATCTCCAGCATGTTTACTGTCTGGCCAAGGCGGCCTTCAAGCGTCTTGTCCATGTTGTTCAGGTAGCTGCTGCCGCGGGCCTGTTTGCTTTCCAGGAAGGGACGTATCTGAAACAGCTGCAGCTTGCCTTTCAGGAAACCGAATTCGACATCTGCTGGCGCCGGCTTGCCTTCGTCATCTGTAATCGAGGGAAACTTTTGCGGCAGTTGTTTTGCAAATTGTATGAGCTGCCTGATTTCGTCCGGCTGTAAAACCGTATCACTGCCACTGGTCGGGACCTTTTCGACCCCGCCGCTGGCAACCGGGTTGCGGCGCCAGGGGGCCGTGGCCATGGCCAGTACCCGCACCGAGCCATCGCGTGTATCAATGCGCAGGGATTCGGCGGACTGGCCATCGACCGCGCCACCGACGCCTTCGTTGACGGCGACTGAAATAATCGCGCGGTTGCCCGTATCGATGTCCTGGGTCACCAGCACGCCGGACTTGTCATTCGCCACCGACTTCAGCAATAGCACGGCAGGGTAGACATGCTCAGGCGTATCCATATGCGACTGCCGCCATGCAAACGCCCGGGCCGTGAACGGGGACGCCCAGACACGCGGAATGGCGTTAATCACGTTGTCCACCCCGATCACGTTCGGCAGGGTCAGGTTCAGACCGGCACCGGTAAAACCGGCAAGGTCCTCGACGTTGGTATCAGAGCGTACAAATACGCCATAGGTGCCGGTACCGAAGGCTTCGGCCATGGTCTTGCGCAGTGCGTTCCTGAAATCGTCATCCAGCTTTGCCGATGCAATCCGCTCATACACCGTGGCACGGAATTTCTCGGTAAATTCCTGCCTCCTGGCAGAGTCTTCCGGCATGGCCTGCATCGTGCGATATTGCTCGACCATCCATTCGAACATGGTCTTGCCTGAATTATCGTAGGGCTTGTCCAGCACCGTCTCCCGGAACACGCCAAAGGGAATGGCGACGCCCTGCGCGACGGCGTCGGGATAAGAGTGGCGCAATTCACCGAGCTTGGCAGCCTTTGGACCGACAGTGCGCCCGGAGTCATCTGCACGCAAGGCATCGAGGATAAGGAACTCCTTGACGGACAGGTCCAGCTTTTCCAGGTCCGGTCGAATGACAGCACCGGACTCCTGCTTGTCCTTGCCGAACACCGCGTCCCAGTCCGCGCCATCCGGCCCCAGTTCAACCAGTCCTGCCGGGCTGACCGCCATGACGACCGCCTTGCCGTCATGCTTGCGTATGGCCGGAATCAGTTCCTCGTCCACGCCAACGTTGGGTATCCCCAGGTTGCGGGCAAGCAGCTGGACATGCGACAGGGGATTGCCTTCACCGGCCGTCATGATGCCGGCGATCGGCGGTAGCTCGGAAATGGTTTCCGGCAACAGGTAGATACCGCGTGCTTCAAAAGCGGCGTGTTCATCAAGGTCCGGTGTGGCATGCAGCACGCCACGTGCCAGCCCCGGGTTGAGGGCGCGAAAGCCGACACCGATTTCCTTGCCGAAGAGTTTGTGCTGGACACCTGCCAGGCGGTTTGCATCCTGCAACAGCCCGTCAAGAACTTGCGAATAAAACAGCAGCGGGCTGCCGCGCAACTGGTCCTGGATAAACAGCAGTGCCAGCGGTTCGATCCGTGCCAGTTTCTCCATTGATTCGTAGAACTGGAAGCGCAGCCCCTGGGTTCCCCAGCCGGGCACCCGCCCGAGGTAGCCCAGCGTCTGCATGTAGCCGGCCAGGGAAATTTCCGACTTGCCGAGGCCGTCGAGCGACTTGGTTATTTCGCGACGTCCGCGTTGATTGATGTTGCCGGTTCCATAGGCGGCGTCCACGGCTGCCTTCAGCCACTCGACACGCTGCTGCCGGGTGGCCTTCGGGAGTTTTTCACGCAGGTCCGCACTGGCACTGAAGTTCACCGTCTCGACTGCGAGTCCAAGGTCGAGTACCCGCAACCGTGCCGAGGCACTCCTGATGCGCGGCAGGGCATCTCGCAGATCCGCCAGCAGACGGGCGGTTACCGTGAATTGATGCTCGGCCGCAGGGTTGCTTTCCAGTTGTTGCGCGGCAGTGTGCAGGATTTCCTGCAGCCAGGGTCCCGCGGTGAATATCGCGGCTGTTTTATTCAGTTCCACGGGCAGGGGTGCAGCCTGGTAAACCAGGTCAATCTCGCGGGCCAGGCTTTTGTATTTTTCCCTGAGTTCCGGATTTTTCGTGGCGGCCGCGTAATCGCGAACCAGTTGTGCATCGCTCGCCTCGGGGGTGCCGTGAATCTTGCCGCGGATGTCCTTGAAGCCCTTGTCTTCTTCTGACAGGGAGGCCGACACCTGGCGGACCTTCTGGACAGACGCGGTATCCTCGCCATGCGGTAACAAGGCCGCGCCGATGCGCAGCGCCGGGTACCGGAATCCGATCCAGTTCGAGTCGGCCGCCAGGGTCAGCAACAGGTCCCGTCCGCCATTGCGTTCACCTTCTTCCTGGATGGCGCCCCGGTAGAAGAGGGCGCGGCGCAGTATCCAGCCATTGTCCACCCGGATGAGGAATTTCTCGATCAGCAACTGGTTATAGGCGTCGATGAATCCAGGCTGGTTGACGTCAACATCTGTTTTGTACCCGGCGAGAAAGTTCGCGATCAGGTATCCCTCGTCCCTCAGCTTTCTGGTCTTGTCGCTCCATGAGCCGTGCTGGTGGCCGCCGCCATGTTTGACGCAGGCATACTCCCTGGGCGGCAGGATGGATCCGTCATTGCAGAACCAGCGCAGCTCCTTGAAGGGACCCCTGTCGCGGCTCTTCATTTCCCTGATCCATTGCCGGTATTCCGGATTGTTTTCAGCTGCGCCGAGTGGCGCTGTCGGATGAGGCATGACTGCCTGCTGTGAAACATACGTTGAAGGCGAGCAATATCGTTATTATTGAACAAACTTTCATTCTCGCCTCCGTGGAAAGGATAATGATGTCAACAGGCAGGAAAACAGAGAATAGCAAAACCGGGGGCTCACGGCATCTACACTAGAAAGTACGTATACCCCTGTTCAGCGGGTGTTGTCGAAACACAAGGACATTGCCCGCGGCATCCTGAAGAATTAATCTGAGACTGGTTCCTGGCAAAGGTGTACTGTGTAACGCTGCCGGTTTGTTTTGCAAGCAGGTTGACAATATTATTTCTGATCTGGATCGTGCCGCTGATTGCAGCTCTTTCTGTTCCGCAGTAGAAACTGGTTTCCCCTGACCTCCAGGATCTCGCCGGTATTCCCGTACCAGCGTCCGTTGAGCAAGGCAGAAGTGGGATACTCGCCGGCGGGGTTTGCGTATCTCGCAGGAAAGCCGTTGTTCGGTATTCCATAGGGATGCATGCAGGATAGCGGTTGTTCGGTATCCCGTACGGGTTCGAGTAGGCGGGTGACATGAACGGGTTTTGCCCGCCGCATAAGGGTATTCCAGGGGTTGCTCCACGGATTGCCCGTCATGCCGGACGACCAGGGCGACATCCCCATGCCGTTCAGCGGCACTCCACCCAGGCCGGACCAGGGATTCATACCGGTCATGCCCCAGGGACTCGCATGCCGCTCATCAGGGGCAGGGTGGTCATGCCGAGCCCGAGGGAATTGCCGCCGCCCCAGCCAAGGTTGCCTGTACTGTCACCGGCAACGTCTGACATGGCCCTCATCATGCCCAGCATCATGCGAAACATAATGCTGAACATGTCACCGTACTCGTTGGCAGCAGCAGGCCGGGCACATGACAATGCGCAAATGAGCAGGTAAATGGCGGGTCTGTTTTTCATTTAAATAATATGTCGTTAGCTGGCCTTTTTAATCAAGTGTAGAAGATCGGACCGATTATCAGATAACATAGTTCAATAATACTATATATTGTGCCTTGCTTCCAAAGACATCCTATATTTGGTAGCAACAGGGGCGTCGGTGTCTGGCTGCGATTCGGTTGACCTGACGGCCCTTGAGATTGAGGGCGGGGAAGCTTGCATGGAGGTAAATATCAGCACACATGGTACACTTTGCCGGATAACTCTATTTCACTGAATCTCATGAAAAAAATCACTGAATTACTGGACGGGCGCATCCTCTTTCTGGATGGCGCCATGGGGACCATGATCCAGCGCCACAAGCTGGAAGAGGCGGATTACCGCGGTGAGCGCTTTGCCGACTGGCCCTCGGACCTGAAAGGCAATAACGACCTGCTCAGCCTGACGCAGCCCGGAGATCATCCGTGATATCCATACGCAGTACCTCGAGGCAGGCGCGGATATCATCGAGACCAACACCTTCAACTCGACGCGCGTTGCCATGGCCGACTATGGCATGGAAGAGCTGTCCTTCGAAATCAATGTCGCATCGGCAAGAATCGCTCGCGAGGCGGCTGATGCGCTGACGGCAAAAACACCCGACAAGCCACGCTTCGTTGCCGGTGTGCTGGGTCCAACAAACCGCACTGCCTCGATATCCCCCGACGTCAACGATCCGGGTTTTCGCAATATTTATTTCGATGAACTGGTTGACGCCTACACCGAGTCCACCCGTGCGCTGATCGAGGGTGGTGTCGATATCATCCTGATCGAGACCATATTCGATACGCTGAATGCAAAGGCCGCCGTGTTTGCCGTCGAGCAGTATTACGAAGACTCGGGCAGCCGCTTGCCGGTGATGATTTCCGGCACCATCACCGATGCATCCGGCCGTACCTTGACCGGGCAGGTAACCGAGGCATTCCTGAATTCACTGCGTCATGCAAGGCCGCTGTCCATCGGTCTCAACTGTGCACTCGGTGCTGAACAGATGCGCCAGTATGTCGATGAGTTGTCACGGCATGCCGATATTCGCATTTCGGCACATCCGAATGCCGGGTTGCCGAACGAGTTTGGCGAATACGATGAAACACCGGCGCAGATTGCCGCTGAACTGGGTGACTGGGCGGCCAGTGGCTACCTGAATATTGTCGGTGGCTGCTGCGGCACCACCCCGGAGCACATCAGGGCGATCGTCAAGGCGGTCAGTCCGCACCCGCCTCGCAAACTGCCCGTGATCGAAAAACAATGCCGCCTGTCAGGTCTTGAACCCTGCAATATCGGGCCGGACAGTCTTTTCGTGAATGTCGGCGAACGCACCAATGTCACCGGTTCGGCGCGTTTCAAGCGTCTCATCATGGAAGGCGATTTCGATACTGCGCTGGCGGTGGCACGCGAGCAGGTTGAAAACGGCGCGCAGATCATCGATATCAACATGGATGAAGGCATGCTGGACTCAAAGGAAGCAATGGTGCGCTTTCTCAACCTGGTTTCCGCTGAACCGGATATTTCCCGCGTGCCGGTCATGATCGATTCATCCAAGTGGGAGATCATCGAAGCCGGACTCAAATGCATCCAGGGTAAAGGCGTGGTGAATTCCATCAGCCTGAAGGAAGGCGAAGAAGAATTTATCCGTCATGCAAAACTCGTGCAGCGCTACGGTGCCGCCGCCATCGTCATGGCATTCGACGAACAAGGCCAGGCGGATACCTGCGAGCGCAAGGTCGAGATTTGTACGCGGGCTTACAGGATCCTCACCGAAAAGGTCGGCTTTAACCCGGAGGATATTATCTTCGATCCGAATATTTTCGCCATCGGCACCGGCATCGAGGAACACAACAATTATGGTGTTGATTTCATCGAGGCCACCCGCGAGATAAAGCAGACGCTGCCCCACGCGCTGGTGTCCGGTGGCGTTTCCAATGTCTCGTTCTCGTTCCGCGGCAATAACCCGGTACGCGAGGCGATTCACGCCGTTTTCCTCTACCATGCCATCAAGGCCGGCATGGACATGGGCATCGTCAATGCCGGGCAACTGGCAATCTATGAAGACATCCCCGCCGCACTGCGCGAACGGGTCGAGGATGTCGTCCGGAATCGCCGCGAGGATGCCACCGAGCGCCTGCTGGAAATAGCCGCTGAATATGCCGGCGATGGTCAAGAAAGTCGTTGCAGAAGATCCTGAATGGCGCCAGTGGGAAATCAACAAACGCCTGGAACATTCGCTGGTCAAGGGTATTGCTGATTTCATCGAGGCCGACACCGAGGAAGCCAGGCTGGCAGCGGAAAAGCCGCTGGATGTGATTGAAGGCCCCCTCATGGACGGGATGAACGTGGTTGGTGACCTGTTCGGGGCCGGCAAGATGTTTTTGCCCCAGGTGGTCAAATCTGCGCGCGTGATGAAAAAGGCCGTGGCCTACCTGCTGCCATACATGGAAACGGGCAAGGGTGAAGCGGTGCAGACCAATGGCCGCATCCTGATGGCGACCGTCAAGGGCGACGTGCACGATATTGGCAAGAATATCGTCGGCGTCGTGCTGCAGTGCAACCGTTACGAGGTCATTGATCTCGGGGTCATGGTTGCGGCTGAAACCATTCTCAAAACGGCACGCGAGAAGAATGTCGATATTATCGGCCTGTCGGGACTGATTACGCCATCTCTGGACGAGATGGTGCACCTTGGCAAGGAAATGCAACGCCAGGGCTTCGACTTGCCGCTGTTGATCGGTGGCGCAACGACTTCACAGATTCATACCTCCGTCAAGATCGACCCGCAATACAGCGGTGCGGTGGTCTACGTACCCGACGCCTCCCGCGCGGTCGGTGTCGCAAGTTCATTGTTAAGCGAAGACAGGCGCAAGGATTACATTGCCGGGATCAAGGAAAAATACCGGCAGTTACGCGAACAGCGTGCCGGCCAGCAACAGTCACGCCAGCTCGCCACGATTAAGGAGGCGCGTGCCAACAAGTTCAGCACAGACTGGGGGAAATACCAGCCGGCAAAACCCGAATTCCTCGGCCTGAAGGTTTTTGACGACTATCCACTGGCCGAGTTGATTGGCCATATTGACTGGAGTCCGTTCTTCAAGGCCTGGGAACTGGCCGGAAAATATCCAAAAATTCTCGATGATGAAATCGTCGGCACGGAGGCCAAACGCCTGTTTAACGACGCACAGGCCATGCTGGAGAAGATTGTCAGTGAAAAATGGCTGCAGGCCCGGGCAGTCATCGGCCTGTTTCCCGCCAACTCGGTCGATGACAGTGACGTGCAAATCTACACGGATGACACGCGCACGGAGGTGCGGACCGTATTCCATTTCCTGCGCCAGCAGATGAACCGGCGTAACCAGGCGCCCAACCACAGCCTGGCCGATTACATTGCGCCGAAAGAAACCGGCATAAAGGATTACATGGGTGCTTTTGCAGTCACCACCGGGATCGGCATTGAAGACAAGGTTGCCGAATTCGAGGCCGACCATGACGATTACAACAGCATCCTGCTGAAGGCACTCGCAGACCGGCTGGCCGAGGCCTTTGCCGAACGCATGCACGAGCGCGTGCGCAAGGAATTCTGGGGTTACGCCACGGCCGAGAACCTGAGTAATGAAGAATTGATAAAAGAGGAGTACCGCGGTATCCGCCCGGCACCCGGGTACCCGGCCTGCCCGGACCATACGGAGAAGGGCCTGCTCTGGGACCTGATTGACCCGGCCGCCAATGCCGGTATGACGCTCACCGAGAGTTTCGCCATGTTGCCCACGGCCTCGGTTTCCGGGTTTTACTTTGCCCATCCGAAGGCCCGCTACTTCGGTACCGGCAAGCTGGCACGCGACCAGATCGAGGACTACGCACAGCGCAAGGCCATGAAAGTCGAGGAAGTCGAGCGCTGGCTGGCATCCGTCCTCGGTTATGACAACTAGGCCACGGATTGCATGTAGTTTTACATTGCGGCGCGCCTGCAAGGCCACTGCAGGAAATGCCAATATGTTAGTTCACATAAACAACGTCAACGGGCTATGAAAGTTTTGCACCTTAAATCGAGGTTAATGCCTACAATTCACCGATGAGATTCATCATCCTTCAAGGCGGCTTGCGCCACTGGCGAGAACTGGCAGTCGATTATCGACCAGTGCCTTGCAGATCTCGGCACCGAGCCGTCGTCAGCCAACCTGGGCCTGCTATACCTGACCGAGGCACTGGCTCCCTACCTGGATAACCTGGTTGAATACTTGCGCATAGAAAACCGGTATCAATGACTGGGTCGGAACGGTTGGCAGTGGCATCTGCTACAGCTCCCTGGAGATTTATGACGAGCCGGCAGCCGTCATTATGCTGGCTACATTGCCCGCGGACAGCTATCGCCTGATCCCATCGGGGCTGGAAGCGCTGGCCGACATGCTCGGTAAAAACAAGAACTGGATTGCCGAGCATTCCGCGCATTTCTGTATCGTTCATGGTGATCCGCGTAATAGTCATATCACGCAATTGATTGAATCGCTCTCAACAGAACTGGATCCCGGATTTCTTGTCGGCGGCCTGTCGTCTGCCGGCAATGAAGATCTCCAGTTCCAGGTTGCCGGTGAGATCTACGAGTACGGATTGTCAGGCGTACTTTTTTCCTCGGAAATACCGGTGATAAGCGCGGTGACACAGGGCTGCACGCCGCTGGGACACAAGCACAGGATTTCCAACTGCCAGGGCAATATCGTCGCCGAGCTTGATGGCAGGCCGGCGCTGGAAGTATTCAAGGAAGATGTCGGGGAGGTCCTCGCCAAGGACCTTTCACGCGTTGCCGGTTATATCTTTGCCGGTCTGCCGGTAAGCGGGTCTGACACCGGTGATTACCTGGTACGCAACCTGATTGGCATCGATCCGGAGCAAAAACTGCTGGCCATCGGTGACAATCTTGAGGAAGACGCGACTATCATGTTCTGCAAACGTGACGGCGACACGGCCCGCGAGGATATGATTCGCATGTTGCAGGACTTGAGAAAACGCACCACGGGTCCGATCAGGGGTGGGGTGTATTACAGCTGTCTCGGGCGTGGACGCAACCAGTTTGGTGAAAATTCAGAGGAATTAAAGCTGATCCACGAACAGCTCGGTGACTTTCCGCTGGTCGGTTTCTTTGCCAACGGCGAGATTTCGCACAACCGCCTGTACGGCTATACCGGGGTTTTGACGCTGTTTCTGTAATCCCGGCTGGAAATATTCTGTACCCACCCCGGATTTCGCTCCCGCGCACCTGCACCCGGGCGACGTACCCTGTAAATCGTTGTAGGAGCCAGCGCCAGCTGGCGAACGGTGCGTGAATCATTCGCCAGCTGGCGCTGGCTCCTACATTTTATCGAGTTGCGCCGCATCGATCTCAGTCTTTCCAGTACTGCTCCGTGGTGATCTGTCCCGGTTCACGGCGCTTGTTCTTTTTCAGGCCGCGTGCCTCGAGGACGCTTTGGGTGTCACGCACCATGGCAGGATTACCGCAAATCATCACCTGTGAGTTGTCGGCGGAAATCGTCAAACCGGCACGTTGCTCCAGCACCCCGTCTTCTATGGCTGCCGGGACACGCCCCTTGATGGCGTAATCCGTCTCTTCGCGACTGACAAAGGCGATGAACTGCAGCTGATTCGGGTGTTCTGCAAGAAGTTGCCCGATCGTCTCGCCGTATGTCAGTTCTTCAGCCCTGCGCACGGCGTGTACCAGGACAATATTTCTGAACCGTGTCCAGGCTTCCGCGGTAGTCAGAATGGAAAGGAATGGCCCGATAGCCGTGCCGGTAGACAGCATCCACAGGGTTTCAGCATCGGGAACCTCGTTGAGTACAAAAAAACCGGCACCCTTGGGAGCAACAAACAACGGGTCGCCGGGTTTCAGCTTGATGAGTTCGGTGGTCAGGGGGCCATCCCTGACGGTGACGAAATAGAATTCGAGTAGCGGGTTAGCAGGGCCGTTGACGAACGAGTAGGGGCGGGCAATCATCTCGCCATCGATCTCCAGTGCGAGCCGGGTGAACTGGCCGGCAGTGAAGGGTGCAATCTCCGCCTTTAGCTGAACCGAGTAGAGCGTGTCTGTCCATTGTCGCAAGTTGACAACCTTTCCCTCGACCCATTTACTCATGTGGTTTGTACCTGTGGCTGGATTTCGTTGGCGACAATGCGCAGCTGCCAGCTGGTCAGGGTTTCTGCAGCCGATTTGTCCATCGGGATCAATACCGGCATTAATAAATCTCCAAATGGCTTTTACGTATGTCGTATCATAGCGTAAAACGGCCACCGGATTAGCCTCCCGGCTTTCTGCAGACGACCTGACCGGGCCCTGTCCTGGCAGTATACTTTTTACCCTGCCCCGCAGGCCCGGGGCGCTGGAACTACAAGAGGTTTTGACGGCTATGGATCAGATGTCGACGTGGGAAATGCTGTTGCTGGGCGCCGTTGTCCTGATGGTGTTGATCTGGCTTGGGCCGGGGGTCAAGGCATCCCTGGAACAGAGCCGCAAGGCAGAGAAGAAAGACTGGGCAGGGGTACTGTTTCCTGTCGCGCTGGTCATATTGTTCGTTATTTTTCTCATCAGTATGGTGTAGCCGGATGACCAGCGCGTTGACAGTCCGCAACCTCACTAAAACCTACAAGGGTGGTCACCAGGCCCTGAAAGGCGTCAGCCTGGAAGTAAAGCAGGGTGATTTCTTTGCCCTGCTCGGCCCGAACGGGGCAGGCAAGACCACCATGATCGGAATCATTACCTCGCTGGTAAACCAGAGCAGCGGTTCGGTATCCATCTTTGGCCATGACCTGGAAAGCAATCCGTCTGTCGCCAAGGCCTGTCTCGGGCTGGTGCCGCAGGAATTCAATTTCAACATGTTTGAACCGGTCATCGAGGTAGTCGCCAACCAGGCCGGATACTACGGCATCGAGCGCAAACAGGCGTTCAAGCGTGCGGAAAAATATCTGAAGAACCTCGACCTGTGGGACAAGCGGCGCGTGATGGCGCGCAGCCTTTCGGGTGGCATGAAGCGGCGGCTGATGATCGCACGCGCGCTGGTGCATGAGCCCCGGCTGCTGATCCTGGATGAGCCGACCGCCGGTGTCGATATCGAGATCCGGCGTTCCATGTGGGCCTACCTGCGGGAAATAAACGCGGCCGGCACGACCATTATCCTGACAACCCACTATCTCGAAGAGGCCGAGAGTCTCTGCAGGAATATCGCCATTCTGGACGAGGGCATGATGATCCGTAATACCAGTACGCGGGAGTTGCTGAACACGCTGCACATGGAAACCTTCATACTGGATATCGAATCACCGGTCAGGAATCTCCCGGCGTCAACGGTTCACAAGTTGAAACTGATTGATGAATCCACTATCGAGGTCGAGGTATACAGGGAGGACACCGTAAACGAGTTGTTCACCTTCCTCTCGGAGAACGGTATCAAGGTGCTGAGCATGCGTAACAAGACCAACCGCCTGGAAGAGCTGTTCATGAACCTCGTTGAGAACGATCACGAAAACAACAGGGCGCACGCATGAACGCACGCGAGAAATGGATTGCACTGCAGACCATCGCGACCAAGGAGATACTGCGCTTCACGCGTATCTGGGTCCAGACCGTGCTGCCGCCGGTAATCACCACGGCACTCTATTTTATTATCTTCGGAAACCTGATCGGACCGCGCATCGGCAAGATGGAAGGCTTCAACTACATGGAATTCATAATTCCCGGCCTCATCATGATGGCTGTGATTACCAATTCCTACGCCAATGTCGTTTCATCCTTTTATGGTTCGAAGTTCCAGCGCCATATCGAGGAAATGCTGATTTCGCCGGTACCCAACTACATTATCCTGATCGGATTTCTGACCGGCGGTGTTGCGCGTGGCCTGATTGTCGGTATTGCGGTGACAGCGGTGTCACTGCTTTTCAACCCGTTAAATGTCCACAGCCTGCCGGTCATGCTGAGCATGATCCTGCTGACGGCGACGCTGTTCTCGCTGGCCGGGCTCATCAACGGCGTCTATGCCAACAGCTTCGATGACATCTCCATCGTGCCGACCTTTGTCCTCACGCCACTGACCTATCTCGGCGGTATTTTCTATTCCATCAGCATGCTGCCCGATTTCTGGCAGAGTGCGTCACTCATCAACCCGATTCTCTACATGGTGAATGCATTTCGCTACGGCTTTCTCGGGATCTCGGACATCAGCCTGGTCGTGTCCTACGGGATAAGTATCGGCTTTATCGTGGTGATGTACGTGTTCAGCCTGCACCTGTTGCGCACGGGGCAGGGTATACGGACGTAGGCAATCCCGGGGACTGTTGCGAAGCTCCTGCGCTCGAGATTCACTCCTACAATTGACGCAGGCGCCTGCATGAGCGCATCTGCAACAGCGCGATTAACCCTGTAAAACCAGTTCCCCGTCCCTGGCCGAGAGCACAAGCTTGCCGTCCAGCAGTGCCTGCAGCTGATCGCCGACCAGTTTCTTGCGCCAGCCCTGCATGAGGCCGGTATCCGTTTCACCGGCCACCAGTTTTTCGAGGTGTTTTCGCGTCGCCAGGACCGCCGGGTTGAGGGAGTTTTTTTCGCCGCTGATGCGCACAACTGCCATCATCACATCGACGAGGGCATCCTGCGAAGGTGACAGGCGCTTGCTGAAATCCTTTTTGGGAAAGGGTTCGGGTTTATTCTTTTTGCCCGCGCTGACAAGCCCGAGCAGTTTTTCACCGCTATTCTTCAGAATCTTCTCATTCAGGCCGCGTATCTTTCCGAGTGATGCCAGTGAATCCGGCTGGTGTCGTGCCAGTTCGACGAGGATATCGTCGCGCAACAGCCAGCCTTTCGGGATGTCTTTTTGCTGTGCGGCCTTTTCACGCCATTCAGCCAGCACCTGGAGGGTGGCAAGGCTGGCGCCCTTGAGGCGATTACCGCCCTTTACCTTGAGCCAGGCCCTGTCAGGGGCGTTCTGGTACAGGTCGGGGCGGGTGAGTTGCTCAAAATCCCCGCTTAACCATTCAAGCCTTCCCCGGTCGTTCAGCTTTTCCAGCAATTGCTGATAGATATCCACCAGGTAGATCACATCATCGGCGGCATACTGAATCTGGTCCTTTGACAAGCGGCCGCAACGACCAGTCAGCCCGGGTATGTTTCTTGTCAAGACTGACGCCGAGGAGGTCATTGACAAGATTGCCGTAACCGATCTGGTCCGGGTAGCCCAGCAGCAGGGCAGCAATCTGGGTGTCAAAAACAGGGGCGGGCACAGCACCCCGAATATGGATAGAAGATTTCCATGTCCTGGCGTGCGGCATGCATCACCTTGGTAACGCGGGGATCGAAAAGTACTTCAAGAAGCGGTGACAGGTCATCCAGCGCCAGCGGGTCGATACAGGCAACGACTTCGGGTGTTGCGATCTGTATCAGGCAGAGTTTCGGATAGTAGGTTTTTTCTCTGAGGAATTCTGTGTCCAGTGCAATCCAGCTCGGCGTCTGAAATCTGTTCAGTAAACTGCTTGAGTGCATCCGGTGAATCGATGTACTGGATGTCAGCAGATGCACTCACGATAGCAGGCGCACTTAACCATCACCTTCTATCTCATCGACATCGACCTGGCCGGTCACACGACGGCGTATATGTGACCAGGAAATTCCGATGGCAAGTATTCCGGAGAGTATCGCGAGGACGATATAGCTGATGGCCTCGACGCTGTCAGCAGGCACCAGGTCCCAGTCAATCAGCATCCATAGAATGGTGCCAAAGAAAGCGGCGGCCAGGATCAGGCCAAAGGCACCGAGTGACCGACCGGTTGCACGCAAAAATATTGTCCAGCCGATAATCACCAGAATGCCTGCCAGGGCCATCAAGGGACTAAAATTTTGCAGGTTTTCACTAACCCAGTGGTAATACGATTTGCCAGACGGGTTATAGGTCGAGAACACCAGCACAATTGCAGCCAGCAGGCGCAGAATAAATCCCGTCCAGGTCAAGCCCTTGTATGCAGCCATATCATTTCCCCCGTGCGCCTCGATTGGGTGCGCATTCTATGCGTCGTTGACACGTCATAGCAAGTACAGCGCCACTCTGCTCGAGTATTGATTATTTTCCAAACACGGTAGAATGATCAATCGGCTGATGGCCCTTTACCCGGAGAGATCTGCACTGCCGGTATTTCTTTTGGCACAAGGCTCAGGTTATTTATTTGTTTTCAATGCATCCTCTTGTTTATATTGTTAATAGTCATATGAAAGTTGTCCTGATAAACCCCTATGAAATCGGCCGTCAGCCGTTCGGGCTGGCACAACCGGTTGCATGGCTGGAAAGGGAAGGTTGCCGCGTTGCCTGCCTGGATCTGTCGATACAGAAACTCGATCAGGCCGTGCTTGAAGATGCCGCCCTGGTTGCACTCTATGTGCCCATGCATACCGCGACCCGTATCGCGGCCGAGGCCATCCCTAAAATCAGGGCGATGTCACCCGGCGCGAGCCTGTGCGTATTCGGTTTGTATGCGCCCATGAATGCCGACCTCTTTGAATCGCTCGGTGTCAGTACCATCCTCGGGGGTGAAGTCGAACCCGGCATGGTGTCGCTGGTCAGACGCTTGCAAGCGGGCGGGCAGCACACACAGACCGAACCAAGGGTCAGCCTGGAGAAGATTGATTTTCTTGCACCCGATCGCTCGAAACTGCCGCCTCTCGAAAAGTATGCGCAGCTGATGATGCCGGATGGCAGCAGGCAAACCGTTGGTTTTGGCGAGACCACGCGCGGCTGCAAGTACCTCTGCCGGCATTGCCCGGTCGCCCCGGTTTACAACGGAACCTTTCGCGTCATACCGGAGAACATCGTGCTCGATGACATCCGCAGCCAGATCATGCAGGGCGCAACGCACATCTCCTTTGGTGATCCGGATTTCTTCAATGGCCCGGGTCACGCACTCAGGATCGTGCGCAAATTGCATACAGAGTTCCCGCAGATAACCTATGACGCAACCATAAAAATCGAGCATATCGTCAACTACCCGAATGAAATACGTGCACTCAGGCAGACCGGTTGCCTGTTCATTGTCTCGGCCGTTGAGTCGGTCGACGACCGCGTACTGGAGTACCTGGACAAGGGGCATACCCGCAACGACTTTATCCAGGCACTGGCATTCCTGCGCGAAACCGGTATCGCCATGTCACCGACCTTTGTCGCCTTTAACCCCTGGTCGACCCTGGAGGGTTACCGTGACCTGTTGCGGCACATCTTTGATCTGCGCCTGGTTGAAAGCGTGGCGCCCGTACAGCTGGCCATCCGCCTGCTGATACCGCAAGGTTCATTCATTCTCGACCTCGACGGCCTGGACGAGGTGATCAGCCGAATTTGACCCGGTGACGCTGGGTTACCGCTGGAACAACCCGGACCCGCGGGTGGACAGGCTGCAGGAATCGGTCATGGCATGGGTTATGAAGGCAGAAGCCGAGAACACCTCACGCCAGAATATTTTCGAGGGTGTCTGGAAACTCGCCCACCAGCATGCGGGCCTGCCGGTACCGGTCTTGTCAGGGTACGCGTCCGGTGAGCCGATACCCCGCCTGTCCGAGAACTGGTATTGCTGTGCCGAGCCGACCAGTGAACAGCTCGCATCATTCTGAGCATGACAACACGGTACAGGACCTGAGCGGCACCTGTTGAAAAGAATAATTTTCACTCCCGGCAAGAATATCAAGCCACCCGAAGAACAGCATAAGCAGCAATTACTGCGTTGCCTGCTCCATTCTGTCGGCAGGCTGGATGCCGATGTCGCACGCGAAATTGAAGCCACGGATGCCTTTACCCTGGTCCCGTGGAATTACACGTTCTACAACGAGTACCGTGATATCAACAGGGATATTCCATGGGTCGACAGGCTGCTTGAGATCGATACACCGGATTCTGCAGATATCTCGGCGGCACGCCCGCTGGCGTACCGCTTTGCAAAATTCATGTACATGATCGGCGATATCATGCCCTGGCTGATCCCGCTGATCCCTGACAAGCGGGTGAAGATATCCATACAGGATACGGAAAGGTATTTTGCAAATCATGACAATATTGCCTGCCGGATACGCGAGTATCTCAAATCCGCGTTGCGCGAAGGCCTATGGCAATCAGGACAGGATACTGCTGATCGGTCACAGCATGGGATCGATCATCGCCTATGACTCGCTATGGGAACTGGATCATCTGGAAGGCATTCACCAGTGTGTCGATTGCTTTCTGACGATCGGGAGTCCACTGGGCATGCATTACGTCCAGCGGCGATTCATCAACCATGAGAACCATCATCCTGATCCCTACCCGGGGAATATTCGCAAATGGATCAACGTGTCCGCGCGTGGTGACCTTGTCGCCCTGGACCCGGCGATCGCCAATGATTTTGACGACATGGTAAAAAAGCACTACATCGAATCAATCGAGGACCGGGCGAAGGGCGTTTATAACTTCTATCGTGATGAAAAGGGACTCAATGTGCACAAATCCTATGGCTACCTGGCGAACCCCGTGGTGGCACGGATCATAATTGACTGGTGGAAATCGGCATGAAACCCCTGCTGATCGGTCATCGCGGTGAGCCCGAGACCTGGCCGGAGAATTCGTACCAGGGGTTCGAGGCCGTGCTGCGTGCCGGTGCCTGTTATATCGAAGCCGATGTCCAGATCACAGCGGACGGGGTAGCCGTGCTCAGCCATGACCCGTCCCTGCTGAAAATCACCGGCCTCAACCGGACGGTTGCGGAGACGGATTACCCGTGATTCCGGCGCTCTCTGCCGGTTATCCGGAGCGCTTCGGGGAAAAATACAAGGACCTTGCCATTACCCGCCTGGATGAATTTGCGGGCCTGTTACAACAATGGCCGCAGGCGCGGGCCTTTATCGAAATCAAGCATGGGAGCATCAAGGCCTTCGGCATCGCCACGGTCGTCGATACCGTGCTTGCCGTACTTGGCGAGGTCCTCGAACAGGTCATTATTATCTCGTTTGAATATGAGGCACTGGTCTATACGCGTGAGATCTGTCAACTGCCGATCGGCTGGGTGTTGCCGGCCTGGTCGGCAGAGAACCGGTCGCGCGCACAGGAATTGTCCCCCGAATACCTGTTCTGCAACATCAAGCGCCTGCCGAAGGCAGGTGCCGCGCTCTGGAAAGGTCCCTGGAAATGGGCCGTGTACACCATTAACGATGCAGGCGAGGCCGCCGCGCTTGCCAAGCGTGGCATAGACATGATCGAAACCAATGTCATCAGCAAGCTGCTGGCAGATCCCCGTTTCAGCGGAGAACCCGGTGACTGAGCATTATGACGTGGTCGTCATCGGCGGCGGCATCCACGGGGTCGGTGCGGCACAGGCCGCGGCCTGCGCCGGCTGTTCCGTACTGCTGATCGAAAAAACCGCGCTGGCGGCAGGCTCATCGAGCCGTTCCAGCAAGCTGATCCACGGCGGCCTGCGTTATCTCGAAGGCCTTGACTTCGGACTCGTGCATGAAAGCCTGAGAGAGCGCGCCATATTGCGAAGGATTGCACCCGAACTGGTGCAGTTGCGTCCGTTTCACATTCCGGTCTACCCGGAAACCTCGCGCCGGCCGCTGACCCTGCGGGCCGGCCTGACCCTGTATGCCGTGCTCGGCAATCTGCGCGCCTCGAGCCGTTTCAGAAAACTTGCGCGCAGCGAATGGGACGGTCTCGACGGCCTGAGTACAGACAGGCTGCAGGCCGTGTTTCAGTATTTTGATGCACAGACAAATGACAGTCTGCTGACGCGGGCCGTGATGCAGTCTGCAATCGACCACGGGGCGATACTTTCCTGCCCGGCTGAATTCCACGCCGCCCGGATCAGTACAGCGGGCTGTGAGATCAGCTACGGGGAGAATGCCGTTGAAAAATCATGTTCAGCCTCGGTACTGGTCAACGCGGCCGGCCCCTGGGTAAACACCGTGGCTGAACGTATCAGCCCGGCACCGAAAGGAATGCAGATCGACCTGGTTCAGGGTGCCCACCTGATCATGGAGGAGGGCCTCGAGAAGAACTGCTATTACATGGAGGTCCCGGTGGACAAGCGTGCCGTTTTTCTTCTGCCCTGGGGCGAACACTCCATGCTCGGCACGACAGAAAACAGCTACACGGGCGACCCGGAGAACGTGGCCATCCTCGACCGCGAAGAGGCCTACCTGCTGGAGGTTCTACGCTATTACTTCCCGCAGCGCTCACCACAGGTGCGCGAACGGTTTGCCGGGCTGCGGGTGTTGCCGCTCTCCGCTGATGCCGCGTTCAAGCGCTCACGTGAAACCCACCTGCAGCTGGATAACCCGCATCAGCCAAGGCTGGTCACCATTTACGGCGGCAAGTTGACCGGTTACCGTGCCACAGCCGCGAAGATCATGAAACTTGTGCAGCCGACGCTGCCGGGCCGAAAGGCCGTGGCCGACACGGCCAGACTGATGCTCAGGCCCGTCTAACATGGCACCGAGCTGATCCTCGCGATCGATCAGGGCACGCATTCAACCCGCGCCATTGTCTTCGACGGCCGGGGCGCGGTGGTGGCGCTGGCGCGCAGGCCGGTGACGCTGCAGCGCCGCAGCGCAACCGAGATCGAACAGTCAGCCGACGGGATCCTGCAGTCCGTGCAGGCGGTTGTCGAGGAGGTGCTGCACCATCCGGACGTGGAGCGCGGCGCGGTGCGCGCGGCCGGCATGGCAACACAGCGTTCCAGCGTGCTGGCCTGGACACATGACAGCGGCGCGGCACTCGGCCCGGTACTCAGCTGGCAGGACCGGCGCAGCGAACAGGCGCTGCGCCACTCGCCGCGCACGAGACGGAAATCAGGAACATTACCGGTCTGCCCCTGTCGCCGCATTACGGTGCCGGGAAGCTGCAGTGGCTGTTGCAGCAGGCGGCATTGGTGAGGCGCGGGATGCCGGTTCACTGGTCATGGGGCCGCTGGTCAGCTATCTGCTGCATCACCTTCGTCGCGGGCACGCCTGAAAGGGTCGATCATGCGAATGCCTCGCGCACCCTGTTATGGGACCTGCACACCCGCGACTGGAGCAAGCGGCTGCTTGAACTGTTCGCCATCCCGCGTGCGCTGCTGCCGGCGTGTCAGCCAATCTGTTCCGATTACGGGCGGATCCGTCGAATACTGCGATCCCGCTGACGGCCGTGAACGGTGACCAGACCGCTGCCCTGTATGCGCAGGGCAGGCCATCGATGCACACCATTCGCGTCAACATCGGTACCGGCGCCTTTGTGCTGCTGCCCGTCGACGACCCTGCCATACGGCCCGCCGGCCTGCTTGCAGGCATTTCGCAAAGTGATGCGCAGAGTGCCAGCTACTACATCGAGGGAACCGTCAATGGTGGTGCCAGCGCATTGAAATGGGCCGCACAACGCTACGGGATCAGCGGGATAGAAGAACAATTGCATGACCTGGCTCGAGACGGTCACGGACCCGCCGCTGTTCCTGAATAGCGTCGGCGGGCTGGGCGCGCCCTGGTGGAAGCCGGGCCCGAAACCCGGTTTTGTCGGCGAGACGCCCTCAAGCCCCGTTGCAGCGGTGGCGGTCATCGAAAGTATTATCTTCCTGGTAGAGGCAAACGTTGCCCTCATGCAAGGCGTCAACAGCGCCGTGAAAAATATACAGGTCAGTGGCGGCCTGTCGAACCTTGACGGCCTCTGCCGGAAACTGGCCAATCTTTCAGGGCTGCCCGTGCATCGCCCGGTGCAGGTCGAAGCCACCGCCCGCGGCATTGCCTGGCAGGCCGCCGGTTGCCCGAAAGACTGGCCTGCAAGCGGACCGGGTGAGACCTTTGAACCGGTTAAGGATGCGGCGCTGGCTGCGCGTTACCGGAGGTTTACAGAGATACTGCAATCATCCCCGTGACAACGACTGTCACCGGAAGCAGCGTCATCGCGGATTAGATCCGCTCCTACAGGGGTTGATGCGAATTGTAGGAGCGCTTCCGCTGCAAGCGCGGCTCGCACGGCCATGTCATCGCGGATGAGATCCGCTCCTACAGGGGTTGATGTGAATTGTAGGAGCGCTTCTCAAGCGCGATCGGGGCTCGCACCGGCCGTGTCATCGCGGATGAGATCCGCTCCTACAGGTGGCTGATGTAGACACCTGGTCGCCCGGCGAGATCAACCAGGCGCCGCGAACAGCCACAGGAACCCGGCGTTATAAAAGACATGCAACACGATAGGTGCCACAAGGCCGTGGGTCCGATCCTTGAAGAAGCCGAATACCAGCGATGGAAAGAACACCAGTGCCGCCCACAGGGGAGGGTGGTAGACAAAATGCAGCCCGGTAAAGAGGACACTGGTTAACAGGTTGGCAGCACTCAGCGGACCGAAGTACCGGCCGGAGATATGCTCATGCACCAGCTCCTGCACAAGCCCGCGAAAGACGATCTCTTCAAGCACCGGGTAGACCAGCACCGGCAACAGGAATACAACAGGCGCAGCCAGCGGCCAGTCCAGCTGCAGCGATGGCAGCAGGATGGTATAGAGAACCAGCCAGGTGAGCGGACCCGCCGCGAGGGCGGCCCCGAAGAGGGGGTCTTTCAGCAGGGGGCAGGCCCCGGTTGAATGCTCAGGCAAATCGTTCAGTGGTTCTTCAATTGCTGGACCATCTCCGGTTCCATGTCCATGCCGACCGGCCAGCCCGGGATTGATCGACACACCGACACCGCCGCCGACCCTTTCAAGCACCCATTTGAACTCCACCAGCAGGCCACCGTCATAACCGGGAAAGTCCTTCATGAAATCCTGGGAACGGTCCGGGTTGGAGAACAAGATCAGCACTTCCACGTCATCTTCGGTCTTCAGGGTCATCGGTACGGCCTTGGTGCTGCTGGTAAAGCCCTCGATGCCGATCGAGTCCTTCACCGGCATAAAGACCTGCGTATCCATCAGGTAGGTCATGAATTCTTCACCGCTCAGGCTGCCTTCCTGGGCGGCAAGCAGCTTTTCTTCGAGTTCATTACGGGTTTCAAACGGGTCATGCATAACGGGATACCCTAATAATAAAGCCCCGCGATGCGGGGCTTTATTAAGCAGAATTTCAGAAACGGCTAGTCATTACCACCGAAGACGCCCAGCAGCTGCAGCAGGCTGAGGAACAGGTTGTAGATGGAAACGAACAGGGTGACCGTGGCCAGGATGTAGTTGGTCTCGCCGCCGTGGATGATCGCGCTGGTCTGGTAGAGGATCAGGCCGGACATCAGCAGGATGAACATGGCGGAAACGGCCAGCGACAGGCCGGGCATGCTGAGAAAATAAGCAGCCAGGCCGGCAAGGAACGCCACCAGGATACCCACCATCAGGAAGCCGCCGAGGAAGCTGAAGTCCTTGCGGGTGGTCAGGACATAGCCGGACAGACCCAGGAAGATAATCCCGGTACCACCCATTGCCGTCATGACGATGCTGTGGCCGTTCGGGATTGACAGGTACATGCTGATAATCGGGCCAAGCGTGACACCCATAAATCCGGTCAATGCGAAATACGAACAGCAGGCCCAGGCCGCTGTTGCTGAACTTCGTGGTCAGAAACAGCAGGCCGAAATATCCCACTATGGTGATCAGCAGACCCATAGGCGGCACGTTCATCTTCACCGCGATTGCCGCGCACAGGCCACTGAAAATCAGTGTCATGGAAAGCAGGGCGTAGGTGTTGCGGAGGACCTTGTTGGACTCCAGTACCGAGGTACGTGATGTGCTGACGGTCTTTTCAATCATGTTCATGTAAGCAAACCCTCTTGATTGCCAAAATATTCAGTCCGAATGTAGACAACGACATTCCCGACTGGTTCATCCAAGGATAAACACCTCGAGCAGAAACAGCAACTTAAATACCGTCTTTTCTTGTGGAAATGGGTGGTCAAACCCTGCCGACTTCCGGTATTCTAGCGCCGCGCTGATCAGCGGCTGTGAACCCGATTTGCCTGGAGAGGTGGCTGAGTGGTCGAAAGCGGCGGTCTTGAAAACCGTTGACCGGCAACGGTCCGTGGGTTCGAATCCCACCCTCTCCGCCAAATAGAAATGCCCCCTGAACAGGGGGCATTTCTATTTGTGGTGCAGGCAGGCCCTGATGAGGACCCTTCGGTTCGAGCCGAGCACCGAAGGTGCGAGACAACGTCGTCGCAACGCGACGGCGGCCCCGAAGGGGTGAGCGCGCAGCGCGAATAATCCCACCTCTCCGCCAAACGGAAATGCCCCCTGAACAGGGGGCATTTTTATTTGTGGTGCGGGCAGGCCCTGATGAGGACCCTTCGGTTCGAGCCGGGCACCGGATACCTGTCATCCCATGATCAGCAGCGCCACGTAGGGCGTGACATTGAAGACCAGGAAGACAATCTTGAACAAGCCGAGAAACGAGTAAATGACCACGTCGAAGGTTTCCCGGGGTATGGGGAAAAATATGCTTTGGGTGCGATACACCAGGTCCGGGACGAACACGCAGAATGCGATCCACAGAAGCAGGAGGCTGCCATTGATGATGGTGCACCACATCAAGAACGTTGTCAGGGTCTGAATATCCATAGTGGAGCTCCTTTATTTTTCAGGTCAATCGTATTAGGGTTGATTTTGACACCGGTCACCCAGGGTGAAAAGCGCCATGAAGAAACTCAAAAACGAGGCACAGTTGGTCAAGGAGGCCATCCGTGCCGGTATTGAATACGGTGAGAAGCGCGGCGTGGTGGAATTCGAGGCCACCGATACACAGAACGAGAAAATCGAATACATCTACAAGCTGCTGGTCCATGACAAGGTGATCGTGCCGCTGGCCCAGGGCCAGCAGAGCCTGCCGAACATGCGCCACAAGCTGGCGTTGTGGGCATCACGCCAGTTGCCTGCCGATCATCCCTTGCTGAAATAACCGCTTGACTACAGCTAATCCACACTCAATATCCTGTCATTATCACGCAACAGGAATAATGCAAAACAGGCCGCGAGCATGGGCCAGGCTGCGAAGAACAGCAGGCCGGGTCCTTCAAAGGGCGCCAGGTATTGCTTGAATGAGGACAGGGTAGACACCGTGTGAAATAACAGTACCGCGCCATAGGTGTATTTCTTTTTATAGCCCGCCAGGAACAGCAGCAGGATGATCATTTCCAGGCCGCCTATCGCATACATCACAACAGACTCCAGGCCGGCAATGTAATAGAAACTTCTCGAAGACCTTTGCCGCATGACCGGGATTTATGAACTTGTCGATCGTCCACATGAACATGACCAGGAAGACGGTCAGTCGAAGAAAAAATAATGATAGCTGAAGTCTTTTATCCTGGTCTGTCATGATTTCCCCTCTTTGCGTGTGTATGCAATTTATTTGTCAGACGAATTTGTAACCCACCTTTGACGCCATAAAACCTCATTCGATCTTGAGATAGGCGAATCCCTGGTGTTGCAGTTCTGCCAGGCGCACCACGCCGGAACGTACCAGCGATACACCCTTGTACAGCTTGTCTGCCGGCAGGCCGATCTGGGTACGCGTGATATCACACAGCTCCAGCTTGACGCCCTGCACGGCATTCAGGGCGCTGAGCCTGCCCTGCAGGTTGTCGCGCCGCTCTTCCAGCGCCGCATCGGATGCGAACGGCGTCTTCTCGAGCTTGTCAGCGGTAAGAAAACGGATACCGTGCGCGACAAAAACAATCCGCACATCATAGTCAATCAGCTCATTCTGGTAATGCGTCACCATATTGTTGATGCTGGTCAGCATGGCGCTGTAGCGCCTGGGATCAGCGAAATCCGCGTGGTAGACCACCTTGACCACATCGTCCATGCTGTCATCGGCAGCCGCTGCCGGCAGGGGCAGAACAATGACGCTGAGCAGCGAGAGGACGGATAAAAAATACAATAACCTTGAAAACATGACGTGCCTCCTTGAATCATACTCCTGGAAACCAGGTATACAGCCAGTCTAGTCGAAATCGGCGCAGGGGATAACAAATTATCGGTGTCCGCACAGTGCCTGCAGACGCGGCGCTGCTGTCGACACCTCGAATCCCGAGGGCAGGGCGGCTTGCCGGTTTCGCAGCCATGCGACGATGTCATCGAGCACGACTTCGGCCTGCAGGTCGCGCGTCAGCATATGGTAGCCCTGCGGGTACAGCGCCAGCCGCCAGTTTACCGGCTGCTGAACGGGCAGGCTGGAGAACATCCTGCAGACCGGTCGGGCAGGAATAATTTCATCGTTTTCCCCGTAAACGATCAGTGCGGGTGTCGCCAGTCGTGCACTGGAAAGCTGTGCCGATTCCATCAGTGCAGCCAGTCCGTACATGGCGTCGACGCGGGTCTCCTTGATGACCAGTGGATTGCGTCCCTGGTCGCGCAGCATTTCGATATTGTCGGATGCGCGGATCTCGAGCCCTTCACCGGTTAGTTTCTTTTCGGGCCAGGTATGGGCCGCCAGCCAGAGGGCTGCGTGCTGCCACCATGGCATGCTGCGCCAGCCCCAGACGGCCGGGGCCACCAGCACTACGCCATTTATACAGCCGGGTGCTGCATCTTCCAGCATCAGCATGGTGACAGCGCCGCCCATACTTTCTCCAAGCAGGAACAGCGGCACACCGGGGTGTCGCAGGCAGAGCAATTCAGCGGCGATGGCGGCATCCCTTTGCAGGCGTTCGCTGCCCGGCCAGATGCCGCGTTCTTGTGTCTCGCCAAAGCCGCGCTGGTCATAGGCGTAGACCTGTATGCCGCCAGCCGTCAATGTTGGTGCGACATCGGCAAATGCGTTGCGGTAGTCGTTAAAGCCATGCAGGGCCAGTACGACGGCTTTCGCTTCAATGTCAGGCTGCCAGGTGGCAAGGGGGAGTTTGTAGCCATCATCCATGATGAGCTGATCTGGTGTCAGCCGGGGGTCCTGTGTAATACTGGATTTTTGCTGGACACGCGGCGTTGCGCAGGACACCAGGCAACCGAGAACCAGCAGGCAAATCAGGACGCGAGTCATGGGGCGAACATCATACCCTGAACTGGATTAACCGGGAGGTCTGGCATGTCAAATGAAGGTTATCACGAACCCGTAAACGAGCTTTCCGAAGAGACGCGCGACATGCATCGTGCGATCACCTCGTTAATGGAGGAACTGGAGGCGGTCGACTGGTACAACCAGCGTGTCGATGCCTGCAAGGACAAGGCGCTGAAGGCCATTCTTGCGCATAACCGCGACGAAGAGAAAGAACATGCCGCCATGGTGCTGGAGTGGATTCGCCGCCAGGATCCGTCCTTTGACAAGGAGCTGAAAGACTATCTGTTCACGGACAAGACGATAGCGCACGAGTGATCGGGCCGGCTCCGGATGTTAATGCTGACTGCTGCGATGAAGGCCTGGGGATCACCCGGTTTCGAGGCGGTGCTGAAGGAAGAAATACAACAACTGGATCCCGCAATGCTGCCACTGCAGCAGGGCTTGTCCCGGAGCAGCCATGTGAGCGATACAAAAACCAGCGTGGTTGTTCTCAGGCTTGCTGAAACTGCAGACGCCATAGAGGCAAAAGCCGGGATATTCTACGCCGGAATAATTGCCGGCAGCTGCTGCAGCGACGACCCGACCCCGATGAGTGAAAACACCGAATATTGTGAAGTGCTGTTTGAGATCAATAAAACCACATTCGAGACAGTGGTAACACTTCTGGATACCTGACCGGGACCTGCAGACAGCTTGGACTATTCGTGGATCGGCTACCCGGGGCGAGATTCCTGTAGCCGATGTCATCCCCGGGCGAGTGATTCGCTTTACATACAATCAGGAAATGTATTAAATACAACACCCCGGAAGGGGGTTTTTGCAAAAATCAAGTGGCCCACGGGCGTCGCGGTCAGCCGACAATACAACATTATAAAAGGGAGCAAGCTGAATGAAGCAGATTAAAATCCTGACCAGTGCCATCACACTGGCTGTTCTTGCCTGTCTGGGAACGGCCTGTACGGAGGAGGCGGCACCTGTAAAACTCAAAGAGACGCTCTTGTGTGCAGGTAACGAGGGCGTCACGCCTTTCAAGGTGAACTGCACCTATTTTTATCTCGATGAATACAATAACGAGATAGAGCCGAAGGACACCGTGTACTGGACGCTGGATATTGCCCTGGAAGGTATTGCACAACGTTTCTATTCCCAGAGCACAGGCAACCGGTTCTTCACTGAAATTGACCGTCCGGGAGAATACACCCTCAGTGCGGCGAACAGCGGCAATAAAACCAGCATACTGGTATCGATCGTTGCGCCCGAAGATTACTCTTCATCCCTGGTGAGACAGGTGCCTGTTACCATTGCTTCAAGAAAGCACGAGAAGCAGGTGCGGATACTGGAGGCCTCGCCCGGCTACGAGATAAGCTCTGCGACAATCCAGGTCCATCCGAACAGTACCCGGGTAAGTTCCCGCGTAACTGTTTCCAGTGACCGCACGACAGCGAAACTCGTCGTTGAACTCCAGCCCAAGTCCGAGGCATTCAAGGTTGTGCGGGCCTGGTTTGCCGGTAACGTCGTCCTGACGGAGCGTAAAATCTGATACCCGACAGGCGCTGATCAATATCCCTGCCGACGAAGCAATCCACATCAAGCGGTCGCAGCAGCGACCGCACTGATTTTCTCAATTCCCTGATCCGGTAAGTTCATACCCCACGGGCCGCTTTGGCCCGTCAATCAGCTGTCGTTCAGCTAATTTCCTGCCCGTTTCGCATTCCTCTACCTATATTAGCGGGCTTGTTTGCGTCATTAATATGACGCATGCGGTTGGCGGCTGTCCCGAATCCCGCTGAATTTTTTTATCCCTCCCCGACAGCAAAGCTGTGCGCGCCGTCACAGATTCAAGAAATATTTTCAGTGGCCGAACAGGCCAATAGAGGCAATGAATTTGAGCAACTGCGCCCGTGGTTCAAAGAGGCCGCGGTGCAATCAATCGGGAAAACAAGGAGACAGCAATTATGTACAGCAGCAAGACGAAATGGCTCAACCGGATCCTGCTTGCAGGGGCAATGTTCTTCTCACTCAGCGCCTTGTCTGAAGGGGCGCTGCAGAGCCGGATGGAGGCGCTTGTGGTGACTACACAGGCTGATGGCAGGGAGACATTTGATATCGCGACATCAGTCGAGCCCGGCCAGGTGATTGAATACCGCACCGTCTATAGCAACAGCGGCGACGCATCGATCAGCAATCTTGCCGTGGTTGGCCCCGTACCTGCCGGAACCCGCTACCTCGGCAAATCCGCCAGCAGCAGTGTGGCACACGTGTTCGAGGCGAGCATCGATGGCGGCAACAGCTGGCACAAAGAACCGCTGCTGCGCACGGTCACGCAGGCAGATGGCAGCAAGAAACAGGAAGTCGTCCCGCCGGAAGAATACAGCCATGTCCGCTGGAAGGCGGCCGAGGCGATTGCGCGCAACAGCCGCCAGGAATATCGCTACCGTGTGCTTGTCCTGCCAACAGAGGATAACGCCAGGTAAGCAGGAGAACACTGGATACAACGGCAGGATCATGTGCAGCAGCAAAGCAATCAGGATGATTATTTTCGCTTTATGTATTGAAATCTGGAGATAGAACCATGCAAGGAAATAGTAGTTACCGGAAGACCAGACAGCCGCATCGGACAATTGACCAGGTCTGTATTAACAGGCCTGTGCGCGGTATTGATGCTGATGGTCATGACTTCAACCGCGGCGGATGCTGCGCCGGTGGCCGGTTCGGTCATTGGCAACCAGGCCAGTGCCACCTACCTCGACGGGTCCGGCCAGGCGCGGACCGCAACATCGAATCTCGTCGAAACAGTGGTCGCACAGGTGGGCGGTACCGATATCGAGTCAGACCTGAGTAAAACGGTATCCGTCGGCGGTACAGTCAACTACCCGCATACAATCACCAACAGCGGCAACGGGGTGGATACCTTTGACCTTGCGGTTGTCGATGCAGACAGCGGAAATATCGTGCTTGGCAGCCTGGTCATCTACGCAGACGCCAACCAGGATGGCGTTCCGGATAATTTTTCGCCGATCACGGTAACACCGGGCATGAACCCCGGCGACAGCTACGGCATTATCGTCGCCACGACTGTACCCGGCGGTGTAGTCGCCGGTGACAGTGAAACAATGACGGTCACGGCGACCAGCCAGTTCGACAACGGTGTCAGTGATTCCAACACCGATACGGTGACCGTAACAGGCAATGCGATCATCGAGGTCACGAAGGCCATTAATGTGGCCAGTGGACCCTCGCCAAACGGCAACCCGGCTGATCTCAACGATCCCGTCACGGTAACCCTGACCTATACCAACCGCGGCATCGGTGCGGCTGTGGCCGTGGTTCTTACCGACAGCCTGCCGGCAGGAATGAGCTACGTCGCAGGTTCCGGACTGTGGAGCGGTGCCGCCCTGGTCGATGCGACGGGCGCAAATGACCCGGCCGGTATTGATTACGATGGCGGTGACACCACGACGAATGAAATCATTGCAACCATTGCTTCTGTACCGCAGGGCCAGTCCGGGACGGTCAGCTTCGATATCACCATCGACGCCGGCCTCGTACCGGGTGCCATCGGTAATATCGCGACCTATGCATACAACGATGGTAGTGGAGCAGTCGGGCCGGTCGATACCAATACGGGCAACTACACCGTGCTCGCCACTGTTGGCGTCGATTTTACAGATAGCGGGTCGAATACGGATGATGACGGCGCTAACGACGATGTGCTGATCAGCGGACCGGTCGCACAGGGTTCGACGCTGTTGTTCGACAACGTCCTGGTCAACAACGGCAATGGCAGCGACACCTTTGATGTCGACCTGAGCGGGTCCAGCTTTCCGCCGGGAACCACCTTCCAGCTGTACCTCGGTGATGCCTCCGGCAACCCGGTAACACCGATGACCGATTCAAATGGCAATGGCAAACCCGATACCGGGCCGCTGGCCCCGGGTGCGACTTACCACGTGGTGGTGAAGGCAACCCTGCCGACTGACGCCTCGGGCGGACCCTTCAGCGTTACCGGTACCGCGACGTCGTCTGCCGATCCAGGCGTGACCAATACGCTCACCGACACCGTGAACGCGGTCGAGGACATGACCATGGACCTGACAAACGACCCGGCCAGTGTTGACGTCCGCCGGTACTGTCGGTACGGGTGCCGGACCGGAAGTCACTGCAATAACGACCGAGTCTGTTGATCCGGGAACGAGCGCAATCTTCACCCTGCTGCTTGAGAATGAAAGCGCGCTGAGCAGCGATACCTATGACCTGGATGCCAGTACCGACGGGAGTTTTGCCGCGGTAAGCCTGCCGCCCGGCTGGTCGGTGATATTCCGTGATGCAGGCAACAATGTCATTAACAGCCTGACTGTCCCGGCAAATACCATCTCCACGATAACCGCCGAGATCAGTGTGCCGGCCAACGCAGCACCTTCAACCGGTACCGGTATCTATTTCCGCGCAGCCTCGAGCACCAGTGGTGCCAGTGATGTCCTGCATGATGCGGTCACCGTGAATACCATCCATGACCTCGCCATCGCCTCGAGCAGCACCGGCCAGGTGTTCCCGGGTGGCAGCGTCGAATACCCGTTCACCATGACCAATAACGGTAACGTGGTCGAAACGGCAGCCAGCCTTTCCGCTGTCAACGGTAATGGTCTCTGGGTGAGCACGCCGCAGGTCTACCATGACCGGAACGGCAACGGGGTGGTCGACGCGGGTGAGCCTGTCGTGGCAGACCTGTCAGCCGTCCTCGCCGATGGCGGGGCCGCGGGCGGTGCCAGCTCCGATCTTGACCCGGGCGAGAGCGTGAATCTCATCGTGCGGGTTGAGGCGCCTGCCAGTGCCAATGGTGGTGACAGCAACGACACGACGGTCACCGTTACCCTGGCAACGGACAGTGACACGGGTAACAACAGCCTGACAGAAAGCAGCACGGTAGTCAGCGGGGACATAAACGTCGCCAAATCACAGGGCCTGGACGTGAACTGTAATGGTGTACTGGGCGACGCTGGTGATTCGGCAGCCTTTACAACAGGCCAGATCAATTCAAGCGCTGCTGTGCCGGGTGTCTGCATCCTCTACCAGGTCACGGCAACCAATACCGGCACATCACCGGTCAGCAGCCTGGTCGTTACGGATACCACGCCCGCCTTTACGACCTATGGATGTGACACCGTGTCTCCACAGGTCGCGAACAATTGTGTGGCTACCGGCACGGGCGTTGTAACAGCCCCGGCACTCGGTGCCACGGGCGCCATCAAGGACACGATCGGGCCGCTGGCACCGGCCGCATCATCGGTGCTCACCTTTGGCGTCAAGATCAACCCGTAGGGAACAGGAAATACCGGGGGGAATCCCCCCGGTACATTTCCACAACTGAATCTTCGTTCCGGAAAAACGGGAATTTTCAGGCAGGCGTTGCATGAACAAGCCGCGTGAATGACGCCGATGCAGCAGCCACGAGAATTTCCATATATAAGGTATACACAGGAAAACGCACGACAATGCCGAGCAAGGATGAAAAGCCGGTCACCGCTCCACTCAAGGCATTGAGATACCTTCTCTCGGGCGCACATCCTGCTGCTCTCGACTCCTTCGCAGGCGCGGCACAGGCAGCACCGGCTGCCGGCACCATCATCAGCAACCAGTCCGAGGCCAGTTACCACAACGACGTCGTCGGCATCGATGAGACAGTCTATTCAAATACCACCGAGCTCGTTGTTGCAGCCGTGGAAGGCGTCTCTCTTGTTGCCAACCTGACACGCACGGTCATGGCCGGTGACTCACTGAAACTTCCACATCGCCTGACCAACACCGGCAACACGACGACAGGCTATATTCTCAACACCAGCAACCTCGGTGGTAATGACTTCGATCTGCTCAATATCACCATGGTGCATGACGTCAACGGCAACGGCATCGATGATCCCGGTGAACCGCAGATCGCACAGGGCGGTACGGTGACACTCGCAGCCACGGCCTTTCTCGACCTGGTGCTCGTTGGTGATGTGCCCGCTGGCGCCAGCCCGGGACAGAGCAGCATGCTGATGACGGAGGCAGTCTCGCAGAGCGCCGTGACAAGCGCGGCAGTCATCGACACCATTACCATCCAGTTAGCCCCGGACCCTGCGCTGTCCCTGCTGGCAGACAAGGGCACGGCCCTCCCGGGAGATGTGGTGGAATTCACCCTGACGGCCGTCAACACCGGTGCAGGGACCTGCCGGGCCGATCGATGTGCGTGTCGATAACGTGAGTACAACGCTGCTTGTTTTGCGCGACCCGATACCGCCGAACACGACATTCCTCGGCGTAACCAACAGCGGCATTGCCCAGGCCCTGTATCATGTTCTCGGCGATGCGCTGCACGATTACCAGAGTACCCCGCCGGTCGACCTGGCCAGCGTGGATGCCGTTGCATTTGGCTATGCCGATGCAGCACCCGGCTTCAATCAACAGGCGGGTTTCAATGTAACCACCAACGCCAATGCCGGGGGAATCATCGCCAACCAGGCACAGCTGTATTACATGAATTCCCCGGCCAGCGTGATCGATTCCAACCCGGTCGTTGTCAGCCTGCCTGCAGCTGTCGCCGAAATCGGCTATTTTACCGACCCGGGCATGACAAACACGGCCGTTGTCTCGAGTGCGGGTAATCCACTGCACCTCGGTATGGATGCCAGCGACTGCAATACCGATGCGGCTGTCATCGAGCAATACACGGTAACACTGACCACCACGCTGTCATCCGACCTGGAACCCGGCTTTGTCATCGTCGAGACCGGTGCAAACACGGGACTGTTTGCACTCGGCAATATACCGACGCGTCTCTGGCCTGCCTTCCCCAGCGTGTCCGGCAATAATATTCTTGAAGTCGCCACTGATGATGTCGCGACGGCAACTGTCAACTGCGGTGGCGTGTCACTGAGCACTGTAATCCTGATCGATCCGGCCGGCGTGGTGTTTGACTCGGCCACCAACCAGCCGCTGGCGGGCGCGACTGTCACGCTGACGGTATCGATGCCGGTGGTAATGACTTTACACCCGTGGTGCGGGATGCGGGCGGTAACCCGGTCCCCAACACGGTTGTAACCGGTGCAGACGGGCGCTACGAATTTCCCCTCGTCGCCGCCAGTGATTACCGTCTTGACGTGATTGCACCGGCCAGTCACAGCTTCCCGTCAACCCGGCCAGCCGCCTCGTTCCCGCCCGGGCGCAACATCGACCCGGCCGGCTCATACGGCGGTACCTTTACGGTGTCGGTACTTTCGGGCCCGGTGTTTATCGACCTGCCACTCGACCCGGGAACCACGCAGCCCGGCCTGTTTGTCGACAAGACAGCCTCGAGAACGGTTGCCGGGGTTGGTGAAAGCATTCTCTACACGGTGAAAATCTCGAACGGCACCGGCCTGACGCTGACCAATACACGCCTTGTCGATACGCTGCCGGCCGGGTTTGCCTACCAGCGCGGCACTTCGCGCCTGGATGCCCTGCGGATCGGCGACCCGGACGGTGCCCCGGGAAGACAACTCGTATTCCAGCTCGGTACACTGGCTCCTGCAGCCGAACATATCCTGCATTACCGGGTACAGGTACGCACCGGTGCACTGCGTGGCGACGGTATCAACAGCGCACAGGTCAGCAGCGACCAGGCAACTTCCAACATCGCCAAGGCGAAGGTGCGCATTGCCGATGACGTATTTCGCGACGAGGCACTGATCCTCGGCAAGATCTTCATCGATTGCAACCGCGACCGTCTCCAGGGGGCGGAGGAACCCGGCATCCCGGGAGTGCGCATCTATCTTGACGATGGAACCTTCGTCGTTTCCGACGTCGAGGGCAAATACAGTTTTGTAGGTATTTCACCGCGCACGCACGCCCTCAAGGTCGACGCAACCACGCTGCCGGCCGGTGCGGAGATGATCACGCTCGGCAACCGCAATGCAGGCGACCCGCTCAGCCTGTTCGTTGACCTGAAGAAGGGTGAACTGCATCGCGCCGATTTTGCGGAAGGTTCCTGTACACCGGCCATCGTGAAGCAGGTCAGGCAACGCCGCCTGCAGGGTGAGGTGCTGGTGGCCGAGGTCGATCAGCAGATGAGCCAGGAACTGCGCGCCGATGGCGAACGCCCCCGGGCAGATCCGCGTTCACGGCCGGCCAGCGGCGTACGCGATGCCGCCGGGAATATTGTTGATTTCGTACCGGTGTTTACCGGGACACCGCCCGATCCAGGCCTTTCCAACCTGCCGAAGCCCCCGGTGCGCAAGGCAGCCACCGTCAAGCTGGAATCCATACTGCCCGGTGTTGATCCCGGACTCGGTTTTATCGGCCTGCGCGACGGCGACACCGTCGCAAGCCAGCAGATCTCCATCCAGGTCAAGGGTGCGGCCGGCACCCGCCTGCCGCTGCTGGTGAACGACGAAGTGATCCCGGAGAGCCGTGTCGGGCAGAAGGCGGTCATGTCGAACCGTTCCGTCGGTGCCTGGGAATATGTCGCCGTCAAGCTGCAACCGGGTGAGAACCGGCTTGAAGTCCGCCAGCTGGATCCGTTCGGCAACATGCGTGGCAGCCACGGCATTACTATCATTGCCCCCGGCAACCTGGGCAAACTGTCGCTTTCCGTTCCCGGCAACGGCACACCGGCGGACGGGCATACCCCTGCGCCGATCGTGGTGCAGCTGCAGGATGAAAACGATGTTCGGGTGACCGCGCGCACGCCGATCACGCTGGAGACCAGCGAGGGCCGCTGGGATGTCGATGACCTGGATCCGCTTGAACCCGGCGTACAGGCCTTTATCGAGGGCGGCGAGGCCATCTTCGATTTGTTGCCCCCGCAGCAACCGGGTGACGCGCAGGTACGCGTCAGCAGCGGCGTGCTTGAATCGATGGTCAACGTGAGTTTCCTGCCGGACCTGCGGCCGCTGATTGCCGTTGGCGTGATCGAGGGCGCCATCGACTTCAGCCGACTCGATGAAGATGACCTGGCGCCGGCAACCGAACAGGACAGCTTCGAGGAACAAATTCGCGAGCTGCAATTCGGTGATGGCGACAGGCTGCGCGGGGGCGTACGCGGATCGATGTTTCTCAAGGGCAAGGTCAAGGGTGATTTCCTGTTGACCCTGTCCTACGATTCCGACAAGGATCTCAAAGACCGCCTGTTCCGCGATATTCAGCCGGACGAGTTTTACCCGGTGTACGGGGACTCTGCTATCAAGGGCTTCGATGCACAGTCAACCAGCCGCCTGTATGTACGCCTCGACAAGGGCAAGTCCTATACGCTCTATGGTGACTACACCACACAGTCGGACAGCGAGGCGCTGAAGCTGGGTAATTACAGCCGCAGTCTCACCGGCCTGCGTGGCCATTATGAAACCGGGCGAGCTTCCATCAACTATTTTTCCGCCTACGATGATAGCCGCCAGCGCGTCATCGAGATACCGGGGAAGGGAATATCCGGACCTTACAGCATCGGTGCCAGCGAAATTGTCCGCAACAGCGAAAAAGTCGAAATCCTGACCCGCGACCGCAACCAGCCGGCACTGATCATCGAAACCAGGGCGCAAACCCGGTTTGCGGACTACACCATCAACGCAATCGATGGCACGTTGCTGTTCCGCCGCCCTGTTTCCAGTGTCGATGCCAATCTGAACCCGGTAAGTATCCGGGTTGCCTTTGAAGTCGATGAAGGAGGAGAGGACTTCTGGATCTATGGCTTCAACGGCCAGCTGCACCTGACTGGCAATATCGATGTCGGCGCCTCCTTTGTGCGCGACGAGGATCCCGGCAACAGGTATGAACTTTACAGTACCAATCTGTCGGTGAAGGTCGGGGAGCAGGGGAGATTGCTTGCTGAAATCGCACAATCCCGGCGTGAGCTCGGCAAGAGAGGCACCGCGAAACGGATTGAATACCGCCATGGCGGGAAGCGTCTGGAGGCGCGGGTATATGCCGCTGACACGGACAAGGCCTTCGACAACCCGACCGCCTCGGTCACGCCCGGCCGGCGCGAGGCCGGTGCGCGCGCAATCGTCAGGATCGATGATCATTCGCGGCTCTCCACCGAGGTGCTGTTTACCGAAGACCGGGAGACCGGCGGGATCCGGCGCGGCGCAGAGATCTATCTCGACCGGGACCTGCCCTTTAACCTGCGCGCGGAGGCCGGCCTGCGCCATGCAAAGGAAACAACGGCCGCCGCATTACCCGCCAGTGAGGGCACGACACCGAGGGAAACCAACAGTATCCGTGGCAAGCTCGGTTGGCAGCCCGGGTTTCTTCCCCAGGCTAATGTGTCAGTCGAGTATGAACAGGATATCTCGGACAGTGCCCTGAAACAGGCCGCAGTCGCCGGTGAGTATCAACTGACAGACCGGGGGCGCCTCTACCTTCGCCATGAGTTCATCAACAGCCTGAGCGGAATCTATGGACTGAACGGGGTCAGCGACAACAGCAACAGCACGGTGCTGGGCCTCGATTACGATTACATGGAGGATGGCCAGTTGTTCAACGAATACCGGCTGCGCGATGCCGTCAGCGGCCGCGAGGCCGAGGCGTCCATCGGTCTGCGCAACCTCTGGACCCTTGCCGATGGTCTGCGCATCCAGACCGGATTCGAGCGCATCCACCCCCTCGTCGGTGATACAGCAGACGAGGCGACAGCCGTGACGGGCGCCATCGAGTACACGGCCAATCCACTCTGGAAAGGCACGGCACGGCTTGAATTGCGCCGCGCTTCCACCACAGAGAATCTATTGAATACATTAGGTTACGCCAGAAAGCTGGACCGGGACTGGACAGCACTGGCGAAAAACACCCTGACTCTTGAGCGTGCCCGTGACAGTGATGACCTGCATACCCGGGAGCGTATTCAACTGGGACTGGCCTACCGGGATACGGATACGAATCTCTGGCAGGTGCTGACGCGCTACGAGTACAAGTACGATAAGGACGAGGCCATCGATGACCGGCGGCGTGTTCACATGTGGTCCGGTCATGCCAACTACCATCCGAGTCGCCCGCTGACCCTGAGTGGCCGCTATGCAGGCAAGTGGGTGGAAGAAGAGGCCACCGACTTTAATAACGATTTCATGGCGCATTTGCTCAGCGCCCGCCTGATGTATGACTTGAGCGAACGCTGGGACCTCGGCCTGATAGCCAGCACCCTGTTTATGGATGGCTTCGACTCACACCAGTACGGGCTGGGCGTGGAGGCCGGCTACCAGCTGACCTATAACCTGTGGCTGTCGGCAGGCTATAACTTCTTCGGGTTTAAAGACGAAGACCTGGACGAGGAAGACGCAAGCAACCCGGGTGCATACGCACGCATGCGCCTCAAGTTCGATGAAGACATGTTCAACTGGCTGCAATAGGAAAGAACGGGAAACGATGATGAAATACAAATACAGGTCATTCATTGCCGCAGCAATCATGCTGGCAGGCAGTGGTTGTGCAGTTAGTACGGATATCGTCAAGCAGTCGCATGCGCCACGTGGCATCCATGAACAATCGGCGCGCATCACGGATGAAGCGATTGAAAACGATATTGCGTATATCGAGGGCCTGCGCCAGCGGCTTGCCGTCCTGAACACCTCGGGAACGCCCATCGAGAGCTATCATGTCTGCAAGGCGCAGGCATGGCTGGACATGGCCTTCGATGAATACACGGATAATGACCGCAGCGCGGTTGTTGCCGCCGCCCTGCAGCAGGCCGAAACCATTATCACCGGACTGGAACAGGGCGGCGCGATCAGCAAGACAACAGCGGTCATCGAAACCAGCCAGTACCTGCGCGAAGACCTGTGGGCCTCGGCAGAGGCGGCAAAAAACGGCGCATACTTCGAGTGTACGGCCTGCGATGTTGCCCGCCTCGAGGTGCAGCTGGTCTGGATCGGCCATGAAATCAACGAGCTTGGCTGGCGCCATGCCGAATCCGAAATCATGGCCGCCGAACGCATCGAGCGCAGCCTCAGGGAAAACACGGCACGTTGCCGGGGCATCGAGGAAACCCGGCTGGCACTGCCTGACCGCCTGCATTTTGCCCACGACAGCAGCCGCATCTGCGCCGCAGTCGGCCGCCTTGCTCGAGCGTATTGCAGCCTACATGCAGACCGACGAAACCACCCGGCTCGTGCTGAAAGGATTTGCGGACGAAACCGGCAGCGCTGATTATAATCTGGCGCTGTCGCAACGCCGCGCCGTTGCCGCGCGCGAGTTCCTGCTGGAAAAGGGTATTGCACCGCAGCGGCTGACACTGCGCGCCCTGGGTGAACTGCAACCCGTGAAGCACGGACGCAGCAGGGAGGCGCTTGCCTATAACCGCCGCGTGGAGCTGCTGCTCATCAGGGCGACACCACATTGACGTGGAAAACCTGTACCTGGATCTTCAGCCATAGGGACCATGATGACAAGCCGCAAACACACTGCAGCTGTGACGACGCCTTCAGCGCGAGGCGTGCCGAATACATCGCCGAATAAGGCAGGCGGGCGTGCTGTTGCTGCTTGCCGCGGGCCTGCTTGCGGCGCCCGTGCAGGTGATACGTGCCGAGGGCTCCGCACAGACGGGCCTGAACCAGCCCCTGTATGAATACGGGGCGACACATTCCCTGCTCAGCCCGATCAACCGGCCGCTGTACGTCGATATCAGCTCCGCGGGCGCAGGTGATCAATTTCTCCCTTTGCGGCAACGCAGACTCCGACCAGTTACGCGTCGAGTTGCGCAATCCCGTGGGGACAATCGTGTTGAACCAGACCCTGTCGACGGCGACGACCGGGGTCGGCAGGGTAACGTGTACCAACCCCTTCAGCGCGGCGCTGAACAATCCGTTGAAATACGTCACCACGACCAGCGGCGCCTACGAGGTCCGCCTGTACAACAACTCCAGCACCGTGTTCAGGCGTTTCGATATCACGGTCACGCCGAACACCGCTACCTTGCCGAATCCCACGATAAGGGCCGGCCGCCTGTGGTCCTACAGCTGGGCCTTCAATGCCGGCAGCTACGTGAAGACGGCCTCCACCGATGCCGATTATTTCTCCCTGACACCGGGCAGCGAACCGGGAACCAACTTTATCTGGCGGCTCGATCTGAACAAGTTCGCCGGCTATGTCTACGAGATCGCGGCCAACGGTATTGGTGTCGATGCACCCAACTCGGGCCTCAGCGTGCCGACGTCCGGCAACAACCTCACTCCGGATTTCCCCGTCTACCTGGGCTACCCGGTCGTTGCCGGCCCGTTGCCGGCGGTGGCGCCATCGACTTCAAACTTCTATTTCGTCGACAACGCCGGCCAGGATTCAGGCATCTCCCCGGGGGCGACCACCGGCGTCCAGGACAGCGGCACGTTCTATTTCGATACCAACGGCACCCTCAACTACGCCATCGTCATCGATACCAACCAGGACAACATCTACAGCGCCGGCGACGTGCTCCTGCTGGGCCCGGCAACGTCCGGTACGAATGCCGTGGATTGGGACGGCCGCGACAACAACGGCGCCGTGTTGCCGGTCGGTACCTACAATGCCCGTCTGCAGGTGCGTTCGGGTGAATACCACTTTGTCGCCTCGGACGCCGAGACCAGTGGCGGCGACGAACCGGGGCTGACGATTTACCGTGCCCTGCCTGGCGGCGGCACCGTGAACACGCTGGTCTACTGGGACGACCTGACCGTGCTCGGCGGCACGACCACCCTGCCGACCGGCCAGATGGCCGGACGTCATACCTGGGGTGATTTCACCGGCACCAGTTTCGGCAACCAGCGCTATATCGATACCTATGTCTTCGGCGGCGTGGCAACGACCACGGACAGTTCGGTCAACATAACCACGGTCGACACGCAGATCACGGGCCGTGTCTGGTCAGATGCCAATCATAACGGCGTCCTCGACGCGGGCGAGAACGGTATTGCCGGGGTCACGGTGGTGCTGCACAACACGGTTGCCGGCAGTTGCCAGGGCGTGCAGACCGATACCAGCGGCCACTACACCTTCATCGGGATCGCCGATGGCAGTTATCAAATTATCGAGGCGGCAGGGGAGAGCGTACCGGTACCCGGGACCTGCCCGCCCCCGGCCAGCGATCCGCCTGGCTACTTCTCGGTCACCGCGAACAGCCACGCCGTTGTGGCGACCGGGAATCGATATTTCAGGACGCGATTTCGGCGATTTCAACGGCAGCCGTTACGAAGGACGTGTCTTCGAGGACAACGGTACTGGCGGTGCGGTGGCCCATGACGGCAGCATGACGGGGGCCGAGAAAGGCCTGCCCGGCATCGTGGTTCAGGCAAGCAACGGCGCGACACTGGACAGCACGACGACGAATGCAGACGGTGACTTCGTCCTCTGGATCGCTGCTGCGGCCAGCGGTGCGAATGTCGACATCATTGCAGCCGCTCCGGACAGCAACCTGGCTGTCAGCAAGGCGAATGGCGGAGCAGGGGATGCTGCCGCGCCAACCGCCTACCACCAGATCAGCGTCACGCCTGTTTCCGGACAGGTCTATAGCGGACTCGCCTTCGGCCAGGCGCGCAAACCGGCCCTTGCACCGGACCATAGCCGTTCCGCTACCGCCGGCAGTACGCTGTTTTATCCGCACACTTTCACCGCCTACAGCAGCGGCACGGTGAGCTTCAGCACGCCGGACCTCGTTGCAACACCGAATGTTCCCGGCTGGAATGCCGTGCTCTATAACGACAGCAACTGCAATGGCACGCTGGAGCAGGGTGAGCCTGCGCACACGACGCCCGTGCCGATGGATGCTGACGTCGCCAACCAGGTCTGCCTGATCGCGCAGGTGTTTGTCCCGGCGAGCGCGCCAGCCAACGCCCAATACGCGGTGACCGTCGCCGCGACCTTCAGTTATGCGGCGACCGGCGCGATGACTGTGCGCCAGCGCACCGACCTGACCACGGTCGGCGACTCGAGCCTTGTGCTGGTCAAGGTGGTCGACAAGCCCACGGCACAGCCCGGCGAGTTGCTGACCTATACCATTACCTACACCAACACAGGCAGTGAAGCATTGAGCACGCTCGTTATCGACGACGCCACGCCGGGCTTTACGACGTTCAACAGTGCCAGCTGCCTGCTGCCGCTGCCGGCCAACCTGACGGGCTGCTCTGCAAGTACCCAGCCTGCGCCCGGTGCGACCGGTCCCATTCGGTGGACCTTCAACCCGGGCGACACCCTGCAGTCGGGCGCCAGCGGCCAGGTACAATTCCTGGTAACCGTCGACAATTGATGGCTCCTGATCGCCCGCTGCCTGCGGGACAACTGAATGGCTGAAGAGGCAGGGAAGCAAAGGCGGGCGCTTCAGACGACACGGGAGCAGTGACCGTGAGAATTGGGGTGAGGAGGTAAAACAAGTTTCAATAGTAGGTTATCCTTTTCGAATGCAAGCAGAGGGCGTCATCAAGTTCGACCTGCAGTTCACCAGGGCAGACCCGAGTGTTACGGACCTGGATGAGCTCAACCGCTGGCGCAGCATCCTCTGGAACCTCAAACTCATAGGCCAGGATCCCGGCCGTTACGGCGGTTATGGCTTCGGCAACGTCAGCCAGCGCATCGAACCTTTTTATGCCGCCCGCGGCAATCGCGCCTTTGTCATCAGCGGAACACAAACGGGCAAGCTGGAACTGCTGGAAAACAAACACTATGCAACCGTCAGCGCCTGGGACGCCACCCGTAACCGGGTGATTGCCTCGGGACTCGTCAAACCCTCATCGGAATCACTGACGCACGCGGCGATCTACGACTCGAATGACGCGTTGCGGGTAATTCTGCATGTGCATTCACCGGAGATATGGAACAGCGCCGCTGACAAAGGCATCGCGTCAACAGACCCGTCAGTTGAATACGGTACTCCGGCGATGGCTGAAGAAGTCCGGCGCCTGTTCAAAACAACCGATGCGTGCCAGGCCGGCATATTTGCCATGGGCGGCCACGAGGACGGCGTCGTGTCGTTCGGGACCGGTGTCGAACAGGCCGGCCAGGTCCTGCTACGTGCACTCGGGGTGTAACGGCATTGGGATACGCGATACACCGGAATAGAGAGGAGCAGGTCTGTCTGGGCAGTAGTTATCCTGTGTATTTATCCTATTTAACATAATATACATTATACGAACTATATATAATCCTGGATGGTCTTCACTTCAGGCTCAGGGCGACATATTCCAGTCAACGCGAATGTCTATCCCGCCTTGAATGAGGCTGATAATAGTAGTTCAACTATCTGTTATAGTTATTTTTACAGGCTTTATTTCCTGTAAACCCCGGCAGACATGAAGCAACCCGATGAAAATACCATTTCCAAACGTCCGGCTGACAGGCCGCGCAGCCGTCCTGTTTCTCTGCATCGCCGTCAACAGCAGCAGCGCACGAGCCGACACCTTTATCCAGCCACCTGACGATATTGACCTCATAGGCAGCCTGCAATACGTCAAGGCCCACCAGAACGAAACCCTGCTGGATATTGCACGCAATAATGATATCGGCCAGGAAGAGATCCTGATTGCGAACCGGGACGTCGACCGCTGGTTGCCGGTCAATAATCCCGTCGTCAGGCTGCCCAAGCGTTACGTGTTACCGAATGCTGCGCGTACCGGGCTGGTGCTGAACCTCCCGGAAATGCGCCTCTATTACTTTTACCGGTCGAAATACAACAATACCCCGCAGGTCATCACCCATCCCGTCAGCGTGGGCAGAATGGACTGGGAAACCCCGCTGGGAAAGACCAGCATAGCCTCCAAGCAACGAGACCCCTCCTGGCGGCCGCCGCAGTCACTCAAGGACGAAGCCATCGCGGAAGGCGATGATCCCCTGCCCGACGTCGTCCCTCCCGGGCCCGATAATCCGCTGGGAGGCTATGCCATGCGTCTGGCTGTTCCGGGTTACCTGTTACACAGCACCAACAAGCCGTATGGCGTCGGTATGCGCGTCACCCACGGCTGCCTGCGCATGTATCCCGAGGATATCGAACAACTGTTCGATGATGTCCCCGTTGGCACGCCTGTAAATATCGTCAATCAGCCGGTGAAACTGGGCTGGCTTGCAGATACCCTGTATATAGAGATCCATCCGGCGCTGGAAGAAAATCTGCAAAAACCCGGTACTGATTACCAAACGATATTGAACCTGGTAGCCGGGTTCACGGCCGACAGGCCCGTTACCCTCAATACCGCGGCACTGCGCATGGCCATCGAGAAGCAGGATGGAATACCGGTGGCAATTTCGGAATAAGCCTGTCGCACCCTTTGCAGATGCAGTCGCACTTTTTTCATTCGCCCAAAAAAATACGCCCCATCCCTGAGGCGCAAGGCGGCATAGCGGAGAGGTTATTATTATGTTCCATGCCACTTGCTAACAACATTAACCGGCCGCTGCACGCCTGTATATTGAACTGAAGTACAATCACGCGCTTGCCGGCACAAAAAAGGCCCCGCGTGGGGGCCTTCTGGATGAAGCTGACCAGCCGTGTTATTTATACATGGCCTTCTTGAACATGCGGTCGATCTTGGCCTCGGTTGCTTGCGAGGTTGCTGTTCGCCTCGTTGGCGGTCGCATTTGCACTGTCGGCCGTACTCATGGCCTTCATGGCCATCGCCTTCGCCTCGGCAGCTTCTGCCTTTGCAGCCAGCGCGTCGGCCGCTACGGCATCAACCCGGGACTGCAGGCTCTGCATCTCGGTGGTATTTGCGCAGCCGATCATCCCGGTCGAGACAACCAGTACAGCCGCCAGGGCCGGCATGGTTAATCTGTTTTTCCCTGTTCCTTTCATAACTCTCTCCTCGTAGTGATAAAAAAATCCGATACTGAAAGTGTGGCAGTCATCTAGCGTATCTCGACCCGGGTACCAATGCGCACCCATCCGGACAAAAGGTCGATCTGTTCGTTAGTCAGTGCAACACAGCCATTTGTCCAGTTATATTGCCCATGCACCTCGAGGTCACCCTGCCCCACGCCATGAATGCCAATCATACCGCCAAGTATAGTGTTTTGGGGAGGGACGTTTCCAGTGTTTAAGGCATAACGTATCAGGCGCCATTGTTCATCACTGATCAGGCCTCTTTCATAGCCCTGGCGTGCGGCTTCTGCGCCGGGATAGTTCAGCCCCATGAAGCGGTGAAACCGGGTCTCGTCAGTAATCCAGCCTATCCTGAACGTCCCGATCGGTGTCTGGTTGTCGCCGAGCACCTTGTCGCGGCTCGCACCGTAGCGCCCGATCGAGATATCTTCAAAGGTATGCGCTACCCTGTCCCCTTCCATTACCAGCAACTCCAGGCTGTCAGTGTCAACCAGCAGCCAGGTTTCCTCGCCACCGACGGCCTGCCCTGCAAGACAGGTCAGCAGCAGGAAAATCAGGAAAAAGCGTGGACCGGGCATGTTGGTGTTAATTGGCACGGGTGCGATTTTGCAGGTGAATCAGGAAAGCTGCAATGCCATATCGTGAAGAATTCAGCCGCTCGGGGAAAAAGGGTCTGCACACATGTATGAATCTGCCTTCAAGCTTGATGATTCCATTATCTACCTGAATCATGCCGCCGTCAGTCCATGGCCGGTGCGGACCGCAAACGCGGTGAAGGCCTTTGCCGATGAAAACGCACTACTCGGTTCGCAACACTATCCTGAATGGATAAAAACGGAGGCTGCACTCAAACAGCAGTTGCGTGCACTGGTGAATGCGCAGACAGCGGATGAAATCGCCCTGCTGAAAAGCACCTCCGAGGCGCTTTCCGTGGTGGCTTACGGGTTGACCTGGCAACGCGGCGACAATGTCGTTATCACCTCACAGGAATTTCCATCCAACCGTATCGTCTGGGAATCACTGCAGTGCTACGGCGTCGAAACACGCCCTGCTGCTATTGAAGCGGATGAATCACCCGAGCAGGCCATCATCGCTCTCATGGACAGGCACACCCGCCTGCTGTCGGTGAGTTCAATCCAGTATGGAAGCGGCCTGAAGCTTGACCTGAAAGTCCTGGGCAAGGCCTGCCGTGAACGTGACATCCTGTTTTGTGTCGATGCCATTCAAAGCCTGGGGGCACTGGAATTTGATGTGCAGGCCTGCCAGGCGGACTTTGTCATGGCCGATGCCCACAAATGGATGATGGGCCCGGAAGGTATCGCCCTGTTTTACTGCCGCCATGAAGTCATGGAGCAGCTGCAGCTCAGGCAGTATGGCTGGCACATGCGCAAGGACTACCTGGATTTTAACAGCCACTCCCGGGAGATTGCCGACAGCGCGCGCCGGTTTGAATGCGGCAGCCCGAACATGACCGGGATACACGCCGCGCATGCCAGCCTGTCGCTGATCCATGAAACCGGGATGCCGGCGATCCAGCAACAGGTGCTGGACAACAGCCGCTTCATGATCGATTTCTTCAAACAGCAGGCCGACAAATACCGCCTGCTGACGCCGCCCGGGGAGGACCGGCATGGCGGAATCGTCACTTTCCTGCCGCTCCGCGAGTCCCCTGAATCACTGTTCGAAATGCTCACCGGGCAACATGTCGCCTGCGCCCTGCGCGGCGGCGGTATACGATTTTCACCGCATTTCTACACCCCTCGAAAAAAACTGTTCAAGGCGCTGGAACTGCTGGACGGATAATACCGCCGCCGCTAATCATTTTGCGCCACTTGCCGATAGACCCTTCAGGGTAATTCCCTTCTTTTCGGCCCTGACAAAACACTTTAGAGAGGCAACTCGGGGACGGGTTTTGTGTCAATATGGGTAGCAGCTGTGCCGGGAAGCAAGCGAACATCTACACTGACAGTGTAAATACAAAGGAAGATCCACATGATCTGGATAATTGAGGTGTCGGTTTTATTCATTGCCATTGGGTTCATGATGGCCCGCCAGGCGTCCTGCTTACCTGTGGACCGCGGTAGCAGGTGCTGCAATGGTCTACTGGAGCATCATGCATACGCCGCCAGCCTGGGCATTGCTTACCGGCTGGGCACTGTTTCTGCCGGTCGCGATCCTGTTGACGGTACCCGCCCTGCGCCAGAAGCTGGTAACAAGGCATCTGCTGGCCCTGTTCAGAAAGATTCTGCCCGGCATGTCCGACACCGAACGCGCCGCCCTCGAAGCCGGTACGGTCTGGTGGGAAGCCGAACTGTTCAGCGGTCAACCGGACTGGCATCGCATGCTCGAATTCCCGGCGCCAGAACTAAGCGCCGAAGAACAGGCCTTTGTCGACGGACCGACCGATGAACTCTGCAACATGGTCAAGGACTGGGAGATCACGGAAGAGCTGCGCGACCTGACCGCCGAGACCTGGGAGTTTCTGAAAAAGAACGGCTTCTTCGGCATGATCATCCCGAAGCAATATGGCGGACTGGAGTTCTCTGCCAATGCGCATTCCGCCGTTGTCATGAAAGTTGGCAGCCGCAGTATTTCTGCCGGTGTCACGGTCATGGTTCCGAACTCGCTCGGTCCCGCAAAACTGCTGCTCTCCTACGGCACGGAAGAACAGAAAAATTACTACCTGCCACGCCTGGCAAAGGGCGATGAAATACCCTGTTTCGCCCTGACCGGCCCGGAGGCCGGCAGTGATGCCGCCTCGATGCCTGATTCCGGCATAGTCTGCCGACAGGATTTCGAGGGCAAACAGGATGTGCTGGGTATCCGCCTTAACTGGGAGAAGCGCTATATAACACTGGGTCCGGTCGCGACACTTCTCGGCCTCGCCTTTCATCTCTATGACCCGGACCAGCTGATCGGCCAGCAAGAAGATATCGGCATCACGCTGGCACTGATACCGACGGGTACACCCGGGGTCGAGATTGGTAATCGGCATTTCCCGATGAACCAGTCTTTCATGAACGGACCCAACAGGGGCAAGGACGTGTTTATCCCGATGGACTGGGTTATCGGTGGCCAGAAATATGTCGGACAGGGCTGGCGCATGCTAATGGACAGTCTCTCGGATGGTCGCGCGATTTCATTACCGGCACTGGGCACCGCGTCCGGAAAAATTGTCAGCCGCGCGGTCGGCGCCTACTCGGGCGTTCGCAAGCAGTTCAAGATTCCCATTGGTAAATTCGAAGGCGTCAGCGAAGTGTTGACGGAGATTGCGGGCTCGACCTACGTCATGAATGCGGCACGCGGTTTCACCACGGCCGCCATCGATAGCGGTGAAGATCCATCGGTCGCATCTGCCATCGTCAAATACCACCTTACCGAGCGCATGCGCAAGGCCATCAATCAGGGCATGGACATCCTCGGTGGCAGCGGTATCAGCATGGGACCGAGGAACTTTCTTGGCCGCGCCTACCAGGCAATACCAATCGGTATCACGGTGGAAGGTGCCAACATTCTGACCCGTAACCTGATCATTTTCGGCCAGGGCGCAATGCGCTGTCACCCATTTCTGTTCAAGGAAATGGAATCCGCCAACGCCGGCGATGTTGCGGCCTTCGATGAGGCGCTGCTTGGGCATGCAAGCCTGGCCATGAGCAATATTTCCCGCGGCCTGTTCCACGCCCTGACACGGGGACGACTGCTGGAATCACCGCAACATGGGTTGCGCGGCCATTACTACAGGCAGTTTTCCCGCATGAGCCTGGCCTTTGCGGTGACAACGGAAATGGCCCTGCTGTCCCTGGGAGGCGGGCTGAAACGAAAGGAATCCATATCCGGGCGACTCGGTGATGTCCTCAGCTACCTGTATCTTGGCAGTGCAGTACTCAAGCATCATTACGATAACGGTTCACCGGAGGAAGAACTGGCACTGCTTGAATGGACCTGCCAGGACCTGCTGTATAACACCCAGGTTCGCCTTTACGAAGTGCTGAATAACCTGCCGAATCGCTTCATTGCAGGCGTGACGCGCTTGCTGACTTTCCCTGCCGGCAAGCCCTACAAACGCCCGTCGGACGAACTCGGTCAAAAGCTGGCTGACATCCTGCTCAAGCCAGGCAAGCTGCGTGACCGTCTGACTGAAGGTGTGTATATTCCAATAGATAAAACAGAAACGGTTGCACAACTTGACGATGCACTTGAGAAGAGCGCTGCCGCAGAACCGGCCATACGAAAGCTGCGTGCAGCCATGAAAGCCGGCACCCTCCCCCACGGAGATCCGGAAGATGCCGTCGAGGCCGGTGTAGCGGCAGACGTCATAACCGTCCAGGAAGCTGCCGGCATTCATTCGGCCATCGCAGCCCGCAAGGTTGTCATACAGGTAGATGAATTTCTCCCTGAATACCTAACCAAGGAGCAGAAGAAATGGGGGAACAGCAATCTGGATGGGGTGGCCGGCCAGTCTATGTAGTTGACGGCAGCCGTACCCCGTTTCTCAAGGCCCGCGGCAGACCCGGTCGATTTGCCGCGTCCGACCTGGCCGTCGCCGCCGGTCAGCCCCTGCTGGCACGCCAGCCATTTGCGCCCACCGATCTCGATGAAGTCATTCTTGGCTGCATGATGCCCAGCCCGGATGAAGCCAATATCGGTCGCGTCGTCGCCCTGCGACTCGGCTGCGGCGAACGCGTGCCGGGCATGGACGGTGCAGCGCAACTGCGCTTCCGGCCTGCAATCCATTGACAGCGCTGCACAGAATATCGCCAGCGGCCGTTCCAGCCTGGTGCTGGCCGGCGGCGTGGAATCCATGAGCCGCGCCCCGATCCTGTTCAACAATGCCATGGTCAACTGGCTCGCGGCCATGGGCGGGGCGCGCACCCCGGCTGCGAAGCTGAAGGCACTTGCCGGCCTGCGACCCGGCCACTTTAAACCAGTCATCGCCCTGCTCCGCGGACTGACTGATCCGATCGTCGGCTTGTCGATGGGACAGACTGCAGAAATCCTTGCACACCGCTTCGGCATTAGCCGCGAAATGATGGACAGTTTTGCCATGCGCAGTCACCAGCGCCTGGCTGATGCACACGCGAACGGCCGCCTTGACGAGATTGAAGTGCTCTATGACACGCGTGGCAATGTCTACGATCACGATGACGGGGTGCGGCCCGACTCCACCATGGAAAAACTGGCAAAACTGCGGCCCGTCTTCGACAAGCCGGTCGGCAATGTCACGGCCGGTAACAGTGCCCAGATCACCGACGGTGCCGCGTGGGTGATTCTTGCTTGCGAAGAAATGATCGCGCGCCACGACCTGCCGGTTCTCGGCAAACTGGTTGACAGCCAGTGGGCCGGTCTTGACCCGTCACAGATGGGGCTGGGCCCGGCCTATGCCATGGCACCGATCATGCAGCGCCAGGGCCTGGACAGCGGTGATATCGATTACTATGAAATCAACGAGGCCTTTGCCGCGCAGGTACTGGCCTGCCTGGCTGCCTGGCGTGATGCCGGTTTCTGCCGCGATGAGCTTGGACGTGACACGCCGTTCAGCGCCATTGACGAATCAAGGTTGAATGTCGATGGCGGTGCCGTTGCCATCGGCCACCCGGTCGGTTGCAGCGGCGCACGCATCGTTTTGCATCTGCTGGCGGTATTGAAACGCGAACAGGCACAGCGCGGCATGGCAAGCATCTGCATCGGCGGTGGCCAGGGTGGCGCGCTGTTGATTGAAAGGAACTGACGTGGGTTGTGACCGGCACCGCAGGAGCGAATCTCATCCGCGATTTGCTCCAGGCCTGGAATAAATCGCGGATGAGATCCGCTCCTACAATAATAGACGGGTACTGCGCATGAACGATGAAAATCCAGCTGTACATTTCCGCGCCGAAACCGACAGCGACGACATCGTCTGGCTGCATTTTGACAAGGCGGACAGCGGTACCAACGTGCTCGGCAAGGATGTCTTCGACCAGCTGGAACAACAGCTGAAAACCATTGCAGCACAATGCCCGCGCGGCCTGGTGATCCTCTCGGACAAGTCCAACGGATTTATTGCCGGTGCAGACATCAGCTCCTTTACGAAGGTTAAATCGGCACAACAGGCGCTTGATTTCATCAGGATGGGACAGGCGGTTTTCAACCGCCTGGCGGCGTTACCGTTCCCGACCGTCGCGCTGATACACGGTTTCTGCCTCGGCGGCGGGACCGAGCTTGCCCTCGCCTGCCGTTACCGTGTCAGCCGCGACGATCCCGGTACCCGGCTCGGGCTTCCGGAAGTACGCCTCGGTATACATCCGGGCTGGGGTGGCAGTGCACGCCTGGTGCCCTTGATCGGCGGGCTGAAGGCAATGGACCTGATCCTCAGTGGCCGCTCGATTGACGGCCGCCAGGCAAAACGCATGGGGCTGGTTGACCTGGCGGTGCCGGAGCGACACCTGCATGCCGCTGCCCGGCAAATGATCCTCAAGAGTCCTCCCCCCTTCCGGGCCGGACTGCTGGCCGGCCTGTCGAATAACTTTCTCATTCGCCCCTTACTGGCGATGGTTTTTCGCAGGCAGGTTGCGCGCCGCGCTGCCCGGCAACACTACCCGGCACCCTATGCGATGATCGACATCTGGCGCAAGCACGCCGGTAACCAGCACGCCATGCTCGAGGCCGAGGCTGCCTCGCTTGCGCAACTGATCAACGGGGCAACGGCACAGAACCTGGTCCGGGTTTTCTTCCTGCAGGAAGAACTCAAGTCACTCGGCAAGGACAAGACCTACAAGCCAACGCATGTGCATGTCATCGGTGCAGGCACCATGGGCGGTGACATCGCCGCCTGGTGCGCCTTGCGCGGCTTTCATGTCACGCTGCAGGACCAGGCGCCGGAGCGTATCGCGCCGGCCATGAAACGGGCCTACACCCTGTTTAAACGCAAGCAGAAAATACCGCGGAAGATCACGGAGGCGATGGACCGGCTGTTGCCCGATCACAAGGGTATCGGTGTTGAAAGGGCCGATATTGTTATTGAAGCAATCTTTGAAGATGCCGAGGTAAAGCGCTCTTTATACAAGGAAATCGAACCACGCATGAAGGCGGATGCCATCCTGGCCACGAATACCTCGAGCATCCCGCTGGAAGAGCTGGGCAGCGCCCTGTCGCGGCCTGAACGGCTGGTTGGCCTGCATTTCTTCAACCCCGTGGCGTTGATGCAGCTGGTGGAAGTGGTCGTCGGGGAATCGACCTCCGCCGAGGTCGCGGCACACGCCATGGCCTTCACCCGCCAGATAGACCGCTTGCCGCTGCCGGTGAGCAGCACCCCCGGTTTCCTTGTCAACCGCATCCTCATGCCTTACCTGATGGAGGCCGTCGTGCTGGAATCGGAAGGTGTGCCCGCCCCGCTTATCGACAGGGCGGCCGTTGAATTCGGGATGCCGATGGGGCCGGTCGAGCTCGCGGATACCGTCGGTCTTGATATCTGCCTGCATGTCGCCGAAATCCTGGCTGATCATTTCAACGCGGACATCCCCGAACGCTTGCGCAAAATGGTTGCCGCCGGCGACCTCGGGAAGAAATCCGGTCGTGGTTTCTATGAATACAAAAAGGGCAAGGCCGTCAAGCCGAAGGTATCCGCCAGCCAGTGGGACATCGAAGAAGTCAGCAGCCGCCTGATCATGCGCATGCTGAACGAGTCAATGAGTTGTCTGCGTGAGCAGGTCGTGTCTTCAGACAGCTTGCTCGATGCCGGCATGATTTTCGGTACCGGTTTTGCACCGTTTCGCGGCGGCCCCATGCATTATATCGAGGCTACAGGCACAGATGCGCTGAAACAGGAGTTGCTTAATCTCAAACGCAAACACGGTGACCGCTTCATGCCGGACCCGGCATGGAACCCGACACCGGGAGGAAGATAAGCCATGACCAGTAACAACCCGGGAAAGATTCCTGGCGATGTTGCCAAAACACTTGCCGGTTTGTTCCGTGAACGTGTCAGGCAGACCCCGGACAAGACAGCCTATCGGCAATATGACGCTCAAACAGGCCAGTGGAATGATTCAAGCTGGGCCGACATGGGTGCTGCCGTTGCCCGCTGGCAGGCGGCCCTTGACAGTGAGAATCTCCAGCCGGGAGATCGCGTTGCCATCATGCTGCGCAACTGCAGGGAGTGGGTCATCTTCGACCAGGCGGCCCTGGGGTGCGGCCTGGTCGTTGTCCCCCTGTATATCGATGACCGTCCTGACAGCAGCGCCTATATCCTCAATCATAGCGGCGCAAAACTGCTCTTCCTGCACGGCCATGATGACTGGGACGGCATCGCCAGGGTACTGGACCGGTTAAAGACCGTATCCCGTATTATCACCCTGGAACCCGTACAGGTCCCGAAGGGCGAAACACGCGTTCGCACGGCATGCCGAATGGGTGCCCGGCGTGGGTGGTGATTTACAAACCGATGACGGCGAACCGGATTCCCTGGCGACGATTGTCTACACCTCGGGTACCACCGGCCGGCCCAAGGGTGTCATGCTCAGTCACCGGAACATTATTTACAACGCCGATGCCGCGCTGGATATCGTACAGATGTCCGCCGAGGATACGTTGCTTTCCTTTCTGCCGCTTTCACACACCTTCGAGCGCACGGTCGGTTATTACATCCCCATGATGGTCGGCGCGACGATTGCCTACGCACGCTCCATCCCGGAACTCGGGGAAGATTTGATCAATATCAAACCCACCATCCTGATTTCCGTGCCGCGCATCTATGAACGGGTGTACAACAAGATACAGGCCGGGCTTGCCGAAAAATCACCGCTGGCGGGCAAGCTTTTCAAGCTTGCGGTCGAGACCGGCTGGCAACGCTTTCTGCATCGCCAGGGGCGCGGCGGATGGCAGCCTGCATTTCTTTTATGGCCACTGCTTGACAAGCTGGTGGCCGGCAAGATCATGGCAAAACTCGGCGGCAATATGCACATGGCCGCTTCCGGCGGCGCCCCCCTGCCACCGCCCATCGCCAGGGTCTTTATCGGGCTTGGGCTGAATCTTATCCAGGGCTATGGCCTGACCGAGACCAGCCCGATACTCACGGCCAACCCGGTTGCTGATAACGTGCCCGACAGTGTCGGCATTCCACTGCGCGGCACTGAACTGCGCGTTGCTGAAAACGATGAGTTACTGGCCCGTGGCCCGGGCATCATGCTCGGCTACTGGGATGATGAGGAAGCCACCCGTGCAGCCATTGATGATGAAGGCTGGTTTCGCACGGGTGACAAGGCCAGGATCGAGAACAACCATGTCTACATTACCGGCCGCATCAAGGAAATACTGGTGCTGGCCAATGGCGAGAAAGTGCCGCCCGCCGACATGGAAATGGCAATAGCCCTCGACCCCCTGTTCGAGCAGGTGCTGGTCATTGGCGACAACCGGCCGTACCTGTCTGCAATCATCGTGCTTGAGCCGGAGCAATGGGCAAGCTGGTCGGCGGGACTGGGCCTGGATCCCGGCGACCCCGCTTCACTGGAAAACGAGTCTGTGACCAGATGCGGTCTTCGAAAAACTCGGCCTGTTGCTGGCCGAATTCCCGGGCTATGCACAGATTCACCGCATCACTTGTACGCTGGAGCCATGGACCATTGACAATGGCCTGATTACCCCGACACTGAAACTCAAGCGCAACAAGATCATGGAACACCATGCCGGCACAATCGAGCACATGTATGAAGGACATTGATATGTTTCTGCAGGAGCGCTTTCCAGGCGCGATTGTTTCTCATACATAGACAGCGCGGATGAGATCCGCTCCTGCAGGACTTGCCGTTATGACTGATCGTATAAAACTGCCGGACAGAGAGCACCTCGCCATACAGGTGATTGCCATGCCGGCGGATGCCAATGCCTCGGGGGATATCTTCGGCGGCTGGCTGATGTCCCAGGTCGATCTCGCCGGCAGCGTTATTGCACGGCGTCGTGCAAAGGGCCGCATCGTAACGGTCGCCGTGGACGCCTTCCAGTTCAAGAACCCCGTCTTTGTAGGTGACCTGGTCAGCTGTTATGCCGTCATTACCCGTGTCGGAAACACGTCCATTACCGTACATGTGAGTGCGTTCGCAGAACGCCACGGGGAATCACAGGAACTGATACAGGTCACGCAAGCTGATCTGACCTATGTTGCCGTGGATGAAAACAGGCGTCCATGCAGGGTGCCGGCTGACACCTGAACGCAACGGCTCACCACCCTGTCGTTATAAACCGGGCAAGGGAAGCTCAGGCCGCACGCAGGAAATGCAGGCTGAACAGCTCGTCGTCATCCGTCCATAGTGCTTCCGCTGTAAAACCGGCGCGCTCGGCAAGGGCCGTGAACCCGGCTGCCGTGTATTTGTAGGAATTCTCGGTATGGATGCTCTCGCCGGCTGCGAACTCGTATCTATGCCCGTCAATGCGCAAGGTTTGCGAGCACTCACTGACCAGGTGCATCTCAACCCGGCCTTCGGTTTCGTTATAAAAAGCGTGGTGGCGGAATGTATCGATATCGATATCACCATCGAGTTCACGGTTGATGCGATGCAGCAGGTTCAGGTTGAATTCGGCAGTTATACCGTTTGCGTCATTGTAGGCGTCATCAAGGATGCGGGATTCCTTTTCAAGGTCCACGCCGATCAACAAACCTCCGCCAGGACCCGAAATATCCGCAAGCCTGCACAGGAATTCGACCGCCTTTCGTGGCTCGTAATTTCCGATACTGGAGCCGGGATAAAACACGATACGCCGCGCCTGTGCAGGGATGCAGTCCAGATCGACGGAGCGGGTAATATCAGCGCACACCGCATGCACATCGAGCCAGGGGAAATCCTCGGCGACACGTCCTGCAGCCTCATGCAGATGCGAACAGGAGATATCCATGGGTATGTAGCGCGATGGCCGCAGGGCATCGAGCAATAACCTGACCTTCATGCAGCTACCGCTGCCCGGCTCGATCAGGCAGCTGTCTTTGCCGGTCAGGCCTGCAATCTCATTCGCGTATTGGTCCAGTATCCCTGTCTCGACACGCGTCGGGTAGTATTCAGGCTGCTTGCAGATACGCTCGAACAGGCGCGAGCCGGCTTCATCGTAGAAAAACTTCGGCGGGATTTGCCTCGGCCTCCGGTCCAGCCCGGCAATCACTTCACGGTAAAAATCATCGGGCTCGGGGCGCTCGTCCTGTAGGCGGTATGCAACTTCTGCCGTGTCAGTCATTCGTCACCTTCCGTCGTGGTATTTATTCCTGAGGACCTGAACAGGCCGGGTACCAAGACTAGCGTAACAGGAGCGATGTTTCTACTCCGACCCGGTCTTCCGGGGCTGGCCGGTCTGCCGGTTGCTTTCAGGACGGCCTGAACAGGCGCTCGAAATTGCTGCTGGTGGCCCCGGCGATATGCTCGTAACTTTCACCACGCAGTTCAGCAATAAATTCCGCAACATGGCGCACATAGGCGGGCTGGTTCGGTTTGCCGCGATGCGGCACCGGTGCAAGGTAGGGACAATCCGTCTCGATCAGCATTCGCTCCAGCGGCATCTCCAGCGCTACTTCCTGTAACTCGCGCGCGCTCTTGAAGGTCACGATCCCGGAAAAGGATATATAGAAGTTCAGCGCCATGGCCCGCTCTGCCATATCCAGGTCGCCTGTAAAGCAGTGCATGACGCCGCCCGCCTCACTGGCATGCTCCTCATCCAGTATCTTCAGGGTGTCTTCCTTCGCATCACGCGAATGTATGATCAACGGCTTGCCGGAACGTTTCGCCGCGGCGATATGCCTGCGGAACCGTTCACGTTGCCAGTCGAGGTCGCCTTCGCTGCGAAAGTAATCGAGCCCGGTTTCACCAATGGCGACCACCTTCGAGTGCCTCGCCAGCTCAACCAGTTCATCGACCTCCGGGTCATGCCCGCCCCGCTCGTTCGGATGCAGGCCGACAGAGGCCAGCACCTGTTCATGGGACTCGGCAATCTTGAGCATCGCCGGGTAGTCTTCCATGTTGATGGAGACACACAGGAACTGTCCAACGTCCAGCTCGTGTGCGGCCGCAAGCACGCCATCGATACTGCCGCCGAATGGCGCCAGGTCGAGCATGTCCAGGTGGCAATGTGAATCAACAAGCATGGAACACCCCTATTGTGTTTGAGGCGCAATGATAGAGGTTTTGGCGCACGCCGCAAAGCGCGGCATTACCAACGGGAAGATTCTACAGGCTGCAGCTGACGGGAATCAGCACGTGGTCAAGTCAGGGGCTGGTGTATTGATGGGTATGTCGCTTCGCTCCTTTACCCATCCTGCGAACTACCCCGCTTCCCGTAGGATGGGTAAAGCGCAGCGTACCCATCGGGCGTGCAATTGATGGGTACGTCGCTTTGCTCCTTTACCCATCCTACGGGTCGTGGCCCAAGCAGCGAAGGCACCGGCATACCCTGCTTCCCGCAGGATGGGTAAAGCGCAGCGTACCCGTCATCGGCAGGGAGAAGCAGGCTGAGAGTAGGATGGGTAAAGCGCAGCGTACCCGTCATCGGCAGGGGAATAAAGCGCCTGATCCGGACAGGCGCTAGAGGGTGTGTGTCGGTCGCTCGCTGTCCAGTGCGCCGGCGAGGTATCCCTCGATCTTGTTTCTTGCGGCACCGTCGTCCTGGTCACTGAACTGCACGCCGATTCCCGCTGCACGGTTTCCCTGCGCGCCCGGTGGCGTAATCCAGACAATCTTTCCGGCCACGGGTATCTTGTCTCCTTCATCCATCAAGGTCAGCAACATGAAGACCTCTTCGCCAAGGTGGTAACCCTTCTTGGTCGGGATAAATAATCCGCCGCCGTTGACAAAAGGCATATAGGCAGCATACAGGGCGCTTTTGTCCCTGATGGTCAAAGACAGAATACCCTGTCGTGGTGCAATACCCTCACTCATAACAATCTCACCCCTGGGTGTTTCATAAAAAGTCCTGCTATCCCTGGTCGGCCCATGCAAGCAGAATATCTTCCATCATCAGCTGACGATTCAGGCTGCTGCCGGCCATTCGCAACATCCTGTTGATCCTGTCCAGTTGCTCGAACATTATCTTGCAGTCGAGTCGCCCTGCAAGCGCTTCCAGGCCCTCGATAATATCCTGGCCCGGTACCCCGCCGCGCTGGCCTGTCATGCGGATTCTCAGCAGGTCCATCAGCCAGTCTCGTAACCAGCGAACGGCCTGCAGGTCTTCATCCTTGCTCCAGGCCAGTGCCACAGCCAGTGGCGCCGCCCTGCCATCCAGTATATCGACCAGCTCTGCAAAATGTTTCTGCCGGCTTTCGAGGGCATCCAGCCGGGCCAGCCTGAGGGCCTCCAGCGGCGCATTCCCGGCCAGTTGCAGGTACACCTCCGGCACCGGTGTGTCCAGCTGTGCGGCTAGCCACTCAAGCACCGGCGCCCTGTCCTGTACGCCGAGCTGGAACCGCTGGCAGCGGCTGCGCAGCGTGGCCGGTAAATGGCCCGGCTGGTCAGAAACCAGTACCAGTACTGTGTTATCGGACGGTTCCTCCAATGTCTTTAACAGGCTGTTGGCGGCGTTGATATTCATGGCATTGGCCGGCGTGATGACCGCGACCTTGTGGCCCCCGGAGTGGCTCATCAGGGACAGGGTCCTGGCCAGCTCCCTGATCTGGTCGACAACGATCGAATCCCTCAATTTCCCCGTTTTTTCATTGATCTCGAAGCTCACATAATGGAAATCCGGGTGCGAACCCGCCTTGAACAGCGTACAGGCCGGACAGCGGCCGCAGGGCGAGGCGTCCTGCTGCGGCTGCTCGCAGAGCAGCATTTGGGCGAGGAAATCGGCAAAACCGGCCTTGCCCATACCCGGCTGGCCGGTCAGCAACAGGGCGTGCGGAAGCCGCCCCTGGTTGATGGTCGTGGCGATTGATTGCCGGTAAGGTTCCAGCCACGGGTAAGGTATGGACATGGTTATCTGCTTATGTGGACCTGATCGTGCGGATTATACGATGGGTCACGCGAGTACTGATACAGTGAAGATTACACCGTGAGCGTGATCAGCGTGGATCCCCGCATAGCATATGGTCAGACCCTT
>CAWHCQ010000035.1:0-126367 GCA_963827755.1 uncultured Gammaproteobacteria bacterium
AGGTATGTGGTCACCAATACGGGTAACACCGTCCTCAACAACGTGGTGGTGAACGACGACCAGATCGGTCCGATCACCTGCCCGAAGACGACCCTGACACCCGGCGAATCGATGAACTGCTCGGCTTCCGGTGTTGCCGATGACCTGAACAACACCACGTTCACGACCGTGCCCGGCCTGTGCGGCGGTTTCCCGCAGACACCGATGTACGAGAACAAGGGCAAGGCCACGGGTCAGTCGACCACGGGTGAGTTCGTGGAGGACGAGGATCCGAGCCATTACTGCAACCCGCCGATGCCGGCCATCAAGCTGGAGAAGCTGACCAACGGCTTCGACGCAGACACGCGTGACGAATCGTCCACCAGCTACCGGCCCCGAACGGCGATCCGAGCGGTACCGAGCATCAACGCCGGTGCCACGGTGACCTGGACCTACAAGGTGACGAACACGGGCAACACCGTGCTCAACCCGGTAACCGTGAGCGACAACGCCGGTACGCCGGGTGATACGAGCGACGACTTCTGCACGCCGAACGCCGGGCCCTGCGCAGTCGTCATCAACTGCCCGCTCACCGCATTGAATCCGGGCCAGTCGATGAACTGTACGCGCCCAGCAACCGGCACATGACCTGTCTGTGTTTACCCCGGTCGTTGCCGGGCAGTGTGGTGGCGTGCCGAGTAACCTCTATGAGAATGGCGCGGTCGCCACCGGTACACCGCCAGATGGCGACGGACGTCAGCGACGACGATCCGAGCCATTACTGCAATCCGGGCGTGTGTAACCTGGAGGTCAACAAGACCTGCCTGGTCATCCCGCCGCCGCAGCCCGACGTGGGTACCGGCAGCTGTCAGAAGCCCATCGACGTGCTCAAGCTCGAGTACGCAGGTGGCACGACCATCACCGGGGTCACCTGGTACGCCGGTGATGTGAGTCCGGGCAACCTGATTCGCTCCGCCACCGCCAATGAGGTCAAAACCCTCAACGGCGGCGGCGTGGTCGAGTTCAATGGCTTCGAGGTCAACGACTCGCCCAACGATGTGCAGATGGTGACGACCTTCGTCAGCGGCCCCTCGATGACCTCGGAGTTCCACCTGTCCTGCTCGGATGACGACATGGACGGGCCCGAGGACTGCGGCAAGGTGATTGGTGACGGCAAGGACGATGACCTGCCGGCCAGCTAGCAACATCTGGGTATTCGGCGGTACGGCCCGCTCTGGATGGTGCGAGGCATCTCCTGCCCGTTGCCGCCAGCACCGCCCGGGATTCCCGACCGCAGACGGCGTGTGAGTTCACACCGCCCCAGTCGGCCGCCAGCTGCTCCGATATCAAGGACATCACCGCGCTGACGATGATCTGGCAACGGTCCCGACGGCGTCAATATCCAGGTTGACGGACGGTGAGAGCATCAACGGCATCAACAACGGCGATGTGGTCACGTTCAGCACGCCGAACAAGAACACCTTGAGCTGACGATCACGGGAGCCGTGACCGGGAACTTCGAAGTTCCATGTCTCGTGCTCCGATGATGAGATGAACGGGCCCGAGGACTGCGGCAACGCCGCAGGGCAACGGCAAGGATGATGACGTCGGGCTTCATCAACCAGTGGGCCTTCGAGGGCATGACCGGCGAGAAGGGCGTCATTGACTGCGCGGTGGTCCAGGGCCGCAGCGGAGCCGAGGTGCTCTACGGGATCGAGGTCAAGAACCTCAATGACGAGCCTGTCACGGTGATCATCACCGATCCCAAGCTGGGCCTGAACCAGACGGAGACCATTGCGGCCAACACTACGTTCCAGCTTGAAGACCGATCCGACGCTGATCGTTCCCGACGGCAGCAACGTGTTTGTCAATGTCGTCAACGTGAGCGGCCAGACAGTCCGTTGGCGACGCCTGCGATGCCAGCGCGACGGCCACGGTGACGCGTAATCCACCGCCACCGCCGCCGGTCAGCTGCAGTGACATCAAGGACATCACGGCGCTGAGTATGATCTGGGACGGTCCGAGTGGTGTGAATATCTCTCCGAGCAGGTGGTGAGCTGTTCAGCAATGTCCAGAACGGCGACCAGATCACGTTCAGTACGCCGAGCTGGGAATGACATTGATCTGACCCTCAGCGGGGCCGCAAACGGTACCTCCACGTTCCACGTTTCGTGTTCCGATCAGGAGATGAATGGCTCCGAGGACTGCGGCACCAACCAGGGTAATGGCAAGGACAATGACAGCGGCATCAACGACTGGCTGTTAGACGGCATGACGGGTGAGAAAGGTATGTTCGACTGCGGTCTGTATGTCGGGCCCGGCGGGACCGGCGGGACCCGATGCCGATGGAGATGGCATCAGTGACCTCACCGATAACTGCACCAACGTGGCCAACCCGGCTCAGGTAGACACTGATGGTGACGGTCACGGCAATATCTGCGACGGCGATTTCAACAACTCCTGTGGTCCTGTGGATTTCACAGATCTGGCGGCCTTCAAGACGGCGTTCTTTACCGATAAGCCCGCTGCACGACCTCAACAGCACTGGCGGTCCTGTGGACTTCACAGATCTGGCTATCTTCAAGGGCCTGTTCTTCCAAGACGCCTGGACCGAGCCCCGTTGGCTCGCTGTGTAACCCGTAACTGATCAAGCGGAGTCTCTGACATGGGGCTCCGCTCGCATCTTCTGCCGATCGTACTCTGTGTACTGATCGGCAGCGCAGATGCCACATATCGGCATTGGGCGGGAAGCGACGGCACCGGTGGCAAAACCAGGCGTAGGCGTAGTCCACTTGGGTTTCGGTGAATAGCATAGGGGGATTATGGCGGGTATCCGCTGGAAGCGAACGTCAGCTTTCGCCGCAATCTCGGACATATCGAGATGCGGGACTATCCATTTGGGTCGTTTCCGGTCCTTAAGTGATTGTTTATATAAGCCAAACATAAAGGTCCGGGTTCGAGCGCAAAGCTGCCGTTCACGGCGCCCCGCCCCCGGCAACCGCGCCAGATTCTCGGGGCAGCATGGGGGGTGAAAACCTGAAATCCTGAAGATCTGAAATCTGCGGGCGAGTCAGTTGTTTCAGGTTTCCAGTTTTTCAGTTTCCCGGCCCCGGTCGACGCCCCGAAATCCTGCCCCGACCCGACGCACCCGACATCCCCTCTCCCCGCCCCGGCGACTTTCGACGCATGCAAAAATGCCGACCTCTGCTCCGGAGTGTCACGCTCTCCGACGCTTCGGCGTGCCCCCTGCCCGCACTCCAAGTGACCAGCCCCGCTCCGCACACGGCGACTCCGGCGGCACTTCAGTAAAAGTTCGGCCGCATAAAAGAGACAACTCGTTGGGCACAATTATTTTTTCAACTATAAAGGGGCCATTTCATGCATCGAATGCTCGGAAAAGTTCAGTCTCCAGTTCGGTCGTGACAATCAAGAAATAGCGCCGACAGAAAATCGCTTAGAATTCTTAAAGTTTCTGTGCCATAAAAGAAAGTGAGTCTGGTACTGTTAATCACTAGGTCGGCGGTTCGAGCCCGTCCCGGGGAGCATCAAGTCCCCTGTGATTCCTGTGGGTTACGATTCATCGTCCGGCGCGGGTGCGCCCTATGGACGGATCAAGAGACCTACCGCTTAATTACAAAGGCCCGCGGCGCTCGGGCCCGGGGTTGTGAAGAACAGGCCCTTGAAGAGAGACAGATCGATGAAGTCCACGGCCCCACCGGTGCTGTTGAGATCGTGCAAGCGGGCTTTCGGTAAAGAACGCCGTCTTGAAGGCCGCCAGATCTATGAAATCCACAGCACCACAGGAGTTGTTGAAGTCACCGTCACAGATATTGCCGTGTCCGTCGCCATCGGTATCTTGCTGGCCCGTGTTGTCGACCAGGGTACAGTTGTCGCAGGCATCACCGGCCCCGTCACTGTCGCTGTTCTCCTGCAGCGGGTTGACGATGAGCGGGCAATTATCGGCTGCATCGGGATCAATAACCGCCGCAAACGGAAAATCGGACGTACTGAACCAGCTGGTACCGGCGCTCGAAAAGAAGCCCTGTCCATCGGCATAATCCGGACCAGAGGACAAAACCCAGCGACAGTTGTCCAGCCCCCGCGCCACGATGGCGTAATCAGTCCCGCCGACCACGCTGGCTGGTGTATCGAAGACAAAACCCACTGCGCCGGAGAAAATTGTCGGCACCTCCGTATCGGCAGTAAACTGTTTCGATGCAAGGATCGCCCCGTCAGGCTTGCCGGCACCGTCTACGCCCTGGAGTGAAAGCACGAGATCACCTGCGGGACAGTATATTGACAGGCTCACTTGTGTCAGCGAGCCATCGAATGACACGGGAAAGGTCATCGCCCTGTAGTCATAGGGCGAGCCACTGTTGGGGCCAAACGAGAAGAAGCTCCCGGACAATGAATCGAGGCCATAAGTGGCATCTACGCCGGCAGCGTCATAAATGCTATCACCATCGATATCAGAATCGCACAGATCACCCTGGCCGTCGCCGTCAAGATCAAATTGAAGGGGGTTGGCGGTTGACGGGCAGTTGTCATTTGCCAGGCCTGCGCCATCCCCGTCCAGGTCATAAATGGCGGCCACGCCCTGGATGTCGTCCGCCTGCGGTGTTTCCGTATCGCCGCTCAGGAACCACATGATTGCACTGCTGTCGCCAGAGTGCTCCAGGCCCAGGCCGTGCCCCAGTTCATGCACGGCAACACGTTTGAATTCAGGATCCCCGGTCCATGCGCCTGCATACAAATCCCATTCGTTGTTGTTGTTGAAGATGGTGCCGGTTTTTGAGCGGGTTGTACCCGAGAACCAGTACTGCTGGATCGCAAGTGTGCTGCCTCCAAACGATGATCCGCAGCTTGTCGTTGCGAATACAACACCACTGCGGGAATCGCTGCTCGGCGGGACGCAGGGATCAGAGAAACCGCCGCCGGTATTGGCCGTGTATACGAAAGTGGAAAAGGTGGTCCATATCGACAGCGCATCGATATACGCGGCGTCCAGTTGTGCCGTGGTCGGTCCGCCTGACACTATATTCGGGGGATCGATGCCGGCAGGGTTGGATGCTTCCAGGTCGACATAAACCTCCGTTTCGCCCTCGGCCCAGTAGGTTGAGGACAACACATAGGCGCCTGCATTTAAACTGGGCAAGGTGCCTGTTAAAAGCAGGAATGCGCGTACAGCTTGTCGGGGGAAGCCTGTCATGGTTTCTTACCGGTAGCCCCGGGCGTGGCGGCGTTTGACTTCATGATTGCCAGGCGGGATTTGAGGACCTCCTTGAAGCTGGATTTTTCCATCGCATTGCTCAAGGCCTCTTCACGATTGCCGGTCCAAACGCCCTTTGCCACGCCGTGACTGAATGGCAGGTGAGACAGCTCCGGGGTACCGGGGCCGCCCACACCCATGTTTGCGGGGAAATCCAGGTGCATCACCGGGGCGCCCCCCTCGGTGAGAATTCGTTCTATGCCGTAGATATCTTTCTTTACAAGGAAATGTCCCTGCCCCCAGCCGACCAGGGGATTGATAAGCTGCTTGTCGGGATTTTCAATAAAATAGATGCCATGTTCCCCGACAGCCGGGTAGACCATCGAGCTCACATGCAGGCCTGTGTCATCCACGGTTCCACCCAAAAAAGCGAGTGTCACTGTCGGAAACCGGGGTTTCTCCCTTGATGATCTCGTTCACCCTGAAGGTGGTAAAGGTGGTGATTCCGGTTTTATCCTGATTCCACCTTGCCTCGCTTGAAATGACTTCCCCTTCAAAGATCAGCGCTGCCTCGTCAAGGAGATAATCCATGTCGACCTGCAGCACCGTGGTGGCGAATACCAGCTTCGGCGCCATGACAAACACGAGCATCGCCGTGACAATGAGTTGAAATTTTCGGTTAATTGCCATAAGAAACATGCTTCCCTTGTCGTGTACCGTGCCTGCGGCGGACCTGGAGAAATACGAGGGTTACAGGTTGCCGGCGCTGTAAAATCGCAGGTGGCAACCAATGTCTCAAGTATAGGGCAGATTTTGTCGTTTTGCGAAGTACGCCCGCGTTATTGGCTATGGCGATTGTCGGCCACAACCTGTGGGTGGCGAATTCCTATTCATGCGGCAATTGGTGTCTGCATAAGTCCACCGCAATGAGATTTCCATGAATAGTTGTTGAGTTTTGCGTATGGCGGGATGAACCGGATCCCATCATTGTTAATTTGCATGCTCATTTGACCCGGATTTGCATTTTTGGGTGAACCGCCTCAGGCCATGGTGTCCTTCAAGGATTCAAGCAAATAGAAGTTAGCGGTCGGGTCAATGTTTGATGCAAAAGTGGTTCAAATTTCAGCGCAATTCAACATAGAGGATTATCAGAGCACATTATCTTCCAGTATTAGAAATAAAAATGTGCTCTGGCCGGAGATGGCTAATGGGCGACTCTCTTTTACGATGAGGGAGCTTTACGATGGGGGAGCGGGTCCGTCAGAAAATCGTCACTTAGCCTGTGCCTGGCTGTCATGAACATAAATAACTTGTTGTAGAACAGTAGCATATTGATTCGAGAGCGGTAGTTTTCCTCGGGATTTGGTGGTGTCCAAAAAATACGAACAGCGCATCTTACGGCTTTTTATGAAACCACTGGTAACTTTGCAAAAGCATGCGACAATAAGGCCATTACAGGAGACACAACACGCGGGTTGGCCTGAATTCTCTTCACGAAAATAACAAAAACATGTATGTACGTCGCTGATTGTGAGTACTTTAAGCGACCGGTTATTTGAAAGAAGAGCGATGCGTTAAATCTGTTTTAATTAAATATAATAATCAGGGTTGTTTCATATGAATTCCACCTGTCATACAACGCTGGCCAAGCGTGCCGGTACGCTTCCTGGTCTTCTGTTTTTCTTGTTGCTGTCACCGCTCACCCATGCCGCCGATAGCGATGGTGATGGCCTGGATGACAGTGTCGAAACGAACACCGGTATCTATGTTGATATCAGCGACACCGGTACCGACCCGGGTGACGCAGATACCGATAATGACACCATTCCCGATGGACTGGATCTGCCCCCGACCCGCAACCCCCTGGTAGCGGACTGGGCGGTGAGTGCGGGTGGTTATCACAGTTGTGCGCTGGATGACAGCGGCGTGGTGTGCTGGGGTGCCGGGACTACCACAGGTACGTTAATTTTGGACAGAGCATGGTGCCCGACGTTGAGCAATCCGCAGGCGGTGAGTGCGGGTGCTTATCACAGCTGTGCGCTGGATGACAGCGGCGTGGTGTGCTGGGGTAGACAACGATGATGGCCAGACCACGGTGCCGGCGTTGACCAATCCGGTGGCGGTGAGTGCGGGTGAGTTTCACAGCTGTGCGCTGGATGACAGCGGCGTGGTGTGCTGGGGTAGACAACGATGATGGCCAGACCACGGTGCCGGCGTTGAGCAACCCGGTGGCGGTGAGTGCGGGTGCTTATCACAGCTGTGCGCTGGATGACAGCGGCGTGGTGTGCTGGGGTGCCGGGACCACCAATACGGTATGGTCATGATTGGACAAAGCATGGTGCCGACGTTGAGCAACCCGGTGGCGGTGAGTGCGGGTGGTTTTCACAGCTGTGCGCTGGATGACAGCGGCGTGGTGTGCTGGGGTTCCAACGGCTCAATGGCCAGACCACGGTGCCGGCGTTGAGCAACCCGGTGGCGGTGAGTGCGGGTGGTTTTCACAGCTGTGCGCTGGATGACAGCGGCGTGGTGTGCTGGGGTTACAACGGTTATGGCCAGAGCACGGTGCCGGCGTTGAGCAACCCGGTGGCGGTGAGTGCGGGTGGTAATCACAGCTGTGCGCTGGATGACAGCGGCGTGGTGTGCTGGGGTTACAACGGTCAATGGCCAGACCACGGTGCCGGCACTTGCGTTCGATAAAGATCTGGATGGCTTCACCGATCCGGATGACAACTGTACCCTGGTTGTTAACACGGGCCAGCAAGATACCGATGGCGACGGACACGGCAATATCTGCGATGGCGATTTCAACAACTCCTGTGGTGCTGTGGATTTCACAGATCTGGCGGCCTTCAAGACGGCGTTCTTTACCGAAAGCCCGCTTCACGACCTCAACAGCACTGGCGGGCCTGTGGACTTCACAGATCTGGCTATCTTCAAGGGCCTGTTCTTCCAGGCCCCCGGACCGAGCCCCGTTGGCTCGCTGTGTAACCCGTAACTAATAGAGAGATTCAATGTATTGGCCGAATGGAAAATCAATGCCCGCGATCCATGGGCCCGATTTTCTCAAGGCACGCTCAAACGCATCGTAGCCCCGCCATTCAATCAGTTCACGCGCTTCCAGGATGTTGCCATCCAGCCTGCATTCCAGGCACGTGATGGGCTTGCTGCGTTTCGGCCTGCTCGTAAAATCAATGCCGTAGATTTTCATGCGCAAACCCTGGCATGAAGAGACCAATTTATCCACACCCTCCCGGCCGGGCACGCCAGTGACAGTATGGTACGCGCTTGATTCAGACACAGTGGATGCGCAGAACGGCAGGAATGCGATCGGTATCGGAAGTAGAACGTACAAGTTGCTGTAATTTCATCTGAACCGGGAAAACCGGCCCGAACAGGTCATTCGGCTGTTTCGGTTGGCCTCAGGATTTTCGAAGAGAACAGCAATGAAAATCAATCGAAATGGATGGAGCCATCCCGTCGATTTCGGTTCACTTTTCAGGAAAGTATAATCATCCTTCATGCATCCTTGTCAGCACAAAAATATCCGGCGTCTGTGCCTTTATAGAAAAATTCTCCTGCCACTGATGCTGTTGCCCTGGCTGACTGGTGGTGCCGACGCACAGTCAGATACAGGCGTCAAACAACCCGTTTCGTCGGTTTCAATCATTGAAATTCCGGTGCGACTGTCTCTCGACCCACTTACCAAAGCAGCTGAAAAGACACTCCCGCAGCAGGCAGGTAATTGGCGCACATGGAAGGACTGGCACGGGGTAAAGTCTCAATACCGTGCCTGGCGTGGACCACTCAGCATTACTGTCTCGGGTGATGTGTTACTGGTCCAGGCACATATCCGTTACTGGATCAGGGCACGCAAAAAGTTACTGGGTGCAATCAATCTGAAAGGCAGTTGCGGCATCAATGAACCGCCGCGACAGGCGTTGATTGGTATGCAGGTCCGCCTGGGATGGGGGCCGGACTGGACCGTGAAACCCGAGTTTCACATTCTGCCTACCCGGTTTATCGACCGCTGTGAAATGACTATCGCAAATATCGATGTCACACCTCTCGTCGAGAAGGAATTCCGCAAGCAAATGCAGAAAAGCCTGCATGCGGCGCTTCGGACGCTTGCTCCCGGCATGAATGCAATCCGGAAACAGGCACAGCGAACCTGGTTTTTACTGCAAGAACCGGTAGAACTCGGACAGAACAACTGGTTTATGTTCAGGCCTGTGGGTGTTGCGCTATCTGGAATAACAGGCCGGGCCAACAACATCGATGCACATCTTGCCGTTGCTTTGCAGCCGGCACTGGTGACGGGAACTGAACCAGCGGGCAAACCAGTGCCACTACCACTACTTCAACGGTATTATCCCCGTTCTTCCGGGCTGAATCTGCACCTGAGCGTGAACCTGGATTTTGCAAGTCTCAACCAGAGGTTTTCCGACACCCTTGCCGGACAATCTTTTGACATCCATGGCCAGAAAGTGGGCATCAAAAAGTTAGTCCTCACGGGCAGTGGTCAGGAAATCGGGGCATGGGTAGAGTTGGCCGGTGAACTCGCCGGGACAATAGAGTTGCGCGCAAGCTTGGTCTATAAAGCTGAAGAACGGGAGCTGGAATTGCAAGACCTGACGTTTGACTATGACGCTAAAAATTCCAACCATGGCTCTGCTAGAGGAATCGTTTCATGAATACATCCGTCAGGCACTGGAAAGTGCGGCCAACCAGGCATTGGCACAGTACCTCGCTCTGCTCAGCGAGCGGCTTGAGACAGCCCTGAAGAAAATCATACCGACGGGTGTGTTGCTTGATATGTCCGCTCTGCAGTTACAGTGCCTGCAAATTCATATCGTACAACAAGATATCAGACTGGATGGGGCCGCTACCGGGAGTGCCCGGCTCATGTTGCGCTGACCGTTAAGGAATAGATCTGTTGATTTGCTGGTCAAAAGATCGTTGTCACAGGGTAGTGCAATTATCACTGATGACCATGTCCCATTTACGCCTGATTTGGGCAACAGGGCTTTCAAGGTTCCAGTGCAGATCAGTATGACCTCTTGGCATTGACTCACCATTTCGGATTGAAATGACTCTTTCGTCTGTCAGGGAAATAGCGACGCTCCATGGCTATTATGTTTTGATTATTATCCCTAAGCGGTAACTTTTCTGTCCGTTGACGACGATCAGTCTGGATGACTCTCCTCTCCTCCATTACAGCCCCCATCTATCTAACAGGTTTATCCTGCTTTAGTAAAAAGCAAGATTCGTACCAGTTAGCACAAGAGCTATATGGATCGGGTAGTTGGCAAGTTAGTCGACAAATTGACTGTGAATTCAGACGGCTACCTGTAAATAATATTGACACCCGGACGGGGCTGTCAAAGCACCTTCAGCGAACAGCCTGCACTCGTCCAGCAAAATCAGCGGCGGCGAATCCAGCTAGTAACTGGCCATTTTCTTGGGAATATCCTGCTGATCAACGATGTCATGATTAACCTTGCGTCGATCAGGTAACCGTCTCCGGTCCTGAATTACACTAACTTTACTACTATCCGTTAGTGGAAATTCAACGGGCTGGTCAAAACGGCGATTACGTCTTTTTCTTGCCGGAGGGCTCTCAATGAAGCTCGTTTTACGTAGCAGCCAAACCCCGATTACACCACAGCTGATTATAAATACTGTATTAAGCAGACTTGAGGCAACAGGATTATTTGAATCCGTTAATGCACTGACAAGGGCAATGGCATAGATGCACAATACTCCCAACAGTCGTAACTTTTCCATAGTACTGTCTCCGTAAACCCAATATTGGTATTGCCGGTCCTGCTACTTGCCAGATGTTTTGACCGGACACACTGTAATTGCACAGGAATGGTAACCAGCCGGACAAATAAATACGTTGTCAAAAATACCAGCAGAAATGTCAAATAATGACAATCGTGCTCGAAGAAGCCACCGGTAAAACTGTTATGCCGCTTCCTTCCGGCCGGCGACACCGGCCAGCCCCAAAAGTCCAGAGCCGAATAGCCAGACAGCTGCTGGAACGGGAACAGACGAGACTGTTATGCTGGCCGAGAATGATCCGTCAAGTGACGCATAATCAAAACCATGCTGATTAACTGAAAACCAGCTGGAGCCACCATCCAGTGAAGACATGACTTTTCCGGTAAACACACCTGCAATTCCGTCATTGATCATCTTGTCGGGTGTCCCGCCTCTCTTTGTTCCAAGGTACGGAGCTCCATGCCGTGCATTCCATACAAGAAGATAATCCTTGCCTGCTTGAAGCTCAAAGCTGCTGTGAGCCGATAAATCCACCGGGGATCTTGCGGGGTTTGGAAGAATTATTGACGTATCGAATGAGCCGATTAATCCGCCTGGAGCAAGATCAACCCCATGTACACCGGTACTTTCATACACCCCGAGTTCAAGATATCGGGCTGTGTAGTTATTGGTTGAACCAAAAACAGCGGTAATTTTTTCTACTGTAATGTTTTTTCCACCCACATGAAAGACAGCCGCAGTAGCCCAGTCATTGCTTGTGGTATTGCTTTGGTCCCCTGCAATCAAACCACCCGTATTGTCAAATGAGGCAAGCGTCGAAACCAATGCAGCATGCACATTGGTTGACAAAGCGACAGCGGAAGCAATAAAAACTGATTTAAAGAATTTCATCTGCCAGATTCCCTTGTATACCGGTTAAATAAATTAAAACGGCCTTGCTTTCTGATTGTTTGCCGGGTCATAAATAATTTATCAAAGAACCAATGTAATCACACTTGTACCAAAGTACATGTATTAGGAAAAAATCCGGCCTGCGGATTTCCCCGTTACGCGTGATTTTTTGCTCGAGGGGCGAGCCGGGACTGTAGCCGTTTTTATCGAAGGACAAGACGCTAGCGCAGAAAATCCCGAGAGCATTCTTCCAGAGATGCTATGTGAAATACTGTCTACATCGGTACAGCTTTGAGCAAACGCAGGTACCTCATGCAACTTTCATGGCGCGGTACAAATCACCGAGGCAGGTTTAGACTGGATTCAAATGTCAATTGATCGTCTCATCAATCGAGCGTAGACCTGTTCCACAGATTTCGAGTGATTCCTCAATAACCATCTGATAATCATTGGCTATGCTGGAAATGCAAGATGTCCCTTCTCATCAAGACTTGCGGACCCTTGCCGGTGAACTAGACTGCTGGTCATAGGGCATTGAACTGGGCGGGATGCATATGAGCTTCCAGGGAAGTGATGTGTGGAAGATCCTGAACGCGATAATCCTGTCGCTTTTCATACTGACAGGTCATTGCCTGTTCTCTGCAAGGCTTGTGGCGGGAGAGCTTGTTGAACTTGCAATGACGCATGATCAAGGGGTATACCAGCTCAAGTTGAAAATGATTCTTGATGCCACGCCTGAGAGCATCCATGATGTAGTGACCGATTATGACCATGTTTATCGCTTGAGTCCTTCCATCATCGAATCAGAGGTATTGCACACGCCTGATAAATCGATTGTCCAGGTCAAGACACTGCTCAATGACTGCATCCTGATTTTCTGCAAGGAAATTCAACGGGTGGAAGAAGTGCGTGAGCTCGAAACGGGTGATATATATGCCGTGATCATTCCCCGGTTGAGCAGTGTCAAATCCGGCACAACAATGTGGAAATTCCAGCCGATTGGGTCACGCACCCGGATAAATTACAGCATCTCCCTTGAGCCGGGATTTATAGTGCCACCGTTCATCGGAACCTACATTGTCAAACAGAAGCTGAAGAAGGAAGTTCTGAATAGCTTCAGCAATATTGAACGCCTTGCACAGATTCGCAGCCGCAGAAAACATATACAGCAAAAGCAACTGCTAACCGATATTCCAAGGAAGCATGCCAGTGCGAATTAAAAGAACGGTTATTTTGCTCCTTGCGCTGATGGTGGGCGGCTGTATCAAGGAACAGCGGCAGGTCAATTTCAGACACGATGTACAACCTGTACTGGAGTCAAACTGCATAGAGTGCCATATCTCGCCTGAAGGAGAGGGTTATATAAAGACCGGGTTAAGTATGGCAACCTATGAAGATCTGATGAAGGGCACCATCTATGGTCCTGTGATAGTACCGGGGGACAGCATGCGCAGCATATTCAATATGCTTGTGGAAGGTCGGGCAGGTCCGTCGATGAGTATGCCGCACGGGTTTGAACCCCTCGACACCGGGGAGATCGAGATTCTGCGGCTTTGGGTTGAGCATGGCGCCCTGCCAGACTGAATGACTGACATACTTTAGCCCTGTTCTTGCACGGAAATTACGGCAGATTTTGTCGTGCGGGTCCCGGTTCGGCCGGGAAAGGACATGGCCAGGTGAATACTCCACCATGACTGCTCCGATTGCTTCCGGCTGGAGCAAAATATCACCCGGTGGGACTCTCACCCACTGGAAAACGCCGCCTTTGCACGGCGCACACCCGGCACGGAGGTTCAGCCAGTGCCGGTATCTTGCAGTGGACGTGGTGTTACGGGTGACAAGTGCCAGATGTCGCTGTTGTATTCAAGCATGGTCCGGTCGGTCGAGAACTTGCCACTGTTCGCCGTATTGAGAATGCTCATGCGCGTCCAGCGCTCCTGGTCGCGGTAGGCCCTGGAAACCAGTTCCTGGGTGTCAACGAAACTGCGGAAGTCCGCGGCTGTCAGCCAGGGATCATGGGCGCTGGTAATCGAGTTGATAATCCCGTTGAACCGGTTTTTTTCGAACTGGTTGAAATACCCGCTTTTCAATAGCTGCATGACGGCCTTCAGGTCCTCGTCGGCCGCAATGATATCCCGCGGGCGGTAATCCTGTCGGGTCCCGGCGACCTGTTCGGCGTCGAGGCCAAAGAGGAAGAAGTTTTCCTCGCCGACTTCTTCCAGGATTTCGATATTGGCGCCATCGAGTGTGCCAATGGTAATGGCACCGTTCATCATGAGTTTCATGTTGCCGGTGCCGGAAGCCTCTTTGCCGGCCGTGGATATCTGCTCAGAGAGATCCGCCCCGGGACAGATGACTTCCATCGCCGAGACACGGTAGTTAGGCAGGAATATCACCTTGAGCAGGTCGCCCACGTCGGGGTCTGTATTGATGACATCTGCGACGTTGCTGATCAGCTTGATGATATTCTTGGCCATCGCATAACCCGGTGCCGCCTTGCCGCCGATCAGTACGCTGCGCTGTGTCCAGTTGGCGGTATCACCGCGCTTGATACGGTTATACAGGTGAATGACGTGCAGTGCATTCAGCAGTTGTCGCTTGTACTCGTGAATACGCTTTACCTGCACATCGAAAAGTGCGGATGTCTCGAGCTTCACGCCGCAATCACGCTCGACCATATCGGCAAGACGCTGCTTGTTGGCCAGCTTGACCTCGCGCCAGCGCTGCTGAAATTGCTTGTCGTCGGCGTACGGCGCCAGTTTCTCGAGATCGTCGAGCCGGGTAATCCAGCCGTCCCCGATATGCTCGTTGATGAGCGCGGACAGGTTCGGGTTGCACATGGCCAGCCAGCGCCGCTGGGTGACTCCATTGGTCTTGTTGTTGAACTTATTCGGCCAGAGCTCGAAGAAATCCCGGAACAAGCCCTCCTTGAGCAGCTGCGAATGCAGTTCGGCCACGCCGTTTACCGAGTAACTGCCGACGATGGCCAGATACGCCATGCGCACCATGGGTGTATCGCCTTCCTCGATAATCGACAGGCGCTTCAGCCGATCGGTATCACCGGGCCAGCGCTGCGCCACCCGGGAGAGGAAGCGGGCGTTGATTTCAAGGATGATCTCAAGCAGCCGTGGCAGCAGATTGCGGAACATTTGCACCGGCCATTTCTCCAGTGCCTCGGGCAACAACGTGTGGTTGGTGTAGGCCATTGTGCGGCCAACGATATCCCAGGCACGCTCCCAGTCGAGGCGATACTCATCGACCAGCAGTCGCATCAGCTCCGCCACTGCGACACTCGGATGGGTGTCGTTGAGCTGAAAGCAGTGCTTGTCGGCCAGTGTGTCGAAATTCGTGTCGTGCAGCCGTACCCAGCGGCGCAACACGTCCTTGATACTCGCGGAAGCCAGGAAATACTGCTGTCGCAGGCGCAGCTCCTTGCCATTCTCGCTGGCGTCGTTGGGGTAGAGCACCATTGTGATATGTTCGGCGACGTTTTTGGACTTGACTGACTCGGCATAGTCGCCGGCGTTGAATTCATTGAGGTCGAACTCGTCGGTCGCGGTAGACTTCCACAGGCGCAGACTGTTCACCGTGTGGTTGCGGAAACCCGGGACCGGAATGTCATAAGGCACCGCCAGCACATCGTGCGTATCCACCCAGCGAACACGCCGGGCGCCGTATTCATCACTATAAAACTCGGTGTGGCCGCCGAAGTGGATGCGCTGCGTAAACTCCGGGCGCTCCAGCTCCCAGGGATTGCCGTCGCGCAACCAGTGATCCGGTTCCTCGATCTGGTAGCCATTGAGGAGCTCCTGGCGGAACATGCCGTACTCATAGCGCAGACCGTAACCCAGTACCGGCAGCTGCAGCGTTGCGCAGCTGTCGAGGAAACAGGCGGCCAGGCGACCCAGTCCTCCGTTGCCGAGGCCGGCGTCATGCTCGGCGGCCTCGACCTCTTCCAGTTCGATCCCGTAGTCATAGAGGACACGGGTCACTGCATCGGTGATACCGAGGTTAAGCATGGCGTTGCTGAGGGCCCTGCCCATCAGGAACTCCAGCGACAGGAAGCAGACGCGCCTCGCATCTTTCTCTTCGTAGGCAAACCGGGTTTCTTTCCAGCGCTCCATCAGCCTGTCACGTACGGTATAGGCGAGTGCTTCATACAGGTAGTGACTCGTGCAATGCTGCTTGTCCCTGCCCAGGGTGCGGTTGTAGTAGCGAAGGAAATCCTCATCGATCGCCTTGCTGTTCATCGCCAGAGGCGGTAATTCGGTCAGTTTCGGATGGGGGACAAATGCATCGCTCAGGTAATTCTGCATAGCTGGATAATCACTCCTGGTGTCGATTCAGTCAGCGGACACTACGTCCGGATACAGCATAATACTCGAACTTTTCCGCAAGGTCTCGCGGCGCCATCAACGATTATGGTCCCTCAGCGAATGTTTAAAGGTTCCTGTTGTTGTTAGCGCCCTGGCGCTTTGTCGTGGGAAATATTTTTTCGCAGCACCCTGTGTGTGGTGCATTTGCAATTATTACCTGTAATCCACGCCTCGGACTGACTTGCTCCTGAAGACCACCTTCCCTCTCCCCCGTCAAATCCAGTAACATTATTTCCCCGGGCAGAAAAAATCGTCAAATCAAACTGGACGGAGCACTATGTACTACGGTGAAAAGTTCAATAGCATCAGCCATCTGGTAGGTGCTGTACTTGCGCTGGTCGGCCTGGGTGCCCTGCTTACGATTGGTATCCAGACACGCGACCCATGGATCATCAGCAGTTTCTCGGTATTTGGCCTTACACTGGTGCTGCTCTACACCATGTCGACCCTCTACCACAGCTTTCACCCGGCAAAATTAAAACGCACCTTCAGGCTATTTGATCACATCGCTATCTATCTGTTGATCGCGGGCACCTACACACCCTATATGTTAGTCAGCCTGCGTGATGGCAATGGCTGGCTGATTATGAGTATCGTATGGACACTGGCCGGAGTGGGCATACTGACTGAGATTTTTTTATCTGGCCGGGCCGTCAAAATCGTCCAGTTGATTATTTATCTTGCCATGGGCTGGGCCTGCTCATTTGATTTTGCCAGTCTCAAGGAAGCGCTACCTGATACTGGCTATACAGTTGCTTGTTGCCGGAGGTCTGGCTTATTGCACAGGCGTGATTTTCTACATACTGGATAAACTACAAAAACTGGATCATGCCCACGGCATCTGGCACTTCTTTGTTCTAATGGGTTCCATATGCCACTATTTTTCAATCATCGGCTACGTCAGGTAAGCGTACGGTATCTCCCTCATCACACACCAGTAATTGGTGCCAGAGCACACTTTCTGCTGATACCAGGAAAAATGCGCCCTGACACCCTTGTATTCAAATCTCGCGGAAAAACTAGTCCAGAAGCCCTTCAATACCGACAACCAATAACCCGAGTCCAGCTGTCCAAATGCTACAGGCAATCAGGTCATAGAATGTGTACCTGGCCGGTGACAAACCACTGATGCCAGTGAGCAGCGGTATGACGCTTCGAATCGCGGTCATCAGACGACCAATGATGATGGCCATTTCTCCATGCTTCACCAAAATCGCTTCTGTCTTGTCAAGGACAGCCTTGCGCTTAACGGCGAATCGGGTGCGGTGAAACCCGGGACCAATCCATCTACCCACGTAGTATCCGCTGTGGTCGGCAAGGGTAGCGCCCAAAAATGCCAGCGGCAATATCTGCGCTAAGGTCGCGATACCTTGCGTGTAAAGCACGGTGCAAACGCTGAGCAGTATGGCGCCGGAGATAAAAAGACCAATGCCGGGGCATGCTTCCAGAAAAGCGATGGTTGGTACAATGTACAGCGCGTACTCCTGGTACTTGTCTATCCATGCCAGGAATATATCGCTGATGTCTCGTACCTCCTCGGGGAACGGGCATACTAGCACTGGTGCAGCTATAGCTCCAGAACCGCATGTTATGCCAGAGATCCAAACAAGACTTTCTTCTCCGGCGTTAAATTCGGGGGACGTTGTTCTGGTAATATGACGGGTATCTTGAACTCGCGGCACATAATCCGAGAACCCGGGGAAGCAAAGTGAATGAGGCGAAACAAAAGTCAGCAATTCTGCTGATTCATTGCCCGGATCAAAAGGGCATTGTGATATCAATTACCGAGTTCATATTCAAGAACGGCGGCAATATCCTGTATCTGGACCAGCACGTGGATACCGGACGCCAGGTCTTTTTCATGCGCATCGAATGGGACCTGCATGACTTTAGCATCGCTGACAGCAAGATCAGTGAGTACTTTGAAACCCTGGTAGCCCGTCGATTCTCAATGAACTGGCGATTGCATTTCTCGAATGAAGTACCGCGCATGGCCCTGTTTGTATCCAGATTGCCGCACTGCTTCTACGATATCCTGGCCCGCTATGAGGCCAGCGAATGGCAGGTTGAGATACCACTTATCATAAGCAACCATACTGACATGCAGACGGCAGCAGCGCGCCTGGGAATTGATTATGTATATCTGCCAGTCAGCCGGGAGAACCGGGCGGAACAGGAGTCAAAACAGCTTGAACTTCTTCAACAATACAAGATCGATTTCATCGTACTGGCACGCTACATGCAGGTCCTGAGTGACGGCTTTATCGGCAACTACCCCGACCAGATCATCAATATCCACCATTCTTTTCTGCCGGCATTCCCGGGCGCCCGGCCCTACCACTCCGCGCATGAGCGAGGGGTAAAGATCATCGGCGCCACCAGCCATTATGCAACCGCCGAACTGGATGCAGGACCGATCATTGAGCAGGACGTGGTGCGAGTAAATCACGAGGATGCGGTCGAGGATATGGTTCGCAAGGGACGCGACCTCGAAAAGATGGTTCTGGCCCGCGCCGTCTGGCACCATCTGCACCACAACATCCTGGTCTATGAAAACCGGACGGTTGTGTTCGAATAGACTCTGCTGCAGAACCTGTTCTTCTTGCCATGTTTCCAGGTTTCCTGATACCTGCGAGATTAGTTCCAGCTGCCGGGATTTATCCGTCCCGGTCAGCCATCAATCAGCATCACCCTTATTCTTACCAGACAGCCCGCACCAAACGAATCTCGTGGTCCGCCACAAATGCCGGCAATTGAGCGCGTAACACATCCCAGTCAGCGTCTTCACCCATGCGTTCCAGCAGACCTTCGATTAACTCATGCTTCTTGCTGGCAATCAGGCGTTCAGGCGTCACCGCCTGGCCACGCTCGATCAACTGCATTAACTGTTCGGCGGTTTCGGTCAGGGAAAGGCCACAGCGGGTCGCGATACCATCCAGGTCCAGACCCTCCTGGTAGGCCAGCCAGGTGGCACGCAACACCGGGCCCAGGTCTGTCGGCTGACTGCCCTGCTCCATACTGTACAGCGCAATCGCATCGAGGAACTCGCTGCCATATTTCTCCAGCTTGTGTTGACCCACGCCGGTGATATTCAGCATTTCCGTTTCATCTATCGGGGCATCCCGTGCCATCTGGATAAGGCTGGCATCACCGAACACGATATAGGCCGGCACACCCTGTTCATCGGCGATACGCTTGCGCAGATCGCGCAGCTGATCGAACAGTGCCTCGTCGTATGGCCCGTGTGCGGCATCCGCCCGTGGGCGCTTCTTCTTCGTCTTTTCCCGAATACGCGGTTTCGCCAGACGCAGGTCTTCTTCACCGCGCAACAATGGCCGGGCAGCCTCGGTCAGCTTCAACACGGAATAGTTGGCGATGTCCTGAACCAGGTAACCATGATGAATGAGCTGACGGATGATGGACGTCCATTCCTGCTCGCTGCGATCGCTACCCAGACCATAGGTGGAAAGCCGCTGGTGACGGCGTGAACGAATGCGCTCGTTATCGGCACCCCGCAACACATCGACGACATGGCCCACCCCGAAACCCTGGCCGAGCCGGTAGACGCAGGACAGTGCCTTCTGCGCATCCACTGTGGCATCGAACTGTTCCGGCGGGTCCAGGCAGACATCGCAGTTACCGCAATCCTGCTCGAGTCGTTCACCAAAATAGTTGAGCAACACCCGGCGCCGGCAGGTGACACTCTCGGCCAGCCCGACCATGGCGTTGAGCTTGTGCACCTCGATGCGCTTCTGTTCGGGATTCTCGTTGTTCTCGACCAGGCGCCGGGCGGTGCCGACGTCCTGCGCCCCGAACAACAGCAGCGCCTCGGCGTTCAGACCATCGCGGCCGGCCCGTCCGGTCTCCTGGTAGAAGCCCTCGATATGTTTGGGCAGATCATAATGGACGACGAAACGTACATTGGGCTTGTCGATACCCATGCCGAACGCCACGGTGGCAACCACCACCTGCAGTTCGTCGCGCAGGAAGTCCTCCTGCACATCCCGGCGATGGGCGGCCGGCAGGCCTGCATGGTAGGCCTCGGCACGGATACCTTTCGCCTGGAGTTTTCCGGCCACCTCTTCCACCCGCTTGCGACTCAGGGCATAGACGATACCTGCCTGGTCCTGGCGGCGCTCCAGAAAGCGCAGCAGCTGATCAAACGGCTTGTGCTTTTCCAGCACCGTGTAGCGGATGTTGGGGCGGTCAAAACCGGTGACGTGACGGCTGGCCTTGCCGAGCCCGAGCACGTGCACGATATCATCGCGGGTCTGGGCATCGGCCGTCGCGGTGAAGGCGGCCAGCGGAATGCCCGTGAAATGGTTGCGCAGCGCCCCGAGCTGCTGATACTGGGGGCGGAAATCGTGGCCCCACTGGGAAACGCAGTGGGCCTCGTCAATGGCGAACAGGGCGATATCGATGTCCGCCAGCCGCTCGAGAAAATCAGCACTCATCAAGCGCTCCGGACTGATGTACAGCAGGTCCAGTTCATGGGCATGCAGCCGGGCCAGCACCTGGCGGGCCTCCGTCGAGCCGAGGGCGGAGTTGTAGAAGGCAGCCGCCACGCCGTTGGCCTGCAGGGCGTCCACCTGGTCCTTCATCAGCGAGATCAGCGGCGAGACGACGATGGCCACGCCCGCCCGGTGCAGGGCAGGTATCTGGAAACACAGGGACTTGCCACCACCTGTCGGCATCAGTACGAAGCTGTCCCGACCGGCGATCAGTTCCTCGATGATGGCCTGCTGGTGGGGACGAAAGCCGGCATAACCAAATACCCGCTGCAGGGTAGCGTGGATGTCTTCGGCGGGCGGGGATTGCGGGAGGTTCATTCGACTGATTGTACCCGCCCTGCCCGGCAAGCCCTAGCATCCCTGCCTCAACAGGCTGTAATCATCAGGCTCCCCGGACCTGCACCGGGGCCGGCTGCAGCTGTCAGCATGGAAGAAGGCCGCATGCGTCTGATCAGGGCAGGACCTTCCCGGGCTGGTATACTGGACCGGGTCGAAGAATCAGAGACTTGCGTGCGGCATTTGCTGCACCGACAGAAAGGAGAGTCCAGTGAACCTTGCACAGGCCAAAGTTACCACCGTTGTCATCTGCGCCGCCGTTATCGTCGCCATGCTCGCCATTGCATGGTGGCAGATGGAAAACATGCGCCAGCAAATTCTGGAGAACAACGCGTTAACCGCCGCCAGGAGTTATGCGACGACCTTCGAGAGCCTGCGCGCTTTCTACACGAAGGAGGTTGTTGCGCGCGTACCCAAAGACAGCGTTACGGTTAGCCACAATTATAAAAATATCAGCCATGCAATACCCCTCCCGGCGACGTTAACTATCGAACTTGCGAAAGAGGTAGGACGGCGATCGGACGGGTTTTCGGTGCGGCTATACAGCAATTATCCCTATCCCTGGCGTGGCGAGCCAGGCCAGCTCAAAGGCTTCGAGAAGCGCGCATTTGAAAAGTTGACTGCCACGCCTGCTGAACCCTATTACGAGGTTGAACAATCGCAGAGCGGCAAGTACCTGCGCTATGCCACGGCAGACATCATGCAGCCTGATTGCGTGGCCTGTCATAATTCGAACCCCGAAAGCCGCAAGAAAGACTGGAAGGTCGGTGATTTGCGTGGCGTCCTGGAAATAGGCATGCCCATGCGCATGCCCATGGATACCATCATGGAGACATTTGATTATTTGCTTGTCTATTTCATTATCGGCGGCATCATCATAATCGTCACTGTTCTCCAGGTACTGAGGAAAAGGCAGTAGCCACCGGACAGGGTATCAGTGCGCGCTGATCCCGTCGTCACCCATGCCGTCGTTGTAGGGTATGAATGTTCTTTGCAGTGCATCGTTCATCTGTGCGGCAAACCGGTCAACCAGTGTGTAATGTTTCTGCCTGAATTGCGTCTCCAGCAGGGCGCGCTGCTCTGCCAGCACCTGCAGGATATCCGCGCGCATCTCCTCCCGGTTGAGCGCCTCGTCCAGTTCAACAAGCGCCTTGTCAACCGTCAGCCAGGTGGCCAGCCCCGCGGTGACACCGCAGAGAACCGCCACCGGACCGGCAGGGGCACACAGCGTGAGACCAAGCCCCGCGGACAACGCGGTTGATGCGCCCTTCTTTGCGAGTGTCTTCGAAAGGACTGCCGCACCGGTAGCGAAAGATTTCTTGGCGGCCACCTTTCCGACGACGACGGCAGCGGTTTTCTTCGCCAGCACCTTGCTGGCCACGATTCCCGCACCGACACCGCTGGCCGCCGCGGCGGAAGCCCTGAGGTTGTCACGATCCAGCCCGACCAGCGGGGCAAGATCCATGCTGCCGATATCACAGGGAGCATGGTCAATTTCGGCCTTGATCGCGGGGGTCATACGCGCAAACCGCATGGTGGACATGTGTTCGACATTGCTATCGAGGTCGTCCAGGCGGGTTTCCAGATCAAGGTTTGCAAACAGGTATTCCTCCAGCTTTTCAGCCATGGCTGTCGCTGCATCAGCGCTGAAAACCGCCGTGAGCCGCTGGTATTCGCCGATTACCGTGAAGTACCAGTCAAGATAGGCATCAACACCTGTCTCGACGTCTGCGAATATCCGATCGAGCCCCTGGTCGATACCGGAGTCGATATCATTGATGGCATTCCGGCGTTCACTGGTGACCGCCTTGTCCAGCTTCATGAGCAGCGATGCACGGCTCCCGGCATCGGGTTTGCAGGGATTGATTGCTGCGCTAACCTGAATCACACCCTCTCTGACGACGTGCGGATCGACGCCGCTCAGCTTGATAGCGGCGTAAAGGAACGGCAGTGCCAGAATGATAATGGTCAGAAAAAAGCTGCGCGAAAAGGTGCTTTCCGGCACGCGCCCCTGTCGCCGCCCTTCCCGTTTATCAAGAAATACACTGATACCCAGCAGCAGCGCGGTATACAGCCAGGCCACGGTGACAGCCCGCAGCAGGAAAAACGACCAGGCAAGGAATTTGGCGGTCACATTCGGCAGGTTCGGTATCACGAGTTCGGAGAGATGCCAGGAAAGTGCTTCAAGGGCCGCCAGGGTGCCGCTGCCAAAACCCCAGAGCATGCAGCCGGATTCGTCAGCCGACGCCGTGAAGGCCTGTTCCGCAAGCTGGTACCAGGGCATGTGCCGGGTGTCTTCCGCCCCGACAATAAAGAAGTCAATCCCCATCATCGCGCCGGACAGGAGGATGCCGTTGATAAGCAGCAGTGGCCAGCGCCTGGCAATGACTTCCCTGTGCCGCACCTTGATATCACCTGTCAGCTGCCGGGTGACCGGCCCTGCAAGCAGTGACAGAAACACTGCATCGACAGCGAGTACCGTCCAGTGTAGCGGCGACAGCACCGAGACCAGTGCAAGTAACACCCAGGCGAGGAATATCGAAACGATGACCTGGATACCCCTGGTCACGCCACCGTTCCAGAGGAATGCCCGCACCCGGCTCGCCGGCCGGGCGGCAGCGGAAAGCACCAGGCGTCTGCGGAACAACAGATACTCAATCCGGTACTGCCAGAGAGGAATGGCGAGCACGCAGCCAAGACCAAAAACAAGCCAGCACGGTGCCGTTTTAACAATGTCGCTGCTGGACAGGAGAACAGCGGCGGCCAGCACCATGCCCAGGATACGCAGGATTGTCAGCCGATGCCGCTGCCACCAGGTTGGCGGGTTGAGATCAACGGGTTGCTCCTTCACGGGCTGCATGTCTGCACGGACAATACCCTGAAAGGTCTGTTTACCGGTTGCATCCCGGAGAAAATATCACATTTAGCTGCCAGGCCATGGCCGGCGACGCGGACAAGCGGGTGTACAGACTTAATCGTTGATGGCTTTCCTGATCTTCCCGGCATGCCGGCCAAAGCCTGCCTCCAGGTAATCGAGAAAATCTTCACGCAGCTCGGGGTGCTGCAGCGCGAATTCCACGGTCGCCTGCAAATAGCCGAGCTTGTTGCCGCAATCATAACGCTTGCCTTCAAACCGGTAGGCCAGCACCTGCTCATCATGCAACAGGCTTTCGATCGCATCTGTCAGCTGGATCTCGCCACCCGCACCCCGGGGAATCTTTTCCAGCCAGGAGAATATGGCCGGGGTGAGAATGTAACGCCCGACAACAGCGAGATTGGATCGCGCATCCTTTGGTGCAGGCTTCTCGACAATATTGCGCACGTGGGTAATCCGCCCGCTGGATTCTTCCGGGTCGACGATGCCGTACTTGTCGGTATCGTCATGCGGCACTTCTTCGACACCGAGAATACTGCAGTTATGATCGTTGAATACCGATATCATTTGCCCAAGCACGCATTTTTCATCAGTGTATATCAGGTCATCAGCGAGAATGACGGCAAAGGGCTCATCACCGACCAGGGGTTTCGCGCATAACACGGCATGCCCAAGCCCCAGCGCCTCGGGCTGGCGCACGTACACACAGGTGATATCCGGCGATACAATATCGCGGACAATCGCAAGCATGTCGTCCTTGCCTTTCTTTTCCAGTTCGCACTCAAGCTCGTAATTCTTGTCGAAGTGGTCTTCAATGGCACGCTTGCTGCTGCTGGTTACAAAGATCAGCTCTTCCGCACCGGCCCTTGCAGCCTCTTCGGCGGCGTACTGGATCAGTGGCTTGTCGACGATCGGCAGCATTTCCTTGGGGTTGGCCTTGGTTGCCGGAAGAAACCGGGTACCCAGCCCCGCAACGGGGAAAACGACCTTTCTGATTTTACTTTTCATACAGTTTTTTCCTTTTAGCAATTCTCGGGGACGCGGTCATACACATCTTCAAAGCGGACGATATCATCTTCGCCAAGGTAACTGCCTGACTGGATCTCGATCACTTCCAGCGGCAGCATCCCCGGGTTCTCGAGCCGGTGCTTCTCGCCCATTGGAATATAGGCCGACTCATTCTCGTGCAAATTAAACACCTTCTCGCCACAGGTGACCAGGGCCGTGCCCTTCACCACCACCCAGTGTTCCGCACGATGGTGATGCATCTGCAGTGACAGTCGCGCGCCGGGTTTCACCATCAGGCGTTTTACCTGGAAGCGTGTGCCGGCATCGATACCTTCATAGGAACCCCAGGGACGGTATACCCGGCGGTGCATCTTGCTTTCATCCCGGTCGGTTTGCTGCAACCGGTTTACGACTTTTTTAACATCCTGTGCCTTGTCCTTGTGTACCACCAGGACTGCATCGGCCGTCTCCACCACGATCACGTCATCGATACCAACCGTTGCCAGGCAGCGGTGCTGGGCAACCAGGAAAGAATTGTGCGTATCTATTGCAATTACATCACCCTGGATCACATTGCCTTCATCATTGCGCGAACAAACATTCCACAGCGCAGACCAGGCACCCACATCAGACCAGCCTGCGCTGATTGGAACGACAACGGCATGGTCAGTCTTCTCCATCACCGCATAGTCAATAGAGTCTTTAGGACACGCCAGGAAGGCCTCCTGGTTAACCCTGAAAAAATCACTGTCCTGCTTGCCCTGGTTCATCGCAAGGACACAGGCATCCTTTATATCAGGACGGAAGTGTTCGATTTCGTTCAACCAGGAATCGGCGCGCATCAGGAAAATACCGCTGTTCCAGTAATAATCGCCTGCATCTACATACTTTTCTGCGGTCTGCAGATCCGGCTTCTCGACAAACTTTTCGACAGTAAAGGCCACACCGTCTCCAGACTGCTCACTGCGCCTGATATAGCCATAGCCGGTTTCCGGACCGTCCGGCACCACGCCAAAAGTCACCAGTGCGTTTTTCTCCGCATGGGGGATCGCCTGGGTCACAGCATCGACAAACTGTTGGGGTTGCAGCATGACATGGTCTGCCGGCATCACTACCATCAGCGCATCCGGATCCCTTGACAGCAGGTAGAGCGCCGCCAGTGTCAGGGCCGGCGCCGTGTTTCTTCCCTGCGGCTCAAGAATAATCGTTGCCGGCGTCTTGCCAATCTGTGCAACCTGTTCGGCCACCAGGAAACGGTGTTCCTCGTTGCACACATACACCGCGTCACCCAGGTCGGGAATGGCATCCAGGCGGCTGGCTGTTTCCTGTAGCAGCGTATTGTCCGATACCAGCGGCAGCAGCGGTTTTGGATAATGCTCGCGTGACATTGGCCAAAGGCGCGAACCTGAACCACCGGAGAGAATGACTGGATATACTTTCATAAAACCTTATCCTGAAAATCAAATGCGTGTTGCGGGCACAATTATCAATAGATCGACTGTCCAGGCGAAATATTAAACCGCTGGCCACAATCCGGGGAACCGTTCCTGCCCCGGGTTCGCGGGTGCGGGACAGGCCGTCCTGCATGCAGCAACCGGCACGGCAGGCCGGATCGCTGACGTCATAAGTTATATTACTGTTTTATATTACAATAATACAGCAGGCTGTTCGCGATCTGTTCGCAGCTGGCGCTCGCTCCTACACGCTGATCCCGTGCCCGACCCGATAAATTGCAGGAGCCAGCGCAAGCTGGCGAATTGTTCACGCGCTGTTCTCGATCTGTTCGCGAGCTGGCGCTCGCTCCTACACCGATCCCGTGCCCCGACCGGTCATAACGGATAAGGAACAAGGACCTGTAACAGAAAAGGCCCGGACAACTACGTCCGGGCCTTCATCACGGATCATGCCATTACTTCCCGGACGGACTCGAGACCATCAGGTTTTTACGGCTTTTTTCGATCGTTTTCATACCGACACCCTTGACGTTGCCGAGCTCATCGACGCTTCTGAAAGGGCCATAGGTATTACGGTATTCGACAATCGCAGCTGCCCTGCTCTCGCCGACGCCGGTAATGGCACCGGCGAGGATAGTGGCATCGGCAGTATTGATATCGACGGGTCCTGCAAATGACGATACCGATATCAGCATCGCCAGACCTGCAACCATGAATTGAATAGCTCGCATAACTTCCTCCTGTCTTTTCAGGTTCTTCCCTGGTGAATGAGTTTCATGTGGCTGCAGCACAAGGCTGCCGGACCACAACTGAAAAATGCCTGACAGGACGATTAATCTAAAGCGGAAAGTTCTGAATTGATTGTCCGCAAAACACCGGCCGGGTCGTCCGCCTGCGTAACAGGTCGCCCGATAACAAGGTAATCCGACCCATTGCGTACCGCATCAGCCGGCGCCATTACGCGGCGCTGGTCGCCCGCCTCACTCCCTGAGGGACGAATCCCCGGCGTCACCAGCCTGAAATCAGCGCCATGGCGCTGACGCAGGACATGAGCCTCTCTTGATGAACAGACGACGCCGTCAAGCCCGGACTGCGCCGCCAGGGCCGCCAGCCGCAACACATTGTCTTCAGGCGTCCCGGCAAGACCGATACCGGCCAGATCTGACTCGTCCATACTGGTCAGTATGGTTACTGCCACCAGCAAAGGGGCCCGGGCTGCACGGGCAACCCCTTCCCGCGCCGCTGCCAGCATGCGCGCCCCGCCAAGTGCGTGTACATTCAACATCCACACACCCAGATCGGCCGCTGCATGGCAGGCATTGGCTACTGTATTCGGTATATCGTGGAATTTGAGGTCAAGAAAGACATCAAAATCCTTTGCACATAATTGCTCGACCAGTGCCGGACCCGAGCGTGTAAACAATTCCTTGCCCACTTTCAAACGGCAGGAGCCGGGCTCGAGACGATCAACCAGCGCCAGCGCAGCCTGTGCATCTGCATAATCCAGCGCCACGATAACCCTGGAGTTTTTCTGTCCGATCATAAACTCTCCTATTCCCCCGCCACGCCGTGGATCGGCTTGACGGTATTCCAGTGCTTGCACCCCGGACACTGCCAATGCAATACCTTGCCACGAAAGCCGCAATCGTGGCATCTGTAAACCGGCTTGTTTTCCAGCAACTGGTCTGTCATTTTTTTCAGGATCAACAGGTTCTCATGAGCGGCACCCTCGCTGCGGCTGAGACTGAGATCAATAAACCGGGACAGGCCGCGCACGGACGGGCGTTTACTCAATTCACTGGCAATGAAATCTGCAGCAGGTTCACTGCCATGCTCTTCACTGAGTATTTCAGCAAGGGCAAGCACAGGTGAGACACCCGAGTACCTTGTAATCGCCTCGTGAAGATAATCGATCAGTTTGTCAACCGTTCCCAGCGCCACATGACAGAAATGCATGGCATCCAGCACTTCCGGCAACAACTCGATGTCCCTTTCAACCACCTGCCGGTAAGCGCCCAGGGCCTCCTGGTATTTACACTGCTGTCTTGTAATGCCGGCTTTTATCAGACTGGCGCGGGCACAGTAAGGATCGTATTCACTGGCCTTCTCGACAAACCCGCTCGCCTTTTCCAGGTCCTCCATGGCACGTGCATTCTCCGCAAGCTCGCAGTAAAACTGTGCAATAACCGCGCGCGCCTGCTGCTGCCCGACAAACCCCATCTGTTCTGCAATTTCAATGGCGCTCTCCCAGTCCTTTTCCTGCTGGTAGATATCAAGCAACAGTGGCAACACGCTGGACAGGTGCGCATTGTTTTCCATTAATTCCCTGAACAGACCCTCGGCACGGTCAAACAAACCGGCCTTCATGTAGTCCTGGGCAAGCTCTAGCAGCGAATCAGTGCGTTGCTCGTTACTGAGGGTGTCTCTTGAAATAAGATTCTGGTGAATACGGATGGCGCGATCTACCTCACCCCGCTTCCTGAACAGGTTACCCAGTGCGAGGTGGGTCTCCACGGTGTCGCTGTTAACCTCCAGCATGCGTATAAATACATCGATGGCCTTGTCCTGTTGTTCATTTAACAGGTAGTTCAGCCCCTTGATATATTCAGCGCCGAGGATGGAATCCGAACAGCTGCCGGCTTTTCCCTTGTCCCTGCGTGCAGCGTACCAGCCAATGGCAACACCCGCGGGCAACAGCAACCAGAGCAGGTCCTGCATTAGACGCGCATATTCCGGCGGTTACCGGTCTGAAGATGTGTCTGGAATGGCATTCTTGTGAGGCAATCCGGATGACCAGCCATAAAATGTCTGCTGCAGTTTGTCGTTGCAGACAGACCGGCCTGCTTGTACATAACTGGCGCTCCTGCAGGGCTTTACCACCTGCAGGAGCAACCAATGTCTAACAGGTTAACTGCAGACTAAAGCCCGCGCTCACGGGCAAGTCCGGCATTGACGCGCTCGCGCAGTTCCTTGCCGGGCTTGAAGTGAGGTACATACTTTGCCGCCAGTGCAACCGAGTCACCGGTCTTCGGGTTTCTCCCCATGCGGGGCGGGCGGTAATGCAGTGAAAAACTGCCAAAACCCCGTATTTCTATCCGTTGTCCCGACGCGAGAGCACAGCTCATTTGTTCAAGGAGGCTTTTGACTGCAAGCTCCACATCCTTGTGAATGAGATGTCCGTTTTTTGTTGCAAGTATCTCGATTAATTCAGACTTTGTCATATTCCTCACCAACCTGGAAAGTAATATCCCGTTCCACTAATGCCCCATGAGCAAATCGTGCCTGTTATTGCATTGTTGGCAGATCACTCATCCCCTTTCATTTGCTTTTTCAGCATATCCCCGAAATTCGTCGTCGCCTCTGTAGACGCCGAACCGTAATCCTGCATCATGCCTGCCTCTTCCTCGCTGTCCTTGGCCTTGATTGAAAGCGCAACCGAACGGGTCTTGCGGTCGACACCCATGAACTTGGCTTCGACCTCCTGCCCGACTGAAAGGATCGTACGCGCATCCTCAATCCGGTCACGTGAAAGCTCGGAGGCACGCAAGATGCCTTCCACGCCATCACCCAGGTCGACCAAAGCAGCCTTTGCATCCACTTCCCTGACAGTGCCTTTAACGATGCTGCCCTTGCTGTGCTCTGCCACAAAATTCGAGAAAGGATCTTTTTCAAGCTGTTTGATGCCCAGCGAAATGCGTTCGCGTTCGGGGTCAACCGACAGAACGACTGCCTCGATCTCGTCACCCTTGGTGAAATTGCGAACGGCTTCTTCACCCGGTTCGTGCCATGAAATATCGGAGAGATGCACCAGGCCATCGATTTCCCGGTCCAGCCCGATAAAGATACCAAAGTCGGTGATGGACTTGATAACTCCCTTGACGTGATCATTCTTCTTGAAGGTTGCACCGAATTCATCCCACGGATTCGGGAAACACTGTTTGATACCCAGCGAAATCCTGCGACGCTCCTCGTCGATATCGAGCACGGTAACCTCGACTTCCTGGCCGATGTGCACAACCTTGGAGGGATTGACGTTCTTGTTGGTCCAGTCCATTTCGGAAACATGCACCAGGCCTTCGACACCCTCTTCAATTTCAACAAAACAGCCGTAGTCGGCAATATTCGTGACCTTGCCAAAGAGACGTGAACTTGCAGGATAACGACGTGCCAGGTCGGCCCACGGATCCTGCCCCAGCTGTTTCATGCCAAGTGATACGCGGTTGCGTTCACGATCGAACTTGAGCACCTTGACTTCAATCTCGTCGCCGACGTTGACAATTTCGGAAGGATGCTTGACCCGCTTCCAGGCCATATCCGTAATGTGCAGCAGCCCGTCGATGCCGCCGAGGTCGACAAATACACCGTAATCGGTAAGATTTTTCACGATACCCTTGACGGTTATGCCTTCCTGCAGGCTTTCCAGCAGTTCTTCACGCTCTGCGCTGAACTCGGTTTCTACAACTGCGCGGCGCGAGACAACTACGTTATTACGACGCTTGTCCAGCTTGATGACCTTGAACTCAAGCTCCTTGCCTTCGAGGAAAACCGGGTCGCGCACCGGGCGCACATCAACCAGCGAACCCGGCAGGAAGGCACGTATCTCTTCAATATCAACAGTAAAACCGCCTTTCACCTTGCCGCTGATAAGGCCGGTTACAATTTCTTCATTTTCAAACGCCTTTTCCAGCCGGCGCCAGACCTGGTCGCGTTTCGCCTTTTCACGGGACAGCTGGGTTTCGCCAAAACCGTCTTCAACCGCCTCAAGGGTAACTTCTACTTCGTCGCCGACCGCGACTTCTACCTCGCCGGCGGCGTTCTTGAATTCATCGATCGAGATCACACCTTCGGACTTCAGTCCGGCATGGACAATCACGCTATCTGGCTGAATATCAACAACTGTACCAACCACTACATCACCGCGTCGCAAATTCTGGTTAGCGACACTCTCTTCAAACATCTCGGCAAAACTCTGGGTCATGGGAAAATTTATCCTGGAACCGGTCTTCGTGGTTCCTGCATCTGCTCACGCTACCTGGCGATAGCGCGTGTCTGGTTAAAAGAAAGGCCGGATAACTCTGATTTACCGGCCAGGGAAAAACTTATTATACGTGTATCTCTCTAATTGTATACGGTTTTTTAATACCTGGCGTGAACGGCCTGTAGCACCCTGGCGAGGGTTGCCGCCTCATCAAGGTCACTGTTATCGATCAGCACCGCATCCGTGGCCGGTCTTAACGGTGAGGCCTCGCGCGTGGAATCTCGACGGTCACGCGCCTCCACGGCCCTGGTCAGCTCCGCCAAATCCGTCTCTTTACCCATACTTTTCAACTGCTTATATCGTCTTTCAGCGCGCACCCCCGGGCGCGCCGTGAGGTACAGCTTGAGCCCCGCATTCGGGAAAACCACGCTGCCCATATCGCGGCCATCCGCGATCAGGCCCGGCGGCTGGCGGTAGCCACGCTGCCAGGCCAGCATCGCCCGCCTCACCGCGGGCAGGGCCGCCACCCTTGATGCCGCGTTGCCGCAGGCCTCGGTGCGCAGCAGCGGACCCACGTCCTCGCCATCGAGCATGATCGAGGGCTGTTCACGCGTCGGCAAACGGTAGCTGGCACGCAGCCGCTCGACCAGTGCCACCAGTGCCGCCTCGTCATCCAGCGCCACCGCGTGCTTCAATGCCGCCTGTGCCAGCAAGCGATACAGCGCCCCGCTGTCGAGATGATGCCAGCCAAGCGCGTCCGCCAGCTGCAGGCTGACGGTGCCCTTGCCGGAACCACTGGGACCATCGACGGTAATGACGGGTGCTGTTTCCATAATCATAATTCCCTGACGGGTACGCTGCGCTTTACCCGTCCTACCTGTACACCTTATTTAGGATGGGTAAAGGAGCAAAGCGACGTACCCATCAAACTCTCCGTGGCATCAACGCACATCGATCAGCAGACCTGCATTACCGGCCTGCTCGACAAAACCCGGAAAGGATGTGTTCACGTTGGCGCAATTGCTGATCTCGATCTCACCCCGGGCACGCAATGCGGCCACTGAAAATGCCATGGCAATCCTGTGATCACCGTGACTGTCGACACGGCCGCTGCCCAATGTCCCGCCGTCGATGATCATGCCATCCGCGGTTGCTCCGGCATGGATACCCAGTGCCTGCAACCCATCCGCCATTACCTGGATACGGTCACTTTCCTTCACCCGCAATTCTTCCGCACCGCTGAGTACCGTGCGACCCTGTGCGCAGGCCGCGGCGATAAAAATAACCGGGAATTCATCGATTGCCAGCGGCACCAGTTCCGCAGGGATATCAATGCCATGCAGTGGTGCGCTGCGAACCCGCAGATCGGCGACCGGTTCACCGCCGATATCGCGTGCATTGCTGACTTCAATATCGGCGCCCATGCGTTGCAGGATGTCGATAATGCCTGTCCGGGTGGGATTCATGCCAACGTGCTCGAGAGTCAGCTTCGAACCCGGTGCAATGCTCGCGGCGACAAGGAAGAAGGCCGCCGAGGAAATATCCGCGGGTATTTCGATATCGATCCCGCTGAGCGTATGCCCGCCCTCGATGCAGACCCGCCCCGGCTGCCGCTGAACCGGGTAGCCCATTCCGGCCAGCATGCGTTCGGTATGGTCCCGGGTCGGTGCAGGCTCCGTGACGCAGCTGGTTCCGCTTGCATAGAGAGCGGCCAGCAGTATGCATGATTTCACCTGTGCACTCGCAATCGGCATCGTGTAGTCAATACCGGTCAGGCCCGTTGCCGCGTGAATCACCAGCGGTGCCTTACCACCTGCCTGCGTATCGATATGCGCACCCATACTGATCAGCGGCTCGACCACGCGCCGCATCGGTCGAGCGGACAGGGAGGCATCGCCCGTCAGGGTCGTGGCAAAGGACTGCCCTGCCAGCAGGCCCGACATCAGGCGCATCGAGGTGCCGGAGTTCCCCAGGTAAAGCGGCCCCGGCGGCGCTTGCAGGCCCCGCAGGCCGACCCCCTGGATACGCACCCGGCCTGCATTCGGCCCGTCGATGCCAACACCCATTTGACGAAAGGCCGCCAGCGTCGCCAGGCTGTCCTCGCCCTCGAGGAAACCGCTGATGCGGGTCTCTCCTTCAGCCAGCGAACCGAGCATGATGGAGCGATGCGAGATCGACTTGTCACCGGGAACACGCAGGCATCCGGAGAGCTTGCCGCCGGGCCTGGCAACGAAGTGAACGGGTTTTTCAGTCGACATGCGGGTGGTGTGAATCCCTATTTTTCAACAAAACGGTCCCGCGTCTGCTTGGCGTTTGCAAAACACTCCAGCAGGCGATCACCGTCCTGCGTCCGCACGGCTCGCCGCACACTTTCCAGTTCGCTGATGAAATGCCCGATGAGCGATTCAATGGCGTCATGATTCGCCAGGCAGATATCACGCCACATTACCGGGTCACTCGATGCAATCCGGGTGAAATCGCGAAAACCGCCTGCCGCATATTCGAACAACTCCGTCTGGTCCGTCATGCGCACGAGGCTGTCCACCAGGGTGAAGGCAAGGACATGCGGCAGGTGACTGGTCGCGGCAAGCACCGCGTCATGGTGTTGCGGGTCCATTTCCACGACCTCTGCACCGGCCGCTTCCCACATGGCGCGAACCCGGCCTGTTGCATGCGCATCGGTAACTGCCACGGGCGTGAGGATAACGCGTCGGTCCCTGTACAGGCCGGCAAGCGAGGCCTCTACCCCGCTTTGTTCAGTGCCGGCAATCGGGTGGCCCGGCACAAAGAAACCCGGCACTTCACCGAACACCTGCTTTGCATTATCAAGCACGCTGCCCTTGGCACTGCCGGCATCGGTGAGCACCGCATTTTCGGCCAGCCGCCCCTTGATAGCCCTGAATACCTGCTGCATGGCGCCGAGCGGTACGGCAACAAGCACCATGTCCGCGCCGCTTACCGCCCTGGCAAGGTCGGTTTCATAGCTGTCGATCACGCCAAGTTCAAGCGCCTTCTGCAGATGCGCTGCACTGCGGCCCGCGCCGGTGATGTGTTGGCAGTAGCCCGCCTCGCGAAGCGCACGCGCCAGCGAGCCGCCAATCAGGCCGACGCCAATTATGCACAAGCGCTCAATCATGTTCTAACCTTCCCAAGTGCTGCCAGAAAACGGCGATTCTCTTCCTCCAGGCCGACCGTGACACGCAGGTGATGCGGCATTCCATAGTTGGCCAGCGGGCGCACAATCATACCTTCCTGCAACAGGTCGTTGTAAACATCCGCGCCCTTGCGTGAAGTCTCGAAGCTAATAAAATTCCCGGCAGATGCTATATAAGAGAGTCCAAGCCCCTGCAGACCGCTCGCCAGCTGTGCCATACCCAGGCGGTTAAGACGCAGCGTCTCCTCGATATGGGCATGGTCATCCAGTGCCGCCAGTGCCGCCGCCTGCGCCGGCTGGTTTACGTTAAACGGCTGCCTCACCCGGTTCAGCAGGCCGGCAACATCCGGGTGTGACAGCGCATAGCCCACCCTCAGGCCGGCCAGCCCGTAGGCCTTGGAGAAGGTGCGCGTGACGATCAGGTTGGAATAGCGTTGCAGCCAGGCACTGGTGTCCGGGTAGCGCCGGTCATCTGCATACTCGAAATAGGCCTCATCCACCACGACCATGACATGACCGGGCAGGCCTGCAATAAATTCCTGTAACTCGTCTGCATCCAGCCAGGTGCCGGTCGGATTATTCGGATTGGCGATAAACACCAGGCGCGTATTCGGACCAACCAGCTGTTTCATCGCCGCCAGGTCATGGCCATAGGCCGGCCCGTGGCTGCCATCATGCGCCGCGGCAACGCGCCCTTGCGCACCGGTTGCCTGCACCACGATCGGGTATACCGCAAAGGCATACTGTGAATAAACGGCATCATGGCCAGGTGTCAGGAAAACCCTGGCCACCAGGTCCAGCACGTCATTGGAACCGTTGCCCAGGGTGATGCACTCCGGCGATAGCCGGTGCTTTTGTGCCAGTCGCCCGGCCAGCAGGTAGCCACTGCCTTCAGGATAGCGCGCCATATCCTGCAATGCCCGGCTCGCCGCTGCAACGGCCAGCGGGCTCGGGCCACAGGGGTTCTCGTTGGAAGCCAGCTTGACGGCATTACGGATACCGTATTCGCGCTCCAGTTCGGCAAGCGGTTTGCCGGGTTGATACGGCTGCAGCGCTCGCACCCCGGGAGCGGCAAGATCAGTGAAGTGTTTGTTCATGCCCTGTTAAATATGAATCACTATTCAGAAAACTGTAGGAGCGGATCTCATCCGCGATCGGGTTTTACACTGACATTCATATCGCGGATGAGATCCGCTCCTGCACCAACGGACTGTCCTGTTTTATTGCTAGATTACCGCCTTTGGATAGGAGCCCAGCACCTTGACCGCAAATGCCTCCTGTCCCAGTGCTTCCAGTGCCTTTGAAATCGATGCATCTTCACGGTGACCTTCGACATCGATGAAAAATACATACTCCCACATGCGCTGACGTGACGGCCGTGACTCGATACGCGTCATACTGACGTCGTGCTCCGCCATTGGCTTCAGCAACTTGTACAGCGAACCCGGCTTGTTATGTACCGATACCAGCAGGGAGGTCTTGTCATGACCACTGGGCAAGACCGCCTGTTTGCCGATCACCAGGAAACGGGTGGTATTGTCCGGCTTGTCCTCGATGTTGTGCTCGAGGATCGCCAGGCCGTACAAGCCGGCGGCCGTGTCACCGGCAATGGCGGCTGCACCCGGCTCCTCCCTGACCAGGCGTGCTGCCTCGGCATTACTGCTGACGGCAACGCGTTCCGCATGCGGCAGGTTGGTGTCCAGCCAGCCGCGGCACTGTGCCAGCGCCTGCTGGTGGGCCAGCACCCGGCTGATCCTGATTCCGCTGTCCTTGACAAGCAGGTGGTGATGGATACGCAGCTCGACCTCGCCGCAAATATTCAGCGATGAACCCTGGAACAAGTCGAGGGTATGGCTGATGACCCCTTCAGTCGAATTTTCAACGGGCACCACGCCGTAGTCTGCAGCACCCGCCTCGACTTCGCGGAATACGTCGTCAATCCCGTCCATGGCAACCGTGTCCACCGAATGGCCGAAGTGTTTTTGTGCGGCCGCCTGGGTAAACGTGCCCTGCGGGCCAAGAAACGCAATCTTCAGGGGCTTTTCCAGCGCCAGGCACGCGGACATGATCTCCCTGAACAGGCGCACCATTTCCTCAGCCGGCATCGGACCCCGGTTACGTTCACTGATGTTGCGCAGGATCTCGGCCTCTCTTTCAGGCCGGTAGAAATGACTATCCCCGTCCTCAGCCAGCTTGACGCCGGCTACATCACGCGCACAAGCCGCACGTTCATTGATCAGGTCCTGGATCTGCTGATCCAGTGCATCGATCCTGACACGCAAGTCATCAAGTTCATTTTTGCCGCTCATGTTCCGGGATAACCGTCAGCCTGTATTCGCATTAAGCAGATAGTAACTGATCATGCGCTGATTGACAGGTCCTGAACCCGGCCCGAGGCACAAAACCTACAGCGCCCTGACATTGAGCACGCCATCAATCCGTGCCATCTGTTCCAGGCAGGACGGTTTTACTTCTGTGTCCACGTCAACCAGTGTATAGGCCAGTTCGCCGCGCGACTTGTTCAGCATGTCGAGAATATTCAGGCCGGCATCGGCTATGCAGGTGGATATCTGCCCGAGCATGTTCGGCACGTTCTCGTTGACAATCGCCAGGCGGTAACCTTCACTACGCGGCATGATCGTTTCAGGAAAATTGACCGAGTTCCTGACATTGCCGTTTTCCAGGAAATCCCGTACTTCCTCGGCCACCATGACAGCACAGTTTTCCTCGGCCTGCGCAGTCGACGCCCCCAGGTGCGGCAAGGTGATCACACGCGGGTGGTTCTTCAGCAGGTTGCTGGGAAAATCGCAAACATAGGCATACACCTTGCCCGCGTCGATTGCCGCCACGACGGCGGCATCATCGACAACACCGTTACGCGAAAAATTCAGGATCACGGCATTCTTCTTGATTATTTTCAAGCCGTTCTGCATTGATCATATTGCGCGTCGCGTCAACCAGCGGCACGTGAAACGTCACGTAATCCACTTTCGCCAGCAGTTCCTCGATAGAGGCAGCCTGGATCACCTGGGAAGACATCTCCCAGGCGCGCCGCACGGTAATATCGGGATCATAGCCGACCACGTTCATGCCCTGTGCGAGCGCGCCATTGGCCACCTGCACGCCGATCGCGCCGAGACCGACCACGCCCAGCGTCTTGCCGGGCAGTTCAAAACCGACAAACTGTTTTTTTCCGGCCTCAACGGCCTTGTGTATGGCCTCGTCGTCACCCTCCAGGGAACGCGCAAAATCCCAGGCCTGGCAAATATTGCGCGAAGCAATCAGCATGCCGGCGATCACCAGCTCCTTGACTGCATTGGCGTTGGCTCCCGGCGCATTGAAAACCGGTATGCCCGCCTTGCTCATCACGGCAACCGGGATATTGTTGACGCCCGCACCGGCGCGGCCAATTGCCTTGACCGTTGGCGGCACCTTCATGTCATGCATGTTGTAGGAGCGCAGCAGGATGGCGTCCGGGTGTTGCATCTCGGAAGCCACTTCATAGGCGTCACGCGGGAAATGCTCCAGCCCGACCGGGGAAATATTATTCAGTGTGAGGATTTTTTGCATGGATCAACGACCACCTGGTATTGAGAAGAAAACTGCTGGTTAGCACCCGGCCGGAAAGCAAGATTCCCGCCAGCACGCAAACACGTCAAAGCCGGAATCGTACTGCATCCAGGGGCATCTTGTATTTTCCCGGCGTCTTTGCGTCCCGGCCAGAGAAATTACCTTGTCTATGAACGCACACTGACTACCCGTGTGCGCGTTCAAACTCTTTCATGAAATCAATCAGGGCATCGACACCCGCTTCCGGCATGGCATTGTAGATACTGGCGCGCATGCCACCGACAGAGCGATGGCCCTTGAGATTCAGTAATCCGGCCTGCCCGGCCTGGTCGAGAAAAACACTGTCGAGCTCGTTATCGGCGAGTGTAAAAGGCACGTTCATCCATGAACGGCAAGCAACGTCGACCGGGCTGCGGTAAAAACCGGAGTGGTCGATTGCAGCATAAAGACGTTTTGATTTACGCTTGTTGATGTCTGCCATGGCAGACAAACCACCCTGCTTCTTCAGCCAGTCAAACACCAGCCCGGCAAAGTACCAGCCATACGTGGGGGGTGTATTCAACATCGAGCCGTTATCGGCATGCTTCCTGTAGTCGAACATCGATGGTGTCCCGTCCAGGGTGCTGCCAAGGAGATCCTCGCGCACGATCACCACGGTCAAACCGGCAGGCCCGATGTTTTTCTGCGCACCGGCGTAGATCAGGCCGTAGCGTGAAACATCCAGCGGACGCGAAAGAATGGTGGACGACATATCAGCGACCAGCGGCACGTCACCGCTTTCCGGAATCCAGTGGAACTCCACGCCGCCGATTGTTTCATTCGGGGTGTAATGCACATAGGCCGAGTCTGCATCGAGCTGCCAGCCGTCATGCGCCGGGATGGTTGTAAAGTTCGCGGCTTCGGAGGATGCCGCGACATTGACGCTGCAATAACGGGCGGCCTCGGCGATGGCCTTTTTTGACCAGGCACCGGTATTGACATAGTCGGCCTGTGAATGCCCCCGCAGCAGGTTCATCGGAACCATCGCAAACTGGCTGGTCGCACCCCCCTGGAGAAACAGGACACGGTAATCAGCGGGTATCTGCAGCAACTCACGCAAGTCGGCCTCTGCCCGCTCCGCAATCGACATGAATTCCTTGCCGCGGTGACTCATCTCCATCACCGACATGCCGCTGCCGTGCCAGTCAAGCAGTTCCTCGCGCGCCTGCTGCAGGACGGCCTTCGGCAGGACCGCCGGCCCGGCGCTGAAATTATAGATTTCTGACATGTACAGGCCGCCTATGAATCAGTTGGGTTGTCCGTATCCGGGACAACGTTCTCTTCGTCGTCGCTGTCCTTGTCCTCAACGACGCGTTCGACACCCACCAGGACTTCACCCTTGGTCAGGGAGATCAGCCGAACACCCTGGGTATTGCGGCCCATCAGTGAAATTTCCCTGACCCGGGTACGCACCAGCGTTCCGCCATTGGTTATCAGCATGACCTCATCACTGTCATCCGCCGGCACGGCACCAACGACCTTGCCATTACGTTTATTCACCTGGATCGCGATTACACCCTGCCCGCCGCGACCGTATACCGGGTAGTCATCGGCACGGGTGCGCTTGCCAAAACCATTCTCGGTTGCAGTAAGAACCGGGCTGTCGCTGGCAATGATCAGCGATATGACACGCTGCTCCTTTTGCAGCTTGATGCCGCGCACACCGCTTGCGGTACGCCCCATGGACCGCACATCAGTTTCCTTGAAACGGATCACCTTGCCGGCATCGCTGAACAGCATGATATCCTGCGAACCGTCGGTAATCGCCACGTTCACCAGGTAATCACCCTCGCGCAGGTCGATGCCGATAATGCCGTTGGCGCGCGGCCGTGAAAAACCGGCCAGCGAGGTCTTTTTCACTGTTCCAAGGGCCGTGGACATGAACACAAACTGGTCCTCGGCAAATTCCCGCACCGGCAGGATCGCGTTGATCCGTTCGTCCGGCTGCAGTGGCAGCAGGTTGACGATCGGCTTGCCGCGCGCAGTACTTCCAGCCTGTGGCAACTCGTATACCTTCAGCCAGTAGACCTTGCCACGACTCGAAAAACATAAAATCGTATCGTGGGTACTGGCGATGAAAAGCTTGTCGATGAAATCCTCTTCCCGGACCCTGGCCGCACTCTTGCCACGTCCACCGCGGCGTTGCGCCCGGTAGTCGCTCAGGGGCTGGGATTTCGCATAGCCGGCATGTGACAGTGTCACGACCACGTCTTCTTCAGTAATCAGGTCTTCGAGCGTCAGATCCAGGTGGTCGGTCAGGATTTCGGTACGTCGCTCATCACCAAACTGATCGCGTAGATCGACAAGCTCGTCCCTGATCACCTCCATGAGGCGCTCGGGATCCTTGAGAATTTCGAGCAGGCCATCGATCAGGTCAAGCAGTTCCTTGTACTCGCCGAGGATCTTGTCCTGTTCCAGTCCGGTCAGCTGGTGCAGGCGCAGGTCGAGTATTGCCTGGGTCTGCGCATCGGAAAGATGATAACCATCATCCAGCAACCCGAAACCGGCCTCCAGTTCTTCCGGGCGCGAGGCACTGGCGCTGGAGCGTTCGAGCATGGCCGTGACCATGCCAGGCTCCCAGCTGCGCTGCATCAATGCCTGCTTGGCTTCGACGCGATTGCTCGATGACTTGATCAGGCGGATGACCTCGTCAATATTCGACAGCGCAACAGCGAGACCTTCCAGGATATGTGCGCGTGCACGGGCCTTGCCCAGTTCAAATACAGTGCGACGCGTAACAACATCGCGGCGATGGCGGACAAAGGCCTCCAGGCACTGTTTCAGGTTCAGCAGCCGGGGACGGCCATCAACTATCGCCACCATGTTAATACCAAAGACATTCTGCAACTGGGTATGCTGGTAGAGGTTATTCAGAACGACCTCTGCGACCTCGCCACGCTTCAGGTCGACGACCATGCGCATGCCGTCCTTGTCCGATTCATCACGCAAACCGGAAATGCCCTCGACCTTCTTGTCCTTGACGAGCTCGGCAATTTTTTCAAGCACCCGTGCCTTGTTGACCTGGTAGGGCAACTCGGTGAAAACAATATGCTGACGCCCCTTGGCATCATCTTCAACATGGTTGCGGGCGCGTACATAGATACGTCCACGGCCCGTCCGGTAGGCCTCGTGTATACCGCGCACACCATTGATAATACCGGCAGTCGGAAAATCGGGGCCGGGTACCAGTTCCATCAGGCCCGCGACATCGATATCCGGATTTTCAATCACCGCGAGGCAGGCATTGATAATTTCGGTCAGGTTATGCGGCGGAATATTGGTGGCCATTCCCACGGCAATACCGGCGGAACCGTTGACCAGCAGGTTGGGAACACGCGTCGGGAATACCGAGGGCTCGTGCTCGGTCTCGTCGTAGTTCGCTACAAAATCGACTGTTTCCTTGTCGAGGTCGGCGATCAGTTCGTGGGCGATCTTCGCCATGCGCACTTCGGTATAGCGCATGGCCGCCGGTGAATCGCCGTCCACCGAACCGAAGTTACCCTGCCCGTCGACCAGCATGTAGCGCAGTGAAAACGGCTGCGCCATGCGTACGATCGTGTCGTAGACCGCCGTATCACCGTGCGGGTGATACTTACCAATCACATCACCGACGATACGTGCCGATTTTTTATAGGGCTTGTTCCAGTCGTTGTTTAGCACGCTCATCGCAAACAGGGCGCGGCGATGGACCGGTTTCAGACCATCACGCACATCCGGCAGCGCACGCCCGATAATCACGCTCATGGCGTAATCCAGGTACGACTGCTTCATCTCGTCTTCGAGATTGACGGGGACTATTTCTTTTGCGAAATCGGTCATCTGGACGGTCTATGCATAACCTTATATATCGGGGTTGTCCGGGGCCGCAAACAGCACCTGAGCGCAGCGACGGCTACAAAGACCGACAATTTTAGCACACCCTGCTCCCCCACTACACCCGAAAACCAACGGATTCTGGTGCCACTCAGGCGCTCTATCCGAGTTTCAGTGATTTAGACCGATTCAAGCATCGGCCGGCAGGCTGGCATGGAATTTGTCCAGTTTTGCACGATCGGGCGCCGCGACGACACCCGCCTCCGTCACCAGGTAGTCGACCAGTCCGGCCGGGGTGACATCAAATGCCGGGTTCCAGGCCGTCGCCCCCGCAGCTGCCAGTGCATGACCGGAGAAGGTCAGTACCTCACTCGCCGGGCGCTCTTCGATGGTCACCTGCCGGCCGTCCGGCATATCCATATCCAGCGTCGACAGCGGCGCCACCACCATCATTTTCACACCGTGAAAACGACATGCCAGCGCCAGCGAATAGGTCCCGATCTTGTTGATGACGTCACCATTCGCGGCAACCCGGTCCGCTCCCGTGATGACCCATTGCACTCGCCCGGTCTGCATCAGGAACGCCCCAGCACTGTCCGTAATCAGGATTACCGGGATCTCGTCGCGGTGAAGTTCCCAGGCCGTCAGGCGCGCGCCCTGCAACCAGGGGCGCGTCTCTCCGGCATACACCTTTGCAAGCTTTCCGGCCGCCCAGGCGCTGCGTATTACACCCAGCGCAGTGCCGTAACCTCCGGTTGCCAGCGAGCCGGTATTACAGTGCGTCAGGACGGAATCACCCTTATTTACAAGCTTTTCGCCATATTCACCCATGCGGTGATTCGCATCGATATCGGCATTGTGTATCTGCCTGGCCTCGGCCAGCAACGCGGCAACCGGGTCGGTATTCTGCCTGGCCAGGCATTGCTGCATTCGCTGCAACGCCCACACCAGGTTTACGGCGGTGGGCCGGGCCGCCGCCAGGGTGTGAATATCCTGTTGCAGCAGCGCCTGCCAGTTATTCGGGGACTGCTCGAGATGACGACGTGCCGCCAGCACCACGGCGTAGGCCGCGGTGATCCCGATGGCCGGTGCGCCACGTACAACCATATCCCGGATTGCCCCTGCCACGGAGCCGGCCTCCGTCAGGCAGAGGTAATGCTCCTCATGCGGGAGACGGCGCTGGTCGAGCAGACGCAGGCCGGCATCGGTCCATTCAATAGCAAAAAACGAGCTTCGTTTTGACATCGGCTGTTATTGTCCTTTCCACGCCGGTACGGAATCGGGTATTCTACTGATTCCTTCAGAAAAAAACCGTCATGGGGGCTGGTTTCGTTCTGAATATGTGTCTAGAATATGCGGCAGGAAAATTTGTTTTCCCAAATCAACAATCCACAGGAGTGGCCAAAATGAAACATGACTATCACATTGGAAGGCTGATCGCCTCAATTGCTGCCGGGATGCTGCTTGCAAATGTTGCATATGCACATGATGCCGGCACCACCAATGACAGTTACGTAGGTGATTCACAAAAACACTACATCACTCACAGCACCGGCGACTGCGTCCGTACTGGCCACTGGAAGAAAGAGGATCAGACGGTAGACTGCGGTGCAGTACCGGTTGCCAAGGCACCACCACCGCCACCGCCACCACCACCGCCACCGCCACAGCCGAGCTATGAAACATTTTCGCTCGCTGCTGAAGCACTGTTCGATCATGACAAGTCAATGCTGAAACCGGCAGGTAAAGCTTCCGTTAGTTCCATGGTCGACAAGATCAAGAGCAGGGGCGTATCGGTCACAAGCATCGATGTTGTTGGCCACACGGACAGCGACGGAACCGAAGAGTACAACCAGGGACTCTCCATCCGACGCGCAACGTCGGTCAGGGACTACATGGTCGGCCTGGGCATCGACCCTCGCCTCGTCAAGGTCAGCGGCAGGGGCGAATCCAGTCCGGTTGCCAGCAACAAGACGCGTGAAGGTCGTGCACAGAACCGTCGCGTTGACATTCGTGTCGGTGTGAAGCGCAGATCAAACTAAAACATCAGTTTAAACTGTAACAACAAACCCATCGCCCGTTTTCGGGTGGTGGGTTTTTTTATGTTACAAATGGAGAATACTTAATGGATCTTGAGAAATTTCTTAATCCGGAAATGATCACTACCTACCTCGTGCCCTGGGGCATACGCATTGTATCGGCCCTGGCGGTCTTTGTTATTGGACGCTGGATCATAAAAATAGTGGTTCGCTTCGCCGAACGCATGATGCAAAAGGCCCACGTAGACAAAATGCTGACGACGTTTACGGGCAACATTTTAAATGCCGTCCTGCTGGTTGTGGTAGTCATTGCCGCCCTTGATCAGCTCGGCATACAAACCACCTCGCTGCTTGCCGTGTTTGGCGCCGCCGGCCTGGCCATCGGACTGGCACTGAAGGATTCACTGGCCAATTTCTCTTCCGGGGTCATGCTGATTGTCTTCCGTCCATTCAAGGTGGGCGACTTTATCGAGGCGGCAGGTATTAGTGGTGTGGTGGAAGAGGTACGTATTTTCAGCACGATGCTGCGTACCGGCGATAATCGCGAAATCATTATTCCCAACAGTCAGATATACGATAGCCCGATTATCAATGTATCCGCACGCACAACCCGGCGCATCGACATGGTGTTTGGTATCGGCTATGAGGATGACCTGCGCAAGGCAAAACAGTTGATTGAAGCTGCCTTTGCGGCAGACACACGCATTCTTGATGACCCCGCAGCGGCCGTCAGCGTTGCAGAACTTGCCGACAGCAGCGTCAACATCAATGCCCGGCCCTGGGTCAAGTCTGAAGACTACTGGGCGGTGCGCTCGGACCTGTTGGAAAACATCAAACTTTCTTTTGACAGCAATGGCATCAGCATTCCCTACCCGCAGCAGGATGTACACATGCATAACGCGGCATGAAAACTCCGTGCGGGAGCACAGGGTCTCCCGCACAGACATCCCCTCCGCTATACTTTTACCCTGAGCGAAACCAGTGAAGCCATTGCATGCAAGCCGTTGACACCCTTATTCACAGTCGCTGGATCGCTCCGGTTGAACCGGAGGCCACGCTGTATGAATACCACAGCCTTGCAATCCGCGAGGGCCGCATCCTGGAAATTCTGCCTGCACAAGAGGCACGCAGCCGTTACCAGGCAGATGTGGAACTCGAGCTGAACGAGCACCTGCTGATCCCGGGCCTGGTCAATGCCCACACCCATGCAGCCATGTCCCTGTTGCGCGGCCTCGGCGATGACCTGCCCCTGAATGAATGGCTGAATGAGCACATCTGGCCGGCAGAATCGCACTGGGTCAACGAGGAATTCGTCCACGACGGTACGCAGCTTGCCATGGCGGAAATGCTGCGCAGCGGCACTACCTGCTTTAACGATATGTATTTCTATCCCGATGTCGCGGCACGTGCAGCTGCGAATTGCGGCATGCGTGCCTGTATCGGCCTGATCGTGCTGGACTTCCCCAGCGTCTGGGCAAACGACGCCAACGAATACATCTCGAGAGGACTGGCCGTTCACGACAACTATCGCGCCGACCCCCTGATCAGCACCGTGTTTGCCCCGCATGCACCCTACACCGTTTCTGACGAACCCCTGCAGCACATCCGCATGCTCGCCGACGAGCTCGACATCGGCATTCATATGCATGTTCATGAAACCGCCAGTGAAATAGACACTGCAGTGGAATTGACCGGTAAACGTCCACTGGCGCGACTGCAGGAGCTCGGGCTCGTTTCCCCCGGCATGATTGCCGTACATATGACCCGGCTCTCGGCAGACGAGATCAAGCTTTATGCCAACGGCGGCGGGCACGTGGTGCACTGTCCCGAGTCCAACATGAAACTGGCAAGCGGGGTTTGCCCTCTGCAGTCACTGCTTGCAGCAGGAATCAATGTCGCACTCGGCACCGATGGTGCTGCCAGCAATAATGATCTCGATATGCTTGGCGAGATGCGCAGCGCCGCGTTGCTTGGCAAGGTCATATGTGATGATGCCAGCGTCCTGCCCGCACACGAGATGCTGCGCATCGCGACCCTCAACGGTGCAAAAGCGCTTGGCCTCGGCGAGGAAACCGGTTCCCTGATTCCCGGCAAGTGGGCAGACATAACCGCTGTACGACTGGACACCCTGGAAACCCGTCCCGTATATGACCCGGTCTCGGCGCTAATATACGCCTGCGGAAGGGAACAGGTGACCGATGTCTGGGTGGCCGGGCAGCACCTGCTCAAGGAGCGGCAGCTGACGACGCTTGACAGCGACAACATTCTCGACAAGACCCATGCATGGCAAATGAAAATCGGCAGCCACGCACACCTCGGCAACAGGAGTGGCAAGCAATGACCGGGACCTCGATTAATATCGATCAGAACGAACTCGACAAATTCGAAAAACTTGCGGGGCGCTGGTGGGACCCGCACAGTGAGTTCAAGCCCCTGCACGATATCAACCCGCTGCGACTCGATTATATCGACCGGCATGCTCCCCTGCATGGCAAACAGGTTATTGATGTCGGCTGCGGCGGCGGCCTGTTGACCGAGGGCATGGCCGCACGGGGTGCGCTGGTAACCGGCATTGATATGGGCAAGGCACCCCTGGGTGTTGCCCGGTTGCATCAGCACGAATCCGGGCTGGAAATCGAATACCGGCAAACAACGGTGGAACAGCTGGTCGAAGAACAGGCGGGAAGCTTTGATATCGTGACCTGCATGGAAATGCTGGAACATGTACCTGACCCGGCGCTGACGATCTCGAGCTGTGCAAAACTGCTCAAGGATGACGGCAGCCTGTTTCTCTCGACTATAAACAGGAATCCGAAGTCCTACCTGTTCGCGGTCCTCGGCGCAGAATACATTCTCGGACTCCTGCCAAAAGGCACCCATGACTACAGCCGTTTTATTCGACCCTCTGAAATGGAATCGTGGACCCGCGAAAACGGTTTGCAGCTGACCGATATGACCGGTCTCGTCTATAATCCGCTGACCCGGGAATACAGGCTGAACAGTGATGTATCAGTCAACTACATGGCCTGTTTCCGGAAGGCCTGACTGCTGATGCCGGTTACCCCAGTCCGGACATCCGGTAAAATTCGCACAGTGCTGTTCGATCTCGATGGCACCCTGCTCGATACCGCGCCGGACCTCGCGCAGGCCCTGAATGCCGTACTCCTCGAAAATAACAAACCGGTCCTGCCCTATGAAGCCATCAGGCCGGTCGTCTCACATGGCGGCATCGCACTGATAAAACTGGGCTTTGAACTTGAACCGTCAGATTCCGCCTTCGAGCCCTTAAGGCAACGCCTGCTGGAAGTCTACCGTGAGAACATCTCCAGCCTGACGCTGCCATTTCCGGGCATCACAGACTTGCTGGAAGCGCTTGACAGTCGCGGCATCAACTGGGGCGTCGTTACCAACAAACCCGGCTGGCTGACAGACCCGCTGCTGAAAGATCTGGGGCTGTATAACCGCGCCGTGGTCGTGGTCAGCGGCGACACACTGGATGAACGCAAGCCCCACCCGGCACCCATGCTGCACGCCTGCAACCTGGCCGGCAGCGAACCCGAAAGCTGCGTCTATATTGGAGATGCAAAACGCGACATAGAAGCCGGGGTCAATGCAGGCATGCACACACTGGTCGCGCTGTTCGGCTACCTGCATGAAAGTGACGACCCGCAGAACTGGCATGCCGACGACATGATCGAGACCCCGATGGAACTGCTCGCCTGGCTGGACAACAGGTGAACCAACGTATACACAACAGTGCTATCATCGACAGCCATGTCAACTGAAGCAGTTACTGCTTATATCCCGCTGCTGTTACTCGCCGCTGCCACCGGTGCACTCATTACCTACATATATTTCAACCCACGCCTGAACCGGGTGCGCGACAGGTGCACACAACTGGCCACGGCGCTGGAATTCGAGCACAAGGCCGCCGCCGACCGGCAGGCCGTATACCGGCAGCTTGATCAGCAGTTCAAGGACACCTTCAACGCCATGGCGGCGGATGCGCTCAGGAACAACAATACCCAGTTCCTGCGCCTGGCGAAGGAAAATCTTGAAAAGCTGCAAATAAAATCCGCCGGCGAACTGGAAAAACGCGAAAAGGCCGTCGAGAATCTTGTCAGGCCGATACGCGATGCCCTGGAAAAAACGGAGTCGCAGGTGCGCAGGATGGAGGCCGATCGCCAGCTGGCACATGGCGCATTGACCAAACACCTGGAAACCATCGCCGAATCGCATCGTACCCTGCAAGGCGAAACACGTAACCTGGTGCAGGCGCTCAGGCGTCCGGAAGTTCGCGGACAATGGGGAGAACTGACCCTGAAGCGCCTCGCGGAACTCGCCGGCATGGTCGAGCATTGCGACTTTTTCGAGCAGGAATCCGTTGCCTGTGACCAGGGAATGCAGCGACCGGACATGGTCGTGCGCATGCCGGGCAAGCGGGATATTATCGTCGACGCCAAGACCCCGCTGGATTCCTACCTGTCGGCCATTGAAGCCGGCAATGAGGCAGACCGGGTCAAACACCTTGAAAACCACGCGCGCAATGTACGCGCCCGCGTCAGGGAATTATCCAACAAGCGCTACTGGCAACAGTTCAGCGACAGCCCGGATTTTGTCGTGCTGTTCATCCCCGGCGACCAGTTCCTCGGCGCCGCCCTTGATACTGATCGCACACTGATCGAGGACGCCCTCTCGGGGCATGTCATTCTCGCCACGCCGACCAGCCTTGTCGCCCTGTTGCGCGCCGTTGCCTATGGCTGGCGCCAGGAGACGCTGGCCGAGAATGCCGAGGCCATCCGCGAGGTGGGCCAGGAAATGTTTGCCCGCCTGACAAAATTCGCCTCGCACCTCACGAAACTGGGACGCAGCCTGGACAACAGCGTCGAGGCCTACAACAGGGCTGTCGGTTCCTACGACACGCGCATCCTGCCGGGGGCGCGGAAATTCACGGAAATGGGCGTGACTGCAAAGGAAGCCCCCGCGGGACCGGATCAAATAGAACGCGCAACCCGCAACATCGAGTCCTGCGAGGAAACCGGTAACAGGCACTAGCGGCCACCCGCCATCCCCTTTTTTTCAGCGTATCCTGACCAAAATAATGTAAATTTGTTACATTTTCCGTGTGTACTCATAGACAGTTTTTTCACTCTGCCCGGCAGGACAATATTAGTTCCAGGGAGGTAGATTGCGGCAGGGAAGCCACCCCCGGTTTCCCTGTCGGCAAGGATGTAACAGTCTTCCTGGTTTCCTTGTCGTTACACGGACCGTAACGTTACTTTCTCAGGGACGCGATGTTTGTACCCCCTTTCTGCCCACTCCGGTGGGCATTTTTTTGTCTCATCCCGCAGCTGCCTGCACACATCGCGCTGTTCCACCCGATCTCTCCTGCCGGTATAATCTGCACCAGCGATGAGCACAGCAACAACAATTCCCCCGGGCTGGACCGCCACCCCCGGCTTGTTAAAAGACCGGGCAATACTGGTTACCGGTGCCGCCAACGGCATTGGCCGTGCACTGGGTACAGCCCTTGCCGCACACGGTGCAGCGACCATTCTGCTGGACAAGGATGTCCATGGCCTCGAACAGGCCTACGATGAAATAGTTGCCGCCGGCCACCCGGAACCCGCCCTTTACCCGCTTGATCTCAAGGGTGCCTTGCCCGGCGACTACGCCGATCTCGCCGCAATCCTGGAAAGAGAATACCAGGGCCTGGATGGACTGGTTCACAATGCCGCCCAGCTGGGTGCACTGGTACCGCTTGCCAATTTTGATGACGAGATGTGGTTCGAGACACTGCAGGTCAACCTCAATGCCCCCTACCTGCTGACCCTGGCCTGCCTCGAGCTGATGAACAGGCGCGCAGATGCATCAATCATATTCAGCTCCGATGCCAGCGGACGCCACGGCAAGGCCTACTGGGGTGCCTACGGGGTCTCCAAGGCGGGGCTCGAGGGACTCATGCAGATACTCGCCGATGAGCTGGAAACCAATTCCCCGGTGCGTGTCAACAGCATCGATCCGGGACCGGTGCGCACGGCAATGAGAAGCCTGGCCTACCCGGGAGAGGATGCGGCTGCGCTGAATGCACCGAAAGATGTTGTTGACCCGTTTCTCTACCTGCTGGGGCCTGATAGCCGGGGAATCAGCGGGCGGCAATATACGGTTACATAAATATACCCTCTGGTGCTTTCTCCTCCTTCTGTTGATGCGCCTTGCAGGCGGGTTTTATTTGGATGCGGGCTCTCGCGCCCGCCGGCGAGGTACTTTTCTTTGCTCCGCCAAAGAAAACGTATCCAAAAGAAAGGCGACCCGGAGGTGCAGCCCGAATACTCATTTTCAATGAGTATTCGGGTTCCCTGCGCTTCTCGCGAAAACCGGCGCATGCGCAACTCGCAATCTCGCTGCGCTCGAAAGCTCAAACAGGGCGCATGCTTCATCCGGTTTTCACTGCGATGCTCGGCTGCGCCTACGGGAGGGGTAGATCAACCCCCATACTCGGCGAGTATGGGGGTTTGATCTACCCCTCCCGTAGCACTCACCGAGTACCGCAGCCAATCCGGGGAATAGCCGCGCACCCTGTCTGAGCTTTCGAGCGCAGCGAGATTGCGAGTTGTGCGCGGCCCCCGGATTGGCGAGGAACGCAGGGGACCGGATTAGGCAAGACAGCGTTGCTGTCTTGCCTAATACGGTGAGTGCTCCGGGTGCCCTTCTCTTTGGGTACTTTCTCTTGGGCAAGCAAGAGAAAGTACCTCGCCGCGCGGGCGCGAAAGCCCGCATCCAAATAAAACCAGCGCCTGCAAGGCGCCCCAACAAAATAGCTACATTTGCAAAATCAAAGAACCGAAATCAGCTACTCCATAAGATTGACATGGATCCCCTGCGCCTCGAGCGCATCTGCACGCGCCGCGATGAAACGCTGGAAACTCGGCTGTTCGCGGTAGGCGGCGGAGGCCACATAATCCATGGCGGACTGCACGTGAAAGGCCTTCAGGTAGCCCTCTGTTCTGAATACTTCCCTGCCCTGCGCGTCGAAAAAAACCGCCGACGGGGCATACTGGATATTCAACTGCTTCGCCCATTGCTGCGCACTCGTTGTCCTGCCATCCATGCCTGTCAGCGGGTCCTGTGACCACATATCCAGCAACAGCACATCAAAACGCGCCAGTTGTTCACGACTCTCCGGACGCTTCAGGATATCGAGGTGCAATTCGTCGCAGGGGGCACACTCCTTTTGCTCGAACAGCACCAGCAGCGGCTTGCCACTCGCAAGCGCCTGCAGGGAGGTGCCCGGCGGCAGGTGCGCGGGATCCCGGTGCAGCACACCGCTGGCGGGCTGCGGTGCCTTTGCCGCAAGGTATTCGCGAAAGTCAGGATCATGCCCGTTATACAGGGCCGCATACTCCAGTGCCGCATCGAACCTGTGGGGCGGGTAATATCCATTCGCACGCAACACCACATTACCCTGTTCTTCAAGAAACAGCAGTGTCGGAGTGAACATGACCCGCAGCGACGCTGCAAATTTTTTCTCGGTCGTCAACTCGCCATCAAATCCGGTCACTTCACGATCGCCCCAGATATTGATCGCCACGACCTCGAAATGCTCGCGGGTCATGGTCTCGGTCGCCTTTAGAGAGAAGTTCGTGTCCAGCAGCTTCTTGCAATAGGGACAACCGTCCTGGTAGAAATACAGCAGCACGCGTTTCCCGGCCGTGGCAGCCTCTGCAACATCTTCGCGTATATCCAGGAATGAATTGGCAAACCAGTCGGGTTTCTCGGCATAACCCGGGTTTACCATCCCCTCGGCCAGTACCTCCGCAGAGAGATCTGCCGTTGCAGTCGATCATCCCGGGCTGTTGACGCTGCACATGCTCCGGCCACGGCAGACGGGCCGGCGTCGGGCTGCGAATCACAGGCGGCAATCAATACCAGCTGCAGCAGCAGGAATACAAGCGGCGCGGGTCTTCCGGTGATAAACATGAAGAACACCTCTTCAGGTCGGCAGGCTGATAGCGGTAAGCCTAGCAGATTCGTGCAGCAGGACAGCGTTTATTCAGCAGGCACTGCCCGCACACGGGTCGTGTCCGGCAGATGTCCTTTGCATGCTGCACAATCAGGGCGTGATACTCGTTAAACAATTCGGCATCCGCGCCGAGTATTGGCTCGATCAGCTGGCGCAGCGCCTCGTAGGGCTCGTCACCGGCGATCATGCCAAGCCGCGAAAACAGGCGCCGGGTATAGGCATCAATCACAAAAACCGGACGATTGAATGCATACAGCAGAATATCATCTGCCGTCTCCGGCCCGATACCATGGACGGACAGGAGTGACTGACGCAAGGCATCCGTCGGGATTTTTTCAAGGGCCGCGTAACCGCCCGAATCGATATACCAGCGGCAGAAATGCCTCAGCCGCGCAGCCTTTATATTGAAATAACCGGACGGCTTCAGGCGCCGGGCAAGGTAGTCCTTGCGCACGGCAACGATCTTCCCGGGATCAAGCAGGCCATCTGCCACCAGGTTGGCAATCGCTTTTTCAACATTCGACCAGGCGGTGTTCTGCGTCAGCACCGCACCGACCATGATTTCAAACGGCGAATCACCCGGCCACCAGTGGCGCGGGCCGTGGCACTTATAGAGTGAATCAAAAACGAATTCGAGTGTTGCGCGGTTGCACTTCACGAATACCCCGGAAATTCAGCGGCGGCGCCTGTGGCCGTGACGCCGCTGCGGCAGCGGTGGTGGTGCCTCCAGCCTGACTGCTGCATAGAGTGCCTCGACATCCTTGCGTTCGAGATCCTGGAATTTCCCGGCGCGCAGGCTGCGAGGCAACTCGACCGGGCCATAGCGGACGCGAATCAGGCGGCTTACCTGCAGACCCTGTGATTCCCACAGGCGGCGTACCTCGCGATTACGCCCTTCCCTGAGGAGGACGTGGTACCAGTGGTTCGCACCCGCCCCGCCCGCATCGAGAATGGCTGCAAACGCGGCCATTCCGTCCTCCAGCATGACGCCTTCCTGCAGCTGCTGCAGAATCGTCTCATCGACCGTGCCCAGAACCCGAACGGCGTATTCCCTTTCGATTTGATATGACGGGTGCATCAGGCGATGCGCAAGTTCGCCGTCCGTGGTCACCAGCAACAGGCCGGATGTATTGATATCGAGACGCCCGATGGTGATCCAGCGGGCATTTTTGATGCGCGGCAGGCTGTCGAACACCGTTGGCCGGCCTGCTTCATCCTTTCGGGTCGTCACTTCACCGGCAGGCTTGTGGTAGATCAGTGTGCGTTCCGGGGTTACCGCCGTTGAGGCATGCGATACCATGCGACCATCTATTTTTACCAGGTCCGTTTCACAAATACTCAGGCCCGGTTCCGCGAGCTTGTTGTTGACGGTAATTTTTCCTTCACGGATCCACGCCTCGATCTGGCGACGCGATCCCAGGCCGGCACGGGCCAGGACTTTCTGTATACGTTCGGCCATGGGCTTGCGGGTTGACGATCGGGAACCGGGACGTTCCGGACCTGCTAGTGAATGGTGGCGACGGGTTCGTGCTCGTCTTCGGAAGGTTCTGTCACAGGCTCTGCTGCCAGCTCCTCGCCGGCGGCTTCGCTGTCCGGCCCGTCGTTTGCAGGTGCAAGCTGCAACTCCGGAATATCCGACAGATCAAGCTCCAGCTCGGCACCAATGGTACCCAGGTCGCGCAACTCGGAAAGTGTCGGCAGGTCACTGAGGCTCTTCAGGCTGAAATAATCGAGGAATTGCCGGGTGGTGCCATACATGGCGGGATGACCGGGCACATCCCGGTGTCCAAGTACATGAATCCAGTCGCGCTCCAGCAGGGTTTTGATAATCGAGGTACTGACGGTGACACCCCGCACACTCTCGATCTCGCCACGGGTGATCGGCTGTCGATAGGCAATCAGCGACAGGGTTTCCAGCAATGCGCGTGAGTAGCGTGCCGGCTTCTCCTCCCAGAGACGCGACACCCAGGGCTGCATCGCCTCCCTGATCTGGATACGGTAGCCGCCGCCGACCTGTACCAGTGCGATGCCGCGCGGCTCGTAGTCCGCCTGCAACAATCCCAGTGCTTCGCGCAGCTGGCTGCGTTCGGGCCTTTCATTTTCAGCAAACATGGCCAGCAGCTGATCGAGCGTCAGCGGACGGCCAGCCGCCAGCAGGATGGCTTCGAGAATGTTTTTCAGTGCTTCATTTTCCATATTCAATTTACTCAGGCGGTTTCCTGCTGCTCTGCAAGCATCTCCAGATCGGCTGCGCCGGCCTCTTCTGCGCGTGAGGCAGCCTTCACATGTATCGGGGCAAACGCCTCTGTCTGGGTTAAATCAAGCAGCGACTCCTTGACCAGTTCAAGAATGGCGAGAAACGTGACCACCACACCCATGCGCCCCTCTTCAACCGTGAACAGGTCGCTGAAGCGGGTGTACTCGCTGCTGCTGACTCGGCCCAGGACACTGGACATGCGTTCCCGAACGGACAGGGACTCCATCTGTACATGGTGATGGGCAAACATGGAGGCGCGTTGCATGACCTCCTGAAACGCTGCAATCAGGTCCTGCAGCTCGACTTCCGGCGGCAGCCTGACGATCTTCTGTTCCGGACCCTCGGCCTCGGCCTGGAAGACATCGCGCCCGAGCCGCGGCAGGACATCGAGGTCTTCAGCCGCCTTCTTGTAGCGCTCGTACTCCTGCAAGCGACGCACCAGCTCGGCACGCGGATCGTTTTCATCTTCCTCATCACACGCCGGGCGTGGCAACAGCATGCGTGACTTGATCTCGGCAAGCACCGCCGACATCACCAGGTACTCGGCCGCCAGGTCCAGCTTGATCACCTGCATAAGTTCAATATATTCAATATATTGGCGTGTTATATCGGCAACCGGGATGTCGACGATCTCGATATTTTCCTTGCGGATCAGGTAAAGCAGCAGGTCCAGCGGGCCTTCAAATGCCTCGAGGAAAACCTCCATCGCGTCGGGCGGAATGTAGAGGTCCTGGGGAAGTGAGTCGATGGTCTGACCCTGGACTACAGCGTGGGGGATTTCTTCCTGCGTGTGGAGATCCGGCGTGACTGCGCGGCTCTGATTTTCGCTCATTTAATACCCGCCGAGGGACAATTTATAGCGTGCGGAAAATACTAACCTATTTTCAGCCATATGTCTGTATTTATAACCAATTACGTATAGATCAGCCCCATGGCCTCACGGACCTCGCCGAGGGTCTCGCGGGCCACATCACGGGCGGCCCTCGAGCCCGCATCGATGATCTTTCGCACCCGTTCCCGGTCGTGCTCAAACTCGCTGGCGCGTTCCTGTATCGGTACAAGCTCGGCCAGCACCGCGTCGATCACGGGCTGTTTGCAATCCAGGCAACCGATACCCGCCGTGGTACACCCCTCCCGGACCCAGTCCTTCGCCGCCGCATTCGAATAGACTTCATGCAGCTGCCAGACCGGGCAGATATCCGGATTACCGGGGTCGGTGCGGCGCACCCGTGCCGGGTCCGTGGGCATGGTACGCAGCTTTTCCCGAATGTCCCCGGGCGCCTCGCGCAGTCCGATGGTATTGCCGTAGGACTTGGACATCTTCTGCCCGTCCAGGCCGGGCATTTTCGAGGCCGGGGTCAGCAGTGACTGCGGCTCCGTCAGAATCATGCGGCCACCGCCCTCGAGAAAACCGGCGAGGCGTTCACGGTCACTGATGGCGAGGTTCTGCTGCTCCCCAAGCAGGGCATGCGCCACACCCAGCGCCTCGTGATCGCCCTGCTGCTGGTAACGCGTCAACAAATCCTTGTAGAGGCGCGCATTTTTTTTACCCATCTTTTTGATGGCCGCACGGGCCGCCTCCTCGTAACCGGGTTCGCGCCCGTAGATATGATTGAAGCGGCGTGCTATTTCACGGGTCAGCTCGACATGCGCCACCTGGTCTTCCCCGACCGGGACCTTGTCTGCACCGTAGATAAGAATGTCCGCACCCTGCAACAACGGGTAGCCGAGAAAACCGTAGGTTGCCAGGTCGCGTTCACGAAGTTTCTCCTGCTGATCCTTGTAACTCGGCACGCGTTCCAGCCAGGCCAGCGGCGTCACCATCGAAAGCAGCAAATGCAGTTCGGCATGCTCGGGGACCCAGGACTGGATAAAGAGCTCCGCCGAGTCCGGGTTAACGCCCGCGGCCAGCCAGTCAATAACCATGTCCCAGACATTGTCTGCAATGATCCCGGAGTCTTCATAATGGGTCGTGAGTGCGTGCCAGTCGGCCACGAAAAAAAAGCAGTCGAATTCCTGCTGCAGTTTGATCCAGTTTTTCAACACCCCGTGGTAATGCCCGAGGTGCAGTCGTCCCGTCGGGCGCATCCCGGACAACACCCTGCTTTTGTTAGCGATAGCGGCCAAGCTGGTCTCCTATAATCCGAGCAAGGATTTCAATACATCTGTAAATGTTCTGACCGGCAACCCGGTCAGTGGTGACAGCAGGCCCATGATGAGGGTGATCAGCGGAAATAATATCTTCGCCAGTATTCCGGTCATCAACAACACCAGCAATATCATGAAGCCGTAAGGTTCGATCAGGCTGAAGCGGTAGGCCAGCGGTCCCGGCAGCAGGCTGGTCGCCACGCGTCCGCCATCCAGTGGCGGCAACGGCAGCAGGTTCAACACCATCAATATGGTATTGATAAAAATACCGGCAACGCCCATGTATACCAGCGCAACTCCCTGCTCGCCGATCAGCAGGCCTGCATGCACCAGCAGGGCCCAGAGGATTGCCATGAACAGGTTGGACACCGGTCCCGCGGCCGCAACAATGGCCATATCACGCTTCGGATTGCGCAGGTTCTTCCAGTTGATCGGCACCGGCTTGGCATAACCGAAAATAAAACCGGCCTGAAGCAGGAGCAATATGCCGGGTATCAGGATTGTTCCCACGGGATCGACATGTTTCAGCGGGTTCAGTGTCAGGCGGCCCAGCATCATGGCCGTCTTGTCACCGAGCCGGCTCGCCACCCAGCCGTGAGCCACCTCGTGGACGGTAATGCCCAGCAAGACCGGCGGCACCCAAACCGCAATTTTTTGCACAAGACTGAGCTCCAGCATCGGCGGATTATAACCCCATGACTGTTAATTTCATCCGCTAATCCCTTCTGCCACACCGCAGCCCTGGCGGACAATTTGCGGCACACCATCGACCATATCGATGACCGTTGTCGGTTCCATCCCGCAATGACCGCCATCGATGATCAGGTCGACCGCCCGGCTGATCCGCTCACGCATGTTATCGACATCGGTCTCCGGTATATCGTGCCCGGGTAAAATCAGGGTTGAACTCATCAGTGGCTCGCCCAGGCACTCAAGCAGGGCCTGCGCGATCGGGTGGGCGGGTACGCGCAAACCAATTGTCTTGCGCTTCGGGTTCTGCAGACGGCGCGGAACTTCATGTGTTGCACGCAGGATAAACGTAAAGGGTCCCGGCGTCAGCGACTTTATCAGCCGGTAGGCACTGTTATCGATTTTTGCATAAGTCGCAATCTCGGAAAGATCACGACACACAAGGGTGAAATTATGTTTATTATCGAGCGCGCGGATCTGGCGAATCCGCTCCATACCGCGCTTGTCACCGACATGACAACCGAGTGCATAACTGGAGTCAGTCGGATAGATGACCAGCCCGTCCTTGCGAATGATATCGACCGCCTGCTGCACCAGCCGCGGCTGCGGATTATCCGGGTGGATTTGTATGTATTGACTCATACCTCGCCCACCGGACCAGCAGCGACCCGCAGGAGCGCCTTGCAGGGCCGCTCCTGGCATCCATGCCTCCCGCGACACTCGTACATCCCTGTACATCGCGCGTGATCGGGATTCATGCGGGGATATCGCGGATGAGATCCGCTCCTGCAGTGATATAGGTACATTTTCTACGGGCTGTTAATGTGTTGGCCAATGCTCGCTCTGCCAGACCGGCGTACAGCCGGCCGGCAGCGCCGCCAACCGGCCCAGCTGCACTCGGGAATTTTCCGGGCCGTGATAATCGGAGCCGCAGGAAGCCAGCAGATTCTCGTTGCAACACAGGGCCGCCATCGTACTGATGTGATCGCGGCTATGGCTGCCGGAAACCACCTCCATACCCAGCCCCCCGGCTTCCCTGAATTCACCGATCAGGCGGCGCAACTTGCTTGCCGTCATGCGGTAGCGGGCCGGGTGCGCGATGACAGCCATGCCACCGGCACGGGCAATCCAGTCCAGCGCATCTGCAAGGCTGGCCCACCGGCCGGACACAAAACCGGGCCGGTTATTCACCAGGTAACGTTTGAAGACCTCCTGTACAGACCGGGCGTGGCCGTGTTCGACCAGGAAGCGGGCGAAGTGGGTCCGGCCGACGATGCTGCCCTTTGCCAGCGCCCGGGCCCCTTCCGTGCCGCCCGCGATACCGGCCTTCGCGAGGCGCCGGCCAATCTCCACGGCGCGCCAGTTACGAAACTCACGCAGCCCCGCCAGGCCCGCCTGCAATTCCATACAATCCGGATTGATATTCAGTCCGAGTATATGAATCGTCTGCGCCTGCCAGCTGACGGATATTTCCACCCCGGGTACCAGTTGCAATCCAAGCTCGCGGGCACGCGCCTGCGCAGCGCCCAGACCCTCCGTGGTATCGTGGTCCGTCAAGGCGAGTACCTGCACACCGCCGGCATGCGCCGCGCTCACCAGCTCGGCGGGACCGAGCGTGCCGTCCGAGGCGATCGAGTGGCTGTGCAAATCATACTGGAGAGTCATCCGGCCTATTCTACAGGAGTCGTCCGGGCTGTGCGGCAATTCACGCACGCCGGTCGCGCAGCTGCGGGCAAGCCGGTACTATTACCCTCTACTATTTCGGGAAACCACCCATGCACACAGCGACCGGGGATATCCACTCCATCCAGCAAGCCATCACCGACATCGTTGCGGCCTGCAGCCGCGCAAACGAGGCCAGGTCGCAGGCAGATCCGGATACCGACCTGCCTGCCCTCTTCGATGCCCTGAAAAGTCTGCAGGACGTCATGCTCCGCATCCAGGGAGATGCCGGGGCCACCGCCAGGGCAGACGTAACGGAAATCGGGGAATATGCCATCCGCCTGATCGAGAACCTCGCAGCCTGTGCGGGGAAACTCGGCCTGGATGAACAAAAAAACGCCCTCAATGACCTGTTCATCAACACCGGCCTGTGGATTGCACACCAGGGCGGACTGATCGATACGCTGGAGCCGGTCGTAGATGCCATTGCCATTGTCGCCAACAACACCCGCGACGCGGATGAGCTTGAAGCCCTCAGTAAAGTCATCCGGCAGATTATCGATGCCGTCCCGGCCGTCATCAGCCAGGACCTGGAAAACATCAATCCCGGCAGGCCCTGGCGTGTTTTATTACTGAATTACTGCATTGTTGCGACACGCAGTCACAACACCGCACTGATGGAAACCGCCTTTGCCTTGCTGACCGCAAGTCTGCCGGCCGAGGCACCGCGCTTTTTTACCGAGGGCATGCAGCAGATGGACGCGCTTGATTACCCCGACCATGTCCGTACCGTGATGGAGAAATACCACCGCAAGTGGAATGTTGACCGGTCCCTGCACTAGCGATCTTTTCAGGCTGATAGCAACAGATGCAGTGCCGGATTCAGGCTGAACACCGTTTTTTTACATTTTTAATGGCCACGGAATCCACGGAAGAACACGTAAATACAAATGCCCTTGTGTAATTCTTCCGTGTTTTTCCGTGGATTTCGTGGCCATAATATCGATCTTTATCAGACCGAAGCCGCACAAGGGCCTTGCGGGTTCCACCTCAGCCCCAAAAAGACTATCATTTGGCTCCTTTGGCCGGCCAAATGGCCGCAAATCACCCAATTGAAGACGGCTGTATAGATGAAGTTTCTTTTTGACCTGTTCCCGATCCTGCTGTTTTTTGTGGCCTACAAGATGTATGACATCTATGTCGCCACGGCCGTTGCCATTGCCGCTGCCTTTGTACAGACCGGCCTGTTCTGGCTGAAACACCGCAAATTCGAAAAAATGCACGTGATCACACTGTTGATACTGATCGTCTTCGGTGGACTGACACTGGTGCTGCGCGACCCGGTTTTTATCAAGTGGAAACCGACGGTCGTCAACTGGCTGTTCGGCCTGTCCTTCCTCGGCAGCCAGTTTATCGGCGAGCGCACCCTGGTCGAACGCATGATGGGCCACGCGATCACCGTGCCCGGCCCGGTATGGCGGCGTCTCAACTGGGCATGGGTCCTGTTCTTCATTGCGATGGGGCTTATAAATATCTATGTTGCCTACAGCTACAGCGAGGAGACCTGGGTGAATTTCAAACTGTTCGGCATGATGGGACTGACCCTGGTGTTTGTGTTTGCGCAGGCCTTCTATCTCGGCCGCTACATGGAACCCGACAAGGAAAACAATTAATGCTCTACGCCATCATCAGCCAGGACAGGGACAACAGTCTTGCCGACCGCCAGCTGGCGCGTCCCGCACACTTGCAGCGCCTGCAGGCACTCAGGGACGAGGGCCGCCTGCTGCTTGCAGGACCGCATCCAGCCATCGACAGCCCCGATCCCGGCGACGCCGGCTTCAGTGGCAGCCTGGTGGTCGCAGAATTCACTTCGCTGGACGAAGCCAGGGCATGGGCGGATGACGATCCCTACATCGCTGCCGGCGTTTATGAAAAAGTAACCGTCAAACCCTTCAAGAAGGTACTGCCCTGAAATGAGCGAGCAACGCACAGCAATGATCCGCGAGCGCCTTGCGCACGAACTGGCGCCTGACAGTCTCGAAATCATCGATGAAAGCGCCAAACATGCCGGTCATGCCGGTGCTGCCAGCGGCGGCGGCCACTTCATTGTGCATATCGTGGCAGACGCCTTTCGCGACAAAACCCTTATTCAGCGTCACCGCCTTGTCTATGATGCCCTCGGTGATATCATGCACCGGGAAATCCATGCGCTAAGCATCCAGGCAAAGACCCCTGATGAAACCTGACTACCAACCCAACAAGGTACAACTCAATGAACTATCGTAATCTGACAGCGTTGCTTGCAACCGTTCTCGTTATCAGCGGATGCGACCAGATGCAAACCGCGCTCAACGGTAAAACTACTGAAGACGCAACGGCAAGCAGCACGATGGCAGAATCAGCACCGGCACCTGCCGGCAAGGTACTCGCCACCATCAACGGCAAGGCCATTACCCGGGATGTTTTCGATGTCTACTCGAAGACACGCAAGCCGCAGAACAACAGCGAGGACACCAATTCACCTGCAGGCGATCCTGGATGAACTGATCGCGCTTGAACTCATGCGTCAGGAAGGCGAAAAGAACGATGTGTCTTCGCGTCCCCTGGTTGTTGCGCTGATGGATCAGCAGAGACGTTCGGCGCTCGCCAGTGCGGCTGTCAATGACTTCGTACAAGCCAATCAAACCAGTGATGAAGAGGCCCAAAAAGTGTATGACCAGCAGATAGGCAATACCGGGAAGGAATACAACGCCCGGCACATCCTGCTGGCAACCCGGGAAGAAGCCGTCGACGTCATATCCGCGCTCGATGGCGGTGCAGATTTCTCCGAACTTGCCATGGAAAAATCCACGGGGCCTTCAGGCAAGAATGGCGGCAAACTGGGCTGGTTTGCAGCGGGCCAGATGGTCAAACCATTCTCGGATGCAACAGCAGCGCTTGAGACCGGCAGCTACAGCAAGGAACCGGTGGAAACACAGTTTGGCTGGCACGTCATTATCCTGGACGACTCACGGGATATCACGCCGCCACCGTTTGAGGACGTCAAGGACCGCCTGAAACTGTTGATCGTCAACCAGAAACTGCAGGCGCATATCAACCAGATCAAGGCCTCGGCTGACATCGTGATCAACGAAAAATAGGTTCTTTCCGGCTGGCGGGACTTCCCGTCGGCCGGATGGTGCCGGCGCAGGTATGGGTGGAGAAGTTAGAAGTTAGAAGTTAGAAGTTAGAAGTTAGAAGTTAGAAGTTAGAAGTTAGAAGTTAGAAGTGCGGCTGGAAGCGGGTCTTGTGGTCATCCCCCTGTCAGTGGACCGTCTTGGCGGGCATCGAAGTTGGTGCCGCGACACGCGGCTGGCTGGCATGAGCGGATGCCGGCCGGTTTCGCAGCGGTAACCACAGCTGGATCCTGATGCTCTCATCCAGCGAATGAACAATATTCATGGCGCCACTGCGATCGGCGACCACCATCTCCCAGAGCGTCTCGCCCTGTTGTCCGCGATCGCATTGAAAGCCGCTAATGCCGGCGGTGAATGTCTTGATCCGCGAGAGCACGGCTTCCTCTCCCTGGAAGCGGAATATATATTTCAGATAACAACCCGCCTGCAGCCAGTCGGGATCATCATCCCGAACCCGGTTTTCATTGACCTGGAAATGCAATACCAGGGCCGGTACAACGGCCTGTTCGATTTCCCCGATCAGGTCTGCTCCCAGCCGCGGCAGGATCCTGCTGTTTGCTGTGTCATACCCCGCACCGCGCAATCCCTCGTCAGCCTCCTCAAGCAGACGACGCAGATTCGATACGTCGTCCGCAGCCGCCTGCAACAAACCGGGCAGGCTGTCGAGCGCCTCCGGGAAGCCGTGAAAACTGCTGTCAAGCTGCAGCAGCAGCACTTCATTCGCAGACTCCCGCACCGGCGATGCCTGCATGACTGCAACTTCCCCGCCGTCATCCGCCATCTCCAGAAATACCCCCCCGGGCAGGGCAACCGGCAGGGCCAGGTTTTCACGAAAGCTGCTCCAGTAATCGCACAGATCCTGCGGGGGTGAAGTTTCCCGCGACCCGGCGTCATCAATTGCATCGGCAATATCGCCGATCTGGCTGGAAACCTCTGCATCCGGAAACAGTGAAGTGAATGCCTGCCTGGAGCGCTCCGCCCGTCGCACATGGACATCGTGGAACAATACCCCGAGAAGCGGGACATCGAGCCCCAGGTGCTGCTTGAGCTCGAGGTTGAATGTGTGATGAAGTTCAGTCGCGTCGGCGGCACGGTCCAGCTGGTTGATCAACAGGGACAACTCACCCTGAAAACCATTGCGCTGCAAAATTCGCAGCAGCGCAAAGGCCTCTGACCGGGAACGCGGATCCGCTGTGATCACCAGGATGAGCTGCGGCGATGCCCGGCAGCATGCGAGCAGGGTACGCGGATCCATGCCGGAGGTATCCACCAGGAAATCATCGTAGCCGTCGGCAGAATCCATCCCGGTTATGAGCTTCTGCACGACCTGTTCCGCTGCACGATCCCACTGTGACAAGGGCATACCGGGGGAAAGAACATCAACACCCAGGTAACCCCTGCGCACCAGTGAGCCACCATGATCGGTCGAGCGACGCTGCAGCAGCTTTTCCCGGGGCAAGGCCAGCAGGTCATCAATCGAATGAGGTGAACCGCCCTGGCAGAACATCGCCGCCTGCCGTCCTCGACGCACCATCTCGAGCGCAAGGTTCAGGGCAAGGTGGGTTTTCCCCACCCGCTCAATACCACTGCAGAGTGTAATTATCCTGGTCATAGCCGTTATTATTGTTGAGGATTGCGCACACCAACCCGTTTATACGTGTCAGCCCTGCTGTACATTACCTGTTTCAGGCTATTGTAACCCAATCCGGGCTGCTGATGGCTGACGGGACCTAGCGGGTCAATTCATCTGTTTGCCGGCGCTGCTGCCGACTTGATTCCAGCAGCATATTCTCGACCTCACCGGCCTTTTCAATCATATCGGTCTTCCCCTTCCAGACATGCCCTTCCTGTGGATCACCACAGCCGTGACAGACCAGCGTCGCCACAAGCAGCAGCGGTAATGGTTTGTACATGTCAGCTTCCTCCTGTTTCGGCCTAAAATCTGCGTGCTGCAACAAGCCAGTCAATCATCTCCGCGCATCTTATTGGCTTGCTGATGTAATACCCCTGGAAATAGTCACAGCCCATAGCCTTCAGCTGATGCTGTACTGCCAGGCTCTCCACCCCTTCGGCGGTCACCGTGAGCCCCATACTGTGGGCGAGATCAATCGTGGCCCGGACGATGGCAGCATTGTCTTCATCCGTATCCATGTCGATCACAAATGACTTGTCGACCTTGAGGGTATGCACCGGCAGTCGCCTTAGATAGACCAGCGACGAATGCCCGGTACCAAAATCATCGATCGACAGTTTCAGGCCCATTGCCGCCATCCGGCCGAGCATATCGACCACCTGTTCAGGATCGAGCATAACCCCCGTTTCTGTAATCTCGATCAACAGTGATTGCGGCCGCAGCCGGTTGCGCTGCAGTGACTGGTCAATTGCATCGATTAGCCCCAGGTCATGCAGATTATGCATGGAAAGATTGATGCCGCTGCGTAAACCGGGTTTGCTCTTTTGCATCAGCGCCAGCTCCCGACATGCAGTTTCAATGACCCACTCGGAGAGCTGCTTGATCAGGCCGCTTTGTTCCGCGACTCGAATAAATGTTTCCGGCATCATCAGCTTGCCGTCACGCTGCTGCCAGCGCAACAATGCCTCCAGGTAGCTCACCTCGCCCGTGGCAAAGTCGATTACCGGTTGATACACGAGGTAGAGGTCATCCGGTTCAATGTCTTTTCTCAGGATACTGTCAAGTGATTCCCTTGCCAGGTCGCTGGTTACCTCGCTTGCAGGATCATAGATGGCGTAGGCCTGTTTGCTGTTCTTCACCGAATACATCGCCTGGTCGGCATAGCGCAACAGTGATTCGGAATCCTCGGCATGCTCGGGCAGCAGCGAGATACCGATACAAACAGATGCGGAGAGCTTGTGCCCTTCAATCTCGAACCCGGATTCCATGGATTGAATGATCTTCCCGGCAACCTGTATCGCCTGCTGCCGGTCCGTATCAGGAAGAATGACGACAAACTCATCACCGCCAAGACGTGCGAGGGTATCCGATTCACGCAACTCGTTGCCGATACGGCTGACCACATCTTTCAGCAGCAGGTCACCTGTGTGGTGACCGAGCAGATCATTGACATATTTAAAGCGCACCATGTCTATCAGCAAGAGTGCTGCTGTCAATGGTGCCCTGCGGTGTTCTGCAATCAGTTGCTTCAACCGGTCTTCCAGCAAGGCGCGGTTATAGGTGCCGGTCAGCGGGTCCCTGATCGCCATATCATGCAGTGACTTGTATAACTCACCGAGCGCATGAAAACTGACCGGCGCCGTCGCCTCTTCTGCATTCGAGGCAGCGGAATCATTCTGCTTGTTGCCGGCCCATCTGTCCCGGAGCTGAAAACTCAGATCCTTGAGTGGCTTGAAAACCGAATACTTGACAAGCACCAGGGCGAACGCGACAGTCGTCAGGATGATCAGGACCACCACGAGCAACAGGCGGTTGTTGGTTATATCCAGCTTCATGACCAGGGCATCGGCATTGCGAACCGAGGTGATTGTCAATGCCGGGCGCGAATCGTCGGCCCTGAGAATATAATCCGCCCTGACAATGGCCGTTCCACCCTGTTCCTGCCAGCCGGGCGAACTGGAAACAGCACTGCCATCCATCAGTGTAATCTGCAAGGGCATATCCATTTGTTCACCGGCCCTGCCAAGTTGCGGTACCGGGTTGACAAGCATCTGCAAATATCCCGTCGGTTCAGGCCCGCCTATCGCTTCCATCACTGCAAGAAAAGGAACGCTTTCAACAACGCAAAGCTCATGGGCCGGTTTAAACCGGTCGGCATTGCGTCGCTTGCGCATCCCGTCGACCAGGCCGGAACAATACACTCCGCCGGGACCGGCACGGACGGCCGTTTTCGAAACCGAGGCAAGCAGGTCAAAATCACTATCAAACGCAAACATGCCCGCCATCTCGATGTTGCTCGAGGATGCCGTTGCCAGCCGGAACTGCTCCTCGAGAACGCTGGTAACGGCATCCCTGTCTTTGGCATCGAATGCAACCCCGAAGCTATCGGTGTTCTGAATCTGCAGTCCCAGGCGTCTTGCTTCCTCTACAGCTTCACTGATCAGCTCCGCCACCTTCACCTCGACCAGGCGGGCCATGTACTGGCGCTGGAGATCAATGGCCAGTTGCCGATAGGTCTGCGCACTGACAAACACCGTTGCCGCACTGATCACGCCCACCAGGATAATTGCGAGTACCAGGCCAGATAACAGGTTGATATGTTTTTTCATAGAGAGTCGGGGCTACGCCTGAACGGGTGCTATGTCGGGATCTTGCTTGCGTTTAAAAGCGGGACAGCTCCGGTTTGCATGATTGGTAATTTTCATTTACCGGCAATTCCTGACAGCAACCCATTCAATGCTGTCTCATCGAGAATCGTGATACCCAGCGCCTTTGCCTTGTCGTATTTCGACCCCGGGCTCTCTCCTGCGACAACATAACCGGTTTTAGCGGACACGCTGCCCGATACCTTTGCCCCCAGCGCCTGCAGCCTGTCCTTCAATTCATCACGCGGCACGGAGAGCGTACCGGTCAGCACAAAGGTCTTGCCGGCCAATGGTTTTTTTTTGCTTTGCGCCTCCACCGGCCAGACAATTCCCGCCTTGACCAGCCGGTCGATGACTTCACGGTTGTGGCTTTCACTGAAAAACTCGACAATATTTTCGGCAACCACCGGACCGACGTCGCGCACTGCCCGCAGTCTTTCGAAATCCGCCTGCATCAGCGGCGCCAGGTCACCGAATTCATGCGCCAGCAATTGCGCGGTGGTTTCGCCGACCTCGCGGATGCCGAGTGAAAAAATAAAACGCGCCAGCGTGGTCTGCTTGCTGGTCTCGAGCGCCCCGAGCAGGTTGCCGGCGGACTTCTCTGCCATGCGTTCAAGCCCGGCAAGATCGTCCATCGACAGCTGGTAGAGGTCACTGGCATCATGCACCCGGTCCTTCTCGACCAGCTGATCAACCAGTTTGTCGCCGAGGCCCTCGATGTCCATGGCGCGGCGCGAGGCAAAATGCTTGATGGCCTCCTTGCGCTGCGCGGAGCAGAACAGGCCGCCGGAGCAGCGCACAATTGATTCACCCTCGATACGCACCACGTGTGAACCGCAGACCGGGCACTGCTTCGGCATCCGGAAACGTCGCGCACCTTTTTTCCTCTTTTCCTTCACCACCCGGACAACTTCGGGAATGACATCCCCGGCGCGGCGTACAATCACGGCATCACCGCTGCGCACATCCTTGCGATCGATCTCGTCCTGGTTGTGCAGGGTTGCATTGGTAACCGTCACGCCACCGACAAATACCGGCTCAAGCCGTGCCACCGGCGTCAGTGCGCCGGTACGGCCGACCTGTATATCGATGCCCGTTATCGTGGTTTCCTTTTCCTGCGCCGGAAATTTTCGTGCAATCGCCCAGCGCGGAGCACGTGCAACAGAGCCCAGTTGTGCCTGCAACACCAGGCTGTCGACCTTGAACACCACCCCGTCGATCTCGAAGGGCAGCTTCTCCCGCAGCTTCTCATACTTGCGGTAATACTTCTCACAACCGTCAATACCATTGACACGCTGGACATCGTCATAGACGCGCAGATGCCAGCCTTGCAACTGCTGCAGGATATCCGTGTGCGTATTCGCCAGCGCGCCACCCGTCACTTTGCCGACCCCGTAACAGAAAATTTCCAGTGGCCGCATCGCCGTGATCTTCGGATCCAGCTGGCGCAGGCTGCCGGCCGCCGCGTTACGCGGATTGACAAAGGGCTTCAGCCCCTGCGCCTGCGCCTGCTCGTTCAGCGCCCGAAAACCCGCATGCGCCAGGTAGACCTCGCCACGCACCTCCAGCAAATCCGGTATGTTTTTCCCGCCAAGCTTCAGGGGTACCGAGGCAATCGTGCGTACATTCTGCGTGACATCCTCACCGGTTTCGCCATCACCGCGGGTGGCTGCACGCACGAGTTTGCCGTCTTCATACAACAGGCTGATGGCGAGGCCATCGAGTTTTGGTTCGGCCGCATAATCTACCGGGTCGATACCAAGCTTCTCGCGCACGCGGCGATCGAAGTCGACGAGTTCATCATTCGAGAAGGCATTGTCCAGCGACAGCATGCGCACGGCATGGCGGACCTCGCCGAAGGATTTGAGCGGCGCCGCGCCAATACGCCGGGTGGGAGAATCCGGGCTGATCAGCTGCGGATATTCAGTCTCGAGTTCCTGCAACTCGCGCAGCAACAGGTCATACCCGGCGTCTGAAATCAGCGGATCGTCTTGACTGTAGTAGCGGTAATTGTGTTCGTGCAGTTGTGTATGCAGTTCCCGGGCACGGTCACGTACCGTTTTCGGTAACTTCATGACGCCCGTTTGGCCACCCGTTGTTGCAGCTGGCAGGCAATAACCTCTTCGCGCATATGGCCGATTGTCTGGTTCGTCAGGACGCTGTGCGTAGAATCGTAGATGATTGCATCAAGGCTGTTTGCCAGCACACGGGCGGCTGCAATCATCGCCTCAAACGCCTGCAATGCATCGACCTGCCCCGGCACCTGGAAAAACAATATCAGGCCGTCGGTTGTAAAATCCCTGATCGCAGAGAGATCAAAGGTGCCCGGCTCCCTGACGCTGGCAAGCGAAAACACCAGTCTTTCCCGGCCATCCTGCAGTTCGTGGCGATGGAAAATCTGCATGTCGCCATATTCCAGACCGGCATCGGCAAGGGCGCCCAGCAGGACCGGGCCGCGAAAGGGAACACCTTTCGGCGCATGCACCGACAGGGAAAACACCTTTCCCATGGTCGCGGGCTTTTGCTCCTCTGCCCGGCTTGCCCTGATCTCCAGTCCCGGTGTCGGCTGAACATCAGCGACATCATCAGCCATCAGCTGTCCCAGCTTTTCCAGCTCTGCATCGACCATGCCGTCGACATTGATACCCGTTTCTGCGGAGTTGGCATTTCGTCCACGTGCAGGTCGCCGCTTGCGCCGGCGTTGTGATGTTGCCTTCAGCTTGCCCGGCAACCAGCCGAGCAAGAAAACACCGAGGACGATGCCGACACCGGCAAGCAAAAGGATCAGGCGTATATTTTCCATCGAGACGACTATTCTCCGCTGTCCTACATCGCAACCATTTGAACAGCCGCATCCACATCGACCGCAACCAGCCGCGACACGCCCGGTTCGTGCATCGTCACACCCGTCAGCTGATTTGCCATTTCCATGGTGATCTTGTTGTGGGTGATGAAAATAAACTGAATATGCTCGGACATCTGCTTGACCATGTCGCAGTAACGACCGACATTGGTGTCATCGAGTGGCGCATCCACCTCGTCGAGCATGCAGAAAGGTGACGGGTTCAGCTTGAAGATCGAAAACACCAGGGCAATGGCCGTCAATGCCTTCTCACCGCCGGAAAGCAGATGAATGGTACTGTTGCGTTTGCCGGGAGGCCGCGCCATCACCGTAACCCCTGTGTCCAGCAGGTCTTCCCCTGTGAGTTCGAGGTAGGCATGCCCGCCACCGAACAGGGTCGGGAAATTCTCCTGCAAACCGGTGTTGACCTGTTCAAAGGTTTCCTTGAAGCGTGACCGGGTTTCGCGATCGATCTTGGCAATCGCATTTTCAAGCGTTGTCAGCGCCTCGGTTAAATCGAGATGCTGGGCATCGAGGTAGACCTTGCGCTTTGACTCTTCTTCAAACTCGTCAATGGCGGCCAGGTTGATCGGACCGAGCCGGTCGATGCGCCGTTCCAGCTTTTCAGCACGTTCGGACCATGCCTCGAGCGTTGCATTCTCGTCCAGCTCGTCGAGCAGCGGCCTGAAATCAAAACCGGCGGCGTTGATCTGCTCAAGCAGCGTATCGCTGCGCACCTTGACTTCCTGCCAGGCCATGCGCTCCTGTTCGATCTGTTCACGCTGGCTGCTCACAGAGCGTTCCTTCCTGATGCGCTCCTGGTCGAGCTCACGTACGCCATGCTCGATGTCTTCGACCTGTTTCCTGGCAGCCGACAGTTCGCCTTCGACCGTCGAGCGATTCGCCATCAATCCCTGCAGTTCACGCTCCAGGTCCACGATCGGGGTGTCGCCCTGGCCGAGAATCGCTTTCAGTTCGTCACGACGTGTCGCCAGCTGGCCGCATTGCTCACGCATCCGCTCCAGCGCATGCTCCGTGGCCCGCTGCGTCGTACGCACGGATTCCGCACGCAAGGCAAGTTCATGCACTGCCTGCTGGTCATTGCGTGCCTGTTCACGCGCATCATCCAGCAGGCCACTCAGGTGCTGTTGCTTGCGGGTGCGCTCCGCGCGCTCCGCGCCAAGTGCTTCAATTTCGGTGAGGGCCTGCTGCAGCAGCATTTGCGCATTGGCACGTTCCCGTGCCTCGTCTTCCTGCTGGTTGCGCAGTGCCTGTGATTCTTTCAGGACAGTCTCGCTGCGGCTGTGTTCCTGTTCAAACCGCGACTTGACGGCAGCCAGGCGTGCCTGCAGGTCAGCGGCCTGGTGATGCGCCTCGTTATAGTCGCGCTGCAAACTCTCACGTTCCGACTCAAAAGCCAGCAGCTGCTCACGCGCCTGCGCAATCGAGGCGCGGAGGACTTCAAGGTTGGCCGATTGTGCCGCAGACTGCGCGGTCAGCTCGCTGATTTCACGTTCGCGGGCGAGTACACCGGCCTTCTCGTCGGCATCGCGTGCCACCCGCAACCAGCCGTTGCCGATCCAGACACCTTCCTGAGTAATGACCGATTCGTGCGCACCCAGTGCAGCGCGCATGCCGAGCGCCTGTGAGAGTGATTCGGCCACGTAGACGCCGTCCAGCAGGGCTGTCAACGGCCAGGGGGACTGCACCTTGTCGGTCAGCGGCACACCCTTGCTGCCTGCAGAATCCGCGATGCCGGTGGCGCCGGTATCAAACAGTGCGACCGCACCCTCTTCCAGCCCGGCCAGCCACTGTTCCGCGTTTTCCAGGCCTTCGACGCAAACCGCTTCAAGATAGGAACCCAGCGCGGTTTCCACGGCATGTTCCCAGCCCGGCTCTACCTGTATCTGCTGCACCAGCCGGGGCGCTGATTGCAGGCCGTTCGATTTCAGCCAGCCGCTGACCTGTTCGGAACGCTTGCCCAGTGCGGCATTCTGCAGGGTTTCCAGCGAGGCCAGCTTGCCGCGCGTATCGTGGTAAATACTGAGCAAGGCCGACTGTTCCTGTTCGTGTTGCTGCAGGCCGTTACGCGTCGCGGTTATTTGCCGGACCGCTGCATCCTGCTTCACCTGGATATCGTCAACAACCGTTTCGCGAACTTCACACTCACGCGCCAGTTGTTCGATTTCTTTTTCAAGCGACCCGTCACCCAGGGACTGCTGTTCCTGGTCCATGCGCTGCAACCGTTCATCAAGTTGCTGCATATGACGTTCGAGATGATCAAGCCGGGTGCGTTCGACCTGTGCCGACTGGGCACGCTCTGCCGCGCGTTGATTGAACTCGTCCCATTCTTCCTGCCAGGCACGCATCGACTGTTCGATTTCTTTCAGCATGGTGGCGGACTGTTCGGCCTGAGCTTGTTGGGCATCCAGCTCGGGAGAAATAGTTTCAAGGTCACGCGCCAGCTCTTGCAGGCTGGAAGTATCGATAAGAATATGCTCTTCGATTTCACCGAGGGTCTTTTCAGACCGGGAAAATTCCTGTTCCTGCTGCTGGCGTGATTCCCGGCTGTGCTGAATCGCCTGCTCAACGCGCGCTACATCCGCACCCAGCTTGTAGTAGCGGCCCTGCACGGTATTGAATGCTTCATTGGCGGCGGTAAGACTTATGCGCAATTTTTCCAGCTCGGCTTCGATGCTGCGTTGCGCAGCCAGCTCGGCCTGCATGGCCAGTTCACGTTCCTGCAGCTGCTGCTGACGCTGCGAACTCTCCTCGTGCATGGCGTTATAGCGCAGCGACAGCAATTCAGCCTTGACCTGGCGCTCTTCTTCCTTGAGTTCCTTGTAGCGCGCCGCTGCACGCGACTGGCGTTTCAATTTATCGAGTTGCTTGTCGATCTCTTCGAGCAGGTCATTCAGGCGATCAAGATTTTCACGTGTATGGCGAATACGGGTCTCGGTCTCACGCCGGCGTTCCTTGTACCTGGAAATGCCGGCGGCCTCCTCGAGGAACGCACGCAGGTCATCCGGCTTGGCCTCGATCAGGCGTGAAATCGTACCCTGCTCGATAATCGAGTAACTGCGCGGACCGAGTCCGGTGCCGAGGAAGATATCGGTGATATCACGCCGCCGGCAGCGCGTATTGTTGAGGAAATAATTGGACGTGCCGTCGCGGGAAACCTGGCGACGGATGGATATTTCACTGTAGGCGGCGTATTCCCCGCCGATGGTGCCGTCGGAATTATCGAACACCAGTTCAATACTGGCGTGCCCGACCGGTTTGCGCGCATTCGAGCCGTTGAAGATGACATCCGCCATGGACTCGCCACGCAGGTTCTTCGCCGAGCTCTCGCCCATCACCCAGCGCACGGCATCGATAATATTCGATTTACCGCAGCCGTTCGGGCCAACGACGCCAACGAGATTACTGGGGATATAGATCGTGGTCGGATCGACGAAGGATTTGAAGCCCGCCAGCTTGATTTTGGTCAATCGCATGGACGCTGAGATTACCCGATTAATGCCGAAAAATACAAGCTTTTGTTATTCTCCGGCACTTGCACACATCATCTTGTGTCCGTACCCTTTGGCCCATGTCGACCCAACCGAGCAGGGACCTGGACACCTTTGCCAGTCCGCACCCCGAACGCGATTACAGCATCCGCATCCGCATGCCGGAATTCACCTGCCTGTGCCCGAAAACCGGCCAACCGGATTTCGCCACCCTGCACCTTGAATATGTCCCGGACCAGCGCTGCGTCGAGCTGAAGTCGCTGAAGCTGTATATCTGGTCGTTTCGTGATGAGGGCGCCTTTCACGAGGACGTCACCAACCGCATCCTCGATGACCTGGTGGCGGCCTGCCAGCCGCGCTTCATGCGCCTGCGCGCTGAATTCTATGTCCGTGGCGGCATCTACACCGACGTGGTGGTCGAACACCGCCAGCCGGGCTGGACGCCGCAGCCCGTCGTGGATATATCATAACTATATTGTTTTTATTATAATTATAGTCTCGCGCAAAGGCGATAGAAACCGAAACCCGATTGCCACAGATATAGCGATTTCTGAATTTTTCTTCGCGGTCTTTGCGGCTTTGCGCGAGATGTTTTTCGATTGGCAAACTACCTCGCAAAGCCACCCGTAACCGGAAAAGCGCATGACACTTTACCTGGGCATCGATATCGGCACCTCGGCCTGCCGCAGCTGTGTCATCGACGCGGATGCCCGTCATACAGGCGGAGGCCCGCACCCCGCTGCCTGCCCCGGTGCGCAGCGGTGCCGGCGTCGAGCAGGACCCGGAGTGCTGGTGGCAGGCGCTGACCGACAACCTCGATGAACTGGCCGGCCGGGTCCCGCTGGCAGCCGTTTCGGCCATCACCCTCGACGCCACCTCCTCGACCCTGCTCTGCAGCGACGGCGCGGGCAGGCCGTTGACCCCGGGCTTGATGTACAACGACGCCCGCGCCGGTCGCCAGGCCGGGCAGCTCGCCCGTATCGTGCCCGATGGCAGCGCCGCCCATGGCGCCAGTGCCAGCCTGGCAAAACTGCTCTGGCTGCTGCAGTCCCCGGCCGGCAAGCAGGCCCGCTACGCCCTGCACCAGGCCGACTGGCTGATCGGCCGCCTCTGTGGCCGCTTCGGAATCAGCGATGAAAACAATGCCCTGAAACTCGGCTATGACATTATCCAGCGCCGCTGGCCGGACTGGCTCGCCGCGGCTGGACATCCCGCCATCACTGTTTCCGCAGGTGGTGCCGGCAGGCCAGGTCATCGGCCGGCTGAGTGACGAATACTGCCGGCGCTGGGGGTTTTCGACAGGCACACGCGTGACCAGCGGTACGACCGACAGCACCGCAAGCTTCGTGGCGACACAGGCCGGGGCGGGTGAAGCCGTCACCTCGCTGGGCAGCACGCTGGTGTTGAAAGTGCTGTCGCGCTGAACCGCTGTTTGCACCTGAAAACGGCATCTACAGTCATCGCCTTGGCAATCTCTGGCTGGCCGGTGGCGCCTCCAACAGTGGTGGCGCTGTGTTGCTGCACTATTTCAGCCTGGCCGAAATCAGCCGCATGACGGCATTGTTGAAACCGGACCAGCCAACCGGGCTGGATTACTACCCCCTGCTGTCTGCGGGTGAGCGCTTTCCGGTGAACGACCCGCAACTGGCCCCGCGCCTCGAACCCCGCCCGAAGGACGACGCCGTTTTCTTCCAGGGCATGCTCGAAGGGATCGCGGCCATTGAAAAAACCGGCTACCGGCGACTGGCGGAACTGGGCGCGCCCTGGCCCGAAAAAGTCATCACCACCGGGGGCGGCGCCGCGAACCACGCCTGGCAAACCATCCGCTCGCGCTGCCTGGGCATCCCGGTCGTCGCCGCCGAACACCAGCAGGCCGCCTATGGCGCGGCATTACTGGCCCGCAGGAGCGCTCGACCTGATCAATCAACCCTGTAGGAGCCAGCGCCAGCTGGCGAATGCTCGCGATGCCTCGAAAAACCTTCGCGAGCTGGCGCTGCCTACAGGTCGATTGTTTGATCAGGAGCGGATACATCGCCACAGGCATCAGAAACCGCTGTAGGAGCGGATCTCATCCGCGATTACAATACAGCACAGGTCAAGGCCGCAAGCGACACTCATCCAATCCGAAGCAACGCACCACAGGACACTAACAGACATGAACAACAAACACTCAGGCGCACACTACTTGCTGGAAGGACTGCGGCTTATTCGCCAACCCGGCCTGCGCCGCTACGTCGCCATCCCGCTGCTGATCAGCACGACCGTCTTTGCCGGGGCCATTTTCGGCGCCAGTCATCTGGCTGGACAGCCTGATCAGCGTGCTGCTTGAGCTACCTGCCATCCTGGCTGAACTGGCTGCGTTACCTGCTCTTGCCCCTGTTTTACATTGTCGGCCGTGCTGATTATTTTTTACAGCTTCTCGCTGATCACCAACCTGATTGCAGCACCCTTCAACGGCATGCTGGCCGAAGCGGTCGAGCAACACCTGACGGGGCAGACGATCGCAACCGGCGGCTGGAAGGCCATCATGAAGGACCTGCTGCCCAGCCTGTTTGCCGAGCTGCGCAAGTTGCTCTATTTCATTATTCGCGCCATTCCACTGGGAGCTGCTGTTCCTGATCCCGGGCATCAACCTGGCCGCGCCCGTTTATCTGGGGCCTGTTCAGCGCATGGATGCTGGCGATCGAATACATCGATTACCCGATGGCCAATCACCTGCTGCATTTTTCCGCGCAGAAAAAACTGTTGCGCCAGCGCAGGCTGCTCTCCTATGGTTTCGGCGGCAGCTCCCTGCTGATGACAATGATCCCGGTGGTCAATTTCTTCGCCATGCCGGTATCCGTTGCGGGCGCAACGGCGATGTGGGTCGGGGAACTGAAGGCGATGGCAGCCGGACAGAGCAAAACGAACACAGCAAGGCGCGGACATGAATCCGTAGCAAGATCCTGCTGCAGAATCCCAGTTCGCGGCACTTGCAGAATGCGCGCTCCTACAGGATATCGATTGCAGCTCATCGCAGGAGCGCTTCGTCATCAGCGCGAGTAAATCCTGCCACCCCATGCACTCAAGCAGGACTCAGGCTGTTTAAATACTCACCGAGGCGGCGCACACCTTCGCGCAGATTCTCCAGCGAGGTGGTATAGGCAAAACGCACATGCTTCTCCGGCTGGTTGCTGCCGAAATCCACACCGGGCGTAATCGCCACACCGGCCTCTTCCAGCAGCTGTTTTGAAAAGGCATAACTGTCGTCGCTGAAGCGGCTGCAATCGGCATACAGATAAAATGCCCCGTCCGGGGTGACCGGGATATCAAAACCGAGTTCACGCAAGGCCGGCAACAAAAAATCGCGCCGTTCACGAAACGCCTGCCGGCGTGTTTCCAGGATCGCGATGCTCTCATCACTAAAAGCCGCCAGGGCCGCATGCTGGGCCATGGTCGGCGCGGCAAGAAACAGGTTCTGCGCCAGTTTGTCGATGCCCTGCACGCAGTCCTGCGGCACCACCATCCAGCCAAGCCGCCAGCCGGTCATGCCGAAATATTTTGAAAAACTGTTAATCACGATCAGGTCGTCGGAAACGGCAAGCGCCGTCTCGTGCCGCAACACCATAGGTCAGCCCGTGATAGATCTCATCCACGATCAGGCTGCCACCCTGCGACCGGGTGTAGTCATACAACTGCCTGAATGGTTTCCTGCGGCAACAGTGTCCCGGTCGGGTTCGACGGTGATGCCAGCAACAGGGCCGCAACATCGCGGTGACCAGTACTGCTCGACCTGTTCAACCGTGGGCTGATAACCGCTGCCCGCATCCACGGGTATACCGACCGGCTCTGCGTTTAACAGGTGCACATAATTACGGTTACAGGGATAACCCGGGTCCGCCATCAACACCTTGTCGCCGCTATTGACGAGCATGCGCAAGCGCAAGCTGCAGGCCGAGCGATGCACCCGGGGTAACGACAATCCGCCCGGGAGAAACCTTGACGCCATAGCGATCGGAATAGAATGCCGCAATCCGCTCACGTAATGCCGGCAGGCCGGTAGCCGGCGTGTAATGGGTATAGCCTGCTGACAGGGCCTTGATACCGGCATCGATGACCGGTTGCGGCGTTACAAAATCCGGCTCGCCGATTTCCATGTGAATAATCGATACGACCGGCCGCCTCCAGCTCCCGGGCACGGGCAAGCAATGCCATGACATGGAATGGCTGAATGGCCTCCATGCGGTCTGGCAATTTTCACCCGCGCGCGGCCTGGCAGTGTGCATGCAGTCTTTGCAGGTAGTCGGTATCGACAAACGGCCCGGGCTGCAATTCACCCTCTATCAGCCGGCACGGCTCAGCGGGCTCACCGAGATGGTCAAGCACGGCTGCCGCACCGGTAAAATCATGGTCATCGGTATAACGGTTCAGCGTTATCAGTGTGACCACACCGGCAGCCAGCGCGGATTTGAGGCCATTGGACGAATCCTCGATCGCAATACACTGCTCGGGCGCAAGCCCCAGCTCCGCAAGGGCATGATGATAAATGTCCGGCGCCGGTTTCTTGTTCGGCACGACTCCGCCGGCCGCAATCACGTCAAACCAGTCCGCGACATGGTCGCCAAAACTGTGCTCGAACAGTGCGGTGACATTGTCCGGCGTGGTCGTCGTGACAATCGCCAGCCGCAGACCCTGCGCCTTGGCATCCCTGATCAGGCGTTCGACACCCGGCCGCAACGGAACCGTGCCGGCAGCCAGGGCACCGACATAAAATTCCGTCTTGCTGCGATGCAGGTCCGCAATAAAGGCATCGGCATCACCCGGCAGGCTCACATCAGGCCGGTCCCGGTCGAGGTAATGACGAATACGTTCCTTGCCGCCGGTGACCGAGAGCAAATCGTGATACAGGGCCTGTCCCCAGTTCCAGTCCAGCCCGGCCCTGGCGAATGCCGCGTTGAAGGCCTGGCGGTGAACCTCCTCGGTATCTGCCAGGGTCCCGTCGACATCCAGCAGCAGCGCTTCCAGTTTTGATTTCATAGAGCAACCTCTCTATATCAAGTTTACGCACCGTTTTGATTACAGCATGCAATCCGGCGCTGAATAACGCCGGTTTTACACCGGCTTCCGTTCTTGACTAATAGCCAAAGTGGCGTATAAATAGCGCCCCTGTGACCGTTAACCGGGTGCATGGACGTATGCAGACAGCCGGTGGAACACTGAAATTTCCTGTTTAAACAATACCTTGTTGTAGCTGTACCCGGGGATAGTTTACATGGCAGCAAAAAAGAAAGCAGTAAAGTCATCGGCAAGAGCCGGAAAAAAAACCGCTCCTAAAAAGAAGGTGGTTAAAAAGGCGGCTGTTGGCAAGAAAACCAAGCAAAAAGGCGCACCGAAAAAGAAGGCCGCTGCAAAAAGGCCGCCCCGAAAAAGAAAGCCGCTGCAAAGAAGGCCGCCCCGAAGAAGAAGGCCACTGCAAGAAAGGCCGCCCCGAAAAAGAAAGCCGCTGCAAAGAAGGCCGCGCCGAAGAAAACCGGCGCCGCAAGGCCAGCCCGCAAGAAAGCCCCGGTAACCCAGATAGGCCCGGTTCCAGGCATCGCCAGTTATCGAGCGCGAAAGGGCGAGGCGTACATGAACGAGGAGCAGATCGCTCACTTCAAAAATATCCTGCTGGCCTGGAAACGAAGCCTGATGGAAGAAGTGGACCGCACGGTCCATCACATGCAGGATGACGCCGCCAACTTTCCGGACCCCAACGACCGCGCCACCCAGGAGTCCGAATTCAGCATGGAACTGCGCGCCCGCGATCGCGAGCGCAAGTTAATCAAGAAGATCGATGAATCGATGCGCAATCTTGACAGCAATGACTTTGGCTACTGTGAGGCCTGCGGGGTAGAGATCGGCGTGAAACGGCTTGAAGCCAGGCCCACTGCAACACTCTGCATCGACTGCAAGATCCTTGATGAAATCCGGGAAAAACAGATGGGCTGATACAGGGCATGCATGACGAATTTAAAACAGCCGGCTTATGCCGGCTTTTTTATCATCAACACATGATACCTGCGAACCATTCCCTGCCGACATGATGAACACCTACCGCGGCCGCTTTGCCCCCTCGCCCACCGGGCCACTCCACTTTGGATCACTGCTTGCGGCTGTCAGCAGTTACCTCGATGCACGCCATCACCGGGGCGAGTGGTTATTGCGCATGGAAGACCTGGACCCGCCACGGGAAGTCCGCGGTGCAGCGGATGATATATTGCGCACGCTGGAAGCACTTGGCCTGCACTGGGATGGTCCCGTTGCCTGGCAAAGTCAACGTAAGCCACTACTATGAAGACGCGCTTGCCAGTCTGGAGCGCGCCGGGCATACCTACGGCTGTGCCTGCACGCGCAAGGAAATTGCCGACAGCTCGATGAAATCCGGCGCCGGCGGCGTATATTCGGGAACCTGCCGATCCGGCATACCACAGGGACGCAAGGCACGGTCAATTCGTGTACAGGTCCATGACACTGATATCAGCGTCAGGGACAGGCTGCAAGGCACACTCAGGCAACAGCTTGGGCGGGACGTTGGCGATTTCATTATCAGGCGTGCCGATCAATTGTTCGCCTATCAACTTGCCGTTGTGGTTGATGATGCCGGGCAGGGTATCAGTCATGTGGTGCGTGGCACCGACCTGTTCGACTCGACCCCGCGACAGATCCACTTGCAGCAACTGCTGGGTTACCCGCAGCCGTCCTACCTGCATATACCGGTCGCCGTGGACAGCAAAAACGACAAACTCAGCAAGCAGACGCACGCACCCCCCGTCAATCCCGACGACTGGTCGACAGTCCTGTGTGATGTGCTCACCTTCCTCAACCAGCCATTACCCGGGTCCGTGGAGGACGCCAGCAAGGCGGAACTCTGGCAGTGGGCCATCGAACACTGGAATACGGACTCGCTGCCCGTCAGCCGCTCGATCGCGGCAGCGCCGGGTTACATCGGGTAATTCCCTCGCGCCTGGTGTAATGAACAATTCGCAAACATCCCGATTGAATATAAATCATGACTTGGCTCACGGCCCGACCGGGCTATAATCAGGGCCACACAAAATCACCAACGCCGAGACAAGCAGCGGAGCACATCCATGTCAGATAACACGAGCTACGATATCCCTTCAGAATTTGCACAAGGCGCCCACCTTGATGCCAAACAATTCCAGGAAATGTACACACAGTCAGTCACAGACCCCGCCGGCTTCTGGGCCGCGCAGGCCGGGGAGTTTCTCGACTGGGACAAACCCTGGGACAATGTACTCGACTGGGACTACAGCAAGGGACATATCCGCTGGTTTGAAGGTGGCAGGCTGAATGCCTGTTATAACTGCGTCGACCGTCACCTGGAGACGCGTGGCGAGCAGACCGCCCTGATCTGGGAAGGTGATGATCCGGGTGATGACCAGCGCATCAGCTACCGCGAATTACATGAGCATGTCTGCCGACTGGCGAATGTACTGAAATCCCGCAATGTAAATAAAGGCGACCGGGTTTGCATCTACATGCCGATGGTCCCGGAAGCCGTCTATGCCATGCTCGCCTGCGCACGTATCGGCGCCGTCCATTCGGTCGTCTTCGGCGGCTTCTCGCCGGAATCCGTCAAGGACCGCATTCTCGACTCGGACTGCCGGATGGTCATCACCGCCGACGAAGGCCTGCGCGGCGGCAAGACCGTCCCGCTGAAGGGCAATGTCGATGAAGCCCTGCTTGGCTGCCCGAATGTGCACACGGTACTGGTGCTGCGCCGTACGAATGGCGAGATCAGCTGGCATGATGAACGTGATATCTGGTATCACGAGGCCACGGCAGCCGTATCAAAAGACTGCCCGGTCGAGATCATGGATGCGGAAGACCCGCTGTTCATTCTTTACACCTCCGGCTCCACGGGAAAACCCAAGGGCGTGCTGCATACCACCGGCGGTTACCTGCTGTATGCCGCCATCACCCACAAATACGTCTTCGACTACCATGATGGCGACGTCTACTGGTGTACGGCGGACGTTGGCTGGGTTACCGGCCATTCCTACATTGTCTATGGCCCGCTTGCCAACGGCGCGATCTCGCTGGTCTTTGAAGGGGTACCCACCTATCCGAATGCCTCGCGCTTCTGGCAGGTCTGCGACAAACACAAGGTCAACATCTTCTACACCGCACCGACCGCACTGCGCGCACTCATGCGCATGGGAGACAAGCCGGTTACCGATACGAAGCGCAGCAGCCTGCGCCTGCTGGGTACCGTCGGCGAACCGATCAACCCGGAGGCCTGGGAGTGGTACTACCGTACGGTTGGCGAGACCCGCTGCCCGATTGTCGACACCTGGTGGCAAACCGAAACCGGCGGCCACATGATTGCACCGGTACCCGGCGCCATGCGCATGAAACCCGGCTCGGCCGCCCTGCCCTTCTTCGGCGTGGTGCCGGCCATCGTCGACGCGCAGGGAAAAGTGCTTGAGGGTGTCGCCGAGGGCAGCCTGGTCATGACCCGCCCGTGGCCCGGGCAAATGCGTGACGTCTACGGCGACCATCAACGTTTTATCGATACCTACTTCAGCGCATTTCCCGGTATGTACTTTACCGGCGACGGGGCGCGTCGTGATGAAGACGGGTATTACTGGATCACCGGGCGCGTCGACGATGTGCTGATTGTCTCCGGACACAACCTCGGCACGGCCGAACTGGAGAGTGCGCTGGTCTTGCACCCGAAGGTCGCCGAGGCCGCGATTGTCGGCTATCCGCATGACATCAAGGGCCAGGGCATCTATGCCTACGTCACCCTCATCAACGGGGTCGAGCCTGATGATGCCCTGCGCAAGGAACTGATCACCCATGTGCGCAAGGAAATCGGCCCGATCGCCACGCCGGATATCATCCAGTGGGCGCCGGGCCTGCCAAAAACCCGCTCCGGTAAAATCATGCGGCGGATTCTGCGCAAAATTGCGGCCAACCAGATGGACTCGCTCGGTGACACCTCGACACTGGCCGATCCGGCCGTGGTCGATGACCTGATCAAGAACCGCATCGCCACCTGAAACCGTTCCCCGAACGGCGCAACGCGGATGATCACATCCAGCGCGTTCACACCGGCCTGGTGGCTGCGCGGGGCGCACCGGCAAACCCTGTTTGCCTCGCTCTGCCGGCGCCGGCTTGCCCCGCCGCTGACACGCGAACGCATCGAACTGCCCGACGGTGATTTCATCGACCTGGACTGGTCGAAAAACTGCCACGGGTAAAATCGTGCTGGTTCTGCACGGCCTGGAAGGATCGCTCGAATCCCACTATACCGGCGGCCTGTTAAGGGTCCTGGCAGAGGAAAATTACACAGCCGGGCTGATGTACTTCCGCAACTGCAGCGGAGAACCCAACCGGCTTGCGCGCAGTTACCACTCGGGGGAAACCGGGGACCTCGATTACATCGTCCGCCACATCCTGGAAAAACATCCCGGCAGACCGCTTGTCGTCATCGGCTTTTCACTCGGCGGCAATGTGTTGCTGAAGTGGCTCGGGGAACAGGCAGAGGCATCACCGCTGCACAGCGCCATTGCCATCTCCGTGCCATTCGATCTCAACAGCGCGGCACTGAAGCTGGAGAAAGGCCTGTCGAGAATATACCAGCGTCACCTGCTGAAGAAACTGAGGAACTCGGTGAGAAGAAAGGCCGCGCGTCACCCGCCGCCGCTTCCCCTGGAACACTTGCGGGAGTTGCGGACATTCAGGGAATTTGACGACAGGATCACGGCACCGTTGCATGGCTTTCGTGATGTCGACGACTACTACAGCCAAAGCAGCTGCCGGCAGTTCCTGAAAACCATTCACACCCCGACCCTGATTATCCAGGCAAGCGATGATCCCTTCCTGCCAACCACCGCGCTTCCGCGTGACACCGAGCTGGCCGCGGCCGTCACCCTGGAACTGTCCCGTCATGGCGGTCATGTCGGCTTCATCTCGGGCAGCAATCCGTTCCATCCGCGCTACTGGCTGGAGCAGCGCATCATCCGGCGCCTGGCCGAAACCGGCTGAACAGGTACAGGAGCCGTGAGGTGCGCAGACCCTGATCGCCTTGAGAGGTGCCTCTAATTTCTGTTAGATAACGGATGTATCTTACTGTTTATCATTAATATACTTTCTGGCTATTACGCGCCCTGTTAAAACCCGTCAGTCGATATGCCCAATCAAATCAGCCATACCTTTGATGGGTACGTCGCTTCGCTCCTTTACCCATCCTACGAAGAAGAAACGTCCATGCAGGACGGGTAAAGCGGCGCGTACCCGTCAGTCGATAGGCACAATCACATCAGTCCTGCCCCGTGAAGGGATCAAACACCCTGGGCATGCGCCTGGAGAGATGCCGGTCAACTTTCCTGAATAAGCGTCTGGCGCGCTGTCGGCTGGCACGCTCACCCAGGTAGGCATAAATAAAGCGCAGCCGCTGGGTCCGACTGAGATACGAGAGTGCCAGGCGGGCAAGGCTCGACAAATCCACCACCTGCCCACGGCCCGGGCGCAGATGCATGTAACGCCCGCGCGGGCAGTCTATCCAGGTACAGCGATAGTGCCCGCCTGCATCACGATGCACCAGGATGTTGCGCCATTTCAGATCAAAATGAAAAAACCGCTTGCGATGGGCGCGCTGCAGCTGGCCGATTATTTCCGTGCTGATTTCCCGGTAGACGCGTGATCGTTCCGCTTGCGGCAAGCTTACACCAGTGCTGCCGTGCATACTCATCCAGGCTGAGCGCATCCGGGACTTCCTCGTGTAACGATACAGGCCGCGATCAAACGGCCAAACTCGCGGATCTCGCCGAGCGCGAGCGGCTTCAGCGTCGGTATGCCGATCGCGGCCAGCTGCTGGTAGGAATACACCTCGTTGGCCGCCCTGCTCTGCTGCAGGAAGTAGCGGTTCTTGACGATGGTGTACACATAGCGCTTGAAGTAGACGGCGCCAGCGCCACTCAGCGGCACCCGGTAGGTGTTCACGTGCAGGCTGCCGGTGACCAGTGCTCCCCGGCTCCAGCCTATGCCAGTGACTGCCCTGCCGCAGGCCGAACGCCTGCCAGCCGGTCTTCCCAGCCGTCCTCGAAATAAAGGCGGTTGCCATGCAGATGGCAGGGGCCCCTTACCTGCCCTGATCATGGAAATATGCGCCCGTTGCTGTTCATGGTGTGGCGTATTCTACCCCAGTGCGCACTACGGGCTGGAACAACCCTCAAATTCCGGCCGGAATTTCGCCTTGAAGGGTCTTTCTTCGGGTTCAAAAAGAAGCGTTTAAGAAAGCGCGAACTCACGCACCTTGCGCAAGTCCATCGGTCACGGTCCTTGCCAGCCTCTTCTTCATCCCGGTGCTGTGCATGCCACTCACGGAGTACCCCGGGTTATGGGGTGGCGCCGGTTCGAACCGCTCAACCAGCAGCAGAGTCATGGTACAGGTTTGGTTCCAGTCCCGGGTCTTTCCCTGCAGGCGTACATGGCCTGTTACCTTAATGATGAAGGCGGTTTCCGCCCTGCTGTTCCCGTCATGAATTCTTCGTACCGCTATCCCGGGGTAACGTCTTCACATGCACATCCCGCTGCGGGAACGGGATGGTAATGCCGGCCTCGCGGAATGCCTTGTCGATGGCGATATTCAGGTCGCTGGTGATGTCGAGCTGGCGATCGATCTGGCGAATGAAACAGCGCAGTTCAAATTCCAGCGCGCTGTCACCGAACTGCCTGAACAACACCTTTGGCGGAGAAATCGTCGGGTGGTCTTTCATCACCCCTTCGATGCTCTGTCGCCACGCGAATCAGTATCTCGATCACCCTCGCCACATCGGAACCGTAGGCCACGCCGACCGGTATCTTGATGCGCCCCCAGGGGTCACGCAGCATCCAGTTCGACACCTTGTTGGCGATCAGTTCCGAGTTGGGCACGATGACATCCGCCCGGTCAAACGTCTCGATCTGGGTGGAACGAATACTGATCTTGCGCACATAACCCTGCGTGTCGCCGACCACCACCCAGTCACCGGTGCGCACGGGCCGCTCAAACAGCAGGATCAGGCCGGAAACGAAATTATTGACGACGTTCTGCAGGCCGAAGCCGATACCGACAGACAGGGCACCGGCGACGATCGCAAGATTGGTATAACTGATACCCGCCACACCGAGTGCGATCAGGAAGGAAATCATCACCCCCGTATACCCGCTGACGGTTACCATGGCTTCGCGCCCGCCCCGATCCAGCCGGCTGCGCTTTACCAGGTCGGTGATCAGGCTTTGTTTGATCCAGCGCGTCAGGCTGACGCCGACGGCCATAACCGCAATCGCCCCGAGCAACTGGGTAGGCGCGATGTGCAGCGAGCCGACATCGAAACCCTCTGTGACATACTCGCCCAGCCTGGTGATCCAGCGCTCCGACTGGCCCCAGACCCACAGAACCCATACCGCAAACGTCGACCACACAAGCAGGGAGGTGGCCAGGCGCAGCCAGATCAGCCCGGGAACCAGTTCGCGCGACTTCAGATCCATCAACTTGCGCAATGATTTCTGCCACGGGTACCGGCCCTCATCGAGTCCGTCATACAGGAATACGAGTGACCTGGCGGTGAAGCCGGCAACGCCGAAGCCGATGACCGTGCCGCAAAACCCCAGCAGCAGGTGAATGGAAAGATTCCTGTAACCGAGTGTCTCGGCGACGGCGACAACCAGCGCGGCCAGCACCATCAGTACCCGCAGGGTCCTTGTTCCCGCCAGGCCCGGGACGCGCCCGAGGATGATCGCCGACCATACCAGGCTGGCCAGCAACAAACCGGCCATTGCCGTGCGCAGCAGGAAGTAGTGCGGGTCCGGCAACTGGATGACGGACTCGGCCGTGGTCAGCAGGCTGCCGAGTATCAGCAGCCCCGCGAGTACCCTCAACCAGCGGCTCAGGATTCTTGCATCCTGTTCCGCAAGCCCGGCCCCGACACGCCCCGCAAGCCAGATATGCAGCAGGCTGTCAAAGGTCAACCACACCACAATGCCCAATACCAGCCGGGTCACAAGGGCAGGCGGCCACTCCGGCAGCAACACCGTCAGCGCCAACGCGCCACCCATCCCGGCCAGCAGCCAGGGCGCTGCCGCCACCAGCGGCCCGCTGCGGTGTTCACGACCGTGACGCAGGAACCAGCGGCGGCGCCAAACGATCCCCGCAGCTGCCAGCACAACGATGAACAGCGGCACAAACCAGTGTTGCGGGGATGTCAGCCGCTCCCAGCCACTGCCCCGGTCGAGGAAGCCGGAAACGATTCGTGACCAGGCGCGCGGGGCATCCAGCACGTCAATTATCACTTCCGGGGTCGACAGGCCGCGCGCAAACAGGCGGGCCATCAGTGCCGCCTGGTCGCGTTCCAGGATACGCTTGAACAGGTCCTGGGATGACTGGGTAAGCTGCTCGCAGGCAATACGCCCTTTTTCATTCCGGTTGATGTCCGCATCCAGTTCGTCACGCAGGCGGAGAACCTCGGGATCCACAATAGCTGACGGCTCACCCAGCGCTTCACGCCTTGCGGTAAGCGTCGACACCTTCGTAACAGCATCCGAAATACAGTCACGTGCCTGGCTGCGTATCGTGATCAGGCGCTTCCTGAGAATCGATATCTGGCGCCGCGCCTGCAGCGTATTACCCGCGGTATCGTCAAGCTGCTCCTGCAGGACGGCCAGTTCACTGCGTGCATTGCCAAGCCCCTGCTCCGTGTCAAGGCCCTGGGCAATCAGCAGGCCGGGGGCCAGCAACAAGCCGGTCAGTATGAAGCGCAGCGTCATTCTTTTAACCCGTCTCACAATCAACCCCGCCGGTGGGAACCCCGGCAACACCTTCACCCGGCCTGCAGAATCCGCCCCCTGGAAAAGGCATCAAGTCCAGAGTCCACGCCACCCTAGCCGCGGTGTTTCGCATCGGCCGGTACACTGCGGGCGAAAGTGTCGCGCCCGGCGTCTTCGGTCTGCCCGAATACACTGCGCAGGTGAAGGTCGCGTTGCGGGAAGGGAATCTCGATCGCATATTCTTTCAGCTTCGATTCGATCTCCCACAGGTAGGCCGCGGTTACGGAACCGGGACGCTTGACGGCTTCCGACGTCAGCCATACCACCAGTTCAAAATTGAGGCTGCTGTCGCCGAATTCGACGAACCAGACCTGTGGCTGCCGCGAGCTGCCCTTTTTCAGCGTCCAGGGCACGTTTTCCGCCGCTTCGAGAGCGGCCTTTTTGACGAGCTCCTTGTCGGTACCGTAGGCCACGCCAAACGGTATGTGCGTCCGGCGGTAGGCTTCGCGCAACGTCCAGTTGATGACCCGCCCGCCGACGAATTCCGAGTTGGGAACCAGGATATCGATATTGTCATTGGTGGTGATCAGGGTGCTGCGCATGTTGATTTCCCTGACCTCACCGGTAACGCCGGATTCCAGTTCGACAAAATCGCCGACCTTGAGGCTTTTCTCGAACAGGATGATCAGCCCGGCGACGAAGTTGCTGATCAGCGTCTGCAGGCCAAAACCGATACCGACACCGAGTGCACTGGCGAACAGCGCGAACTTGGTGAAATCGATGCCGATCGAGGACAGGCCGACGATGATGCCGATCGTCAGCAGCAGGTAATGCACCAGGCGTCCGAAGGTATACAGCGAACTCTGGTTCAGTCCGCCGCGCCGCTCGCCGACGCGCTGGATGGTACGGCGGATAATGCGCGACAGCCACAGTGTAACGGTCAGGATCAACACCACGCGCAGCAAACCCAGCGCGGTGACCGGTGTTTCGTTGATCTCGAACATGCTCGTGCCGAGGAGATTGACGGTCGACCCCCCGGCCTTCACCAGGCTGCCCGATATGTCTGTCAGGCTGCGATTCCACCAGCCTTCACTGGCATGCAGCCGTGCAGTCAGCATCTGCACGACAAATTCATCCGTGGCCCTTTCCCGTTGCAGACGCCGCAGCAACTGCTCGGCCTGGTCCAGCTCCCGCGTTATATTGTCATTCAGTGCACGCGCGGCCGCCTTTGGTGCCGTCGAGGCGGACTCCGACAACATGCCGCGTATACGTTCGATCACCTGCTTCCAGCGCTTGCGTTGATCGGCAATGGTGGTATCCAGCACCCCGAACTCCTCGATCTGCGCACGCACCGCCTTGTTATCAACAGCCGGGTCGGCAGTCACCAGGCGAATCAATGACTGTGCATTCTGCGCGCGCAGGGCGCTCAGCTCGCCGATACGCGTCTCGATATCCCTGCGCACTGCAAGCAGTGCCGTGTACTGCGGCTCGACAAGGTCCTGCGACAAGGTGCCTGACTGTGCCTGAAGCGGATTGACGCGGTCTGCCTCCTCACGCAGCTTGTCGATCCCCCGCTGCGCCTCACTGTACTCAAGCTCCCAGCGCTTCAACTCCTGCGGCGTGGCGATGAGACGCTCCGCGATGCCGTCCAGTTCTGAGCGCATGCGGGCGAGCCGTTCCTGGTTTTGTTTCAGCACGGTCTTGCGCCGTTCGATTTCCAGGCGCTGCAGCACCTGCGGCAGGCGCTTGCCCATCAGGTCAATACCCCGGGCAAGACGGTCCGGGGACTGCGCATCCATTTCAAGGTACTGGTTGCGCAGGCGGGACTGCTGCTTGCGCTGCTCGCCGAGGACGGTGCTCAACCAGCTGGTTTCCTCGGCTTCAGCGTCTACTTGCTGCTTTAACACCTGCCATTCGCCGAAGCGCTTCAGTGCATCATCGAGCGTGTAACTGTCCTGCGCTGTGATTGCAGGCAGCGGCACCGGCTCGGCTGCACGTTTGTGTTCCAGGTAGCGATCGATATCGCCGTTAATCCTGTCGAGCTGCAGCGCCTCCTGTGTATTGCCCGTGGACCTCAGGCGCTTTTGCAGCGCACTGTAGAATGTTTTTGCCGCCGTTACACGCTTCGAAAGCGTCTCGAGGTCAAGCGGCTCTTTCGGTTCGAAATAGGTCCACCAGTCACCCGGCAGGGCAGCCGGATCAGGTATCTCCGCCGCCGGCTCGTCTGCCGGGTACGCCGGACCGGCAAACGCCATCAGCAGCAGCAAGCCGAGCAGCCGGATGAGCATTACAGCCACTGCTTCTTGCGAAACACGGTCAGCAATATGACGACGATGCTGGTCATCAGGCCGAGCAAAATGTAATAGCCGGATTCGGAATGCAACTCGGGCATGTTCTCGAAGTTCATCCCGTAGATGCCGGCCAGAAAACTCAACGGCACGAAGATAGCCATCACCACCGTAAGCACTTTCATGATCTGGTTCAGCCGGTGCGAGGATATCGATATGTAGCCATCGGCCAGGTCCGATGCAAGTTCGTAGTACAGGCAGGCGAGACTGTTGGCGCGTTCCTGCTGTTCATAGACGTCGATTATCTCGTGCAGGCGCCCGGCCTCGATACCGGGAAAGGTCCCGGACTTCAGTTCGCCGAGTATCTGCTGGTGATAGAGAAATACCCGCCTGAACTTCTTCAGCTCGCTTTTGTAATTTATAAGCTCGGCAAGCATGGAATCGTCAGCGTGGTGCATGATTTCATCTTCCAACTCATCGAGACGCGGCTCAAGGTCGAGCAGGATCCTGAGATAACGGTCTACCGACATGCGCGACAGGCGTATCGCCAGCGCGGCCGGACCGCGGCTGCACAGCTCGATATCCTTTACAGCACGCTGAAACAGTGCATCGGTGCTGACCGACTCGGCACTGCGCCGCGTCACCAGGAACCGCTCGCCGATGAACATCGCCAGCTGGAATGTTGAAAAATGCAAATCCTGCGCATCGGCGCTCAGCGCCTTCAGCAGGATGAAGGTGAAACCGGTGAATGACTCCAGCTTGGGCGGGTGACGGCTGCGCTGCGCATCATCGATGGCCATCGGGTGCAGGCCGAAGTTGTCCTGCAGGAACTGTTTCTCCGCTGGCCTCGGGCTCGGCGAAACTGTCGAGCCAGATGCAGGTGTCCTTGTTCTGCTGCCAGACGCTCAGCAGCTCTGCCCCCCCACTGACGACTTCCTTGCTTGAACTGTTGTATAGAAGTGTTCGTATCATTGCCTTTCAGCCCCCGTTTAAACGCCCCGGTACACTCGCTCGGCGCAAGTATAACCGTGGTGCATTGACCCAGTCACTTGAATTAGTCAGCCATAACGACACCCGTCAGTGGTATCCCGCCCCCTGGAGAAAGCCACAGTCAGGCTATGGATTCGGCTCTCGCAAGACCACCGGCTCACCCTGCCCTGCCCTGCTGCTTCCGCTCAAACGGGTTCTGGTACAGCTCGCGGTGTACGTGTAGGCTATCGCCTGGCCGATATCCCTGACACTACCTGCCGGGCACCGACCCTGCCTTCCTATTCTGAACAACGTGGATCCATTCATTATGCACGACACAACCATCAACCTGATTGCCGTGGTACTGCTGCTGACAGCCAACGGCTTCTTCGTCGCCGCCGAATTTTCGCTGGTCAAGGCAAGGGGCTTTCGCCTCGAGAGCTACGCAGAGGGAGGCAGCGCCAGCGCGCGGCTGACGCTGCGTATCCAGGCCAACCTGGAGAGTTACCTGGCCGCCTGCCAGCTCGGCATCACCATGGCCTCGCTCGGTCTTGGCTGGGTGGGCGAGCCGGCCGCCGCGGCACTGCTGGAACCCCTGTTCACCAGGGCGGGTATACCGGATGCAATCCTGCATACCGTTTCATTCGTGACCGGGTTCCTGGTTTTTTCTTCGCTGCACATCGTGGTCGGCGAGCAGGTGCCGAAGACCTTCGCCATTCGCCGTGCCGAACCGGTCGCGGTGTGGTGCGCCTACCCCCTGCACGCGACCTACCTGCTGGTGTATCCGCTCAACTGGCTGCTGAACGTCAGCTCGCGCTCCATCCTGTCACTGTTCAATGTCGAAGAGGTCTCGCATGCCGACGTGCTCAGCGGTAAGGAACTCCAGGGACTGGTGCAGACCTCGCACGAGCACGGTGAAATCGAGGTCAACAAGGCGAACATGCTGCACAACCTGTTCGAATTCGACCAGCGCAATGTCGGGCGCGTGATGATCCCGCGCAGCTCCATGGGGGTGCTGGATGTCAGCGCACCGCCCGAGAATAACCTCGCCATTATCCGCGACAGCGGGCACTCGCGTTTCCCGGTTATCAATGGCAGCGGCGACGAGGAGGTGCTGGGTATCGTGCTGGCCAAGGACCTGCACACCGCCGTACTCAGCGGTGAAAACGAACCCTGGCGCAACCTGCAGGCATTCTGCCGCGAACCGCTGATGGTGCCGGAAAGCCAGAAGGTCTCCGCGCTGTTCGAGAGTATGCGCCGACACCGCGCGCACATGGCCTTTGTCATCGACGAGTACGGCGCGCTTGCCGGTATCGTCACGCTGGAGGACCTGCTTGAAGAGATCGTCGGTGAGATCGAGGACGAGACCGACGTGGATGACGAAACCAGCATACTCAGTGAAATTGACGCCGACAGCTGGCGCGCCGACGGCCTGCTGTCCCTCACCGATGTCGAACGCGCCATCGGCCTCAGGGTACCTACCGAACTCGACGCCAACACCCTGTCGGGGCTGTTAATGCAGCGCCTGTCGCGCATGCCTGAGCCCGGTGACCAGATTTCCGAAGGTGAATTCCGCCTGACGGTGGAGACATTGAACGACAACCGTGTCGGGCAATTGCTGATTGAACGTCTTACGGAGGAAGTAACCGAAGACGCCCCCGCGGCGGATGACTGAGCAGCAACAAGCGGGGCGGTAGATCCCGGCGCCTGCGGCAGGCATCACCCTACAGGGTCTATTTCATCTTCAAGCTGCTCGGAAGGCGTCAGGTATTCATGCAGCGTCTCGACCTGCTGGGCAACCGCCCCGACACGCCGGAAACGGGCAATATGAAACAGTGCTTCCCCCTCGTAGACCAGCGGCAGGTGTGTACGGCCGATGAGGATACCGTTATCGGGCGCCACCACCACGTGTTCCGAATTCACCAGCGGTGCGGCAATATGCCCGATCACATCACCTTTTGCGACGCGGGCACCCAGCTTGATACCCGACCACAGGATCCCGCTTTCAGGCGCCCTCACCCACGCGGAACTTCGGGCAATAACGGGCTCTACCCGGTGTCCCTTGTTTTTCGACTTCGGGATCATGCCCAGTACACGCATGACACTGAGCACGCCTCGCAGCCCCGCCCGAATCGCAACCTCGTCGAAGCGCAGCGCCTCCCCGGCTTCGTAGAGCAGCATCGGAATGCCCGCATCGGCGGCCGCCGCACGCAGGGACCCGTCCCTGAGATCCGCATTGATGAGTACGGGGGTCCCGAATGCCTCGGCCAGCGCAAGGGTTTCAGGATCGTCGAGGTTTGCACGAACCTGCGGCAGGTTATCCCGATGGACCGCCCCGGTATGCAGATCAACCCCGTGCGTGCAGTTCGCCACGATTTCGTGCATGAAGAGGTGTGCAATGCGGGCCGCCATGGAGCCGCGGTTGCTGCCGGGAAAGCTGCGATTCAGATCGCGCCGGTCCGGCAGGTAACGGGAACGGTGCAGCAGGCCGTGCACGTTGACCACGGGTACCGCGATGAGCGCACCGCGCAGCCGTTTCAGCGAGGAGTGGTGCAGCAGACGGCGAATGATTTCGACACCGTTCAGTTCGTCGCCATGAATGGCCGCGCTGACAAACAGGCGCGGGCCGTCATGGCGACCGTTGATGACATCCACCGGCATGGATAGATCGGCGTGCGTATACAGGCGGCCGACGGGAAGGTTGATGATCTTGCGCTCGCCCGGCGCGACCGCATGCCCCCCGATTGTGATCGCTTCGTTCAACCCTTGCCCCGTGTAGCCGTGCGGTCGTGCTTGGCGTTCTTCTCGATGAACGCGATAATGAGATCCGCCACATCCTTGCCGGTGGCCTCCTCGATTCCATGCAGGCCGGGTGAAGAGTTCACTTCCATCACCAGCGGTCCGTGATTCGAACGCAGCAGGTCCACGCCGGAAACGTTCAGGCCCATCTTGCGTGCCGCGCGTACGGCAGTCGAACGCTCTTCCGGTGTCAGTTTGACGATTCTTGCCGAACCGCCGCGGTGCAGGTTCGAGCGGAATTCACCTTCCTTGGCCTGGCGCTGCATGGCGGCAACGACCCTGTCGCCGATGACGAAGGCGCGAATGTCCGCACCGCCGGCTTCCTTGATGAACTCCTGCACGAGGAAGTTGGCATTCAGTTCGCGGAAGGCATCGATCAGGCTCTCCGCCGCCTTCTGCGTCTCGGCAAGCACCACGCCCTTGCCCTGCGTTCCTTCGAGAAGCTTGACGACCAGCGGCGCCCCGTTGACCAGCTTGATCAGGTCCAGGGTACTGTCCGGCATGCTGGCAAAGCCGGTCAGCGGCAGGCCGATGCCGGCGCGCGACATGATCTGCAGCGAGCGCAGCTTGTCGCGCGAGCGGGTAATGGCGACCGATTCGTTCAGCGGGTAGGCGCCCATCATCTCGAACTGGCGCAGCACTGAAGCACCATAAAACGTGATGGACGCACCGATGCGCGGAATGACCGCATCGAAGGGCTCCAGTTTGTCGCCCTTGTAATGCACGCTGGGGCGCATGGTTGCGATATCCATGTAGCATTTCAGGGTATCCAGCACCCGGACTTCATGGCCACGCTTCTTCGCAGCCTCCACCAGACGGCTGGTCGAATAGAGCTTGGCGTTACGCGATAGTATGGCAATTCTCATGGTTGTTCTCCTTTCTTGTTTTTCGACGCCGGCATTCTTTTTACCCTGCAGATAAGAGGCAGCGGGATCGACGAGAAACCGCTTCAACAGCGCAGTACGTCCAAGCAGCATTCTGAAACGCATGGTATCACGACTGGTCAGGGTCACCTCGATGCGCCACATCGCACCACCGAGCTGTGCCGCCGTCTCTATGACATAGCGCTCCTCGGCATGTCCGCCGGAGTCGGTCACCAGCCGGCGGTCATGGACAGGCGCCTCGCAATCCACGACGCGATCCGCCCGACGCTGGAAGGGATGCACGCCAAAGCGCACCCATTCGGATCCTTCCCGCTCGAACGGCTCAACGTAAAAGGCATGCAAGGCAGAGGTACGTGCACCCGTATCTATTTTTACCTTGAGCCGCTTGATGCCCAGTTCAGGCAAGCTTATCCATTCACGCCAGCCAATGACGGGTATATCGATGCGTCCCTTGTCGGTTTCATTTGAACTCATGGTGAATATCAACCTGTATTTACCGCCGCATAGTGCGCGCGCATGCCCCCGTCAGGCAAGCTATATTTCAGCATACGGCAGGAATAATTTTCCGGCATAAAATCCGCCTTTCCGTCACAGCCAGTTATTATTCAAGTGCTATTGATGAGAGGTCGCCTACCAGTACACGATCGCCGTGATCGCGCTCTCACTGCTGCTCAGCCCGTTCTGGATTCGGGGTGCACGCAAGCTGCTCAAGGTAGACTACCCCGCGCTTGTTCAGCCGTTAGCGGATTAGCGCCGCCAGCAGCACAGCAGCCGGGAAACCCGGCGCGTCGCCGGCCTAGTCGTTCTCCAGCGAATACAACAGGTCGGCCCCGCTGACAAGGCCGGTTTCCGTTTGCACCGTCCAGCGCCTGGACAGGGTGTAGCGCATGCGGAAGGTGCTCGACTGATCGAACAGACCCGCGGCATAACTGACATAGAGGCGCGGAGAAAGGTACTTGCCCAGCACCAGCGAAGATTCCTCCAGGGTATCGCCGGACTCGATGCGCACGTCTTCAATGCCAAAGGCATCCCCCAGCTTGCTGGCCAGCATATCGCCCCCCGTCAGGCCCAGGGAAGCCGCCGCACCGGACAATGCCGCGCCCTGTGCACTGGTCGCCCTGTTGGTGGGTACGCCAAGCAGCAGGTAGGAAAGCATGTCGGACTGTTCCATCGCCGGGTCGGAGAACAGGGCCAGCTTCGGTGAGTCGGCGGTACCGGTGACGCGCACCCCGGCGAGCACGTCACCGGTCTCGCGCACAATCCGCATATCCAGGCCCGGGTTTTCCACGGGTCCGCCGGCAAACACCAGCCGGCCTTTTTCGATCTCCAGTTTCTGACCGTAGAGCTTGTAGCTGCCATCGATAATATTCAGCTCGCCCTGGCCCCGGGTTACCTTGCCCGGTTCCTCGAGGATATCCAGCTTGCCCTGGATATTACCGTCCAGGCCGAAGCCGGAAAAACTCACCTTGTCCTCCAGTACCAGGCTGACCCGGCTATACACCTGGTATTTTCCCGCTGCGACCGCCGTCTCTTCCTGCCCTGTCACCACCAGGTCGCTGGATTCCTTCGCCACGCCTTTCAGTTCCCGCAAGCGGATCTGTGCCTCGGGAACACGTACCGTCCCGCTGATATCCAGGCGCTGCTGCCGCAAGGCCAGTTTCAGATCCGGCGATGCAAACAGGGTGGCTTGCGGAATATTGACCAGCTGAACATTGGTGCCGCTGACCGCCAGGTCCATGCTTGACGGTACACCCTTCTGTAACAGCAGTTGTCCCTGGAAAGACGCCACGCCTTCGCCGGATGTCACGGAACCCTGCAAGGCGATGCTGTTGCCGTCGCCACTGACCTGCATGTTCGCGTCCTTCAGTTGCAGGCCCAGTTGCGGCACAGATACCTCGGCATTTTTCAGGGTAGCGGTGCCATCAAGCCGCGGGTTCCCCAGGGTGCCGCTGATCGCGAGGTCGCCGTCGACCTGACCCTTGCTGGTACTGATATCCGGAACAAATACGGAAATCAGCCCGTTGTCGGTGAAGTTGAGTTTGAAAGCGGAGGCGATCGTGGTTTGGGGCGAGAACCAGCCGGCACTGGAAACGACATTGCCCAGGCGCAGCTGCCCGCTGACACCGCCATTATCCTGCAAGGGCAGATCCAGCTCCCCGTTGAGTTCGTTGTTTTGCAACCGGGCGCTGATGTGGCTCTGGCCGAAGTTTGCGAGCACCAGGGTCTCCTCGCCGTCATCCAGGGTGATGCCACCGGCTGCAAGTTCCAGCCTTGCCGTGCCCTGCACACCGCTGCTGTCTGACCGGGCGCGCAGTTGCAGGCCGGCGCTGCTGTCGAGGGCAATATCCTGTTCCAGCCAGGGCTTCAATAACGCCAGCGGCAACTGGTCCCCGTCCAGGGCCGCCGTCCAGCCGGCGGGCTGCCAGTCAGCCTCGGCGCAGAGTCGTGCATCGGCCTGCAACATGCACAGGGACTTTACTGCAGCACTGCTGCGCGCCACGCTAAAGGCCGCCGGCTGCTGCAGGGCCCAGTTTTGCGCAACGGGATCCTCCAGCCGTAATTCCTGCAGGGTACCGGACCAGGTCTGTGCCTGCAGGCTTGCCGTGAGGTTCCCGGCAAGCTGCCGCTTCTCCTGTTGCAGCGTAAACCGAATCACGTGCCGGGACTGCTTGCCGTCCGCAGTCAGGCTCACGCTGTCGACGGACTGATTATTGACCTCGATCCCATCCCCCTTGATATCGATTTTCGAAACCAGCCGGTCGGCCAGATCCACATCGACCCCGGCCCGCAGGGAATCCAGCCTGAACCCCTGCGTGCGCACTCGGCTGCCGTCCAGGCCTGCAATGATCCGCGGCGTGTCCCGCGGACCCGAGAGACTGCCCTGCCCCTGCAGAACACCCTTTGCACCGGGCAGCAGCAGACCCATGTCCTGCGTGCTGATGTCCCATTGCATGTTCCAGTCTTCATCCAGGCTGCCGCTTGCAGACAGCCGCGTCGAACCCGCTGCAAAGACCGCCTCTGCAATCGTCACATTGTTACCCCTGAAACTCGCGCTGGTCTTGCCGCTCACGGGCTGTCCCTGCAGGGTGCCGGCAACATCATCAATGACCAGGCTGCCCTGCAGGCCTTCATCCAGCCGGCTGGCGTCGGTCTGCAGCCTGAAAGACAGCCTGCCGTCCCTGCCGGGAACGAAGAATGCAGGGTCGAACTCGCGGACATTGGCCAGCAGTTTCCATTCCAGGGCCGGCTGCCAGGCGACGGAACCGGATGTATCGAAGGAACCCCGGGTGCTTTCACCCTGCAACTGCTCCAGCTCGATGCGTTGCCGGTTGCCGCTGCCCTGTGCCGTCAGCACAAGCTGCGGATAGCCGGTGCTTTCCAGGAGGCCGTTACCCTGGAAGCGATAATCGTCCAGGCGACCTTCCAGCAGCAGCTCGCCGGAGGCACTGCGCAACGACTGTTGCGCCGACAGTTGCCAGGCAAGCTCGCTCCAGTTTGCCCTGGCGAATAATTCCCCGCCTGCAGCAAACTCACCGTTGACGTGCAGCGTGCCCGGGTGTTGCGGGTTGCGCAGCTCCAGGCGCTGCAGGCGCCACTGGTCAGCGGCGCGGGAGAGTTGCACATCGGCAGTGAGCTCGCCAAATGCCGGGTCCGTCACCCGGGCATGACCCTCGATGGTGAAGCGCTCCAGTTCCCCGCTGCCGCTCAAATCAGCCGCCAGCACACGCCCGGGCCCTTCCGGTTGCAGCAGCTGCAGGTTGAAACCGCTGACAGTCACCGTGGCGTCCCAGTTGATGCGCTCCAGCAGGTCCTGCAGGGTGCCGCGCACGACCACGTCGGCCGGCCCGCTGATGTCCTGCTGAACATCCAGCCGCTGCACGTTGCCCTGCAATGTACCCGTGCCGACCAGCCTTGGCATATCCGGCAGCTGCAGCCACCACTCGGTGGTGACAGTGCTTTCCTGTTGCGACTCCAGCGACAGCAGGCCATGGACCCGGGCCGCGAACAACGGCGCGTCCACTGAAAACGCCTGCACCTGCAGCGCACTGTCACTGCCCGTGGCGGCAAGCTGCAGCCGGTCAACCAGGACTGGTTCCGCGGCCCCGTGTGCGAGCACACTGATTGCGGAAAGGGACAGATCCTCCAGCGTCACGGCAATCGGCAAGGGCTTTAGCGTCACGGGTTCCGGGGACTGTTGTTGCGGCGCTTCCAGCATCCGTATATCGATGCCCGCCGCCCGCAGGTAAGCGATATGAACCCTGGCGCCGAACAGGGCCGTCGGCCGCCAGTCCAGGCCGAGGGAATCAAGCTGCACCTCGACAGACGCGTCGGCGTAGCGCACACCTTTCAGATCCAGTGGGCCCAGCAGGGAACCGCTTACGCTGTCGACGCCGAGTTCACCGGGCATGATCCGGTCCGCGCCGGCAATCAGCCAGCGCAAACCCTGGGTGGTGCTCGCGGCAACGACCAGCAACAGCACCAGGGCGGACAACACGATGACGAAAATTTTCTTCACAGGTCCGGCCCGATGACCAGGTGCAAACGCAGGGGATTGCCGGAGTCACTCAGCGCCGAGGCCACATCGACACGGATCAGGCCGATGGGGGAACGCCAGCGCACACCGACACCGGCGCCACTTTTCAGGCTGTCGGAAAAATCATCGATGGCATTACCTGTATCCACAAACACCGCCGCACTCCACTTGTCCCGGATATGCTGCTCATACTCGGCGCTGCCGACCAGCAAATGCTTGCCGCCGACGACATCGCCGTCCGCATCTTTCGGCCCCAGGCTCTCGAAGGCGTAGCCGCGTACGCTTTGATCACCACCGGCAAAGAAGCGCACCGTGGCCGGCAAGTCCTGAAAGTCCGGACACAAAGCTGGTACCCGCATCGCCGCGCAGAATGATCCGGCTGGCACCGAATACCTTCTGGACGAGCTTGGCCTGCAGGCGGGCCTGCAAAAATGACACGTCGGAAAGCAGGGACTCCGAGGCGCCGCGCAGGGTGAACTGCAGGCGTGCACCGCGGCTGGTATAGGTGCGGTCATCGGCACGCAACCACATCCAGCTGGCCTCCGGCATCAGCAGGAAAGTAGTATCGTCTTCCTCGCCAACGGAAAAATCCTCACGCTGGAATTTCAGGCCGAGCGTTTCGTTCAAACCCCAGCGCCTGCCGCTGCGGCTTACCCCCAGCGAGGTGGTCTTGCTGCTGATGTCTTCGGTGTCGGAATCGAAATAACCGGCACTGAAGACCAGCTGCTCGGTGCGCGGGTCCTTCAGGGGCACCAGGTATTTCGCACTCAGGCTGTTCTTGATCTGCGACAGTTGCAGACCGGCTGCAATTCGATGGCCGCGCCGGTTCACCCGGCGCCGCTCGAAACCTGCACTGAGGCGCGCGCCGGTATCGGTGCCGAAACCTACGCCCAAGGCATACTTGTTGCGCTTGTGGGGCACCAGGCTCACCTCTACCGGCACCTGCAAATCCTCGGCCTGGTCCTGACGGGGATTCACATCCACGCTGCTGAAATAATCACTGCCGGTGAGGGCATCCTGCAGGCCCAGCACCGCGCTGGTGGAATAGGCATCGCCCGGCTTGAATCTCACGTAACGGGCAAGAAAATCTTCTGACAGGGAGTTTTGCCGGAAAGTCACCGGGCCAAACCGGTAACGGGGCCCGCTGTCAAAATGCAGCACGATGTTCGCCTCGTAGGCCTCCAGGTCGAGCCGAATCTCGTGCTGCGCGAATTTCGCATCGAAATAACCCCGCTCCAGTGCCAGCTTTTGCAGGCCGGCCTTCAGCTTGTCATAGCGCACATGATCCAGCGGTGCCCCGGCGAGCAATGGCTGCTCCTTTAATAATTTCACGAAGGCCGGATCCGCCTGCCCTTCTCCCAGCACCTGCACATCGGCAGACCCGATGGGCACGACGTCGCCGGTGTCTATCGTGTAGCTGGCCTTCCAGCCGTCTTCGAGGCGCAGCAGTGCCTTGACCACCGTCGGCCGGTAATAACCCCACGGCTTGAGGGCGGTATGGATCTCCTCCACCGCCTTGCTGTGCAGGCGCCACACCCAGTTCCTGCTGAGATTGGCGTCGTCCTTGTACTGCTCGATGCCGAGGCTGTTGCGCACATTCTCCAGCAACTCCCCCTCCACACCCTCGATTACCACCACGATCCCGGCGCCATGGGCAACAGACCCCGCGCAGGCAGAGAACAGCAACAAAAAAACAAAAGACCGGAACATGGATTAAAGTTTTTCAGGAAGACCAGCGGCTCATCATGGCCGTGAACGGGAACCAGGTCCATCATTATACAGGACCTGCGGGCCGTACCCGGTCAATCGATTCAGGAAAGTGCTCCCGGGCCCGGTTACCGGACCGGCAAACAGCCGTTTCCGCTGTGTTACTATCCGGCTTCGAAGCATGGCAGTTTACAGTGGCTTGTCCTGGCCCGATCCGTCTTCCATGCCGTGACCTTTTTTCATGTTTTCAACAAACATTATGTTGCGCACACCAATTTCATTGCTAAAGCCGGCCCTGCTTGCCCTGCTGATGGTCTGTGCCCCTGCCCAGCTATACGCACAGACCGCGGCGGGTCAGGAACAGGGCAACGGAATGGTGGTAAAGCCGCCGGGTGCGATCGAAAACCTTGCGAGCATCCAGCAATCCATCGAGTCGAAACGCAGCGCAATTCGCGAACTCCGGGAACAACTGAAACAGGTAGAGGACAGGTCCGAGCGGCAGGAATTCGAGCAGAAGATCGAGCGCACCAAAAACGAAATAGCGGGCCTGCAGCAGGCCTTCGAGCACATCGCGCTCGGCGGCATCAACATCTCGATCCTCGGCGAGCAGGCCGAAGAGCAAATAGACTGGCGCAGCGAGATCGAGCAGGTCAGCCGGCCGCTGCTTTCCTCGCTCAAGGAACTCACCGCAAAGCCGCGCCAGATCGACAGCCTGCGTCGGGAAATCGACCGGCAGGAAGCCCGGCTGAAGATCATCGAGAGGGCGCTTGACTCGATCCGGTCGTTTCAGCAGGCGGCGCTGCCGGCGGTGACGGCCGAACCGGTCAGGCAGTTGCTGGACGACTGGGAACAGCGCAGGGACGACACCGGGCGGGCACTGGAGATAAGCCGCTACAAGCTCGCCAGCCTGAAGACCGAGAGTGCCAGCTGGCAGTCATCCGCCGGCGAGGCCATGAAAGATTTTATCCGTGGCCGCGGACTGACCCTGTTGATAGCCACGATCACAGGCCTGGCCATCTGGCTGGTTTCGAAGGGGCTGCTGCGCCTCTACTGGAAATGGCTGTATCAAACCACGCATGACATCGGGGCTACCCGGGCGCCGCTGTTTTATTACAGTTACCGCCTCGCCTCCGCGTTCTTCATCGCCCTGGCCGTTCTCATGGTGCTGTATATCCGCGGCGACGTGCTGCTGCTTACCCTGGCCCTGATCGCGCTTGCCGGCATTGCGCTGACCTTGCGGCACACCCTGCCCCGTTACATTGCCGAGTTGCGGCTGTTGCTCGGCGTCGGACCCGTGCGCGAGCAGGAGCGGCTGGTGCTGGACGGCATACCCTTCACGGTGGAATCGCTCAGCGTTTACTCCGTGTTGCGCAACCCCGCCCTCGAGGGCGTCATGCGCCTGCCGCTGCATGTCATGAATACACTCACCTCGCGGCCCGCCGGGCAGGAACCGTGGTTTCCCTGCGAGCCGGGCGACTTCATTATTCTCGCCAACGGCGGTTTCGGCAGGGTGCTGCAGCAGACCATCGAACTGGTGGAGGTCGCCGTGCTCGACAGCCGGGTCCAGATCCGCACGAAGGACTTTCTCGGCCAGAACGTCCGCAACCTGACGCGCGAGGGATTCGGCATCGCCAACAGCTTCGGCATCGACTACCGGCACCAGGCCATTTGCCTTGACACGGTGCCCGGCCTTTTCCGCGAAGCGATACTCGCGCGTTTCGAAGGCGCGGGCCTGAAAGGCGATATCAAGGACATCCTGGTCGAGTTCAAGGCGGCGGGTGCCAGCTCCCTTGACTACCAGATTTACATCGTACTCAACGGGCGTGCGGCAAACGCCTATTTCCGGGCCCAGCGGCTGGTACAGCAGGCCTGCGTGGATGCCTGCAACCGGGAAGGCTGGGTTATCCCGTTCACCCAGATCACGGTGCATTCAGGAGACGTGGCCGATATGCCCTCAAAACCCGCGGCTCGATCGGCGGGCGGCGCTGCACGGCCCGGTCACGAATAGGCTGCCGGTTTCACAACCTGCGCATAACGCGCGAACCCTGTGCCGCTACGACCGGCAAGCGCGGAACACCTATTTTGGTCGGCCGTCATCCCGGTGGGCGATACCGCGCAACAGGCGGCCAAGAATATCGGAGCCCGTAATCACCCGCTTCTCTTCTGCCCAGATGAGTATCAGGTCATTATCGATGACATCGTCGTCCTCGGTGCTGGCATGCAGCCACAACCGGGGCAGCACCTTGCCAAGCAGGGTGCCGGTATTCGTGACGAGGATGGGCCGGTGACAGTAGCTGTACGGGTTGACAGCGGCCTTGCCAAAGAATGCATCCCTCAGGAAGGCGTTGGCATTCAGTACCACGCAGGGTTCATCCTGCTCATCGACAATGATTACCCACTTCATGCCGGAGCGGTTTATGTCGTGCAGGAACGGGTCAAGCGCATTGCGCTCGAATGCGGGGAATACCGGCAGGCCGTCTTTTACCGGCAGGCTGACGATACTGTCCGGGTGCACGTCTTCACCCTCCAGGGTGACCGCAATGTCATCCAGCGCCAGGAAATTCATGGCGCCGATGCCCTCCATGCTGGCTGACGTCCGAATCATCCGCCTCGATATGCTTGCGGATCACCGTGTGCAGGTCCCGTTCCCTGAAATAACTGATACCCTCCTCGCCCAGCCAGCGGTCCAGCACCATGGCACTGGGTTTGGCAACCGGGAACAGCAGTAACTGGTAAAAACGCAGTACCGGCGCCAGCAGCGAACCCATGCGCATGGCATGCCGCGAGAAATACGCCTGCGGCGTGATTTCACCGGCAAAGGTAATCAGCACGGTCGAGAAGAAAAAGGCTGTCATTCCGGTCATCACGGAGTTGGACAACAGGGTTAACAGGACGTTGATACCGACGTTGCCCCAGAGAATGGTGGTGAGCAGGAAATTGACATCCTTGCGCAGCTCCAGGATTCTGACCGCGGCGGGATTACCCGAGGTGGCTTCCACTTCCAGGCGCAGACGGCTGATGCCCAGCAACGCCAGGTTAAGGCCCGAGAACATGGCCGACTGGCTGATGCAGAACAGGATGCCTGCCCACACGAGGGCGTTTACAGACAGCGATTCCATACGGTGAACTCCGGTTTAGCGTATTGACTGGCGCATACGATTCGGGACCTGCACCGCTGAAGAACCGCAGCTGTCACATTTACCGGCAATGGCTGGCACAGGTCTAGGTCGACTGCGTTTCTGAAAGGAATGCCTGGATTACCTCCCAGGCCTGCTGCGCGGTCTCGACGTATTGAAACAGGTCCAGGTCGTGTTGACTGATCGTGCCCTCGTCCACCAGCGCCTCGAAATCGATGATGCGCTCCCAGTAGTCCCGTCCGAACAGCAGCACCGGCACCGGCTTGACCTTCCTGGTCTGTATCAGCGTCAGCGTTTCGAACAGTTCATCGAGCGTGCCGAAGCCACCGGGAAAGGCCACCAGCGCCCTGGCGCGCATCAGGAAATGCATCTTGCGCACGGCGAAGTAATGGAACTGGAAGCAGAGTTCCGGGGTAATGTAGGGGTTGGGAGACTGCTCCATCGGCAACACGATATTCAGGCCGATGCTCTTGCCGCCGGCATCGTGGGCACCGCGGTTGGCGGCCTCCATGATCCCGGGACCGCCACCGGTAATGACCACCATCTCGCACTGCGGTGAACCCAGGGTGATCATGCGCCCGAGTTCGCACGCCTCGTCATAATAGTGCGCCTTGGCGAGGATACGACCGGCAATATCCACCTTGCGTGCCAGCAGCTTGTCGGCCGGGTTTGCGGCTGCCCGCGTCTCGGCCTGCTGCAGACGCCTGGCGGCGGTTTTTTTATCGGGGATGCGGGTGCTGCCGAAAATGACAATCGTGGATTGAATACCGTTTTCCTGCTGCAGCAGCTCCGGCTTGAGCACTTCCAGCTGCAGTCTGACCGGGCGCAGTTCATCGCGCAGCAGGAAATCGTTGTCGGCATAGGCCAGCAGGTAGGACGGTGAGCGGGTCTGGGCCGTCTCGGGTGCGAGCATGGCGGCATCCGCATCGTCACCCGCCGTGGGGAATACCGGTGTCGGTGTGTCAGCCTCGTTCATCAGATCTCTCCCGGTTCACCGCTGTCCGTCGTTCAGAATGAAATGCTCGCGCCATGATGTGGAATCTCCGCAGACCACCCCTCGCGGGAAAGGTGTTTCTGCAATGCAAGCTTCGCCTCGGGCTCACCGTGAACCAGGTAGAGTTGCGGATGCGGTTTTTTGAAATGGTTAATCCAGTCGGTCAACTGTGACTGGCTGGCGTGCGCGGAGAAGCCGCCCAGCGTATGGATGGTGGCGTGCACCGCGATCTCCTCACCCGCCATTCGAAAGGTCTTCGCACCGTCCACCAGTGCACGGCCCGGCGTGCCCCTGGCCTGAAAACCCACGATGATGACATGCGCGTTGCGCCGCCACAGGTTGTGCTTGAAGTGATGGCGGATGCGGCCACCGTTGCACATGCCGCTGCCGGCAATGACGATGGCGCCCGACGCGATCCTGTTGATCGCCATGGACTCTTCAGTGGTGCGCGAATACTGCAGCGATGGTAAAAAGGTGTGCAGGCTGCCGGACCTCGCATGGCTGAGCATGGCACTGTCCTGGCGGTTGAAAACATCCTGGTAACGGTGATAGACCTCGGTCGTGGCGATCGCCATCGGGCTGTCGAGGTACACCGCCTGCTGCTTCAGCTTGCCCTGCTGGTACAACTCGCCGAGACGGAAAATGATTTCCTGGGTGCGGCCGACGGCAAACGAGGGGATCAGGATATTGCCGCCGTCCTTCGAGGCCTGCGCGATGATGTCCTCGAACTCCTGCAGCGTCTCGTCCATGGGACGGTGATTGCGGTCACCGTAGGTGGACTCCAGCAGCAACACGTCGGCTTCCTCGACGACCTCCGGGTCGCGCAGCAGCGCTGCGCAGCTGTTGCCGAGGTCACCGGAAAATACCAGCTTCTTTGCGGCGCCGTTGCCGCCAATGAACAGCTCGACAATGGCGGAACCGAGGATATGCCCGGCATCGCGATAGCAGATCTCGATGCCATCGGCCACCGCCTGGCGGCGGCCGTAGTCCAGGCCTTCGCAGAGCGACAACGCGGCCTCGACATCCTCGATGGTATACAGCGGCTCGATCTCGTCCTTGCCGGCGCGCCGCTGGCGCTTGTTTTCCCATTCCGCATCACGCTGCTGCAGAAACGCGGCATCCTTGAGCATGATCTCGAGCAACTCGCAGGTCGGGGTGGTCATGTAGATCGGCCCGCTGTAGCCGTCCGCCACCAGCTTCGGCAGCCTGCCGCTATGGTCGAGGTGCGCATGCGACAGGACCACGGCATCCAGCTTGCGGACATCGAAAGGAAAGGGATCCTCGTTCGCCTTGACCTCCTTGCGGCCTCCCTGGATAAGCCCGCATTCCATCAACACCGTCGCCTGCCCGGTTTCGATCAGGTAGGCCGAACCGGTCACGCCCTCTGTCGCGCCAAAAAATGTCAACGTCGCCATCAAGTTCTCCTTAACCCGTCATGTTTCCGAAACAGATGCACGCCTTGCGTTTAGCCGGCCCATTATAGCAAAGACGGGCGTGCGGGCCGTGGATACAGGTCGCTCCACCACGCATCGACCGCCCTCACGAGCGGAACAGCCGCGGGTTGCGTTCGATAAACTTTCGAATCCATGATTCGATGAAGGGGAAAGTGTGATCGCCATCACCACGACTGCGTTGATCCACAGCCGCTCGTAAAACAGCAATACCAGTTCCACCCCCATGATGAGCTGAAGAACAACCAGGATTGTCAGGTGGACACGCACCGGCAGGTCGGCCCTGGCTTGCTTGCTGGCTGCTGGCTGTTGTCTTTCGTCCATCAGCGCATTATGCACCTGATCGCTGCCGGCTTGCGCACCGGTTTCAGCTGTATCCACCCCACCAGGCCAGCATCAGCCCGAGCAGCAGGAGAAATACCAGCACGTTGCGCCAGCTGTCGAGTCCGGATTCAATCCGCTCGATCACCCTCCAGCCGTTCACGGCAGACCAGGTGCACCTCAAGGAGGCCTGGCAGGCCGTACGCCAGAGCGGCAGGCGCATGCCGAACAGGCGCCGCCCGTAATCGAGGATCGCGTGCAGCCCGTTGCTGACGGGCACCAGCAGATCGCCCGGCGGGAGCACGGGCAGTGCCGGCATGCAGCGGGAAACGCTTAGCCAGGCGGTAAATGCGGCAGCCGATAGCGTAACTACGGGAAGACGGAATTGTGCAAGCGACAGTCCACCTAGGTTGTCGACCGCGGCCAGCAAGGCCGCCGCCGTCAGCGTCCCGATCATCAGCAAGGCCATGAGCGCAGCAGTCCGGGCGTCTTGCGACCCGGCATCCCTGCCCGTGCCCGCATACCCGGCACCCGCGCTGCGCGAACCTGCCAACAGGCGGCCGCGCACGACCAGAAAGGTGATTGCCGCCATCAGCGCGTGCATCTGCAATGCCGCCGCGGCGTCGACCGGCAGCAGGAACCCGGCAATACCCGCGGGCGTGACAGCGAGCAATAATGCGGCGAGCCACATCGCTACAGCTGAGAGCCGACGCCAGCCCGGCGAAAGGGACGCGGCCGCATGCTGTGGAAACAGCAGCAAGGCGCCCAGGGCGAATCCGGACTGCAGAACGGCAGCCGCCATCACCTCCTCGAGCCCCTGCCAGGCCTGCGGAAACTGCAGGGCCGATGCCAGCGTCGCCAGCCAGAAAGCGCTCAGCGCGACAGCCGCACAGGCCAGCAGCGAACGAAAATGTATCTGCAGCAGTCCCGCGAGCACGGCATATCCCAGCGCGATCCAGACCAGCCACTGCAACACGCTGCCCGCAGCACTCCAGTGGAGTTCGCCAAGCGGCAGCAGCCGCAACCAGCCCAGCAGCCCGGCCGTGAACATGAAGGCGACCAGTGCGGGACGCAGCGCCCGCGCCGCACTGACAAACACCGGCGCCAGCCAGAAATGCACACCGACAACACCCGCCTTGATGCCGAAACCGGCAATCAACAGTACGAGTATCAGGCCCTGGTTGTCAGCGCCCAGCAAGGCCTGGCGCAAGGACGCGAATTCCATACTTCCCGAAAGCTGTCCCAGCAGCAGCAACAGCTCGAACACCAGCAGATCACTCGCCACAAGCAGCACCGCCAGCACCCTGCCCGCTGTTTGCGCTGTGCCACCGGCGTCATTCACCAGCAAGCCGTACAGGGCATAGCCTGCCAGCGTGGCCGCGGCAAAAAACAACGGGGCATCGCCCGCCAGCACCAGACCCAGTGAACCCGTCATGGCCAGCAGCTGCAGTAGAGCGCTGCGGCCGGCAGCGGCGTCCTGCCGTCGCATTCGACCGAGCAAGCCGGTCACCAGCCAGAGGCCGGCGCCCAGCAACAGGAACACCCGCCCTGCCGAATCCAGCACCAGCGCACTGTCGAGCAGGACACCGGGGAGCGGCAGCCGTGCATCGGCAAGCACCAGCGCAGTCACCAGTGCGGGCAATGCCGCCCAGGGTACGAGTCTCAGGCTCAGCGCACGCGTCGCGCCAACAAGCAGCCCTGCGGCCAGCAGCAACGGCCAGGTCACAACCAGCAGCAACACCGCGGGATTCGAGAGCAGGTTCATCGCGGATAGAACTCGCGTGCCGCGATAAGCTTTGACCACGCCAGCGGGCTGAAAGGCAGCATGGCCAGCAACCCAAAGCCCAGGGCCAGGACGGCCGTCACCACTGGCGGTAACAACAGCATCCAGGCGGTTTCCCGGCGGCCGAAATCGCGTTCATGCGGCCAGGCCTGCGGCGGATCCCGAAACCAGGCCGCGTGCAGTATGGGCAGGAAGTAGGCGGCGTTGAGCAGGCTGCTGCCCGCCAGCACGAAGATTACCCAGCCCTCACCCGCCTCCAGCGCACCCATGCCCAGGTACCACTTGCTGATGAACCCGGCGATCGGCGGCGCGCCCATCATGCCGAAGGCGCCCACGGTAAAGGCCGCCATGGTCCACGGCATACGCCGGCCGACCCGTTCATCTCGCTGATCTTGTGGATCCCCAGCGTCTCGGCCAGGTTACCTGCACAGAAAAACAGGGTGATTTTCATAACGCCCTGGTGCACGAGGTGCACGACGCCGCCAATCGCCGCGACGGGCCCGGCGACGGCGACGCCCAGGGTGATGTAGGACACCTGGCTGACCGTCGAATAGGCCAGCCTGCGCTTCAGATCATCCTGGAACAATGCGCGCACTGAACCGTAGATAATGGTGAATGCGGCCAGCCACGCCAGCGGAGCGGTCACACCGAGTCCATCGGCAAATTCAACCCCGAACACCTCATAGACCACACGCACGATACCGAATGCGCCCGCCTTCACCACGGCCACCGCGTGCAGCAGGGCACTGACCGGCGCCGGAGCGACCATCGCTTTTGGCAACCAGCCATGCAGCGGCACCAGCGCCGCCTTCACACCGAGGCCGGCGATCAGCAGGGCGAAAATGATAACCAGCGCGGGACGATGCTCTGCACCGAGCTCATTGAGAAATCCCCGCGGGGTGAACTCCAGGGTGCCGGTCAGGCTGTACAGCCACACGGTTCCCAGCAACAGCAGCGCGCCACCAAAAACCGTATAGCGCAGGTAGGACTGCCCGGCGCGGCGGGCCGCTTCGGTACCGCGATGCACGACCAGCGGATAGGTCGCCAGGGTCAGCAGTTCGTAAAACAGCAGGAAGGTGATCAGGTTGCCGGCCAGCGCCACGCCGACGGTGGCGGTGACGCACAGGCTGAAAAAACCGAAGAAGCGGCTGCGATGCGGTGAACCTTCAAGGTAACCGATGGCATAAACGGTGGTGACCAGCCAGAGTACCGTGGACAGGGTGACGAACAGCAGGGCCAGCGGGCCGGCGCGCAGCACCAGTTCCAGGTCGGGCAACAATGCCAGCCGTGTTTCGTAGTGATGTCCCGTGTACACACCCCAGAGCATCCAGCCAACCAGTATGAATTTGACCAGCGCACCCCCCAGGTTGAGCAGCGTGCGCGTGCGCACCCGCTCTTCCGCCAGGGCGAAGATGATCAGACCCGGCAGCAGCGAACTCGCGACCACCAGCAGGGGAATCCATGCATCCCAGTTCACGGGCCGTCACCGCGGCGCCGAACACATCGCCGATACCCAGCAGCGCCAGCAGCGGCACGGCCAGAAATCCGAGCAGGATGGCCGCCAGCGCCAGCAGCAGCGACGCCCATTCCATGCTGGCGGGCACCGCACGCGGCGCGTGCGTTTCATCCGCCTCGGTGAAGGCACATCCCAGCACCCTGAAGACGTAGGCCGCCGCCAGCAGGCTGCCGAGGATCAGCACGGCGGCCAGTTCCCAGCGCCCCTGCTGCCATGGCCGCCTCAAGCAGCAGCCACTTGCCGATAAAACCGCCGCTCGGCGGCAGTCCCATGATGCTCACCCCGGCCAGCGCGAAGGCGCCCGCGGTGAGCGGCAGACGCTGCACCACCCGATCCAGGTCCGCGATGCGGTCATGCCCGCCGAAGCGCAACAGGTTGCCGGCCGCCAGAAACATGGCCGCCTTCGCCAGCGCGTGCGAAAGCACCAGGTAGGCAGCCGCGCTCCAGGCCGTGACACCGGCCGCGACGGCAAGCGGAAACGCAAGAAACAGGTAGCCGATCTGGGCGACCGTGGAATAGGCAACCAGCAGTTTCAGCCGGGTCTGACGCAGGGCCTGCAGGGAACCCCAGAGGACGGCCGCAGCACCCGAGCAGACCCAGCAGCAGACTGACGAACTCGGCGCCGAGGGGCGCGAAAACTGTCAGCCACAAACGCAGCAGGATATAGAACGAGGCCTTCACCACCAGCGCCGACAGCAGTGCACTCACCGGGGCCGGGGCACTGGCATGGGCGGGCGGCAACCAGAAGTGCATGGGGAAAAGCGCGGTCTTCAGCAGCAGGCCGGCAGTCATCAGACCCAGTGCCGCCCAGGCCACCGGCACCGCCTCGACCCGCGCGGCAAGCAGCGCGATGTCGACGCTGCCGAAGCCGTGATAGAGCAGCGCCACACCCAGCAGGTAGAGGAGCGAACCCAGCAAGGTGGCCAGCAGGTAGCGCATCGCCCCGCCGAGCGCATTGCGGCTGCCGGTCAACGCCGTCAGCGACACTGCCGCCAGGCCCATCAACTCCAGGGTGACGTACAGATTGAAAATATCAGCCGACAGAAACAGGGCATTCAGCGCACCCAGCAGCAACAACCACAGCGGCCAGAAACGGCTTGCCTGTTCGCGCCCGAAATAACCCGTCGAGTAGACGCTGACTGCCAGTCCCACCAGGGCGGTGGCCGCGAGCATCAACAGGCTCAGGCCATCGGCATGCAGTTCAATGCCCAGCGGTGCGCCCCAGCCGCCGACCGCGTGGTGAAAGACGCCGTGCTGCAGCAGTTGCCAGCCAAGACCTGCCACCGACAGGACCATGCAACCGGCCACCAGCAGGCCGAGCACATTGGCCACTCCCGGCCAGAGGAAACACAGCATCCCGCCCGCCAACGGCAGCAGGATCAGGACCATGGCCCAGGGAAACTGCGTGCCCATGGTTTCCATCAGTGCGGATCGCGCTGATCATCGGGTAGCCTTGCGCTGCCGGTTTCCGCGGTCAGCTTCAACATCAACGCAAGCGCCAGAGCGGTCGCCGACACGGCAACGACGATGCCGGTAATGACCATGGCCTGGGGTATTGCGTCCGGCACCCCTTCCGCGCCCTGTTCTGCCAGCGCCACGAGCAGCAGGAAGACCCCGCTGCCTGTTACATTGATGGCGAGAATCTTGCGCAGCAGGTGCGCGTGGACGATCAGTGCGTACAGACCCAGCGAAACAAGCCCGACTCCCGCCAGCGCATACAGTGACGGCAGCAGCTCATTCGTTTTTCACCGCCGACGGGCGTCCGCCGAGAAACAGCGCCGCCAGGGTCACGCCGATCGACAGCGTTGCCGCGGCCTCGAGAAGCAGGATCAGCAGGCCCGCCTGCGCCGGCGGATATTCCAGCAGGTGTCCTTCAAGCAGCAGGGTGACCACGGCCATGGCTGTGAAACCAAACGAACCTGCCACCAGCACCAGCCGCAAGGGCAATGCCACCAGGCCGGTGTGCAAACGCCAGCCGGTCAACAGCAGCAGCACCCCCGCGGCACCCAGCACCGATCCCGCCTGAAAGGCACCGCCGGGTGCGTGCGCGCCAACCCACAACAGGTAGGCCGCCACCATGAGCAACACCGGCACCAGCAGGCGTGACAGGGCATCCAGCACGGAACCCGGCAAACCCGCGCGCGCCACTGCCGCCGCGCCGAGCGACCAGACGCCGAGCAAGGCCAGCAACAGCACGATCATCTCCAGCAGCGTGTCGTAAGCGCGGAAGTTGAGCAGCACCGCCGTCACCGGGTTGATCACTCCGCTGGCGTCGAGATTCAAGGCGACCAGCGCAGCCGGTCCCGTCGCAGCGGGCACCAGCGTCACGACCACGTAGCCGAGCCCGGCAGCCAGCAGCAGCAACACGCACAGCGGCAACCACTGCGTGCGCGCGCCTCCCTCGCCCGTCCTCCCCGCCTGTGCGGGAGCGGCCGCCTGCGTTTCTGCCGTGCGCAATTTCGCCAGCGCCGCAAGCAGCAGGGCACCGGTCAGCCCGGCGCCGATGGCCGCCTCGGCCAGTGCGATATCCGGCGCGTCCAGGCGCACCCAGGCGAGCGCCATCAGCAGTCCGAAGGCCACGAAAAATACAATCGCCTCGAACAGGTCCGGGCAGGACAGTGCGCGCCACGCCAGCCACAACAGCCCGATGCCCAGCAGGCTGTCGAACATCCACTGCAACAGGGCTAGCGCTTCCACGGCTGCACACCCCGCTGCAACGCGCCCCTGGCGACCAGGTGGGCAACGCTGGCCCCGGCCAGCAAGACGAGAACCCAGACCAGCAACAACTTGCCTGCCGCCGCCCACGATTCCGCCTGCAGCACCAGCCCTGCGACCACCAGGCCCAGGCCGACATTGTCGGCCTTGGTCAGGGCATGCAGACGGGTGTAGACATCGGGAAAACGCAGCAGCCCGACGGTGCCCGGCCAGAAAGAACACGGCGCCGGCGATCAGCAGGGCCGCGGAGAGGTAATCAACGGGAGTCAGGATCTTCCTCCTCTTCCGGCCAGGCGCGCCGCACAAAGGCCACCGCCGTCACCGCGGCCAGCAGGGCGAACACCAGCGCCACATCCAGCAGGGCCGGATTGCCGCTTGCCTGCGCCAGCAGCAGCAGGATCGCCACGGCGGTGGTGCCGAACAGCTGCGCGGCCAGCATGCGGTCGGCGGCCGTCGGGCCGCGCAGTACGCGCCATATTCCGGCGCCGAGATTAAGCAGCAGGAACAGCGCCAGTGCGGAGTAAAGGATCTCCACGCGCCTTCAGTCTTCCAGCGTGACCGGCGTTTCGAAACCGGGCGGCTTGACGGCAAGCACGGAGCAGTCGATCTGGTTAAGGATCGTCTCCGCCGTATTGCCCATGAGCAGCCCGGGAACGCCGGTACGACCCACCGTGCCCATGACGACGAGATCGGCCTTGATCTTCTTGGCCAGCAGCGGAACTTCCTTGCGCGCCCAGCCCTTCACCAGGTGTTTGCGGGGCTTGAGATACTCGACGGCTTCCGCTCCCAGGTTAGCGGTCATCTCGCCGGTGAGCGAGTCCAGATTTTTCTGGTGCTGCTGCTTCACCTTCTCGACGTAGGCAATTATCTCCTTTTCCGGCGTATTGATAAACGCGCCGCGCATGGCACTCTCGCCGATCGCATGCCAGGCGTGCACGATATGCAGTTCGGAAAAATCGGACAACGCAAGGGAACTGGCCATGTCGAGCACCTGCCGGTTCAGCGCGTGTCGCGATTCGAGCTCATCCGCCGGGTAGGCCGTCTCGACATCCACCGCCGCCAGGATGCAGCGATAGGCTTGCGGCGCCTGCGCCTTGACCATCCATACCGGGCAGGGGCACTTGCGCAGCAGGTGCATGTCATCGCTGCCGAAAAACCGGTCAAGCCAGTCCCGGGTTTCGGGTACCTTGATCACCAGGTCGCGTTCGTTGCGCAGGACCTCGCGAATGACTTCCAGAAACGGCACGCCGGTCAACACCCTGGTCTCGATATCGATCCGTGCGCGGTAAGGCCCGACCAGGGTTTCCAGCTTCTCCTCATGGGTTTTCACCAGAGCGGCCTGCAGTTGTGCTGAAATAGGCCCGCCCGGCGGCATCCCGATGCCGGCGACGACCCGCTCGGCGACACTGACGACCGTCAGGCTGGCCTGGTTGTTCTCCGCCAGCGAGACGGCACGCTCAAGCGCAACCCCGGAGTTCTTTCCGGACTCCACCACACAAAGAATATCGTTGAATCGCTTCATTTCACTCTCCTCTTGAGGGTGCAGGCAGGACAGTGCCGAACATCGCGGCGATACCCTGCTCGACCACCTCTATCTCCGGCAGGAAGTCCTGGCGTGCATCGAGCACGTGCACTTTCAGAAACGTCGCGCCGATTTCGGCACTCAAGGTGCCCGGCAACAGGCTGATCGTGTTGGCCAGGAAAACCCGTGGCAGAGCCCGGCGGCAGCCGCACCCTGTAGCTGATAATATCCGGCGCAATCGGCATGCCGGGATGCAGCGCGCGCCAGGCCACGTCCGCGCCCCCAAGCAGGGAGCGCGTGAAAAAAAAGGGTACGAACCTGAGCAGCGGATACCAGGCAAACGCTGTCGACGGCAGCAGCGCGACACTGGCAGACAGCGCAAGCAGCTATTGCCGGCACACCGATCCACCAGGAGGCTGCGTCACCGGCGGCGAGTATCCACCAGATCAGGGTGAACACCAGGGCCCGCGACAATATGGTCGACACGTTCATGTTTTCAATCATCTCGTCCATAAGCACAACCCGGGTTTATCTGTGCCGGCTTCTCGGCCCGCCTGCCTGCTGCGGTCTGGTAACCTCGGCGGGGCCATGCGCCGTTACGGCAATTCGACTGTATAGCCCACGTTCCGCAAACCGTGGGTAAGCGCCTGGCTGAGTGAATCTCGTGCACTGTGCTGACAATCCATCTGGCGCGAGTATAGGGCAGCGACGCTATAAAATCCGGATCTTCGGCATCGCCGTACATGACCGGATGTTTCATCGCGTCGCCCGAGCGCACCAGCTCCGGATTGTGATCGATACCGATTACCCGGTGGCCGCACTGGCGCAGCACCTGGGCAATAGCGGTTCCGAACAGGATGGGCATCAAGCATGGCCCGACCTCCCGCCCAGGCCGGCGGCGACGCGTCGCCGCAGCCGCTTCTCGAAGCCGACGACCGTGTAGATCATCAGCCCGCCGCCCAGGATCCACATCCAGTCGGACATACCGATCGGGGCCGTGCCGAACAGGCGGTTCATTACCGGGGCGTAGGTGAACAGAAGCTGCAGCAGGATCATTCCGGCCGCACCGAGGACGAGCCAGCGGTTCGAAAAAACGCCCAGCCGGAACATCGAGTAGCGCAGCGAGCGGCAGTTGAACAGGTAGAAGAGTTCACCGAAGACGAACATGTTGACGGCAATGGTGCGCGCCGTCTCGATACCCCTGCCCTGCTGCGAGGCCCACTCGAACAGACCGAAGGCGCCGACCAGCAGCATCAGGCTGACAAGCCCGACACGAAAACCGAGCTCCCGGGTGAGCACCGGCATCCCGGGGCTGCGCGGCGGACGTTCCATGATTCCCGGCTCCTTGCCCTCGAAGGCCAGCATCAAACCGAGCAACACCGCCGTTGTCATGTTGATCCACAGGATTTGTACCGGTGTAATCGGCAGATCAATGCCGGCAAACACGGCAACCAGGATCACCAGCCCCTCGCCGAGGTTGGTCGGCAGGGTCCAGGTGATGAATTTAATGAGGTTATCGAACACCGCCCGGCCTTCCTCGACGGCCGCCTCGATGGTTGCGAAGTTGTCGTCGGTGAGCACCATGTCCGCCGCCTCCTTCGCCACTTCGGTGCCGCCCACACCCATGGCGACACCGATATCCGCCTGCTTGAGCGCGGGTGCATCGTTGACGCCATCGCCGGTCATCGCCACCACGTGGCCCGCGGCCTGCAGCGCCTCCACCAGGCGCAGCTTTTGTTCGGGTGAGACCCGTGCAAACACCGCCGCCCGCTGGGCCACATCGACCAGTTCATGGTCGGGCATTTGCGCGAGTATGTGACCGTTGATGGCAAAACTCTCCGGATCACTTCCTGCAGCCTTCAAACCGATCTGGTGAGCGATCGCCGCAGCCGTCGCCATGTGGTCGCCGGTTATCATCTTCACCTGAATACCGGCTTTCTGGCAGGCACGCACGGCCGCGATCGCTTCCGGCCGTGGTGGATCCATCATTGCCTGCAGGCCGAGAAAGGTGAGACCTTCGGCGACGTCGGCATGCGTCACCGACTGCCCGGTGCCGGCGGGCGACTTGCGGGCAAACGCCAGCACACGCAATCCCCTGGCGGCCATCTCCTCGACTTCCGCGTGGACAATTGCCGGGTCAAACGGCACGGATTCGGTGCCCGCCCCCAGGGCATCGCGACAGCGTGACAGCACGCTTTCAACAGAACCCTTCATATAAATGACGGGTGCTGCTCCCGTTGATGCAGCATGCAGTGTCGCCATGTATTGATGCTGGGATTCAAACGGCAACGTATCGATGCGCGGAAGCTCCTGCTCGAGCGCCTCGCGTGAAAGCCCGGCCTTGGCAGCAGCCGTGATCAGTGCGGCTTCTGTTGGATCACCTTCAATACCCCACTGTTCACCCTTGTTAATCAGACTTGAGTCATTGCATAACAGGCCCGCCCGCAGGCACTCCACCAGGGCAGGGTGTGCCTGCGGGTCAATCACCGACTCGTCAAGGTGAACCGCTCCCTGTGGCGCATACCCCACGCCGGAAAACTCGTAACACTCGCCACCTGCACAGAGCTCCTGTACCGTCATCTGGTTCTGCGTCAGGGTTCCCGTCTTGTCGGAACAGATGACGGTGGTACTGCCCAGGGTTTCTACAGCAGGCATGCGGCGGATGATGGCGTGCCGCTGCGCCATCTTGCCCACGCCGATCGCCAGCATGATGGTCATCGCCGCAGGCAGTCCCTCCGGTATCGCACCGACGGCCAGCGCCACCGCTGCCATGAAGTTATCCAGCAGAGGTACTCCGTGAAACCAGCCTGCCAGCAGAGTGAGGCCGGCCAGACCCAGGATGACCCAGAGCAGAATGCCGCTGAAGTGCGTGATTTTTTTCGTCAGCGGCGTCGCCAGGGTGGCGGCACTGGCAATCAGTGCGTGGATCTGTCCGATCTCCGTGCCGTCGCCTGTCGCGACGACGATCCCTGCAGCCGTACCGTAGGTCACCAGGGTGGATGAATAGGCCATGTTGCTGCGGTCGGCCAGCAGCATCTTCTCGGGCAGGTGTTCGGGCTGCTTCTGCACCGGCACGGACTCGCCGGTCAGTGCCGACTCATCGATCTGCAGTTCCCGAGTACGCAACAGGCGCAGGTCCGCAGGGACCTTGTCCCCGGACTGCAGCAGGACAAGATCCCCGGGGACCAGTTCGAAGGCCGGGATTTTTTCCTTTTTGCCGGCCCTGACAACGATCGCCGACCCCTCCATGGCGCGCGCCAGCGCATCGATGGCCTTCAGGGCTTTGGATTCCTGGATGAAACCGATAATGGCATTGACCAGCACGACGGCGAAAATAACGCCGCTGTCGACCCATTCCTGCAGTGCAAACGTGATCGCCGCCGCGCCCAGCAGGATGTAGACAAGCGGCTGATGGAATTGCTGCAGAAACAATACCAGCGGGCTTTTACCTTTCTTCAGCGTCAGCCGGTTCGGCCCGAAGTGCGCCTGCCGGTGCGCAACCTCGAAGGTGTCGAGCCCCCTGGCGGCGTCCGACTCCAGCAGGGTTGCGATTTCATCCCGCGGCAGATGATGCCAGTGTCTTGATAGCAATGTATCCATGGTATCTTTCCTGGTTCGTTCAAGCGCCCTGCCCCGGTTCCTGCAGTCGCGCGTGTTGGCTGGCCTGTCTCCGTGAACATCTCCCCGGCATGCGCTGCTTCGGCCTGCCGCATATCCCGGCAGAGAGGATATCCGAAACCGGTATCCATAGCATCCACGACTTGGAGTGGCTTGCAAATGACTATACTATTGGGTTAGTTGCGGTCGTGACTGACAGAACCCGTGCCATGCACAGGCAGTCTTTTATCGCACTCATGGACTAGCATCATGCAACGCAAAATCGGGGGCGCCGTGTCATTGACCCGCAGCGGATCGCACCACGTACATCGGCAGTGATCAGCAAGCAAACGGTTGGCGCGCGGAGAAACCCATGGAAATACTTTTATTACACGTCGAACGCGGATTTGCGCAGAAGGAATCCATCGAGCGCCTGCCGGAGAAGGGTTACCTGTGGCTCGACTATGAACGCGGGGACGACGCCCCGTGGGCGGCGGATATCGAACGCCTGACCGGGTATCAGACTCCATGAAGGTCATGTCAAAGACGGTCTGAACGCAACCCATCCATCCTTCTTCGACAGCACCAGCGATTATGAAATGCTCATCTTCCGCGGCCTGGCGCCGGAGATCGCCGAAGAAAGTTTTACCAGCCGGCCGACCACGTTCTTTCTCTTCGATCGCTTGCTGGTAACGGTCCGCCCCCCGGACAGCCGCTCGATCACGGCGGTTAAAACCCGCATGCTGATGAATGAAGGGCGCATTCCGCAAACGCCGGTAGGCCTGTTGCACATCATCCTCAACACCATGATCGATCGCTTTCTCGCCATCCGCGAGCCGCTGGCGCAGCAACTGGTGGACTGGAGCCGGGACCTGCTGGATCCGTCACATCCCTTCAACGACTGGCTCGCGCTGATGCACCACCGCAGCCAGCTGCGCGTCCTGGAACTGTTGTGTGAAGGCCAGGAAGATGCCGTCAGCCTGTGGCGCGAAAATACCGACATCGCCATGAGCGAACATCTGTCGATTCGCATCAACGACCTGGTCGAACATATCCGCCGGGTGCAGAATTTCGCCACTCACCAGGGTACGGAAGTCGAATCACTGGTGCAGATGCACTTCTCCGCCGTCGCCCACCGCACCAACGAAATCGTGCGCGTGTTGACGGTGCTGTCCGCGATCTTCCTGCCGCTGACACTGGTGGCCGGCATCTTCGGCATGAACTTCGAAAACATGCCCGAACTGAAACTGCACTACGCCTATTTCGTCGCCCTGGGCGGCATGGCGGGCCTGGCTATCGGCCTGCTGATCCTGTTTCGCGTCAGGCACTGGATATGAAGCGGGGCTAGCCAGCGAACATGGCAAGGCCCAGACCGATATAGCAGCCATAAGCGGCCAGCAGCAGTATGCCTTCAACCCGGCTCAGGCATCGCCCCGAGTACAGGAACAGCAACAGCAGCAGGGCAGCACCCAGCATGCACCATTGATCGTATTGCAGGATGCGCGCGTGAATCGGCAGCGGCTGAAGCAGCGCGGACACACCCAGGATGCCGAGCAGGTTGAAGATATTACTGCCGAGAATATTACCCACCGCCACGTCCGCATGCCGGCGCAGCGCGGCAATCACGGAGATTGCGAATTCAGGCAGGGACGTACCCACCGCGACCACCGTCAAACCGATCAGCGCCTGCGGGACGCCAAGGCTATCAGCAAGTCCCACCGCCCCTTTTATCAGCACGTGCGAACCGCCAATCAACAGCAGCAGGCCGGTTACCAGCACCAGCACAGTGACGACAAGCGGCTTCGGCACCAGGGTCAGTTCCTCTGCCTCGGCGCGGTGAACCTCGGCGGCCGGTTCGGCCTGGTAGCGTTCGCTCCAGTAGGCCCATACCAGGTACGTGCCCAGGCACAACAACAGAATCAGGGCGTCGAACATCGACAGCTCGCCTGCGCTGGCGAGGATGATAAACAGCACGCTGGCGGCCACCACCGTGACGGCATCGCGGCGCAGCGCCAGCGGCCTGACGGCCAGCGGTGTAATCAGGGCGCAGATTCCGAGGATCAGCAGGATGTTCGCGATATTGCTGCCGACGACGTTGCCGATGGCAATGTCCGGCTGGCTGGCAAGCGCCGCTTCGACAGAGACCACGAGTTCGGGTGCCGAGGTACCAAAGCCAACAATCACCAGCCCGCTGAGTAACGGAGAAACCCCGAAGCGCCGGGCGGCGCCGAGGGCGCCGCGTATCAACGCCTCGCCCCCCAGGGTGAGCAGGGCCAGACCCAGTGCCAGGTAAACCAGATTCAACACGGTTCAGTTGCGCAGAAGCACGGCTGGCGCGGCTTTCCAGGCGATGCTGCCACGCAGATTACCGGCCTTGTGCGGGTGCCTGTTATTCGTGTTTTGCAAAGAACTTCCTGAAAGACGCCCCGAGATCGTCCGCCAGTTCGTCAAACCTCTCTGACAACTCTTCCCAGCCGTCCTCGGCGGCATCGGAGAGCTCCGCGAGCCGTGATTTTGCGTGTTCGAGAGACGCCTCGAGCTTGACAATCTGTTCCTGCGCGCTGATTTTCCGGTTGGCGACTTCTACCCCGGCCTTCGCCTTGAGGAGCTCGAGCCTGGCTGAATATTCTTCGATCTTGGCCGCGGCTTTTTCAAGGTAGGCGTCTTTACTGTTCATCAGGGTTCACTCCAGTGTTGGGTACCGGGAAGGTACAAAAACGTTTTTTTACTATAAGCAGGAAAACAATTCGCTGCCATGTAAATTACGGTAGTGGCTCAATTTGAGCAAGGCCGAATGAATTCGGCCCTACTACAGCGCTTTTTTGTAGGGCCGAATTCATTCGGCCACACAGCCCGGCGTCAAACTGAGCCACTACCTAAATTACCTGTCGACGTCCACGAGGTAACTGCCCGACAGCCAGTTCCGGCCAAGCAACAATTTATACCTGGAATCTCCCCGGTGATTCAGGTTCACCAGGGTCTTTTTTTCAAGCCCCATATACGTGATCGTCAGGTAGACGTAGTATCTTTTTTCTCTGGACTCCGCATTCTTGACCGTCGATTCCCTGACTACCCTCGATGTCAGCCTGGACGCCTTGCCGCTCTCGTTGACGATGGAATACTCCACCTGTCCATTGGAGAACCTTATATCCCCGGCATTGATGGACGATGTTTCCGCACCGGTATCGACACGGGCCGAGAAATACAGACCACCTTCCTTTATATATACCCCGACGACGGGGCCGATCACCAGCTTCCCGTTTTTTCCGCTCACGCTTGCGCAGGCTGCGAAAAGCAGGAGCGCAATGGCTGCCATTGTGTAATATTTTTTCATTCGGAACATCCAGGGAGGATACATGTCATGGCCCGATCAGGCCCGGGAGACGCGACCCGGCTGCCTGTTTATAAGCCGCGGTATTTAAGCTGCATGCCGTTCAGGAAATTACGCAGGATCTGGTCATTGCATTCACGAAAGTGCTTGTGACCCGGCTTGCGAAACAGCGCGCTTAACTCGTGCTTGCTGATACGCATGTCGCTCAATGCCAGTATCTCCAGTACATCCTCGGCCTTCAGGTCCAGTCCTATTTTCAGCTTCCTGAAAACGATATTATTAGTCAGATGCTGCTCGGGCTCCGGCTGCGCCCCTTCCTTTTTTCCGCGGCGGTCGATAATCAGGCCATTGAGAAAACTCGCCAGCTGAACGTCGCTGCATTTTCGAAACGCGGGATCAGCGTCTTTTTTCAGCCAGGCGCTGACCTGCTCCCGCGTGACCGGGTAATCCGCCAGGCCGAAGATCGCAATCATCTTCGAGTCGTCGAACTCGAAGCTATAGCGAATACGGCGCAAGATATCGTTATTGGTCACAAGTCTCTCCAGCTATGTATCACAAGAAAGGGGTCCGGTGTCGAATAGAACTTGCTTGACAGGGTTGCGTCTATTGCCCGTGCAAGGAAAAAATGCCGGTGCGCATTTATCAGCCGCCACAAAAAAAGGGCCTGCAGGCCCCTTTTTTGTACTGCCTGTGCCTTGTACCGGCTAGCCCTCGCCGACAGCCTTCATGCTCAGGCGGATGCGGCCCTGCTTGTCGACTTCCAGCACCTTGACCTTGACCAGGTCGCCCTCGGAGAGCTTGTCACTGACATTCTCGCACGCGCTCTTCGCAGATCTGCGAGATGTGCACCAGGCCGTCCTTGCCCGGCAGGATGGTGACGAAGGCGCCGAAGTCCATGAGCTTGGCGACCTTGCCGTCGTAGATGGTGCCGACTTCGACGTCGGCGGTGATCTGCTCGATGCGGCGGCGCGCCTCGTTGCCGGCGTCGAGGTCAACGGATGAAATCTTGATAGTGCCGGTATCATCGATGTCGATATTGGCACCGGTTTCATCCTGGATGGCACGGATGGTTGCACCGCCCTTGCCGATGACGTCGCGGATCTTGTCGGGATTGATCTTCATGGTGATGTAACGCGGCGCGTAATCGGACACCTCTTCACGCGGCGCACTGATGGCCCGGGACATCTCACTGAGGATATGCATGCGGCCCTGGTTCGCCTGGGCGAGCGCCTTCTCCATGATCTCCCCGGTAATACCCTGGATCTTGATATCCATCTGCAGCGCGGTCACACCGTTACCGGTGCCGGCTACCTTGAAATCCATATCGCCGAGGTGGTCCTCGTCACCGAGGATGTCGGTGAGCACGGCATAGCTGTCACCTTCCTTGATGAGGCCCATGGCGACACCGGCAACCGCACCGGTGACCGGCACGCCGGCATCCATCATCGACAGGCTGCTGCCGCAGACGCTGGCCATGGAACTGGAGCCGTTGGATTCGGTGATTTCCGAAACAATGCGGATGGTGTAGGGAAAGCTGTCCTTCGGCGGCATCACGGCGGCAACACCGCGCTTGGCGAGCTTGCCGTGCCCGACTTCGCGGCGCTTGGTGCCACCGACACGGCCGGTTTCCCCGACGCAGTATGGCGGGAAATTGTAGTGCAGCATGAACTGTTCCTTGGTGGTACCGGAGAGCGCATCGATCAGCTGCGCGTCACGCTCGGTACCCAGCGTGGTCACCACCAGCGCCTGGGTCTCGCCACGGGTAAACAGTGCCGAACCGTGGGCACGCGGCAACACGCCCATGCGGATGCTGATGGGACGCACGGTACTGGTATCGCGTCCGTCGATGCGGGCCTCACCGGAGAGGATGCGGCTGCGCACGGTTTTCTTCTCGAGCTTGCCGATTGCGCCCTTGACTTCTTCTACGGAGAAACCGCCGCCGGCATCGTCAGTCAGCTTGTCAACGATCTCTGCACGCACCGTGCTCAGCAGGGTATAACGGTCCTGCTTGTCGGCCACCTTGTAGGCGGCTGCAATGGCCGCGGCGCCTTCCTTCTCGACGGCCTCGGCCAGTGTCGTGTTCTCCTGCGGCGCCGTCCATTCCATCGGCGGCGTGTTCACTTCGGCGGCCAGCTCCCTGATAGCCTTGATGACGACCTGCTGCTGCTCGTGTCCAAACAGTACGGAACCGAGCATGACATCTTCCGGCAGTTCCTTCGCCTCGGACTCCACCATCAGCACGGCGCTCTCGGTACCGGCAACGACCAGGTCGAGTTTCGATACCTCCAGCTGCTCGGTCGTCGGGTTGAGCACGTAGTTGCCGTCGATGTAACCGACGCGGGCCGCACCCACCGGTCCCGAGAATGGCAGACCTGATATGGACATGGCGGCAGAGGCGCCGATCAATGCGGCGATATCGGGTTGAATCTGCGGGTCGTAGGAGATCACCGTAAGGATGACCTGTACTTCATGGGTGAAGCCCTTCGGAAACAGTGGACGCAAGGGCCGGTCAATCAAACGGCACATCAGTGTCTCGGGTTCGCTTGGACGACCTTCACGACGGAAAAAGTTGCCGGGTATCTGGCCGGCCGCGTAACCCTTTTCCTGGTAATCAACCGTCATCGGGAAGAAGTCGCGTCCTTCCATCGGATGCTTGTTACCGACAACGGTAGCGAGCACCTTGGTATCACCTATGCTAACGATAACTGCACTACACTGGCGGGCAATTTCCCCGGTCTCGAGCGTGACCGTCTGGTCACCGTACTGAAAGGATTTCTTGATTGCACTCACGGGTGTATTTCCTCGTCTGAAAAAGGTGGCAGGTTATGCCGGCAAGAAGTGATGAATTAACGACGCAGACCAAGCTTGCTGATCAGGTCCTGGTAGCGCGTGCTGTCTTTACCCTTCAGGTAATCGAGCAGCTTGCGACGCGAGTTGACCATGCGCAGGAGTCCCCTGCGGGAATGATGATCTGCCTTGTGTGCTGCAAAGTGACTGGTCAGTGCTGCAATGTTTCCGGTCAGCAGGGCAATCTGTACTTCGGGCGAGCCGGTGTCAGCAGCAGCGCGCTGGTGCTTCTTTACGATCTCGCTTTTTTGTTCGGCATTCAAAGCCATGAAAAAACTCCTGGATATGCATATAAATTCTTTAGAGCCCGGTATTTTAACCGGGGTTCAGGCTCGCCACAAGCTCTGCAGCAGGCTATCACCGCCACTAGCGGGCCGTCATCAGCCGGCGCGGGGCCACCCGGCCATCATCGAGGATTTCGCCCATGCCCATAAAGCGCGAATCACCCTCGTAGATCCGCACCCAGCCGTCGGTGGGCGCATTCGGCACCAGCACCGGCTGGCCCTGGCGCAGGTAAAAAGCCGCGTCCCCGCTGAGCCTCACATCCGGCCAATGGGCCAGGCCACGCTCCAGCGGCAGCAGCAGCCCGTCCATCGCGGCCAGCCCGGCCATGCCTTCAGCGGCCAGCGCCTGCAGGGCGTCCGGCTGAATCATGCCGCTGCTGTCAAACGGGCCTACCCCGAGGCGGCGCAGCCCGATCACGTGTGCACCACAACCGAGAACCTCACCCATATCCTCTATCAGGGTGCGCACGTAGGTCCCCTTGGAGCAATGCACCCGGAAGGTCGCCTCGGGCAGGCTGAAGTCCGTCAGCTCCATTTCGAAAATCGTCACCGGGCGGGGCTCGCGCTCCACTTCAACGCCCTGGCGTGCCAGCTTGTAGAGGCGCTCACCCTTGTGTTTCAGGGCAGAATACATCGGCGGAATCTGCTCGATGTCGCCAATGAATCCCTGCATGGCCTTGCGCACCAGCCTCTCGGTGACACCCTCCGCCGGGCGCCGCTGTTGCACCTCGCCTTCAGCGTCGCCCGTGCTGGTGCGCTCGCCCAGCTTGCAGGTGACCAGGTAGTCCTTGTCGGCATCCAGCAGGAAGCCCGAAATCTTGGTCGCCTCGCCAAAGCAGATCGGCAGCAAACCGGTGGCCAGCGGGTCGAGACTGCCGGTATGCCCCGCCTTGCGAGCGCGGTACAACTTCTTCACCATCTGCAGCGCGGCATTGGATGTTATCCCGGCCGGCTTGTCGAGCAGCAAAATGCCATTGACGGGCCGCAGGTGGCTGTTGCGTTTGCGTCTAGCCATGCTGGCTGACAGTTCCGCTGGAGAAAAAACTACTCATCATCACTGGAATTTTCCTTGTCACTGGCGATCGCCTCGTTAATCAGTGCCCCGATTCGCGCGCCCTCTTCCAGTGAACGGTCGTGGTAGAAGCGCAAGGCCGGTATCACCCGTATATGCATGAGCTTGCCAAGCTTGTGGCGCAGGAAACCCGCCGCATGGTTCAGCACTTCGAGGGAGCCCCTGGTCTGCTCCTCATTACCAAGCACCGAGACATGTACTTTTGCATGGCCCAGGTCGCGCGATACCTGGACTGACGAGATACTGACCATGCCGAGCCTCGGGTCCTTCAGTTCATCATGTATCAATGCCGCCAGTTCACGCTGGATTTGCTCGCCGACACGACGCGTTCTTGGATACTCTTTCGGCATCAGGGCGCCATCCAGGGACAGGCCTGTTTATTGCAAAACAGTTGCATAGGGGAATAGCTGCCGGTATCGCAACAAAAGGGGCTCACCCCTGTTGTGCTACAGGGAACGTGCCACCTCGACGCGTTCAAATACCTCGATCTGGTCACCGGCCTGCACGCTGTAGTTTTTCACGCCAATACCGCATTCGGTGCCGGCCCTGACCTCATTGACGTCATCCTTGAAACGCCGCAGGGATTCGAGTTCGCCTTCGTAGATCACGACATTGTCGCGCAGCACGCGAATCGGCGAACTGCGGCGCACCACCCCGTCAAGGACAATACAGCCGGCAATATCGCCAAGCTTGCGTGAGACGAAGACTTCCTTGACCTCGGCCATGCCGATAATGTCTTCCCGGGTTTCCGGCGCCATCATGCCGCTGGCGGCGGCCTTGACGTCATCAATCGCATTGTAGATGACGCTGTAATACCTGAGATCAACATTGTTTTCCTCGACCATCTGCTTCGAGGACGTATCGGCACGCACGTTAAAACCGATAATGATTGCATTCGAAGCGATCGCAAGGCTTGCATCAGACTCGTTGATGCCGCCGACACCGCTGGAAATAACCTTGACCTTGACGTCCGGTTGTTCGGCGGTCAGGTTGACCAGGGCATTACTCAGTGCTTCCGCACTGCCCTGCACATCGGCCTTCAGCACGACATTTACCGTTGGCACCCTGCCTTCCGCCGCCGCCGAGAAAACATCCTCGAGGCGTGCCTGTTGCTGGGATTCCAGCCGCCTGGCGCGCGCCTTTTCCTTGCGCTGTTCAGCCAGTTCGCGGGCCTTGCGTTCATTGGCAACGACGATCACGTCGTCACCGGCGTTCGGCACTGAAGACAGGCCCAGCACCATGGCAGGCATGGACGGGCCGGCCTCGCTGATTTGCTTGCCATTCTCGTCGAACATGGCGCGCACCCGGCCATACTCTTCACCGGTCAGCAGCAGGTCGCCTTTCCTGAGAATGCCGTTCTGTACCAGCACGGTGGCCACTGCACCACGACCCTTGTCGAGACTCGACTCGACCACGATGCCGGTCGCCGGACAATCGTAGACCGCCGTCAGTTCAAGGACTTCGGCCTGCAACAAGACGGCATCGAGCAGGTCATCCACGCCGTCACCGGTTTTTGCAGACACCGGCACGAACATCGTATCGCCACCCCAGTCTTCCGGGACGACCTGGAGTGCCGCCAGTTCGGTCTTCACCTTCTCGGCATCAGCACCCGGCTTGTCCATCTTGTTGACTGCAATCAGCAGGGGAACATCGGCCGCCCTGGCATGCTGGATGGCTTCCTTTGTCTGCGGTTTCACGCCATCGTCAGCGGCGATCACGAGGATGACGATATCGGTCACGCCGGCACCGCGCGAGCGCATCGCCGTAAAGGCGGCGTGTCCCGGCGTGTCGAGAAAACTGATCATCCCCTTTGATGTTTCCACGTGGTAGGCGCCGATGTGCTGGGTTATACCGCCGGCTTCACTGTCGGCCACCTTGGTACGCCGGATGTAATCCAGCAGAGAGGTCTTGCCATGGTCGACATGTCCCATGATCGTGACCACCGGGGGCCGCGGCAATCTGTCGCCGGAAACCTCTGCCACCTGCAGCTTAAGCTCTGCCTCGAGTGCGTTTTCATCAACCGCCTTGGCTACGTGGCCCATTTCTTCCACGACCAGCGTTGCAGTATCCTGGTCCAGCACCTGGTTAATCGTGGCCATGACACCCAGCTTCATTAAAACCTTGATGATTTCTGCCGCCTTGACGGACATCTTCCTGGCCAACTCGGATACCTGGATATTCTCCGCTATCTCGACTTCGTGCACGACTGATGCAG